>CAZMSD010000036.1:0-46970 GCA_964568855.1 uncultured Bacteroidaceae bacterium | reverse complement strand
GCCTTCCGGGTTATGTTGTTTTGGGGCACGTTTCTGGGGCAAGCCGTTTACTTCCTTGCGCCCGCTGTGGATGAGTTCGTAGTAGTCGGAATCAAGCAGGATGGCGGACAGACTGGAAACTTCATCCTCGGTTGGCAGCGGAGTCAGCGTGCTTCCTTCGGCGACATGTAACACATCTGGCTCACGGGCAAAGAGTTCTAGCATGGCTGGATACTCACGATTCTCGGGTTTCTGGAAGCGGTAGAATTGTTTCTTGCCACTTGAGTGCTCCTGGATCTGATACTTCCCAGCGCGGACGAAGTCCCAGAAGGCACGCACGAAAGTGGCATCAAGCGCTTCGACAAGGAGTACGATGTCCAGGTCCTTCGTTGCGCGGAACTCAAGACCAGCCTCTTCCATGACCTGTTCGCATGCAGCACCGCCGATCAACACGAACTGATCGCTAAGTTCGCGAAAGTGTTCTTTGAAGATTTCTAGTCCTGTAATCAAAACACCTCCTTCAGCAATTCTTCGAGACTCATCGCAATTCGTTCATTCATGTCATCCTTCAGCGACAGATAAAGTGAAAGCGGATCCACTAGGCACTCAGTCAGAATGGGTGTTGTCTTGTATTTCCAGATTTCAAGCTCAACTGCCTGTGGATCTTGGCTGGGTATGGTTGTCGTATCGATTCTTTGCCTGATTGCTCTCCATCTTGGCTGATCCACTGCCAAGACTGGATGGTTTGGAGGTGCCAACATCCCGTATTCGGAAAGGGCGGACAGGCCCGCCTTTGGGAGTCCTTCAAGCCTGTTGCGCCATTGGATGATCACTCGTTTCCCAACTGGGCTCCGAAGATAGGGCAAAGCCGCTTTCCAGATTTCTTCCGGTGAAGAAGGAAATCGCAGGATTCGTTCGCGACCGGCTGTTTCAACCGACACAACTTCGATTGCCTCTAGCTCGCTAAATGCCCGACTCATGCTCATTGCCGTGTATCCAAACTCCTTTGCAGCCAGTTTGGGTGTCAGACGTTTGTGTCCCGAGTGAATCAACAAGTTAACCAGTAGTGATTGCGCAGAAGGGCTCAGATGTTTCGGTGCAGTTCGCCTGCGCCGAAAATGTTCTCGAAAATCGACTCCCGAAGATGCGAGGTACATCTGGTTGCCTGGCACGACGAATGGAACATTGTAATCAACCAGCCGCTTTCGGTTGAATGCAGAAAGCTGCTCCCTAACATAAACAATCTCAAGATCGTTACCGGCAATCTCATGAAGCAGTTTGAAGTGCTTGCGAATGACAGCGGGTGTCTGTTCTTCGAGTCCTGCGTCCAGTGCAAGCAGGACCTTGACAGTGAAGAGCTTGACCGTGTACAATCGGTAGCTGTGCTTAAGAAAATGCGGAAGAGCTCCTTCCCATGCCTTCGGCTGGATCGAAATGCCAAGCACGTCCAGCAGATAGTTTGATGTTCGGGCGAGTAGAAGATCCACGCGGTCAACTCCCTTAGATAACCATCATTCTGCACGATAACATTGCGAATGTTAGTATGCAAATAAACGTTATCATGTTGAAGGATAATCTGAAAAGTGCACGATACGATTGCTGAAAGTCCGTGTTGCAGTAGGATTTAGCTTGGCAAGCTATCTGAAGAGCGGATCCGACACCGATTGCAGAGTTTCCACAAATCCAGGCAATTTACTCCTGCCTGGAGCATTTAAACTCGCTCTTCAATCGCCGCTTCCAGCTCGTCATCAACCACATGCGTGTAGATAGCAGTGGTGTTCGGACTTTCGTGGTCGAGGGCTTTTTGCACCAGGCGCAGGTTTCCGTTTTTCGCGAGCAGGCTGGTGGCGAAGGTGTGGCGCAGGGTGTGCGGGTGAACGGCCTTCGTGATACCCGCCAGCTCACACCAGCGTGAGACGATCCGGCGCACCTGCCGGTCGGAGAGCCGCTTGCCCCGGCTGGAAAGGAAGACCGGCCCCTGCTTTTTTCCTGGCGGAAACTGCGCCAGGTGCATCCCGAAGATGCTGCGCAGGTCGGCGGACAGGAACTTACTCCTGATTTTGCCGCCTTTCGCCAGCAGCCGGACCCGCTTACTCTCCAGATCCACATCGGAATGATCCAAGCCGACGGCTTCACTCACGCGGATGCCGGTATCGAGCAGCAGGACGACCAGGCAGCGGTCCCGGAGCTGGTGCCGCTGGTCGATCCGGTCCTTGAGCGTCTTGCGCAGGATCTTCTCCTCGCTGGTGGTCAGGAATTCCGGCACAGGCCGGACGATGCGCGGCCCCTTCATACCGGCCAGAAAACTGGCGACCGGGTGGCCTGCCCAGGAAAAGAACTGGCGGAGGACCACGAGTCGTCGACATGCGGTAGAGTTCGCACTGTCGAATCGAGCGAGGTATTGGCATAGATTGATCTGTGATACATCGTCAATGAGAACACCCAGCTGGCCGATGTACTGAGCAAATCGAAGGAGCTCGCGCTGATAAGACCGGATTGTGTTTCTAGACATCTGTCTCGCTTTGAGACTGTTGACGTAGTCTTCTATTTGAGCCATCATGGAAGCCCCGCATTGAAAATGCTCTAGCAACATGCACACGATGAGGGATCGTTAGCGAATGTTCAAGTTTACTCGTTATTGTGGCGGCCCATTGGAGGGCAAACGAAGCGATAGCCTGGATGTATAGTTTAAGCCGCGCTCAGAAGCGTCCTTGCCTAGCACACCAGAATCGACTTCCACAGGACGCTTAACTGGGGACTTCCTTCATCTCAGCTGATAATTTCAGCCGTGTTTCTGCAGCACTTGTATGAACCGCTGATGGTTTCAAAGCTGAAATCAATAGCTCTGGTGGGAATTGGGTGGGAATAGGAGCGAAAAAAGGGTTCGCATGAATGCGAACCCTATGATAGTCAATGCACCCAGGAGGAGTCGAACCCCCAGCCTTCTGATCCGTAGTCAGACGCTCTATCCAATTGAGCTATGGGTGCTTCCGGCCGAAAAACAAGATCAAAGTGTACCAAGCCCGCACATGATTGTCAACCTGGCTCGCAGTTGTATTCCTTGGTTCTGGAGGAAGCGATTCTGCATCCGTCATGGTAAGGGTGAAACCCGAGACCTGAATTTTCCGGCCGCTGCATCAGCCCGTATCCGTCATTCACCGATTGTATATCCGCTTACATCTCCCTAACGCGGCTTGTGGCCTCAAAGCTCGCCATGTATAAACGCGAACCTGATAACTTCCCCTCGGCTGTAAGCTGATTTCGAGTCGGAACTCAGGCCGGATTCCATTGGGATGCCGATATCGATTGAGTTTCAGCTTTGAAATAGCTATGTAATTAACCTGAATTCATGCCACCAGGTATGAATGTGCCCTTGGCCTGATAACGACATTGTATCACAACCCGGCGGGCTTTCGCCCCCGGCGCCTATGTACATGCAGATTGGTCGCCGCGATGGATGCGGCGCACCTGGAGTATACGCGGCTCGGCGTGCCCCCGACCGCCCATGAAAAGAAGGAACAAGCCCATGAAGAAGAAACTGCTCTTGCTTGGTCTGGCTGGCCTGGTCGGTCCGGTACTGGCCTACAATCCGGGCGACCTCGTGATTACCGAGATCATGCAGAATCCCTCCGCGGTCTCCGACAGCTACGGCGAGTATTTCGAGCTGTACAACGCCACCGGCGGCGACATCGACCTGGATGGAATGACCATCATGGACGATGACTACGACGATCACATCATTACCGGAACGGTGATCATTCCTTCAGGCGGTTACGGTCTCTTCGTGCGCAACGGCGATCCGCTGCTGAACGGCGGCCTGCCCGACGAGGACTACGAGTACGGCGGAGACATCGCCCTGGCCAACGGCGGCGACGAGCTGGTGATCGTCGACACGACGAACGGCTCGACCGAACTCGCGCGCGTCGAGTACTCGGGCGCCTGCCCCTGGCCCGATCCCACGGGACACAGCATGTTCCTGAAGAACCTGGCCGGTCCGCAGAACGATCCCTCCAACTGGTGGGAAACTCCCTCCGACTACCCCTATGGTGACGGCGATTACGGAACACCCGGTGCGGCCAATCCCACCGGCAACCTGCCGCCCGTCATTTGCTGGGTCAGCCAGGATCCCGGAGCTCCCGGCAGTGCGGACATCGTGACCGTCACCGCGGATGTGCTGGATGACAGCGGCATTGCCGAAGTCAACCTGATTTACACGGTCGACGGCGGCGCTCCTAATGCGGTGCCCATGGCGACCCTGGTTCTCACGGTTTACGCCGGGGACATTCCCGCCCAGGCCAACGGCGCCTATGTTGAGTATTACGTGGAAGCCACCGACGTGGACGACGCCACGACCGAGTCCTACACGTACGACTACACCGTCATGGACGTGGTTCCCACCCACACCATCGCCGAGATCCAGGATCCGGGCGGTGATCCCTCAGGCGACTCCGCCATGCTGGGCCTGGTGGTGAACACCAGCGGTATCGTGACCCAGCTCGACTACAACAGCTTCTTCATCCAGGATGCGGAAGCCCTCTGGTCGGGCATCAAGGTCTACGGCGACAACAGCGCCGTGGCCATTGGCGACGAGGTGGACGTGACCGGCCAGGTGAGCGAGTATTACAACATGACCCAGTTGAGCATCAGCGGCCCCGCCGACTACACCGTGCTGAGCTCGGGCAATCCCGTTCCCGATTTCATCGTGGTCGACTGTGCTACCGCCAACAGCGAAGCCGCCGAGAGCGTCAAGGTGCGCGCGGAGAACACCACCTGCACCAATCCCGACATGGGATACGGCGAGTGGGAGATCAGCGATGTCTCGGGATCCTGTCTGGTGAACGACCTCTTCGCCGATCCTCCGGCCGGCCACCCGGTGCTGGACTACTGCTACCACGTGCAGGGTATCGTCTTCTATTCCTACGGCGCTTTCAAGATCGAGCCGCTGGTGGAGACCGATGTGGAATGCTGCACCGTGATCGAGGCCGAGGATCTCCCGACCAGCTTCGCGCTGCTGGGCAACTATCCCAATCCCTTCAACCCGAACACGGTGATCCGCTTCAGCCTGGACCAGGCCTCCGAGACGAGCCTGGTGGTCCGTGACCTGCTGGGCCGCACGGTGAGCACCCTTGTGGACGGCGTCGTGGAGAAGGGCGAGCACACCGTCAGCTTCGACGCCTCGAACCTCGCTTCGGGCATCTACTTCTACACGCTGCAGAGCGAAGGTCGCGCCCTCACCGGCCGCATGCTGCTGGTGCGCTAGGCGCAACCCGGTAATACGGCTTCGGCCGATCTGTCACACACACCCGGTCGCCCGTGGGCGGCCGGGTTTTTTCATGTCCCGCTTCCTTTCCAGACGGGCGATTGATTTCTTGGAGCATGCACTCCGTCTACGCCCTGCTGCTGGTGGCCGCCCTCGTGGTCCTGGCCGGTCTGCACCTGTTCCGGCCCTCGAAACTGCCGCTCTGGCTGCGGATGGGCTTCTCCGGCGGCCTGGCCTACCTGCTGGTGGGCATCCTGCTGGGCCCCGCGGGTCTGGGCCTGATCGGCCGCGATTCCCTGGCCCTGCTGGATCCCGTACTGAACCTGGCCATCGGCTGGGTCGGGCTGGTGCTGGGCCTGCAGCTCAAGCTCCGGGACGTGCGCCGCATCCCCGCCGCCGACTGGAGTGGCAGCCTGCTGCAGTTCCTGCTCTGCTCGCTGGTTCTGGGCGGAGTCTTTTACGTCTTTTTCCGTCTGGCCGGCCTGGAGGACGCCGCGCCGGCGGCCGCCTCCCTGGGTCTTGCGGCGGGCGCCACCTCGCCCACCCTGATCGGCCTGCTGGTCCAGGACGCCGGGCTCAGGCGCAGCGCCTGGCTCCGGCGGGCCCTGATGTACTCCAACCTCGACGGGATCTACGCCGTGGTGCTGCTGGGCGCCGCCTGGGCACTGGCGCACCCGAACCCGCGGCTGGCCGCGCAATTGCCGGCCGTGCTGCAGCTCATCCTGCCCCTCAGCCTGGGAATCCTGCTGGGCTGGATCTTCCATTTCTTCCTGGCCCGCGGGATGGAGGCCAGCCGGATGGTGGTGCTGGTGGTGGGCGTGCTGATCTTCTGCGGGGGCGTGGCCGCGGTGATGCGCATCTCCCCCTTGTTCCTCAACCTGGTGGTGGGCGTCTGGCTGATCAACCAGAGCTCGCACGCCAACCACCTCTACCGCTTCCTGGTGATCTACGAACAGCCGCTGTTCCTGGGGCTGATCCTGGCCGCCGGACTGCTCTGGGAGCCGGTGGGCTGGATGCTGGCGCCCGCCTTGTTGTGTTACGTGGCCTTTCGCGCCGCGGGCAAGTTCTTCGGCTGGCGCCTCTGCGATCGGATCTGGCCCCTGCCCGGTGAGACCGATATTGTATCACGCGGCGAAACGGCGGAGGAGACCCGGCCCGCGCGGAGTCCCGGCTGGATCCTGCTGCCCCAGGGCGGCGTGGCCCTGGCCATCGCCCTGAGCCACCTGCAGCTCCTGGGCGGACCGGGCGGTCGCTGGGTCCTGGGCATCACGGTGCCCGGCGTGCTGGTCTTCGCGATCCTCAGCGCAGTGGTGGCGGAGGGCCGGGCGAAATGCTAGTCCGCCTGTTTTTTCTTGTGGTCCTGCTGCTGCTGACCAAGGGTCTCGGTTCCCTGGGCCTGGAGGAGGCACCCGGGCTGGGCCACCACGCAGCCATCGCCTTCGGCTTCCTGATCCTCGCCGGCAGTCTGGCCGGGGAGTGGGCCCGGCGCGTCGGTCTGCCATCCATCACGGGCTACATCCTGGCCGGCATCCTCTGCGGGCCGGACCTGCTGGAGGTGCTCAACGAGGATGTTGTACGCTACCTGGCGGGGATCGACGAACTGGCCCTGTTTTTCATCGCGCTGACAGCGGGGGCCGAGTTGCGCTGGAGTTCCCTCAAGCCGCGCCTGGGACGGATCGTCTCCGTGGCGGCGGGCCAGCTCCTGCTGGGCGGCGCACTGGTGGCCGGCGCCTACATGCTCTGTGCTCCCTTCTTCCCCTTCCTGAGCGAGCTGACGCTGCCCGCGCTGATTGCGGCCGCCTGCCTGCTGGGGGTGATCTCCGCCGCCGTCTCGCCCGCCACCACCGTGGCCGTGATCGTGGAGACGCACTCGGCCGGGCCGCTGCGTGACACGGCCCTGGGCGCCACCGTACTGCTGGACGTGGCGGTGATCCTGGTCTTCGCGCTGGTCCTGTCCCTGGCCGCGCCGCTGCTGGGAGCCCCGGCGGGAGACCACGGGATTCCGCGGGAGCTGCTCGCCCTGTTCTTCAGCCTGCTCTGCGGCGGCCTGGTGGGCTTCGCCTTCATCTGGTACCTGCACCGGGTGGGCAAGCTGCTGCACCTGGTGATCATCGCCGCGGGGCTGTTCCTGGTGCGCCTGGCGCAGGACCTGCACCTGGACGCGCTGATGCTGGCCCTGGCGGCGGGCTTCGTGATCGCCAACTTCTCGGACCGCGGGCGGAATTTCCTGGATCACCTGGAAGAGGCGGCCCTGCCCGTTTTCCTGGTCTTCTTCGGCCTGGCCGGCGCCGCCCTGGATCTTCAGGTCCTGGCCCGGCTCTGGCCGGCGGCGCTGCTGTTCGTGGCCCTCCGAGCGGCCGGCAAGTGGCTGGGCACCGGTGCGGGAGCCCTGCTCTCCCGCGGCGAGACGGCGATCCGCCGGGTGGGCTGGATGAGCTTCCTGGGCCAGGCGGGAGTCAGCCTGGGTTTCGCGGCGGTGGCGGCCCGCGAGCTGCCCGTGGTGGGCCCGCAGATCCGCGAGGTGGTGGTGGCCGCCGTGGTGCTCAACCAGGTGATCGGACCCGTGCTCTTCAAGATGGCCCTGGAGCGCTCGGGAGAGATCGGCCGCGCATCCCGCTAGAAGGTGTGATACGTACCCGAGCGTCCCTTGCGCTTGTCCCACTTCAGGTCGCGCAGCAGTTCCGATTTCACGGTGATCAGCAGGTGGTAGCTGGGATTGGGGCCTCGCGGATTCCAGGTGAAGCGGCCCTCCCAGCAGTGCATGTCCCGGTAGATGCGGATGCTGTTGGAGCTGAAGCGGCCCTCGATGAAGTCGTAGTGCAGCCCCGTGGAGATCTTCCAGTTGGGCGAGAAGCGCAGCGATCCCGAGGCGTTGAGGAAGTTGCTGCGCGAAGGATTGAGCGGGTTGGAGCTGTTCCTGGACCAGCTCCACGAGAAGTTGAGGTCCCAGGGCAGGCTCATGTCGCTAGAGCCGAACTGCGGATCGAAGCGTCCCGCGCTGCGGTCGGCGCCCAGCGAATCGGCTTCTTCGGTCATATCCCTGCCGCCGAAGCCTCCGCCGCGCCCTCCCGAGAAACGGGTGGAAAGGGTCAGGCCGGTGCGGATCAGCCGCGGCAGGCGGGGTTTGAGCCCGTTGCCCTCGGTCCAGATCAGGCAGTCGATGCGCGACCCGGTCGCCGGATCCGTCTTGTAGAAGGTGTGCACGGTGGTCATGCTTAAGGAGAGCGTGCTCACGGGGCCCAGGCGCAGGCCGGCCACCTGCAGCGGATCCATGCGCCAGCGGCTGCTCAGATCAGCCAGACGGAAACTCTCCTTGGTGAAATCGTAGCTCGAGCTGGAAGAGATGTTGAGCAGGTCGCTTTTCACCGGCTCGGGTTCGCGCCGGGTTTCCAGCAGGTCCGGTTCGCCGGGCTCTGCAGCATCCACGGCTTCCGGCGACGCGGACGTCCCGGAGGCCGCGCTTCCTGTATCACCGGCGAAGGGTGTTTCTTCGGGCGCTCCGCCCGGCCCTGGAATTCCTCCCGCGGAATCGAGATCGGCCTGTTCCCGCAGGGCGCCGTCCCGGTCGCCCTGCGATCCGGGACGCGGCCGCCATTTTCCCTGGAAGAGCTGGTCCAGGCTGAAGCCCAGGCGCAGTGTCTCGCGGGAGGGCGTGGCGCCGTAGAGCGAGCCCGCGAAGCGATCCAGGCGCGCCGTCCGAGGTTCCTCGCCCAGCTCGCCCATGCCCGGATGCTCCTTGGAAGGCGCTCCAGCCAGTCCATAGACGGCGCTTTCCACGTAGCCCCAGGATTCCTTCGAGAAATCGGGTGCCCAGGAAAAATTGAGGCTGGGCGTCAGCACGTGCCGCAGGGCCAGCAGGCGGCCGATCCGCGGCCGGGCGATCCCGTAGAGCTTGGTGGAAGAGGCCAGTCCCAGCGAAAACGTGTGCCGGGCGGCGAAGCCCGGGTTGCTCAGCGTATCCAGGCCGCCGTCGGGCCGCGGGCTGAGTTCCTGCACCTCGTTGACCCACTGCTCGCGGAGGTTCAGTCGCGGCGTGAGCGAGAAGACGCCCAGGCGTCCGGGCACCGAGAGGCCCAGCCTGTGCTCGGCCCCGCTGCGCTTCTCCGCCGCGGCGTAGTCCCAGTCTTGCATGCTGAAGCGGGTCTGGGCGGTGCTGGATATGCTCATTACCGCGCCGCCCAGCCACTCCTGCAGGGAGCGGCGGAAGCTGCCGTGGGGCGCAGTGCTGCGCTCCAGCGGGCCGCGGAAGGGATTCACCGTGGGGAAGCGCAGGCTCAGGCGCGGCAGGATCCCGCTCATCTGGCCCTCTTCCAGATCCTGGGTGGCGTTGGCGTTCAGCGACCAGCTGATCTGCTGCGCGGGGAAACGTCCGCTCAGGTTCAGGTTGCTGGTCAGGTTGCGGGTCAGGCGGGTTTCCAGGTTGTCGCTGGTGCTCTCGTAGAAACGGCGGCTGGAAGCCAGGCGCAGGTCGCCCTTAAGGCCGATGTAGGGCGTCAGGGCCTGCGAGTGGCGCCAGCGCAGGTCCCAACCCTCGTTTGAACTGGTCTGCGAAAGATTGTAACTGGCGGACAGGTTGCCGTAGTGCCTGGCGTCCCAGCGGTAGACCGTGCGGTTGACGAAGAGCCAGTCGGGGCCTTTCTCGGCGTAGCTCATCCTTAACTGCGTGTCCCAGTAGTCGCTGACCGCCCAGTACCAGCCCAGGTGGTCCAGCTTGCGGCCCTGCTGGGCGGTTTCGCCGTAGGAGGGCAGGATCAGGCCGCTGGCCCGGCCCCTCTTGAGACTGAAGGTGGCCACCGGGCTGTAGAGCGTCTTCACGTTGCCGAAGCAGAGAAATACGTCGCGGGCGAGCACGCGGTCCTTGACCAGCATCTTGAGCTCGCGGGCCTGGAAATGGTAGTGCGGGCAGTCCTCGTCGCAGGTGGTGAAAATCGCCCGGTCCACGTGCATTTCCCGGGGCGCCACGCGCTTGATGGTGCTGCCTCCGTAGCGGCTCAGGCCTTCGGCGGTGCGCCCCTCGATCACGTGTCCCTGCCGGGTCTTCAGGTCCAGGCTCATCCGCTGCCCGCTCAAGGAGAGCGCGCCGTCGCTGAAATGGGGCCAGGCGGCTTCCGCCGCTCCGGCCGCGACGAGTTCCTCGTCCAGGCCCGCGGCCCGCAGCGAGTCCGCCAGGGACCCGGTGTCGGCCATGATCCGGATCGCGGCGTCCTCCGGCGCCGGGGCGTCCTCCGCGAAATCACCGGGCCCTCCCGATCCCAGGTGACCACCGCAGGAACCCGCATCCGGCGGCAGTTGCCCTTCCTCGATCCAGGCCTCCACGAGATTCCGCTTCCAGTCCACCAGGATCTCCGGGCTGCGCAGTTCCAGGTTCTGGAAACGCACGCCGGAGTTCCCGCTCAGCCGGCTCTGGCGCTCGGCCACGTCCATGTGGAGACTGTCCGCGCTGTAACTCAGCAGGGAATCGCGAACGCTGCGGAAGCCGCTCTGGCCCAGGTATTCGCGGGCGTTGAAGGAACGCGAAGGGGAAGCCGCGCCGGGAAGGCCGGGCAGGAGACAGAGCAGCAGGAGGGAGCACAGCGCGCGATTCCACCGGCGGGAATCGCCGCGATCGAGAACAGGGCTGTGTTTCAGCAGGGGCACTCGGGCAGATCCTTCGACTAGGGCCTAATCCACTTCCTCCCCCTGCCTACGGTTCGCCGATGACGCGGATCTGTGACCGCCCGGGGGCGATGAGGTTACCCTGGCACCCTGCGCTTCGCCGGGGGGATACGCCGCCGCGCTCGGGAGAGGAACCTCACCGTGCTTCGCCGAGGCGCCGTGCAGGGAGGTCCAGGCCTCGCGGGCCAGGACCAGGGCCAGCAGGAACAGCGCCCCGGCCAGGAGGGCCATGATCCGGTTCCCGGAAGTCGCGCTGTGCCAGATCAGCAGCACCAGGCTGCTCAGCGTCACCAGGAACATGAAGTACATGGGCCAGCGGACGAAGACGTTGCTTTCCCCTTTCCGCGCCAGCCAGACGGATATTGTCAGCAGTGCCAGGGCGGCCAGCAGCTGGTTGGCCGTGCCGAAGAGCGGCCAGATGGACAGGCCGGCGTTGCTGAACAACAGCAGCGCTCCGCCAGCGACGGTGACCAGCGTCGCCAGGTAGCGGTTGCGGCAGAAAACCGAAACCCAGGGCCAGTAGAATGAACAGAATCGAGCTGCTGGCCGTCGCCGGCACCTGGACGAAGGTTCCTGAGACCAGGATGGTGAACACGGCGATCACCAGCAGCATGGTCAGCCAGCTGAATAGCAGGAACAGCAGCCGGCCCCGGCGGCCCATGTAGCGCTCGATGATCACCCCGATGCCGGCGCCGCGGTGGCGGATCGAGGCCACGAGGCTGCTGAAGTCGTGGACTGCGCCGAGCATGATCCCGCCGACAACGATCCAAAGCCAGACCGGCAGCCAGCCGAAGACCGCGGCCAGCACGGGATCCACGATGGGACTGGCCCCGGCGATGGAGGCGAAGTGATGGCCGATCAGCACGGGTTTACGGGCCGGTACGAAGTCAACGCCGTCGCGGCGCTTAAGGGCGGGAGTGGGTGCGTCGCGGTGCAGCTTGAACCGGCGCGCCAGCCAGCCTCCGTAGAAGACGTAGCCGAGCGCGAAGAGGGCGAGTGACAGCAGCAGCAGCAGGAAACCGTTCATGGTGCTGAAGTTACCAATTCGATCGCCATCAGAGCCTGGCGGAGCGCCGCGACGCTGTTGCGATCGTCGGGCAAGTGCCGGGGGAGGAGTGCGTCGGCCCGCCGTGGGCGGGCCGTTTCCGGGAATGGGCGATACGGGAGTCGAACCTGTGACCTCTGGTATGTGAGACCAGCGCTCTAACCAACTGAGCTAATCGCCCTCTGCAGCGAAAATCTAGTCCCTGCGGACTGAAATTGCAAGCAGCCTTGCGGGAGCGCGGGGCGCGTGATACATGCCTTGCTGGCGCGATTGAATGCCCTGGGAAAGAGTTATCTTTTTCAGGTTACGGCGGGCCGGTTAATCTGCGGAGCCGATTCCGCGATAATCTCGCAGAGGCCTCCGCCCCGCCGCCGGTCAGCTGCGCGCGCGGAGCGGAATCGACGATCATCATTTTCATCTAAATGCAAGGAACCCGAACATGGCAATCCGCATCGGCATCAACGGCTTCGGCCGCATCGGCCGCCTGGTCTTCCGCCGGGCCCTCGAGACGGGCGATTTCGAGGTGGCGGGCATCAACGACATCACGGATGCGAAGACCCTGGCGCACCTTCTGAAGTACGACTCCACCCACGGGCGGTTTGCCGGAGAGGTGGGCGTGGAGGGCGAGTCCATCGTGGTTAACGGGAAGACCATTCCCATCACCGCGCACCGCGATCCGGCGGAGAACCGCTGGGCGGCCCTGGAGGCGGAGATCGTGGTCGAGGCCACGGGCATCTTCCGCAGCAGCGCCGACCTGGACAAGCACCTGCGCGCCGGCGCCTCCAGGGTCATCCTGACGGTGCCGCCCAAGGACAAGATCGACAACGTGGTGGTGCTGGGCGTCAACGACGACAGCCTGAGTCCGGATCAGCGTAAGCTCTCCAACGCCAGCTGCACCACCAACTGCCTGGCTCCGGTGGCCAAGGTCCTCAACGACAGCTTCGGCATCGAGCACGGGCTGATGACCACGGTGCACGCCTACACCAACGACCAGCGCATCCTGGACCTGCCGCACGGCGATCTGCGCCGCGCCCGCAGCGCAGCCGCTAATATCATTCCCACCACCACCGGGGCGGCCCGGGCCGTGGGCCAGGTGATACCGGACCTGAACGGCAAGCTGGACGGATTCGCAATGCGCGTGCCGGTGGTCAACGGCTCGGTGGTGGACCTTACCTGTCGACTGAAGCGTTCGACTTCCGTCGAGGAGATCAACGCCGCCATGCGCGCCGCGGCTCAGGGAGCCATGCGGGGCGTCCTGGAGTACACCGAGGATCCCATCGTTTCCACGGACATCATCGGCAACCCGCACAGCAGCATCTTCGACGCCCCGTCCACCACGGTCATTGCCGGCGACTTCGTCAAGGTCCTCTCCTGGTACGACAACGAGTGGGGCTACAGCTGCCGCGTGGTGGACCTGGCGCAGAAGATCCACGCATTTTAGTGGACCTTGCCGCAGAGACGCTGTAAGACATTCACGCAAGGAACCTGCCGCCGTTCCTGAACGGCATGGACGGCGGCGGGCGAACCCATTCAAAGGAAATCGCATGGCCAAGCTGAGCGTACGCGACCTGAAACCGCGGGGCCGCCGGATCCTCTGTCGCGTGGACTTCAACGTGCCGCTGGACAAGGCCGGCAGGCTGACGGACAACCTGCGCATCCGCGCGGCGCTGCCCACGATCCGCCTCCTGCTTAAGGGCGGAGCGCGGCTGATCCTGATGAGTCACCTGGGCCGGCCCAAGGGCCGTCCCGATCCCGCCTGCTCCCTTGAGCCCGTACGCACGGAGCTGGAGAAGCTGCTGGGGCTGGCCGTGACGCTGGCCCCCGACTGCGATTCCACGGAAACCCGCCGGCTGGCCGAATCCCTCGAGGAGGGCCGGGTGCTGCTCCTGGAGAACCTGCGCTTCCATCCGGGCGAGACGGCCAACGATCCGGAATTCGCGCGCGTCCTGGCCGGGCTGGGCGAGCTCTACGTGAACGACGCCTTCGGCACGGCCCATCGCGCCCACGCTTCCACCGAAGGCGTGCCCCGCCTGTTGGGCGCGGGCGCCTGCGGCCTTCTGCTGGAACAGGAACTGCGTTTCCTGGACAAGGAGCTCAAGGATCCCCCGCGACCTTTCGTGGCCCTATTGGGCGGCGCCAAGGTCAGCGGCAAGGTGGACGTGCTCTACAACCTGCTGGACAAGGTGGACCGCGTGCTGGTGGGCGGCGGCATGGTCTACACCTTCTACCGCGCCCAGGGACTGGAAATCGGCCGCAGCCTGCTGGAGGAGGACCGGGTGCCCATGGCCGCCGAGCTGCTGGAGCGTTTCCGCGAGCGGGGCGTGGGCCTCGAGCTGCCCGAGGATGTGCTGGCGGCCGAACGCGTGGAGGCCGGCGCGGCCAGCGGTCATGTATCACGGGATCGGATCCCGGCCGATCGCCTGGGCGTGGATATCGGCCCGCGGACCATCGAACGCTACGCCGGAATCCTGCGCGAGGCGAGGACGGTGGTTTGGAACGGCCCCATGGGAGTCTTTGAGATCGAGGATTTCGCCGGGGGCACCCGCGCCGTGGCCGAGGCCATCGGTCAGGTCAAGTCCGCGGGCGGCCTTTCCATCGTGGGCGGCGGCGACAGCGCGGCGGC
Source organism: uncultured Bacteroidaceae bacterium (assembly GCA_964568855.1). GTDB lineage: Bacteria > CAIWAD01 > CAIWAD01 > CAIWAD01 > CAIWAD01 > CAZMSD01. Next base: position 32,408 of record CAZMSD010000036.1, on the reverse strand, counting down.
CGTCAAGGCGCTCGGCCTGGAGAACCGCTTCAGCCACATCTCCACGGGTGGCGGCGCCAGCCTGGAGCTGCTTGAAGGCAAGACTCTGCCGGGAGTGGCCGCGCTGAGCGAACGTTGATTCACCGGGCGCGCTTTCTTCCGACAGCTTGCCCCTGCTGCATGAAAGTGCTAGTATTGATCTTTTTGTTCGTCGCAAACCTCGAGGTACCATGCGCAGACAGCTGATCGCCGGCAACTGGAAGATGAACATGCTCAACACCGATGCGGTCAGCCTGGCGCGCCAGGTGAAGCTGAAGGTCATGGGCTTTCATCGAGTGGACGTGCTGGTCTGTCCTCCCAGCACCGCCCTGACCCAGGTCAGCGAGGTCCTGGGAGACTCGGAAGTCAGCCTGGGATCCCAGAACCTGCATGACCGGCGCAGCGGCGCCTTCACGGGCGAGATCTCGGGGGAGATGATCCGCAGCGCCGGCGCGGGCTGGGTGATCGTGGGTCACAGCGAGCGGCGCCAGTTGTTCGGTGATACGGACGAGTGGATCAACCGCAAGCTGCACGCCGCACTCGAGGCCGGCCTGCATCCCATATTCTGCGTGGGCGAGTCGCTCGAAGAGCGCGAGGCGGGCGCTTTAAGCGAGGTGATTTCCCGGCAGGTGCGCGTGGGCGCTGGCGATCTGACACCGGAACTCCTGCAGCACGTGGTGCTGGCCTATGAGCCGGTCTGGGCCATCGGAACCGGAAAGACGGCCACGCCGGAGCAGGCCCAGGAAGTCCACGCCCTGATCCGCGGGCTGGTCCAGGAACTGGGCGGAGAAGCGGTGTCCGGTGAACTGCGCATCCTCTACGGGGGGTCGGTGAAACCGGACAACGCCGGCGAGCTGCTCTCGCAGCCGGACATCGACGGTGCGCTGGTGGGCGGCGCGAGCCTCAAGGCGGACGATTTCTGCCTGATCGCGCAGGCCGCGGAATCGATCATCAAGTAATTCGGAGTCCTTGTCGTGTTCTATGCCCTGGTGGTAGCCCTGTCCGTCTGCTGCGCGGCTCTCTTGATGGTGGTGATCCTGATGCAGGCCTCCAAGGGCGGCGGTCTTTCCGGCGCTTTCGGCGGCATGGGCGGCGGAGATACCATGTTGTCCACCCGGCAGGCCGCTTCGGTGCTGCATAAACTCACCATCTACCTGGTGAGCGGGTTTCTGTTCCTCTGCCTGCTGGCCACCATGCTGTCGCGTCGCGGCGGCTCCGAACTGGTGACGGCAACCGAGCAGGCGCTGCAGGAACAGACAGCGGTGTCCCAGTTCGATGATAGCATCCCGGTGATTCCCGAGATCCCGGAAACCGGAACCGAAGAAGGTCAGTAAACGAACCGCGCCCGAGTGGTGAAATTGGTAGACACGCCATCTTGAGGGGGTGGTGTCCTCAGGGACGTGCCGGTTCAAGTCCGGCCTCGGGCATCGCCCCGTCATTGTCGGGTAATGACGGGGTTTTCAACATTCACCCGGCGGCTGAATCGCCCGCGCAAGGCCGGGGTCTCAGGAAAATGAAGATCCCAGAAAAAAGGATGAAGCGATGCGGAAGCAGGTCACACGACTCCTGATCCTGATCTCACTCGTCTTGGGCGCTGCCCTCGCCCAGACCCCGGCAATCGACGCCCAGAAGGCGGAAGTCAACCGCCTGGTGGAGCAGATGCGCGTGGCGGGCAGCACCGAGGAGTACAACCAGCTGCTCGAGCTGTACAACCGGGCGGTGGCCGAGGTGGAGCGCCTGAAGGCAGCCGAGGCGGCTGCGGGCGACGAGGAGACCGCCTGCAAATCGAGTATCAACGAGGCCAACGCCAGGTACAAGGAGAAGGACTTCGCCGGCAGCCGCGAGGCCGCACAGCGCGCGGTGGAACTATGCCCCGACCAGCCCAAACCTTTCTACCTGCTGGGTGTGACGGAAAAGAGACTCGGCAACCACCGGCAGGCCCTGGAGGCCTTCAAGGGCGCCATCCAGGCTGATTCCAACTATGTGCTGGCCTGGTACGAGCTGGGCCGGCTCTATGCCAAGCAGCTCCAGCAGGTATCCAAGGGACTGGAAATCCTGGACCGCCTGCTGGCGATCGATCCCGGTTACGTGAAGGCGTACTACGAAAAAGGACAGATCTTCAGCCGGCAGAAGAATCACAGCGCGGCGGCGACATCCTTCCGCGCCGCGGTTGACCTTGACCCCGGCTACACCAAGGCCTGGGACGCCCTGGCCAACAGCTACCTGGAACTCAAGAACTGCCGCAAGGCCCTCGAAGCCGTCGACGGCGCACTCGCGGAGCAGGGCTTCCGCAACCTGTCCCAGGTCTACTACCACCAGGCCATGGCCTTCAACCAGTGCGGGCGCTTCGCCCAGACCCTCGAAGCGGTGGACAACTGCCTGAGCCGCATCCGGCGCCAGACGGGCAACAAGAGCTTCATCCAGGGTGGAGCATGGTACGAGAAAGGCACCGCGCTGGAAAGAATGGAGCGCTATACCGATGCTTTGCAGGCCTTCGAGGCGGCCGGCGGCTTCCGCGAGTGGCGCCAGCAGGCCCAGTATGAGATCGACCGGATCAAGCGGGAGCAGGGCATCTAAACGGAAAATCCCCTGTTGGTCACCATTTTCCGAAAAGGGTTGTTCCACGTGACAGCCCTTGTATTTTTCGCGGCATTCAGCCTTATTCGCAACGTGAATACCACCAGTCATTACTCTCAGCGCGGTCGGAGCGGGCGAGGACCCGCGAACACCTGCCACGACCCTCGGCCGCGAAAGGCGTCCTTCGTTGCACCGCTGCTGCTGCTGGCAGCCTGCGCGGCGAACGCGGCGCTCGAATTCAACCCCGCCAGCCTGGATTTCGGAACCGTGGGAACCGACAGCACGGCCACCCGGCAGGTCTGGCTGCGCAACGCGGGCGACCGGGTCATGGTCCTCGATTGGATCGGCGGCGCCCTGGACCGGTTGCTGGTGAGCCCGGGCACGGCCCAGCTCGATCCCGGGGACAGCCTGGAGCTGACCGTGGACTTCCAGCCGCGTCACAACCTGGCCTACGACGGACTGCTGGTGGCCAGCGGGGATGCCGGGGCGACCGTGGCGACCTACACCGGAGACGGCGATCTTCCAGGCACGATCTGGGACGGCACCTTCGACCTGAGCGGGGAGGCGCTGAAAAGCGCCCTGCTGGCGGTCCTTGAGGCGGACGACGTGCTCAGCTACGACGACGCCCGGCTGGCCATGTACTCCGACATCGACAACGAGGACGGCTGGGTGGAGAGCGTCTACATCGGGCTGATGGTCCAGACCTGGGGCATTCCCGACCCGGCGATCATGAACACCGAGCACACCTGGCCGCAGAGCAAGGGCGCCACCGGCGACGCCCGCAGGAACCTGCACCATCTCTTTCCCTGCGATTCGGGTATCAACTCCAGCCGCGGCAACCTGCCCTTCGGCCTGGTGGTGGAGTCCAGCGGAGGCTACCCCATCAACGGAACCGACCGCGGGCAGAACGCCCAGGGCATCACAGTCTTCGAGCCCCGCGACGTGCACAAGGGCGACTGCTGCCGGGCCATGCTGTTTTTCGCGCTGCGCTACGGCAACCGCGAGGACTTCCTGCTGGAAGCGGACCAGGAGACCGTGCTCACCGACTGGCACTGGAATTTCGAGGTCAGCCAGAAGGAGCTGGACCGCAACGAGGCCATCTACGGCTACCAGAACAGCCGCAATCCCTTCGTGGACCATCCCCTGCTGATGGAGCGCTTGGCCGGCCTCTCCGGCGATGCCGACCTGCCCACCGAAGCCGAGCTGCTCTCGTGGCCCCCGGCCCTCGACCTGGGCGAGATGAGCGAGCTGGAGCTGCGCAGCGGAGACCTGCTGGTCTACAACGGGGGCACGGCCGACCTGCAGATCGTATCACAGGACGTGGTTCCCGCCTGTTTCACGGTGGAAGCGCTGCCGGGGACTCTTCCACCCGGAGCTTGGCAGCTGCTGGAAGTCAGCCCGCTCACGGACTGCGGCGAGGACGTCACGGCGGACTGGCTGCTGGAGACCTCGGACGGTTCCCTTACGGTTCCCCTGCACGCGGTGGTGACCCCAGGCGTGCTGGAAGCGCCCCAACTGAACGTGGAAGTGGTCGGCCAGATGCTGCATTTCAGCTGGCCGGCGGTTTCCGGAGCGCTGTATTACAAGCTGCAGTTCGCGATCCAGCAAAGCGGACCCTGGATCGACTACGTCATCACCGCGGGCCTGGAATACGACATTCCTTACGCGGGCATGCCCACGCCCACTTTCTACCGCCTGATAGCCATCAACTAGGCCCTAGAATCCTAGAAGTCTTCCATCGATTCGAAACCGTCGCCCGCGGCGGGCCGGCGCTCCTCGATGCGGTTGTTCTCCCTGAGCACCCGGATGGTGGAGATCATGGCGCCCAGGGCTTTCAACTGGCCGGGCACCTCCAGCAGAATCTGCCCCAGGCTCTCGGGGATCTTCAGAAATTCGATGCGGTGATGAATCAGACTGCCCCAGGTCTTCAGTCCCTCCGCGCCCCCCTTGTCGAAGAGATCCCGCTTGACCCGCTCGAAATCATCGAGTACGTGCTCGCCGTGTTGGATCACCAGATGATCGCAGATCACGCCCACGCCCAGGTTGTAGAGTAGCAGGCCCACCCGCTTGGCCTGCCGCCGGCCGAGTTTCTTCCGCTGCAGCCGTCCTTCCTCTTTCGAGCGCTGGATCGCCTCTTCCTGAAAGCGCCGCCTGCGTTCCGCGAGTTCTTCTCTCTGCTCGCCTTCCGCATCTTCCAGCTCTGCGTCCATTTCCTTCAGCGCAGCGATCTCCTCGGCCGTGGCGCCGATGCCGAAGATCTCCTCGCGGGAATTATCCAGCGCTTGCCGGGCGGTGCGGATGTTCAGCTTGATCACGCGCAGGCGCCAGATGGCCCACTGAACGCTGCCCTCCTCGGGATCGATGCCCACGTCCTGGCGAATCAGGCGGAAGATGGAATCCAGCTCGGCTACACGGGGATCGCTGCTCCGGCCCTCCTCGGCGGCCTCTTCGGTATCACGGCTCCACGATTCCTGGAAGGCTTCGCGGAGTTCCCGCTTGATGATGTCCCCGCCGATGCAGGACAGGGTCGAGAGCAGCAGCAGCGCGAGGAGCGCCTCGGCCGACCATCGGAATACTCTGCGCGATGCAGGGGGTCCCTGGCTCACGATGTCTCTCTCCACGATTTCAGCGGCGCCGATTCTATAGGCGACCCTGCGGGCCGGCCCTCTCTCAATGTGGACCGCAATTCTGTGCCGGTCAAGTCCGGGACGCGCTCTCATCCCCGTGCGGACGAGAATTGCCCCGCCCTGAAAGAGGATCCTGCGTACCGCTGGGAAAAGATTGCCCCCCGGCGGATCGCCCGGTCGCCGCCCGGCCAATTCCTAAGTTCAGGAATTTCAAAGTTCTGCTTGCCGTGACAGCTCTTCAGGCGCGGTGGCACAGGAGTTGCCGGAAGTTCCCGCGACGACTCCGGAGTTCTCCGCTTGGAGGATTCACGTGAAGGGAGGCCACGATGGACCGAATCGGCGACAACCTGCTTTTCCGGCGCACGCTGCTGCCCCTGATGCACGGCGCCCTCAACGCCTACGCCATGCGCCAGAAAGCCGTCGCCAACAACGTCTCCAATATCGAGACCGACGACTACACGCGCCGCGAGGTGCACTTCGAGGAGCAGTTGCGCGAAGCCCTGGACGAGCGCAGCGAGGGCCTGGCGCGGACCCATCCCCGGCACCTGCCCCATCCCGCCGAGGCCCGGCAGGTGGAACCGGAGCTGGTGCTGGACGAGGAGCAGGACTACTTCAACGGGCACAACAACGTGGACATCGACCGGGAAATGACCGAGCTGTCCAGGGCGATTCTCAGTTACCGGTTCAGCAGCCGCAGCGTGCGGGGCACTTTCCGGGCGCTCCGGCTGGCCATCACGGGCCAGCGATGATGAGCGCGGCCGGGCCGCGCCGGTGAATTCAGCGCAGACTAGGGATCGAAGGAAATGGACATCAAGGACCCCACGGTTTTTCACAGCCTCAACATCAGCCGCAGCGGCCTGAGCGCGCAGCGCCGCCGGATGGACGCCATCAGCGAGAACCTGGCCAACATCCATACCACGCGGGGCGCCGACGGCGGACCTTATCGCCCCCGGGTGACCACCATGGAGGAAGGCGAGGTGGAGGCGGACTACGTCACGATGCTCGGTCCCCGGCCCTCCAGGCTCCTCTCCACCCACCCTGAGCACCTGCGCAGCGAACGCGGCGGTGAAGAGGAAGAAGCCCTGCACGGCGTCACGGCCCGGGTGACGGTCCAGAACCGCCCGCCGCGCATGGAGTACGATCCTGAGCACCCGGACGCGGATGCCGATGGGTACGTGGCCTACCCGGACATCAACCTGGTGGAGGAGATGACCCACCTGATCGCCGCCAGCCGGGCCTACGAGGCCAACCTCACCGCCCTGCAGGCCGCCAAGGAAATGGCCGCCAAGGCCCTGGAGATCTAAGATGGCAGTCCTTTCACCCACCGAGCGCCTCAATCAGTTGATCGCCCAGCAGCCGCGGCCGATGGCCTCCATGCTCGAAGCCGGGCAGCTCCGCGGACCGCGCCCGGAAGAGGCCGAAAGCCCGGCCCGCAGTTTCACTCAGACGCTGCGTGAAGTCGTCGAATCCGTCAACCGGCTGCAGCTCGAATCGGCGGAGACATCCGCCCGTTTCGCCGCCGGCCAGGTGGAGAACGTCCACGACGCCATGATCGCCATGGAGAAGGCCAGCGTCTCCTTCCAGTTCCTGGTGGAAGTGCGCAATCGCCTGCTGGAAGGCTACCGGGAAGTGATCCGGATGCAGGTCTGACGATACCCAAAGGACCGCCGGAATGCCCGATTGGATGGAAAAGATACTGGACCTGTTGCGGGAACGCTGGCGCGGTGAACAGCGCGGGCGTCTCCTGCTGCTGGGGGGAGCGGGACTGGCCGCCGTGGCGCTGCTGGTCTTCGCCGTCTACTGGGCTTCGCGCCCCGACTGGGCGCCGCTCTACACGGGCCTGAGCGAAGTGGAGGCCGCCAAGGTGGTGGACACCCTGGATGAGCAGGGGGTCAAGTACAGGCTGAGCTCGGGCGGCGGCACGGTGGAGGTTCCGCGGGGTGAACTCTACCGCCTGCGCGTGAAACTGGCGGTGGAGGGCGGACCCTCCCAGAGTATGCCTGGCTACGAGATCTTAGACGAGCAGCGCCTGGGCATGAGCGAGCGCGAGATGGAGATGATGCACAAGCGGGCCCTGGAGGGCGAGCTGGCCAAGACCCTCGCTTCACTGGAATGGATCCACGCCGCCAGCGTCCACATCGTGACCCCCAAGCCCAGCCTGTTCTCCGATGAGCATTTGCCCACCACCGCCAGCGTCACCGTTGTCACCGATCCTTTCCGCCAGCCGCCGCGCAGCGAGGTCCAGGGCGTGGTGGCCCTGGTGGCCTCCAGCGTGGAAGGCCTGCATCCCAGCCGCGTGACGGTGGTGGATTCCCAGGGCCAGCTGCTCACCAAGTGGCTGGCCGAGGACGAACTCTTCGGCCAGAGCAGCAAGCAGATCGAGCTCAGCCGGAAGCTGGACGGCTACCTTTCCGAAGTGGGGCAGGACGTGCTCGACCGGGTCATCGGCGCCGGCCACTCCGTGGTCCGCGTGTCCGCCGAGCTGGATTTCAGCTACCTGGAGCGCACCAGCCGGGTCTTCGATCCGGAGAAGCGCATCGTGCGCAGCCAGGAGCTCAACGAGCAGAACTCCACTTCGGCCGACACCAGCGCCAGCCAGGAAGAGCGCCAGATCACCAACTTCGAGGTCAACGAGGTTCTGGAGCACTCCCGGGGACAGCAGGGCGCCGTCCAGCGCCTGACCGTGTCACTCGTGGTGGACGGCACCTATGCCGAAGCGCCCGACGAAGAAGGGAATCCCGTCAAAACCTACATTCCGCGCAGCGCAGAGGAGATGGATCGCTTCGGCGAGATCGTCAAGGCCGCCGTGGGATTCAAGGCCCAGCGCGGCGACGTGATCAAGGCCCACACCATGCCCTTCAGCACCAGCGACCGGGAGGAGGATCTATCGCTTTTAAGGCGCCTGAAGATGCAGTCGGTCTGGATGGACATCCTGCGCAAGGCCGTCTTCGTGGGGGGCATCATCGCCTTCCTGCTGCTGCTCAGGTCGACCATCCACCTGACCAACCTGGAAGTCAGCCGGGCCTTCGACGACAAGCGGGCCCTGATCCTGGCCACCGCCAAGGGCGAGAGCGAGGAGGTGGTGGAAGAGGAGGTTCCCCTGATGCTCGAGGCCGAAGCCTCCCGCAGCCCGGCCCAGCGGCAGATGATGCGCGTGCACAAGAAGGTGACCGATTTCTGCCTGGAGCATCCCGAAGAAGCCGCACGATTCGTCCGTTGCTGGTTGCAGGAGCGCGATTAGATGAACACGGTCGAGAGCCTGGAGCAGATGACCGGCCTGGCCAAGGCGGCGGCCTTCATGGTCAGCGTGGGCGCCGAGGCAGCCACCCAGGTCCTGAAGTACCTCGAGAACCACGAGGTGGAGGAGATCGCCAAGGAAATGATCGGCCTGGGCAACCTGCGCGCCGAGACCCTGGCCGCGGTGGAGGACGAATTCTACGAGATGGCCATGGCCTCCGACTACATTCGCGAGGGCGGCATGAACTACGCGCAGAGCGTGCTGCAGGGCGCCCTGGGCGAGATGCGAGCCATCGACATCATCAAGCGGATCAAGAACAGCCTGCAGATCCGGGGTTTCAACGTGCTCAAGAACGTGGATTCGAGCGAGCTGCTGACATTCCTGCAGCGCGAGCATCCCCAGACCATCGCCCTGGTGCTGACGCAGCTCTCCCACGCCCAGGCTTCGACCCTCATCGCCAACCTGCCGCCCGACATCGCCAAGGAGGTCATCTACCGCTTCTCCACCATGGAGCGGGTCTCGCCCGAGACCGTCCAGGCGGTGGAGCAGGTGCTGGAAAGCCGCATCGATTTCAGCCAGATGGGTTCGGTGCTGGGAGGCGTGAAGGCCGCGGCGGACATACTCAACCTGACGGGCAGCTCCGTGGAGAAGGCCGTGCTGAGCGGCATCGCCGAAGAGGACCCTGACCTTTCCTCCGAGATCAAGAACCTGATGTTCGTCTTCGAGGACATCATAAACCTGGACGACCGCAACATCCAGAAGATCCTGCGGGAAGTGGACAACAAGGATCTCACCCTGGCCCTCAAGGCCTGCACCCCGAAGCTGGCCGAGAAGCTGCTCACAAACGTGTCCAGCAGGGCGGCGGAGATGATCCGCGAGGAACTGGAATACATGCCGCCCGTGCGCCTGCGCGAGGTGGAGGAAGTGCAGCAGAAGATCGTGGACGTGATACGCCGCCTGGAGGAGGACGGTCAGATTTTCCTGGCCAAGACCTCCGAAGAGGGCGACGTGATGATCTGATTGTGAGACTGCCTTGATCATCAAGTCTCATCGAACGCGCGAGGGCCACACGGCCTGGGTGGACACGGACAGCGACCGTGAGGCCGCCCTGGACGCGGGCGGAGCCAGCGAGAGCGAACGTCGAGAACAGGCCGCCCGCGTTTACCGGCGGCGCATCCACGGCCTGCTCGAAGACCGCGAGCGTCTGCTGGGCGAGCTGGAAGAGGCCCGCGCCCAGCTGCACTCAAGGGAGCAGGAGGCGCTGGAAGCCGGCCGCCGGCGGGGTCTGGACGAGGGGCGGGCCGTGGCTCGCCGGGAGCTCGAGGAGAGCTTTTCGCTGATCGGGATGCTGCAGGCGGAATTCCGCCGGGCCGCCGAGGCCTACCACCGGGATTCGGACCGCCAGCTCGTGCGCCTGGCCCGCTGGATGGCCGAACGCGTGCTCAGCCGCGAGCTCCCGCTGGATGCGGAGCGGCTGCAGCGCACGCTGCGCGAGCTGCTCGACTACTGGGTGGCCGAGCAGGTCTATCGATTCCGCCTGCATCCCGACGATCGCGTGGCCCTGACCGGGATGCCGGAACTGCATGGTTTCGAGGAACGCAGCGGGGGACGCCTGGAGTGGGTGGACAGCCCCGAGATCCCGCGCGGCAGCTGCCGCCTGGAGCTCAGTTCGGGCGTGGTGGACGCGCTGCCCGAGGAGATGCTGCGCTACCTGGAGGAGCGGCTGCTGAGCTGTCTCACGGAAGCTCCGCTAAACGGCGATTCGGTGGAGGATCGGGAATCGTGAACCGCAGGGCGCTCGATGGACTGCTGGAGACCGTGCGCGCCGAGCGCCCCTGGTCGCTGCACGGGCAGGTGGAGCGCATCAGCGGCCTGGTGGTGCAGAGCCGGGGGCCCCAGGGCTCGCTGGGCGACGCCTGCCGGATTGAGCGCTCGGGCGAGCCGGGAAACGGGAACGGCGGAATCGAGGCCGAGATGATCGGCTTCCAGCGGGGCGGCGTCCTGCTGATGCCCCTGGGGGACATGACCGGCATCAGCCCGGGCGACCTGGTGCGCCGCAGGATCCGCCCGCCCGAGGTGCCGGCGGGTATGCAGCTGCTGGGCCGGGTGGTGGACGCCCTGGGCCGGCCCATCGACGGCAAGGGTCCCCTGGCCACCGTCTCCACGGTTCCCTTGACGCGCCCGGCTCCCGAGGCTCTTGAGCGGCCCCGCATCGACCGCGTGCTCAGCACAGGTATCCGCAGCATCGACGGGCTGCTGACCTGCGGCCAGGGCCAGCGGATGGGCATCTTCTCCGGCTCGGGTGTGGGCAAGTCGATCCTGCTGGGGATGATCGCGCGCAAGTCCTCGGCCAGGGTCAACGTGATCGCCCTGGTGGGCGAGCGCGGCCGGGAAGTGCGCGAGTTCCTCGAGCGGGACCTGGGCGAGGAGGGCCTGGCCCGCAGCGTGGTGGTGGTGGTCACCAGCGACATGGCGCCGCTGCTCAAGCGGCGGGGCGCCCAGCTGGCCACGGCGCTGGCCGAGAGCTTCCGTGACCGGGGCCTGGAAGTGCTGCTTTTGATGGACAGCCTGACCCGCGTGGCCATGGCCCAGCGCGAGATCGGCCTGGCCGCCGGCGAGCCGCCCACAGCCAAGGGTTACACGCCCTCCGTGTTTACGCTGCTGCCGGCGCTCCTGGAGCGCACCGGCCGCGACGCCCGGGGCAGTATCACGGCCTTCTACACGGTCCTGGTGGACGGCGACGACCTGAGCGATCCGGTGGCCGACGCCTCTCGCAGCATCCTTGACGGCCACATCATGCTCTCGCGCCGCCTGGCGGACCGGGGCCATTACCCTGCTGTGGACGTGCTGGCCTCGGTCAGCCGCGTGATGGCGGAACTGGCCGACGAGGAGCACCGGCAGGCAGCGCGCCGGCTGATCTCATGGCTGGCGGCCTACGCCGAGGCGGAGGACCTGATCCAGATCGGCGCCTACCAGCAGGGCGCCGACCGGGAAGTGGACGAGGCCCTGGGGCGCATGGACGACATCCGGGCTTTCCTCTGCCAGGGCATGGACGAGGACTGCGACTACCACCAGACCCTGGAGCGATTGAGGACCCTGGTTAATTGAAGTACTTGCGGAAGTTTCGCCTGGCCCGGATCCACCGCCTGCGCCGCCAGCTCGAGCGCGCGCGCAGGCTGGAGTTCGCAGCGCTGACGATGGAGCGGGAATCGCGGGCCCTGGCCCTGGAGGAGTCGCGGCGCTGGATGGAGGAGGCCCGGCGGCGAATGCGCAGCGAGCTGCGCGACGGAATCCACCCGGATCGCTGGCGGCTGTTGACCGGTTACCTGGACAGCCAGGAGCGGATCGGCGCCCGCCGGCAGCAGGCGGTGCTGGAGTTGCGGCAGAGCCTGCGGCGGGCCCGGGAGAGACTGTCGGACGCGGGGAAGGAGCGCAGGATCCTGGACCGGCTGAGCGAGGTCTGGGCGGAACGTCTGCAAAGGGAAGAGCGGCGCATCGAGGCGCTGCTGATGAACGAGATCGGGATCCGGGAGGCCTATTTGCGGAAGCGCGAGGAAGGGGAAGCCGGGAACTGAGGCGCCGGCAACCGAAATGCAGCACGAGCGGAGTGGATCATGGCGGAAGAACAGCAGCAGGAAAACCAGGCCAAGGAACAGGAACAGGAGGCCAAGAAGCCGGGGCGCCTGCTGCCCCTGCTGGGCGTCTTCTTCCTGTCGCTGGCGCTGATCAACCTGGGGATGTACTTCTACTTCACAAAGGTGCTGCTTCCGGGCCGCAGGGCGGGTCTGGAGGATGCGGCGCCGGAGGTCGAACCCGCGGCGGAGCTGCTGCCCGAAGACCCTCCGGACAGCCTGCGGCTCGCTGAGAGCGCCGAGAGCGACACCCTCCAGGAGGCGGTCAGCGAGCTGCTGGATCACATGGACCGGAAGAACCGCGACCTGGACACCTTGCGGGATTCCACGGCGGTGATGCTGACCCGCATGGATCGGCTGCAGGAAGAGCTGGACACCATGAACCGCCGCCAGCTGGAGCTGACCAGCAAGGACCTGGACAAACTCTCCCGCGTCTTCGAATCCATGAAACCGGCCAAGGCGGCCCCGGTGTTGATGAAGATGGACAACAACTCGGTGGCCACGATCCTGCTCAAGATCAACGAGCGCAACGCGGCCAAGATCCTGGCCACCATGCCGGCCGAGCGGGCGGCGAGCATCACGAAACTGATCCGCCAGCGGGCACTGGAGAAGACCGAGCAACCAGAGCCGAAGGACTAAAGGATGACGGGCAGCATCTCAGCCGCCGGGATTTTTCCCTTGCCGCTCTTCCGGAGCGCAGTCAAGGCGGCCTGGATCTCCACGATCACGGAGATCCTGGAACAGGCTGAGCAGGGCCAAGCCGCAGCAGCGCGGCCGGAGGGTATCCTGGAGCGGACCCGGCGGGCGGACGAAGGACGCTGGGATCCCGTGCTGGTCTTCCAGGTTTCCTGCCCTGCCGGGAAGGGCGCCGTCCCCGAAGCCGGTCGACTTACCCGGGATCCGGCCCAAGAGATTCCACATCCACCGAAGGCGGCCCGGCGGGCGGACGCAGGGCTTGCGGATTCCGCAACAGTCTTTCAGGTCTCTCGCCCCGCAGCGGAGATCGCCGCTCCCGCGGCCGGTCAACAATCCCGGGAAGCGCTCCCCGTGACTCCGGATTCCCCGCAGATCCTGCCCCGGCTCACGCGGTTCGACTGGCCGGTCGCCGCGCCGCAGCGCATTCCGGGAGCTGGCCAAGCGCCCCTGCGGGAGACTCAGGCCGCTCCCGCGGTCGGTGCCTCGAAGGTCGCGACCGGCCGGCCGTCCGGGATGCTCCCGCGGACAGACCAGCCCCAGGTTCGCGGAACCACCGGGAACGCCGCAGCCAGGTACTGGATCGGGCAAGGGCCGCCGTCGGAATTCGGGTCGGAAGCACTCAGAGTCCGGCCCTTCCCGCAGGAGAGCTCCCGGGCGGCTCAGCACGAACCGGTCGCCGCGCGGGAAAGCGGCGCGTTGAGTAATCCCGGCGGCAGGGAAGGCAGGCTGCTCGTTCCGCTCAATCGTCGGCAGCTTCTTGGGCGCGGCGAGGCCCGCAGGCTGGCCGCCAGGGTCGAGCTGGCCTTCCGGCGGGCGATCGACGAATCGCCCGGGGAGCAGAATCCCCGCCGGCTAAGCGCTGCCGTGACGGAAGCGCGACAGGCTTCGAGAACCGGTGATCCCCGGGTCGAGAATCGCCTTGGGGAAGAACTTCCAAAGAAGCCAGTTCCGCACCCGGAGGGCAGGATCCGTGAGGCTGCGCCACCACTGGCTCCAACATCGAAGATTGTCGCCGCAGGGTCCCCGCCCCAGAGCGCCGCGGCGATTTCCGGGCCGCTGAACGCGAACGAGTATCACGCAGCTCCGTCCGGAACCCTGTTCTCGACCTGGACGAACCAGGGGAGCGGCAGAAATCCGAACGGCGTCGCGGTCGAGATCATTTCGCAGATGAACTACCCCCGGTCCGGGCTGTTCCGCCCCGAAACCGCCCCTTCCGAACCGGGCAGCCGCCCGGTGGAGCGGGTGGAGCTGTTCCAGCTGGTGGAGCGCCTGGCCGGCAGGCTGCGGGTGCTGGCTGAGGGCGCGGATCGTGAAGCCCTGATCGAATTGCGCCCCCCCGAGCTGGGACGCCTGCGCCTGGTAATCGCGGAGCGGGAAGGCGGCTTCAGTCTTAAAGTGCTCTGCGAGCATGCGGCGGTCCGGGAAATGCTGCAGGAAGCGCTGCCCCAGCTGCAGGAGCAGCTGGAACGGAGCGGGGTGCGCATCGAGCAGGCCCTGTTCCTGCAGGAGGGCGAGAACGAGAGGGGCGATCGGGAAACGCCGCAGAAGGAAGAGCAACAGGACCAGGGCGCCCGGCCCACCCCGGATGAGGCCGGCGAGCAGGACCCGGGCGACTTCGCCGGCGAGCTGGCGGCGGGCATCTACCGGGCACTGGGGAGGAACACATGAACGGCGTGACACAAGTGGGCGGCGGCAGCTATGCCGGCAGCCAGGTGCAATCTCCCTCCCAGGTGATGGGCAAGGAGGACTTCCTGACCCTGCTGGTCACACAGCTGGGCAACCAGGATCCCCTCAATCCAATGAACAGCCAGGAATTCGCGGCCCAGCTGGCGGAATTCAGCAGTCTCGAGCAGCTGGCCAACGTCAACAGCGCCCTGGAGGAAGGGCTTAAGGCCGACCTGGCCATGGCGGCCGCCATGCAGAGCGGCATGGCCGCGGGCCTGATCGGCAAGAGCATCGTGGCGGTGGACGACCGAGTGCGGCTACAGGACGAGGGCTGCGCCATCCGCTGGGAGGCGGAAGAGGATCCCGCCTCGCTGCGGATCGAAGTGCGCAACGACATGGGCCAGCTCGTGCACACCATCGAACTGGAGTCGCCTGCAGAGCCGGAGTTCCAGTGGGACGGCAGGGACGTCGAAGGCCGGGAGCTGCCCGAGGGCGAGTACACGGTCCACCTGGAGGCCGCGGACGCGGCGGGCCTGTCCCTTCCGGTGCGCCCGCTGCATGTGGGGCTCGTAGAGACCGTGCGTTTCCGGTTGGGCGAGGCCTGGCTGGTGAGCGGCGGGCTGGAGATCGCCCTCAGCCAGGTGAGCGAGATCCGCCTGGAGGAAGCCGGGCCTGACGGGGAAGACGGGGATCCGGGCCGGCAATGGGAAATGGACGGTTCCTGGTAACTGACGAAAGAAACGACGGAAGCAATAGACGAGGAGGAAGATCATGCTGCGGTCGCTTTACACCGGGATCTCCGGGCTGCTGGGGAACCAGCAGAAACTGGACGTGGTGGGCAACAACATCGCCAACGCCAGCACCGTGGGCTTCAAGCGCAGCCGGGTGAATTTTCAGGAATCCTTCTCCGAAACACTCAGGCACGCCTCCGAGCCCTCCGACAACGTGGCCGGCAAGGTGCCCATGCAGGTGGGCCTGGGAACCCGGGTGGCCTCCATCGACCGGATCTTCGAGCAGGGCAACCTGGAACTGACGGGCAACTCCACCGACCTGGCCGTCTACGGCGAGGGCTTCTTCCTCGTCAACGACGGCGTCAGCACGTATTACACCCGCAACGGCGCTTTTCAGATCGACGCCCAGGGCTCGCTGGTAACCGCCAGCGGGCACCAGGTGCAGGGACTGAGGGCCGATGCCGGCGGGGTACTGCCCGCCCTTTCGGAGATCGGCTCCGTGGTGCTGCCCCTGGGCCAGAAGGATGAAGCGGTGGCCACCACCGAGGTGAGTTTCCAGTCCAACCTGGATGCCGCGGGGACCATCAGCGTCGCCAGCCTGGTGGACCAGGACAACGACGCGGGAGTCACCAGCGTGAGCGGGACGGCTGTGGACGGTGTAGGCGGGACCTACGAGGTGACCGTCACCGGGGAGGCGGCCACCCGCAGCGAATTCACCGGCGGCAACCTGGCCTTCCCCGGCGCCCTGGAGGAGACCATGACCCTGGGCGAGCTGGGAGTGACGCTCTTCGGCGAGCTGAGTCTCAGCGTGGACGGCGGAGACGCGCTGACAATCAGCGACCTCGGCGCGGAGACTACGCTGGCGGAGTTGATGGCCCAGGTGGAGGCCCAGTCCTCGGGAGTGGAGCTGTCCATCGTGGGAGGAGAGCTGCAGCTGGCGCGCACGACCTTCGGCGACGGCGCCCAGTACAACGTGACCCTGAGCGAGGATCCGGGGATCTCCGACGTACTCAACCAGCTCTTCGGGCTGAATGCCGTCACCGCCGACGACGGCGTCGATTCCACTCTGGCGGCCACGGCGGTGCTCACCACGACCCGCGGCCAGGTGCTGCCCGCCGTCGAGTTGAGCATGGGCGCGGTCGATCCGCTCACCGGACAGGTGACTCAGATAGACGACCTGGGCGGAGGAGGAGTCAGCGTCTTCGCGGCCGACGGCCTGAGCGCGGGCACTTTCTCGGTGCTGACGGCCGACACGGTGCACGAAACCAGCATCGTGGTCTACGACAGCCTGGGCGAATCGCATACCTTGACGGTGGATTTCACCCGCAGCGAGACCGCCAACGAATGGATCTGGGAGGCCGAGCTGCCTGCACCGGCCACGGATCTGGCCGGCAACTCGGGGAGGGTCACCTTCAACGAGGACGGCAGCCTCGCCTCCTGGACCTTCGACAACGGAAGCAGCTTCCTCAGCTTCGATCCCGGCAACGGCGAAATGGTCCAGATCGCCTTCGATCCCGGGACGCCGGGCTTGCTGGACGGCATCACCCAGACCTCGGCTGATTTCAGCACCCGGGCCCTGGAGCAGAACGGACGTCCCATGGGCCTGCTGGATTCGGTGGAGTTCATGGACGACGGCCGGATCCAGGGCGTCTACAGCAACGGCAGCACCAAGGTGCTGGCCCAGATCCTGGTGGCGGAATTCAACAACGCCCAGGGCCTCAGCGCAGTGGGCGCGTCGAACTACGTCTCCACCGGCGCCTCGGGCGCGCCCATCATCGGCATGGCCGGCACCGACGTGAATTCGGTGATCAAGAGCGGCTACCTCGAGATGTCCAACACGGATCTGACCAGCGAGTTCACGGAGATGATCATCGCCCAGCGCGGGTTCCAGGCTTCAGCCAAGGTGATCAGCACCAGCGACCAGTTGCTGGACGAGGCCATTCGGCTGAAACGTTAACCGTTGAGCGGCGGGAGAAAAGCTCCTAACGCTGCCCGATTCCCGCGCCGTCCGGTTTTCGCGTACCGGGCGGCCGGATCTCGGGTCGGGCCGCCGATTCGCCTCCACGCAGCGTTTCCTGTCTTCACCCGCCGAATCCTGCGGCCGCCGGGCGGAAAAAATACTCCCCGGAGCCATTTTGTCCTTCCAAAGGATAAGAGCTTCCGCGGATCTGCCGATATGGAGGATGTGCCGGATCCCCGCAGGGATCGAGTGAGACGGCCCATGCGGCAGTTGATGGAGAACGAGTTCCCGGATGGACATTTCCACCCTGATCGGTTTCATCCTCGGCTACGGTCTGATCATCTTCGCCATCGCGTCCAAACCCGGCGCGGGCTTCTTCGTGGACGTGGGCTCGATGATGATCGTGGTCGGCGGCACCTTCGGGGCGATGTTCATCAACTTTCCGCTGCCCAAGGTGCTGACAATCCACAGCACTTTCATCAAAGCCGTGCTGCACAAGGATCCCAGCATGACCGAGACCATCCAGATCCTGGTGAGCATCGCCGAGAAGGCCCGGCGCGAGGGTATCCTGGCCATCGAGCAGGGACTGGAGGGCATCGAGGACGACTTCATGAAGGACGGCCTGCGACTGGCCGTGGACGGCACCGAGCCCGAGGCGATCCAGGCCATCATGGAGATCGAGCTGGGCAGCCTGGAGATGCGCCACCAGGACGGATCCTTCCTCTGGACGCAGGTGGGCACCTACGCGCCGGCCTTCGGCATGATCGGGACCCTGATCGGCCTGATCCAGATGCTGCAGGCGCTGGACGATCCCTCCAAGATCGGCCTGGGCATGGCCACCGCGCTGCTGACCACCTTCTACGGCGCCCTGATCGCCAACCTGCTGGGCATGCCCATCTCCGGCAAGCTGAGCCTGCGCTCCAAGGATGAAATGGCGCGAAAATCCATGATCATCGAGGGCATCCTGGCCATCCAGAACGGCGACAATCCGCGCCTCGTCTCCGAGAAGCTGAAAACCTTCCTTCCCCCGGTTCAGCGCGAGCTCGAGGGAGAACAGTGAGCTGAGCCGTGGCCAGGAAAAAGTCCAAAGCGCCCTCCGCTCCCACGTCCCCCGGCTGGATGACCACCTACGGCGACCTGATGAGCCTCCTGCTGGTCTTCTTCATCCTGCTGGTGAGTTTTTCCACCATGGAAATCGTCAAGTTCCGCAAGGCCATGGGCTCCATGCGGGGCGGCGAGGGCGTGCTCAGTCCGAACACGGGCAACACCATCGTGGAGATGCCCGTCTCGCCGGAGAGCCAGGAATTCGAAGCGGCGCTGGATGAGCTGGTGGAGATGCTCGAGGAGCAGGAGCTCAGCGAGCACGTGCGCGTCTACTGGGACAGCCAGGGGGTGCGCATCGTCCTACAGAACGAGATCCTCTTCCGCCCAGGCCGGGCCAACATCAGGTCGCAGTTTCTTCCCGTGCTCGACGCGGTGATCACCGTGATCAAGACCCTGCCCGTGGAAGAGCTGCAGATCGAAGGTCACACCGACGATACGCCCATCCATACCGAGCGCTATCCATCCAACTGGGAGCTCTCAGTGGACCGCGCCATCTCCGTGCTGCGCTACGTGGAGGACAAGCGCATCCTGCCCCAGCGCAAGCTGGTGGCCCTGGGTTACGGCGAATTCCGCCCCTACCTGCCCAATGACAGTGCCGAGAACAAGGCCAAGAACCGCCGGGTGGAATTCTACGTGCTGAAGCGCCGGTAACTCGCTAGGACACATGGCCTTGCAGGAGGCTCTCCACTGCATGACCCGGCGCGTGGCACTTGCTGCCGCCCGGAGTGCAGGCCTTGCCCAGATTCCCGACCCGCTCCCGGCCGGGGCCACGGCGCCTGGATCCAGTTCGCTTGTTTTTCATTGAGTTGCCTTCAATCGCGCCAAGCCCCGAACTTCCGCAGTTCCGGCACGGGCTTTGCCGTTCGCTGCTCGAGGGATTCCGTCCGTGCCGGAGGAGTTCCGAGACGGGCTCCGCCGGGCGGCAGACGCGAAGGTCCAGATGAACAAGATTCTGTCCCAGGAAGAGATCAACAACCTGCTTTCCGCCTACTCTGACCAGCGGATGACGGAGGGCGGCCTCGAAGATCTGCGGGATGTCCAGCCCTACGACTTCAAACATCCCGAGCGGATCTCCAAGGACATGATGCGCAACCTGCGCACGATCCACGAGGGAATCGCCCGGTCCATGGGCACCCATCTCTCCAGCACCATGCGCCTGATGGCGGAAATCAACCTGCTCTCGATGGACCAGGTGACCTACGCCGAATACACCATGAGCCTGCCCGAGCTGAGCTGTATCTACGAGCTGGTCACCGACAAAGTGGAAGGCTCGATCATCATCGAGCTTTCGCCCCAGTTCGTGCTCTACATGGTGGACCGCCTGCTGGGCGGCGTGGGCAGCAGGCTGTCCGAGCCGCGGGTGATTACGATCATCGAGCAGAACGTGATCTCGCGGACCATCGAACAATTGATCAACACCATCAACGAGTCCTGGGCCCAGCTCTTCGACATGGACTTCAAGCTGGAATCCTTCGAGAGCAATCCCCAGTTCGTGCAGATCGCGCCGGCCAGCGAGACGGTGGCGGTGGTCTTCTTCGAGATCCGGGTGCGCAATTTCACCTTCCCCATGAACATCTGCATCCCCTACTTCGTGCTCGAACCGGCGCTGCCCTATTTCACCATGGGGCGCAGGTTGGGCCTCAAGGAGCGCGCGGACCGGGTCGTGCAGCCCTCCGTGTCACACAGGGTGCTCTGCGGCAAGATGATGCTGCGCGCGCTGCTGGGGCATACCCAGGTGCGGGTGGAGGAGTTCCTGGACCTCAAGACCGGCGACATCCTGCCGCTGGCGGTTCGCGAGAGCGCCGAGCTCCCGTTGATGGTGGGAAAGAAGGTCAAGTTCCTCGGTCGTCCGGGGAACCTGGGCCTGCGCAAGGGCTTCCGGATTACGCGCGAGGTCGACCGGCTCGAGGACCCGATCTACAACGAACGCTGAGTCCGGGGCGCCGCCGGGGAGAAACGAGAAGAGGAATACGATGAACGAAAACGAGCCGCTGAGCCATCTCGAGCTGTTCCAGGAACTCGAAACGGGTTTCGCGGAGCGGGCCGGCGAGATCTTCCGCACGGTGATCAACCTGGAAACGACCCTGAGCCTGGCGGAGCTGCTCAGGGCCGACGCCGAGGCCCTGCAGGCGCTGGGCGAGGACGAGCTGGTGCTGGTGGAAGTGCCGGCCGTAAAGGGTCTCGACGGCCGGATCTGCTTCCTGCTCGAAAAAGCCCTCACCGCCAAGGTGGTGGACTTCATGATCATGGGCGACGGCGAGGTGGAGTTCATGCCCGAGGAGCACCTCGACGGGATCGTGGAGGCGGTCAACCAGCTCATCAGCGCGGAGTTCAACCAGCTCTCCGAAAGACTGGGCGTGGGCCTGCGCTGCGAGGTGCAGCCCGCCCGGCTGATCCCGGCGGAGGAGCTCCGCGGCGCCTTCGAGGGCTGGATCCTGGCGCGCTTCGAATTGCAGATCGAAGGTCAGCCCGCCTTCCCCCTGGTCAAGCTCTACCAGCCCGAACTGTACGACAGACTGGGCGAGATGCTGGGCGGTGGCGCGCCCGTCGCCGAGGACGAGACCGGGGGCGACGCCGCGGCTGACGCCGAGGCCGAAGGCGAGGCCTCACCCCAGGGCGCCGAATCGGAGGAAGGGGCCGATGCCGGTCCGGCGACGGGTCCCGCAGAGGAGGGGACGGAAGCCAAGGAGGTCCGCAAGGCGCAGTTCACCGATTTCGGACCTTCCGCGGCGCGCCGGGAAGCATCGCTCGAGGACGTCTCGGCGAGCCTGGGCCGGCTGATGGACCTCGAGCTCCCGGTGGTGATCGAGCTGGGCCGCACGAAGATGCTGGTCAAGGACGTGGTGGAACTGGCGCCGGGATCCGTCGTCGAGCTGAACAAGCTGGTGGGCGAGCCCGTGGACCTCTTCGTCAACGGCAAGCGCTTCGCCCAGGGCGAGGTGGTGGTTATCGACGAGAACTTCGGCGTGCGGATCACCGAGCTGGTCTCGGTGGAGGAGCGCAGGAAGGAAATCAACCAGGCCTGATCCCGGGCCGGGTCGTATGAAACAGGCCGGAAGCTCCGCGGCCCTGGCCGCGGTTTTTCGCGCCGGGAGCACGAGGGATGCCGGGAGACAGTCTCAAGGATGCGGCCGGGGAGGTTCTAAGCGGGGACGGCGGAGTTCTCGCGGACAGCCTGGGCGCGCGCGCGGTCCTCGCCGATTCGGCGGGCTTCGCCGGCGAGGCCCTGGATCCCACGGGCACGCTGGTCCTGCTGCTCTTCAAGGTGCTGCTGGTCTTCGTCGTCTTCGCCCTGCTGTTCTGGCTGCTGCGCCTGGCGCGCGGCGGACGGATTCCAGGCTTCGGGCGCCTGAGGTCGGTGCCGCGGCCTCTGCAGGTCCTTTCCGCGCTGAGCCTGGGAGCGCGCAGGCAGGCGGTTCTGCTGCGGGTGCAGGGCCGGGTGATCCTGCTGGGCGTGGGCGAGGGCGGCATCCGGTCGCTGGCTCGTTTCCAGGGCGAGGAGGCCCGGGGGCTGATCGAGGCCTGCCGGCAGGTGTCTGGTGGATCCCGGAAGCCCTTCCGCGTGGAACTGGAACGCCGTCGCGGCGAACCGGATGCAGACAGGGAGCGCTGAAATGGTTCTCCGCCTGGCTCCACTGCTGCTCTTGGCGCTTCCCACCCTGGCCCAGGCGCCCTCCGGGCTGCCGCCGGCCCTGACCATCGGCGTGGGCGGTGGGGCCGGGGCCGAGCCCAACTTTGTGGTGGCCCTGGAGATCCTGTTCCTGATGTCGCTGCTGGCCCTGGCGCCGGCGCTGCTGATCATGGCCACCAGCTTCACCCGGATCGTGGTGGTGCTCCATTTCATCCGCCAGGCGCTGGGCACGCAGCAGCTGCCGCCCAACCAGCTGCTGGTGGGCATGGCGCTGTTCCTGACCTTCTTCATCATGAAGCCGGCCCTGGACCAGATGAACGAGGAGGCCCTGCAGCCCTACCTGGAGAACCAGATCACGCAGGGGGAGGCCCTGGCCAGGGCCCAGGTGCCCTTCAAGGAGTTCATGCTGCGGCAGGCGCGCCAGGAGGACCTGGCCCTCTTCGTCCGGCTGGCCAAGATGGATCGACCCGGCGCCCCCGAGGACCTGCCGATCACCGTGATCATGCCCGGTTTCCTGATCAGCGAGCTGCGCATCGGCTTCCAGATCGGCTTCCTGGTCTACCTGCCCTTCCTGGTGATCGACATGGTGGTGGCCTCCGTGCTGATGAGCATGGGCATGCTGATGCTGCCGCCGATCATGATCAGCCTGCCCTTCAAGGTGCTGCTCTTCGTTCTGGCGGACGGCTGGAACCTACTGATCCGCTCGGTGGTGGAGGGCTTCCGCTTCTGAGCGGCGGGCCGGGCGGCGACCGGATGCGATCGCAACAGGGGAACGAGCATGACCGAAGAACTGGTGGTGCACATCATCAAGGAGACCATCTGGGTGGCCTTCCTGCTGGCCGGCCCCATGCTGGGCGTGGGCCTGGTGGTGGGCCTGGTGGTGGGCGTCTTCCAGAGCGTGACACAGATTCACGAGCTGACGCTGACCTTCATCCCCAAGATCGTCTCCGTGGCCCTGGTGATCCTCTTTTTGATGCCCTGGATGGTCCAGTCCATCCTGGGCTTCACGCGCAACATGTTCCAGATGATCGGCGGCCTGGGCTGAGTCAGGCCCGCGGCCGCCGGCCCGCGTCATTATGCTGTTCGAATTCCCGCTGGCCCAGGTGGAGCTGTTCAGCCTGATCCTCTTCAGGGTGCTGGGGCTGATCACCGCCATGCCTTTCCTGGGCGGCAGCCAGATCCCGGTACGCGTCAAGGTGGGCCTGGGTCTCCTGGTCACCCTGCTGCTGCTGCCCTGGATGGAGGCATCCTACCTGCCCCTGGGCGACCGCGGCATCTGGGCCTGGGCCGCGCTGGCCTTCCACGAGGTGGCGCTGGGCCTCTTCCTCGGCTTCGTGGTCCAGTTCCTGATCTGGGCGGTCCAGTTCGCCGGCCAGATGGTGGGCTTCCAGATGGGCTTCGGTATCGTCAGCGTGATCGACCCGGAGTCCGGGCAGCAGCTCAGCCTGATCGCCCGCTACAAGGCCCTGGTGGCCCTGATCCTCTTCATCGTGCTGGACGGGCATCACCTGCTGCTCGAAGCGCTGGTCTACAGTTTCGAGATCCTGCCGGCGGGCTCAGTGCTGCTCAGCCGGCTGCTCTTCGACGAGATCCTGCGCCTGAGCGCCAGGATCTTCGTCCTTGGATTGATGATCGGCGCTCCCATGATGGCCGCCCTGCTGCTGAGCGAGATGGGCATGGGCATCGTGGCCCGCACCGTACCGCAGATGAACATCTTCATCGTGGGTTTTCCGCTGAAGATTTCAGTGGGCCTGGCCATGCTGGCCTTGGTCCTGCCCTACCTGGTGGTCTTCTTCGACAGCCGTCTGCAGGAGCTGGCCCGCGGCCTGAGCGACCTGCTGGGCCGCCTGATGTGACACGCCGCCCGGAACTGAGGATCGAGAGAATTAACTACCTTCAGATCGTGGGCTAGGGGAAGACGGTGCGAATCCGTCGCGGACCCGCCACTGTAACCGGCTACGAAGCTGCATGATCCACTGCTCGAGGAATCCGACAGGCCTCTCGAGCGGGAAGGGGCGGCGGAGGACGATCCGGAAGCCAGGAGACCTGCCCGCAACCCGGTTCCGCGCCAGGCGCGCAGCCGGGATTCCAGCGCCAGCTCTCGCGGACCGGAGCGGGGTGTGATACATACGGGAAAAAACGGAACCCGGGATTCTTCGACGAGGAATCCCGGGTTTTCATTTTGGAGGACGCATGAAAGGGGAATCGATGCATTTCGCAGCGTTCCGGATCATCCTGATTACGCTAATCGGGGCGCCGTCCGCGGCATCTGCAGACCCGCCGCCGGAATCGCAGCAGGATGTGATCCAGCTCGAGGAAGTGGTGGTGACGGCCACGCGGCTTCCCGCGCCGAGGAGCCAGGTGGCGGCCTCCTTCACGGTGATCGAGGCCGAGGAGATCGCCCGCAGCGGAGCCGCCGACCTGGGCGAGCTGCTGCGCGCGGTACCCGCGCTGGACGTGACGCGCAGCGGCGGCCGGGGAGGCGTCTGCACGGTGGCCATCCGGGGGGCCGCCTCGGAGCAGACCCTGGTCCTGCTGGACGGAGTGGAGCTCAACGATCCCCTGGCGCCGGGCAGGGGTTTCGACTTCAGCACCCTGGATCTCGAAGGCGTCAGGAGGATCGAGATCGTGCGCGGGCCGCAGAGCTCGCTCTACGGCGCGGACGCCATCGGCGGCGTGGTGCACGTCATCACCGAAGCCGCCGGGGAACCCGGACTGGAACTTTCCGCGGAGGCCGGCTCGCGCGAGAGCTGGCGCGGGGGAGCCCGCTGGAATTCGCGACTGGGACCGCTGCGCCTGATGCTCAGCGCGGGAGCGGCGGGGGGCGCCGGGATCTCAGCCGCGGGCTCTGCGCACGGCAACTCAGAGCCTGACGGCTATCAGGCGCGCGAGGCGGCCCTGAAGCTGGTGGCTTCGCCCGCTCCGTGGACCGGCTTGGAGCTCGCCCTGCGTTATTCCTCGGGTCGCGAGGAGCTGGACAACTTCGGCGGCGCCCTGGGCGACGATCCCAATCACCGGGGCGAGCGGGAGCGGCTGGCGGGCCGATTGGAGGCTCGCCTGGATCCCTTCGCGGGGCGCTGGGAGCAGCGGCTGGCCCTGTCCCTGGCCGACCAGCGGCGCGAGTATCGCAATCCCGTCGACGCGGAGCATCCCCTGGAATTCAGCGCCAGCCGCTTCGCCGCCCGCAGCATCAAGGCCGAATGGCTGCAGACCTGGCGCCCCGCGCCCTGGCAGAGCCTGCTGGCGGGAGTGGAATGGGAGGAGCAGCGGGGCGACTCCCGGTCCTCGGGCCTGACGGCCTGGGGCCCCTACGAAAGCGTCTTCGGCGAGCGTCGGATGCGGACCCGGTCCCTCTTCGCCCAGGAACAGCTCCTCGCGGGCCCCATCTTCGCCACGGCGGGACTGCGGCGGGACCTGCACGGGCAGGCGCCGGCGGCGCTCACCTGGCGGCTGACCGGCGGTCTGGACCTCGGCGGCGGCGGGGCGCTGCTGAAGTGCAGCTACGGGACCGGCTACAAGGCGCCCAGCCTCTATCAGCTTTACTCGGACTACGGCAACCTGGACCTGCGTTCCGAGCGCAGCCGGGGCTGGGACTGCGGACTGGATTTGCGGACGGAAGCCGTCTCCTGGACGGCGGCCTATTTCCACAATCGCTTCGAGGACCTGATCGACTACGATCCCGGATCGTTCCGCTACGCCAACACGCGAAGTGCCTGGAGCAGGGGGGTGGAGATCGGCATGGCCGCCGTCCTGGGTTCCCGGCTGAGCTTGCGGGGCGGGTTCACGGCCCAGGAGACGGAGGACCGGGAGAGCGGACTGCCGCTGCTGCGCCGGCCCGTCTTGAAGACCGAAGCGGGTCTTGACTGGCGCGCCCGGCGGGACCTGAGATTGCGGCTGGACTGGCGCTACCTGGGTCCGCGCGAGGACCTGGACTTCGGCGCCTGGCCGGCCCGCCGGATCGAGCTGGGCGGCGCCGCGCTGCTTGACGCTTCCGCCGAACTGCGTCTGGCTGAATCCCTCAGGCTGAGTCTCCGGGCGGACAACCTGCTGGACCGGCCCTACGAGGAAATCCTGGGCTACGGCGCTCCGGGCCGCCGGTTCACGCTGGGCCTGCGGTATCGCCTGTAGGTTCATAACGCCCTCCCTGCAAGGATTCCGCTCGACTATCGGAGGGTCCACGGTGCGCGTGACACACATCGCGCGATCTGCGGGAACGGTATTCGCGGTGCTCGCGGTGCTGCCGCTCCTGCTGGCGCTCTCCCTCGCCGGGGGAGCGGATCCGGAGTTCGAGAAAACCCGGGGAGCCGCCGCGGGAAAGGCTCCGGACCGGCTGGTATCCCTGGCGCCGAGTATCACGGAAACGGTCTTCGCCCTCGGCCTGGGCGATGGTCTGGTGGGCGTGAGCCGCTTCTGCCGCTGGCCCGAGGAGGCGCGCCGCCTGCCCCGGGTGGGCGGCTACCTGGATCCCAGCTACGAAGCGCTGGTCACCCTGCGACCCGACCTGGTGCTGCTGCTGAGGGAGCACGATCGCGTCGCCGGGAACCTGGCCGCCCTGGAGATCCCCGCGCTGGCGGTGGATCACACCACGCTGGAGGGTATCCTTGTTTCCTTCGCCCTCCTGGGGCGACGCCTGGGAGCCCCCCGCCGGGGAGACTCTCTGGAAGCCGCGGCCCGGGAGCGGATCCGCTGCGTCAGGGAACGGGTGGCCGGCCTGCCGAGGACGCGCGTAATGGTCTGCGTGGGGCGGAATCCGGATCCGGGACCGCCCTCGGGCGTCTATGCCGTCGGCATGGGCAGCTACCTGGGCGAGCTGGTGGAGGCGGCGGGCGGGCGCAACGTCTTCGGCGAGGGCCTGCCGGCGCTGCCCGCGGTTTCGGCTGAGGGCATCCTGCGCCGCGATCCCGAGCTGGTCCTGGAACTGGCCGCAGGGGAAGCCGCCGGCGGCCGTGACGCAAGCGAGTTGCGGAACGACTGGCTGGTGCTCAAGGACCTCAGCGCCGTCCGCGCGGGGCGCATCCACGTGCTGCCCGAGGCCTGGCTGACGGTCCCCGGCCCCCGCGTCTCCGAGGTGCTGCTGAGGCTGGCCTCCCTGATCCACCCCGAAATCGACTGGACCGAGGCATGTCCCGAACCTTGATCCGGGTCCGAGCCCTGAGCTGCCGGCTGGGCGGGAAGGAGATCCTGCGCGGAGTGGATTTCGAGCTGCGCGAGGGACAATCCCTGGCCGTCTTCGGTCCCAACGGCGCGGGGAAGAGCACGCTGCTGCGCTGCCTCTTAAGGATCCATGAACGCAGCGGCGGCCGGCTGGAGATCCTGGGCCGGGAACTTGACCGCCTGAGCCAGCGGCAGCTTGCCCGCTGCCTGAGTTACGCCCCGCAGGCCGACCGGCAGAGCAGCCCCTTTCAGGTGGAGGACTTCGTGGCCCTGGCCCGCTACCCGCACCTGGGCGCGCTCCGGGCGCCGGGTCCTGAGGACCGCCGGGCGATCCGCGAGGCGCTGGAAACCACGGATACGCTGCGTTTCGCCGGCCGCCGGATGGACACCCTGAGCGGGGGCGAACGCCAGAAGGTCTACGTCGCCGCGGCCCTGGCCCAGCAGAGCCGGGTCCTGCTGCTGGACGAGCCGGCCAGCTTCCTCGACCCGCGCCAGCGCGGCGAGCTGCTGCGGATCCTGGACCGCTGCCGGCGCGAGCTGGGCCTGAGCCTGGTCTACGTGACGCACGATCCCAACCTGGCCCTGGCGCTCTGCGATTCAGTGCTGGGACTCAAGGAGGGCCGCGTCCTTTTTCGCTGCCCGGGAGAAGACCCCGAGCTGCCCGCCCGACTGGCCGAACTCTACGGCCGGGATTTCTGCAGCGTGGCCCATCCCGGTTCGGGGCGCCGCCTGCTGGTGCCCGCGGAGGATCCTCCCGGCGAAGCACCCGCCCCGGGAGGTCCGGCATGAAGCGTTCGACGCTGATTCTCGCCGCCTGCGGAATTTTCGCGCTGCTGGTTCTCGGCCTGGCGCCCTTCGTCGGCCCGCGCTGGATCTCCCCCTCGCTGCTCCTTGCCGATCCCGCCCTGCAGCCCGATGCGCGGATCCTCTGGAGCATCCGCCTGCCGCGGGTCCTGCTGGCCTTCTGCGCCGGCGCGGGGCTGGCCCTGGGCGGGGCCGTCTTCCAGGCGCTGTTCCGCAATCCCCTGGCCACGCCCTTCACCCTGGGGGTCTCCAGCGGCGCGGCCTGCGGTGCTTCCTGCTACCTGCTGAGCGGGCTGAGTCTCAGCCTGCTCGGCATTCCCGGGCTGACCCTGAGCGCCCTTGCCGGGGCCGGGGTCTCCATCCTGCTGGTCCACGGCCTGGGCCGGGCCTGCCGCAGCCTGGGCCCCAACGGCCTGCTGCTGGCCGGAGTGGCGGTCAGCTTCACCTTTTCCAGCCTGATCCTCTTCACGCAGTACCTGGCGGACTTCAGCCAGTCCTACCGGATCCTGCGCTGGCTGATGGGCGGACTGGACCTGGTGGGCCGCGGCCCGCTGCTCGGCCTGCTGCCCCTGCTGCTGCCCGGAGCGGTCATCGTGCTGCTGCTGGCCCGGCCGCTGGATCTCCTGAGCACGGGCGACGAGCTGGCGCGCAGCCGGGGCCTCAGCACGGGCCGGGCGCGAGGGGCGCTCTTCTTCGCCAGCTCGCTGGTTGTGGGCGCCGTGGTTGCCCAGTGCGGTCCGGTGGCATTCGTGGGCATGATGGTGCCCCACATCTGCCGCCTGCTGACGGGACCGCGGCACGGAGCGCTGCTGCCCTTATGCCTGCTTTTCGGCGGCGCATTCCTGGTGCTCTGCGACACGGCGGCGCGCAGCCTGATGGCGCCGGCGGAGATTCCCGTGGGCGTGCTGACGGCGCTCCTGGGCGGACCATTCTTCCTGTGGTTGCTGCTTTCGCGCCGCGGGGCTACGCCTTGAAGGGCTCTTTCGTTCGACAGGATCGCCGTGAATTATTACACTCGAAGCGGCGCGGGATCGACCCTTCCCCGCATACGAAAGCGAGCGTAACTCAGTTGGTAGAGTGCCAGCTTCCCAAGCTGGTTGTCGCGAGTTCGAGCCTCGTCGCTCGCTTCACGAATTGCACGGCGCCCGGTTTCCAGGCCGGGCGTTGCCTTTCTTGAATGTTACTTTTCTTCATGATGCACACACTCCCCACCATTTTTATCCGTGACACAAAGCGTGGAAGGCGCTTGAGGTCGTACGGAAGAGGAACTCCGGCAAGCACATCCATCCGCCGCGTCCTGGCGTCGGCGGCCTGCGTCTGCTGTCTGTTGAGCTCCCCGGCGGCCAGGGCGGAGACCACGCTTTTCATCGGAGAGCGCGGGCATGAGTCTGTGTTGCGGGAGACTCGGGAGCTGAGCCTGAGGCAGGGCATCAATGAGGTGGAACTCGAGGGACTTTGCCCGCGCTTGATTCCCTGGTCGCTGGCGCTGCACGCCGAGGGTCTCCAGGAGCTGCAGTGGCGGCTGCGCTACCGCTTCCCCAACCAGGATGTATTCCTGGTCGAGCTGGAGGGGCAGCAGGTCTCGATCACGCAGCCCTCCGGCGAGTGGAGCATCCAGCACTTTCCTGATCCCGAACCTGATCGGATTGGGCAGCGCGGCGATCGGGAGCGACGGCAGGCGCGACAGGAACTCCATGAAGCGCTTAACGTGTTGCTGAAACGCCTCCGCGTACCCGACGACTATCCCGGCGACGGCCCGCCCCCGCCCGAACTGGACCTGACACTGCGGCTGCTCTCCGCCCGGTCGGGACAGGTTCCCATCCGGCTGTACTGCCTCTGCTTCGGCCTGGAGTGGGAAGCGGAGTATCACCTGCGACCCGAGCCCGAGCACTCCCGAATTCAATTGGGCGGCTGGCTGGTCCTGCGCAACCGTAGCGGGATGAGTTTCCAGGATGTATCACTACATCTTGCTGGAGGCATGCCGGCTCCGCCGGCCTTCGAGTCGCGGCAGGCGCAGGGTAGTGCGGAAGGCCTGCTCGGGAGCATGGTCGATGCCAGGCACGTCCCGAACCGTCGGCTGCGCTGCGGGCCCGCGGACTACGTCCTCCTGACCGCTGCGCCGCCGTCTTCCACAAGCCTCGACCTGCCTCCCGGGGAAAGCCTGCGGCCGCTGCTGGAAGCGCGAGAGCACGCAGCGCGCTACACATACAGCCATCCGGCCCGGCACGGCGAGCCGGGGGACGCAGCGGTCGAACTGAACTTCGCGATGGACAGTTCCTCCGTCGATCGCTTTCCCCGGCGAAGCAGACTGCGCGTGCTCGACAACCCTTTCCGGGCTGCCGTGCGCCATCCACGGCAACTCCGGTTCACTCCCGGCTTCCAGCCCTATGACATCCACCTGGGAGTCGATCCCGCGCTGCGTGTCACGCTGAGCGACTCTACCTTCCAGGCGGCGGGCGCGCAGCGGCGGCTTCTTTGTTACGAATTCTGCAACGAACACAACTATCCGCTGATCCTGGACCTCTCGCATTCCCTGGGCAGGAACTGGCGATCGCTGGGTGAGCACAGATTCATCCGGCGGGTCGGTGACGAACTGAAAGGCAGGGTAGGACTGGGCCCGCGGGAAAACAGGGAGCTGAGGCTCGTGCTGGAAAGCAGGCAGCCCAAGGCGCGGATCGGACTGCACGAAGACGGCTGGGCGCTGATCGAGGAGCAGCGGCCGGTCGAGTTGCACAAGGGCCTTAACCGGATCGAACTCGACCAGCTGTCGCTGGGCATCCTGCCCTGGAGCACGAAGTTCGAAGTGCCGGGCGCCGTGTTGCGCCGGCTGGAGTTCCGCTATGCTGCTGAACATGGCGATACTCTGAAAGTATCGCTGAGTGGAGACAGGCTCAGGGCCTGGCCGGTGAGAGGTGATACAATCGACCTCGTACTGCCGGAAGGCGTGCGGCTGAGTTCCGAGGTGCTGAAGCGTCGATATCCGCGGCAGCAGGATCCCGAGAATTCGACACCCGGGATCCTGAACCGGGACACGCCCCTTGGAAAGGTCTTCGACGCCGTCTCGTCTCCCGGGCCGCGGACCATGCTGTCTCCCAAGGAGTTCGAGGAGTTCAGCTGGAAGGATTACGATCGCAGCGCGATAGAGGCGACCAGGAGATCCAGGGGACTCTGCCGCGTCCTGGCTACGCTGGATTCAAGCAGCGACGGGGAGCGGGAGGGCCGCCTGAGCATGATCACCGATCGCTGGAATGTGCTGCAATCGAGGGTGGGCCGTCCGAGCGGCGACTGGGGCCGCCTCCAGGTGCATGAACAGTTGATCGTTCAGAACTCTTCCGGGCTGGAATGGCCTGCTGCGCGGTTGGAACTGCTCGAGGGCCGTCCCTGCCGGGAGTTCGTTCTGCTGGACCGGCCGGCGCCAAGTTGCTGGGACGGAGTGTCGGATGAGGAGCAGGGCTTGCCGCCCCACCCCTGCGCCGGCATCCTGGATTGGGACGCGGATGATTTCCGGCGACGCTTCCTGTCGCTGCCGGATGACGGAGAGGGATTGTCCCTTGGCCGTACGGTGCTTCCGCCAAGTAATGTCACACGCGAGCTGCCCGTTGAGTTGGTCTTCGAGTATCCTGCCCGGCACAGGGCCGAGGGCCTGTCCTGCTGCCTGCGCCTGTTGGACGATGACGGCCTGCTGGACGCTTCACCGGTTGCCGCGGCCGGTGGAACCAGCTTCGATCCCGAGAAATTGTACGTGGAAGTTCCCGAAGCCGTGCTGGACTCCCTGGGCCTGGTGCGCGGGAAGGGCAACCGCTTCAGCTTCGACGCCGAGGGCAAGGCCTGGATCGGCCGGGATGAGCTGATTCGCGTGGAACGCCGCACGGGCAGCGAACAGCGCGAAGGCCCGGGCCGCACCTACTGGGTGGAGCTGAACCTGGAGAACCTGCGCCAGGATCAATCCCGCGAGGTGGTGGTGGTGGAGCGCCAGCGGAACACCGACTGGCGCATCGAGTTCTGCGAGCCGGCTTGCAGGAGATCGGACGAGCGCACGGTGGAGATCACGGTCCACCTGGAACCGGGGGGCGCCAGTCGGGCGCGCCTCGAGCTGCGGACGCAGTGACGCGCTGCGACAACTACGTAACACGAATAGCGACAGAGGAGGATCCGGCCATGACCTACGATACGGGCAACATCTTCGCCAGGATCCTGCGCGGGGAGATTCCCTGCAATGTGATCTATGAGGACGAGCACGCCCTGGCCTTCCACGACATCAATCCCCAGGCCCCCGTCCACGCGCTGGTGATTCCCAGGGGCCAATACGTCTCGCTGGACGACTTCAGCCAAAAGGCCGAGGCTGAGGAGCTGGCCGGTTTCTTCCGGGCCGTGGGGCACGTGGCGCGGGAACTGGGCCTGCCGGAGAAGGGCTACCGCATCCTGGCCAACCACGGAGCAGAGGGTGGGCAGGAGGTGCCGCACTTCCACGTGCACATCTTCGGCGGAAGGCCGCTGGGCAGGATGATCCAGAAGCTCTAGACCTTATGGAGTGACCGGCCTCCAGTCCGTAAACTCGCGTGCTATCAGCC
>CAZMSD010000035.1:10327-48070 GCA_964568855.1 uncultured Bacteroidaceae bacterium | reverse complement strand
AATCACGGACTCAGGCGCTCGACGCGGCATGAGCGCTTTTTTCAGGGTCGACTAGCTATAGGCCAGTGCGCCCTCCGCCAGGCGCAGGGCGTCCGTGCGCGAGTCCCAGTCTTCCTCCGCCGAGGCGTGCACCGCCGCCGCCCGTGACTCCAGATGCAGGGCGCATTCCTCCACGTCGCTCGAGCTGCAGCCCGCGTTCTCGGCAAATGCGATCAGCGCGGGGGAACTGTCGAGAATCGCAGCCTCGTCGCCGGTTTCGAAGTCGAGCAGCGCGTTCGTCAGATCCGCATCGCAGGCCAGGGTAGCGGCGGGCGCCACTACGCCGCCGGCCGCTTCTTCGCCGGCTATTTCCGCCAGGCAGCCAGCCATGGAGATGGCATACCCGGACCACCAGAGGGCGTCTCCCAGGTCGTCCGTTCCACGCTGCAGACCTTCCTTCGCAGCTTCAGCGTACTCTCCGGTCTGCGAACCCTGGTAGAGGATTCCACGCACGAGCTCCACCTGCCCGCCGGGTCTGAGCAGGGCCAGGTCCACGGCTTCACCGTTGTAGTTGCGATAGAGCAACAGGTTATTGTTGACGTAGGCATTGAAGGGCAGGTTGTCCGTGAAGGGGATCACGGAAAAGCCGGGGCTTCCGGCGGAGCTGAAGACCACCAGGTTGTTGATCTCGCTCCCGTGTTCCACGCAGAAGAAGGAGCCGTCCTCGTGGACTCCCAGCATGTCGAAGAGGCTGTTCTCGAACAGCACGAAGGCCATGTTCCGAGCTGCTTCATCCGCCGGGTCGTACACTGGTCGAGTGCTGGATTCCTCTCCGCAGGAATTCCACAGAACGGCCAGCAATCCGAGACCTAAGACATGGGCGTGCTTCATGATTCCCTCCACGGCTGCGAGACGATCCTGTGTGATACGGAAGTTCAATATACGCATCCGCGGGCATCGAACCGGGATCCCCCTGGTGGAAAACGACGGCGGTGGAGGGCCGGGTGCAGCCCGAATCGACCATGCACAATCGGGCGGCGGGTCCTCCGGTCCTGAGGAATCCTGGGCCGGTGGAATTCTCGTGCAGAAGCGTAGGTCCGATGCTATACTCCATCAGCATTGGTGCCTGCACGCATTCCTCACATCCTTCCGACATGTAATCCCGACTGAATTCGGCCTCGTCGATCCTCTCGTCAAAGCTGGAGCTTGACATGGTTTTACTTGCAATTGAAGCTGTGACAGTCTATTCTAGCTTTGACGGAGGAAGACGCACTGGGAACAATGGAGAGAAACCAGAACGAAGCCGTGGAGGAAACCAATGAAGTCTCCCGCCCCCCGATTTTCTTACATGTATCTACTGTCGCTGCTGTTCTTATGGGCGGCACAGCCCGCTCATGCCGACCTGAACCTGGGGCCCCAAGAGATCGTCCAGGCGGGCGGCCACGATCTGCAGGTGCTGGGGTACTCGGTACCCTGCCACGTGGATTGGAACGAGGACGGACTCGCCGACCTGATTGTGGGCGAGGGCAGCGGAGGTTATCCCGAGGCAAAGATACGCGTCTACCTGAACTCCGGCAGTGTCGAGACGCCCCTGTTCACGGATTTCAGCTATGTCCAATCGGCCGGCGGGGACCTGGTCTGCGCCGGCAGCGGTTGACTGGGGATCTTTCCCCGAGTGGTCTACTGGGATGCCGATGAGCTGAAGGACCTGCTGGTGGGCCGGTCCGACGGAATGCTGGTACTGTATACGAACGTGAACACCGATGAGGATCCTCAATTCGACGGGGGCAGTCTGCTCCAGGTTGACGGGTCGACCATCGACGTGGGTTCGCGCGCCACGCCCGGCGTCGCGGACTGGAACTCCGACGGCCGCAAGGACCTGGTGGTGGGCGCGCTGGACGGCTACGTGAACATCTTCCTCAACGAGGGAACGGATACCGAACCGCTCTTCCTCCAGGCTACGCGGGCGCAGGACAACGGCGCCGACCTTGACGTCTACGGCAATCGATCCAGTCCCGTGGCGCTCGACCTGGACGGCGACGGCAACAAGGACCTGCTGACGGGCAACACCTACGGGCAGTTGCTCCTGTATCACAACGTGGGCACGGACACGGAGCCCTTGTTCTCGGGTTACGTGCAGGTGGAATCGGAGGGAGCGCCCATCGACCTGGACGGTACGCAGCGCTCCCGCCCCTTCGTCTGCGACTGGACGGAGGACGGCGAAAGGGACGTATTGATCGGCTACGGCGACGGGCTGGTCTACCTGTTCCAGGGTCTGCCGGCTGCGCCGGGAGTCACGGACCTCGCCGCGACCTACGAAGCCGGCGTCCTGTATCTTGACTGGACGGCAGTTCCGGGTGCCTCGTATTACAACATCTATCGTCAAGTTCCGCCGGGCGACTGGGCCTACCACTCGCAGAGCCTGATCGCGGGATGGTCCGAATCAATCGGACTGCCGCCGGAACAGCGCCTATATCGTGTGACAGCCGTGCACCCCTAAGGCGGAGATTGTCCGATGACGAGCGGCGGGCCGCCCCTACGGCCGGCCTACCTGCGGATCCGGGAGTCGGGCGGGCTGACTCGACGGGCTGAAGCGGCCCTGAATTGCCTGTCCTGCTGCCGCCTCTGCGGCAACTCCTGCGCCTGCGACCGGGCCGCCGATTCGCGGGCCGGTGTCTGCGGAACCGGCCGCCTTGCCGCCGTCGCCTCCTGCGGCCCGCATCACGGCGAGGAAGCTCCCCTGCGCGGCCGGCGGGGATCCGGCACGATCTTCTTCTCGCGCTGCAACCTGCGCTGCGTCTTCTGCCAGAACTGGGAAATCAGCCAGGAGGGCCGGGGCCGGGAGGTGGACCGTCGCGAACTGGCGGCCCTGATGTGCCGCCTGCAGGACCAGGGCTGCCACAACATCAACCTGGTGAGTCCCAGTCACGTGGTGGCGCAGATCCTTGAGGCCCTGCCCCCGGCCGTGGAAGCCGGTTTGCACCTGCCGCTGGTCTACAACAGCGGCGGCTATGACAGCCCGGAAGTCCTCGAGCTGCTCGACGGCGTGGTGGACGTCTACATGCCCGACCTGAAATACGCCGACGGGGAAATCGGAAGTCGCTACTCGGGAATCTCCGATTACGGCGCGGTGAGCCGCGCGGCCCTGCGCGAGATGCACCGCCAGGTGGGCGACCTCATCCTGGACAAGCACGGGCTCGCCCGGCGGGGCCTGCTGGTGCGACACCTGGTGCTGCCCGGTCTCCTGGACCAGACCGACAAGGTGCTGGAATTCATCGCCGGACTGTCGATACGAACCTACCTCAACCTGATGGACCAGTACCGACCGTGTCACATGGCGCGAGTCCATCCGCCGCTGGACCGCCCGCTCGGCGACGGCGAGTACGGGGAAGCCCTGAGACTGGCGAGGAAACACGGGCTCGAACGCCTGGACCCGGGCTGAGGTCCCCGGATCGCTTCACCGCGGAACGCCCGCGGGCGCATCCGGCTGGCGGATCCGTGTCGCCGAAGCCCCGATCCGCGAAGCTGGACCCGTCAGCGTTCAGCGAACTGCAACTCCAGGCTGAGGATCCGGTGGGGGCCCAGTGTGACCCGCAGCCTGTTCCCGCCTTCCAGGGGCAGCGCGGCGACCCGTCGCTCGAGCAGATCGCTGCGCCAGGCGCCCTCGAGTTCCCTGCCGAAGACCAGCGTATCCTCCGCCCCGGCGTCCGCCGTGTTGTACAGGCGCACGAGCAGCGTATCACGCTCTTCGTGTCTCTTGATCGCGCTGACGCACAACTCGGCCGCCCGGTGCTCCAGCAGGCCCGGCGTTCCTCCCGCCAGGCGGCCGTCCGCCACGCCCTGGCGCAGGATCAGGGGCGCCTGGTAGCACTCGCTGACCCGTTTCACGCCTGCGGACAGCCAGTCGCCCTGGAAGGGCAGCAGGGCGAATTCAAAGATTCGCGGCCCGGGACACTGGGCCCCGGGCGTGTGCAGCGTGGGGCCGGCGTTGCTGAAGCGACGGGTCGGAAAGTCGTCCCGGGAAAGCCAGCCCACGGCGCGCAGCAGCGTCAGGGCCATGGTCACCGTGCCGTCCTCCCCGCGCAGGGCGGCGATCTCGGGCAGGCCGCGGTTGAGCAGGGCCAGGCCGCGGCGGGAGTCCTGGACCAGCGAGAAGTCCTGCTGGGGCACCGTGTCCGCGGGAGGCTGGACCCAATCCTCTCCCGGCTCCCGCTCCACGGGACGGTCCGCCACCAGGAACTGGCCGTCGGAGTGAATCCGCCCGCTGCGGATCCCGGTGGGGAAATGGGCGCGCAGGCGATGGTCCCGCGCGCGGTTGTCCATCGTGATCCGCACCTCGACCAGCGGACTGCCGGTGCGCAGCCGGACCTGCACCGTTATCGGGCAGGCGACGGATACATCGTGGCGCCGGCGACGGTCGGGACTGAGGCTTTCCGGCAGCCTCAGGTCGAAGCGGGACTCCAGGCAGGCGCTCAGCCGGCCCGCTTCCACTATCCGCAGCTCGCCGGCGATGCCTGAAGAAGTGATACTCCCAGACTCCGGACAGGGCGAGTAGTCGTATTCGTCTCCCGCGTCCTCGCCGTCCACCAGCAGGTTGAAGCCGGGGTAGCGTGAACCGTCGCGCAGGTCCTCCAGGTCGAAGCGGCCGTCCGCATGCAGCCGGACCCGCAGTATGCCGTTGTCCAGCAGGTTGTCCCGGAGACGGACTTCCCGGATCGCGGCCTTCCCGATCCCCGAGCCTCCGGAAATCGCTCGTTCCTCGCCCCCGGCACCCGTTACGGTCTCCGCTGCGGCGCCCTCCAGGTCCGCCGGTTCGCCACGTTTCCCCTTGCGCTCTTTGAGCGAGTAGCTCCGATGCCCCAGCCCGGGAACGTCCTCGGCAATAAACTGCAGCAGGACGAACTGGTCCGCGTCCTCGCGCGCTCCCGGCTCGCGGCGCATCCGCCGGCCGAAGTGCTCGATGTAGGTCCTCAGCTTCTCCAGCTGCGGCCCGCAGAAGAGCTCCGCCCTGTAGTCCACGTTCCAGAAGCGCTCCAGGTAATGCCGCTCCAGCACTTCGAAGGGCAGCTCGCGGCCCGCCTCGTCCACCAGCTCCATTTCCTCCACGGGAGCTTCTCCCGGCAGCAGGATCACCAGTCGCCGCACGGGCTCGCTGCGCGGGAAGGCCAGGGGATTGAAGACGGCGAGCACCGTCTCCCGGTCGCCCTTCTCGCGCCGGGCGAAAAGCGGCAGGGCCCGGCAGAGGATCCGGTGCAGGGCCTGCTCGCAGGACTGTATCACCTCGGCGAAGCGCGTCTCCATTTCCTCGTGCACCTCGTCCACGCTGCAGCCGCAGATGGAATCGTGAGGGTGGTTCTCCAGCAGGCGCTTCCAGCACCGGCGGATGAGGCCTTCCGGATACTCGCCGCCGTGCAGGAAGCGCAGCCAGGCCGCCAGCGGCTCCAGGTAGCGTTCGAGCAGCTTCTGCGCGCGGTGGTTGTCCTGCTTGAGATACATCCTCGCGGACCAGACCCCGCTCAGGATGTGGTGGTAGCGACCGCCGAGCAGTTCTCCACGCCAGGTTTTCATCCGGACGCCGCACAGCCGCACCGCCGCGACGTACCGGGCGTGGCTGTCGTGAATGAACTCGCAGTCCGGAAAGGTTTCCCGCAGGCGGGCCAGGATCGGGCCGAGATCCCGCTGCGGCGGAAAATGGTCGCAACCGTTGTTCAGCAGCAGGACGCAGCTGTTGGATCTCCGCTCCAGTTCCTCCAACAGGACTCGCACCCGTTCCACCGCCAGGTCGGGATCCACTTCCCGGGGCGTGTGGGCCTCCCAGATCTCGCGGAAACCCAGTCCGCCGGCGTTGCAGTAGCCGCCCTCCTGGCAGATTGCGAGCACGGCGCTGCCGTCGGGAGCTTCCCACAAATACTCGCTGCCCAGTTCTTCGAGCTCGTCCCCGCTGCCGCGGGTGTAGATGAAACTGTTGATGCCCGACCCGCGGAGCATCTGCGGCAGCTGGGCCAGGTGGCCGAAGGAGTCCGGCAGGTAGCCCACCTCGCTGGGGCCGCCGAAACGCTCGCAGACCCGCCGCCCCAGCAGCAGGTTGCGCAGCGTGGCTTCCCCGCTCACCAGGAATTCGTCGGGCAGCACGTACCAGGGTCCCAGCGAGAGACGACCCTGCTCGGCCAGTCTCCGGATCCGCTCGCCGTCCTCCGGATGGATCTCCAGGTAATCCTCGAGCAGGATCGCCTGTCCGTCCAGCACGAAGTGGCGGAAGGCCGGGTCCCGCTCGAGGGTCTCCAGCAGTCCGCGGACTGCCGTCGCCAGGTCGACGCGGAAACTGCTCCAGGGCCTGTACCACTCCCGATCCCAGTGCGTGTGCGA
The DNA here is from genome assembly GCA_964568855.1 of uncultured Bacteroidaceae bacterium. GTDB lineage: Bacteria > CAIWAD01 > CAIWAD01 > CAIWAD01 > CAIWAD01 > CAZMSD01. The sequence goes on along the minus strand of CAZMSD010000035.1, from coordinate 41,725 downwards.
CACGATGTAGACCGTTTTCCCGGGAGTGCTCATCGCGCGTGATCCTCCACCGATCCGTCGTCCGCCTCGTCGCGCCGCCGCGTGCGCAGCAGTGCGAACATCTCCCGAATGTCCCGCGCTCCACCAACGGTGAACCAGAACAGCACTACCACTGAAATCACCAGGTACAGCCAGACATAATAACGCCAGAACCGCATCCAGGCCGCGTCATTCACTTCGTGAGTCAGGTTCCAGATCGTGCCCACTCCGAACACCAGGCCCCAGCTCAGGGCCCAGGCGTAGGTCAGGATGTATAGCGCCTTGTCCCGTCGCGTGAACTCGCGGCCCATGCCCAGCATTTTCAGTCCGCGGGCGGGCGTCTCATCCACGACCCTCAGCTCCCCGCCTACTGCGTGCGCCCCGCGGTGCAGCAGCCTGTCCAGGTCGCAGGCCCGACGCCGGCCGGCCAGCGAGACCGCCACGTACACCACCGTCGACGCGGCCATCGACAGCATCCAGAACTGCTGACCGTTGAGGAAGAAGTCGTGATCCAGCTGTCGAATGATGATCCCGCCCACGGCGATGCTGCTGCCCGTGATCATGGACGACCAGGCGGCGGCCGTGGTGCCGCGCTTCCAGTACAGGCCGCCGATGATCACCGCCCCCGAACCCCCGGCGAAAATGGCGCCCGTGATGGCGAAGAACATTGCGATGTAGTCGCTGGGTTTGAACCACAGGCTGAAGAAATAGATGAACACGGCCACGCCGACGATCGAGGCGCGCAGCAGGTTGATGTGCTGCCGCTGGCTGAGCGGCTTTCTGCGGAATGGCATCACCACGTCCTGGATGAAGATGCTGCCCCAGGAGTGCAGGTAGGTGTCGTGGGTGCTGATGAATGCCGCCAGCATCACGGCCGCGAAGGCTCCCAGCAGGCCGACGGGCAGGATCTCCACCAGCACCAGGGGCACCCGCAGCTGGTTGCGCAGGGCCTCGGAACCAAGTCCATCCAGGACCCCGTTGACGCTCTGCTGGACCGGTAGGTAGAACTGGTGATGCATCACGGTGTAGGCCACGATGGGAATCAGCAGCAGGGCGGTGCTCTGCCCCAGACCGCGCCAGCTGCCCAGCACGCCGCCCATCTTGGCCTCGTGCGCGCTCCTGGCGCTGGCGTTGTAGCCCTGTGTGCCCTGCCAGGACATGGCGCTGTAGATTACCCCGAAGACCCCGATCAGGAAGTACCAGAAATTGAAGTCCTCGAGGTGGCCGGTCTTGAAGGGATTGATTCTCGAGGCGTCCACAGGGGCCGTGGCCAGCGCCTCGGATATGTGCGTCCAGTCGATCTTGATCAGCACGAAAGCCAGCAGCAATACGAAGACCAGGTTGACGAAGACGCCCTGGATGAAATCGCTGATCACCACGGCGATCTGCCCGCCGGCGAAGACGAAGAACAGCGCCGTTGCCAGCAGGAGCGCCATCAGCAGAGGGTAGCTGGAGATTTCCAGACCGAACAGTTCGAAACTCTGGGGCAGCCCGCAGTAGTAGATGAAATAGCGCGCTCCCACCGAGGGGAAAATGCCGAAGTTGATCAGGCCCGCGATGAAGGCGATCAAGCCGGCGAAGACGCGGAAATTGCGGCTGTAGCGCATCTCGAAGAACTGCGACAGGGTGAGTGCCCGGGTCTGCCGGAAACGATAGATGACCCAGCCCGATACGGTCAGGACCAGCATGACGAGACCCATCGTGAAGCCCCACCAGGTCTGGGTGAAGCCCGCCACGAAGTTCATCTCGAGGTTGTTGACGATGGTGATCGCGCCCAAGGCAGCAATGCCCGAGGAGAGGCTCAGCACGTAGCGTCCGGCCGTCCGCCCCGCGGCCAGGAAGTCCGCCACGCTGCGCATGTGCGCCTTGCTCACCAGCACGCCGGCGACCATCATACCGAAAACGAAGACGACAATCAGCCAGTCGATCCAGTGCAGGTTCATCTATCCCTGCTCAGTCTGCCGTCCTGCGTGATACTCAGCACTCGCCCGTCCCTTGAGCGCGTGACGCGTGCCTCCCACGTATTCCAGCCGCAGCTCAATTCCGGGGGCCAGGACCAGCCCTCCACCGGGCGCAGGCCGTCCAGCAGCTCCGTTGCGGCCTTGGCCCAGCTGCCGGAGGCCTCTTTCCGGCGGCGCTGGTTGTAATACAGCTCCCGCAGCATCCAGCGGGCCTCCGCCAGGTCCCCCCCGGAATCGCGCTCCCCGCCTCGGGATGCGTGTCTCCCCGGGTGTTCCGCGGGAGCCTCAAGGAAACGCACCAGGCCCCACATCTCGGGGTAGTGCATGTTGACCAGGCCCTGGGGAGACCAGACCCAGTTGTCCTCGGGCAGCAGCTCGCCGCTCAGCGGATCCCGCAGCTTGACGTGGCGCCCTTCCCGGACCTCCGTGCGCCACTCGACCCGGGAGAAGTTGACTCGCCAGACATCGCCCGCTCCCGGCGGCGAGGGCCGGTGGGCGCATTCTCGCAGGGCTTCCCAGGGAAAGGCCAGCTCCACGGTCCAGCCGCGGTCCACGTCACCGGGCCGGTTGAGCGTTCCCTCAACGCGGACCGCCGTTTCGAGGCCGGGAATGTCCCAGGCGTGCACGGCGGGACCGCCGTCGCGGTAGGGCCTGATCAGCAGCAGGTCCCACTCGGTGCCCAGGGCGTTGATCTCCAGCTCGTAATACTCGTGCGTGTCGCCGTCGGGGTCGATGAAGACCTCGAAGTCGTTGTCCCGGTAGATCACCGCGTCGCGGCTGAGCAGCGTTCCCCAGACCTCGGGCTCCTCCAGCTCGGCCGCAACGTAGAAGCAGCGGTCGTCCCAGAGCATTCGCGCCCGCGTCCGGAAGCGGGGTGCGGGGGACCCGGCGCCGAGGATGTCCACGAAGTCCTCGGTCCAGGGAGCCTGCTCCCAGACCTCGGGCTCCGGCACTCCGTCGATCACGGGGGAGATTTCGCTGCGCGGGCAGTCATATCGCCTGGGTGCGCAGGGGATTCCCGGCACGGGGAAGCTTCCGCCGGTCGTAGCAGCGGTTTCCAGGGCGCAGGCTAACAGCAGTGCGGTCCAGAGCGCTCGTGCTGCAGGCGCCTTCGTCATCATCGACCTCCACCGGGCAGGTTTCATCCGGCGAGCCCGCCGCCGCCCGCGGCCAGCTGGTCCAGGATCAGGGCTCCCGCGCCCAGCACAGCCGCCCGCGCGCCGGGAAGCTCGGATACGAGCAGCCGCACCTTGCCGCGGAAAACGGGCATCAGGCTCTCTTCCAGGCTGCGCCGCAGCGGTTCCATCAGCATCTCGCCGGCGCCGGCCAGCCCGCCGAACAGGACGATCGCTTCCGGGCTCAGGTGCGCCACCGTGTCGGCCAGCACCACGCCCAGAATGCGCCCGGTGGAGTCGAAGACCTCGCGGGCGATCCGGTCGCCCCGCCGGGCGGCCTCGTAGACCTGCTGCGCGCTGGGTTCCACAGCAAGCGACTTGCGTAGGATCTCGCCTCCGGTTTCGCCTTCGAGCAGCTCCCGCGCCGTCCGGACCAGTCCCGCGGCGCAGGCATAGGCCTCGAGACAGCCGCGTCGCCCGCAACTGCAGGGGCGCCCGTCGGGCACCGCGATCACGTGACCGATCTCTCCCGCGAATCCATCGTGTCCGTGCAGGAGTCGTCCGTCCACCACTATGCCGCTGCCCACGCCCGTTCCCAGCGTGATCTGCACGAAGTGCCGCAAGCCTCGGGCGGCGCCGAAGCGAAGTTCCCCCAGGGCCGCGGCGTTGGCGTCGTTGGTCACCGCCACCGGCAGATCGCTGTGACGTCTCACGCTGGCCACCAGGTCCACGCGGTCCCAGATCAGGTTGGGCGGGTGCTCGATGCAGCCGCTGAAGTGGTTGGCGTTGGGAGCGCCGATGCCCACGCCCAGCAGGCGATGCTCCACCGATTGACCGTCCAGCCAGGCGAAGATCTCATCGAAGAGGGACTCCACCGGCAGGTGCGAGCGCGTGGCCAGTCCGTGTTCCACCAGCAGTCCGCCCCGCCCGTCCATCAGGCCCAGCACGGTGTTGGTACCCCCCAGGTCGATCCCCACCACCGCATCGACTTTGCTTGGCTTCGCGGCCGGCATCAACAGCTCCTTTCCGTCTTCCCGAGTGGACGGGCTTTCCCGGTTCGGCGAGAAGGCGCATCACTCCTCGCGGCATCGCCGCAGCAGCTCGCGTACCGTCGTGGCGGCCAGGCAGACGCAGGTGTCCGCCGCTCCGTAATACATGTGCAGCGTGCCGTCGAGAGGCGCGAATCCCTCCTCGTCCAGCTCCAGGGGAACCAGGCCGCTGGGAAACACCACGTTGGGGACCTGGCCGACCTGCTCGCAGTACTCGCGCGGCTCGAGGATGTTGCAGCGGCCCCGCGCCAGCACACGGGCGGGATCATCCAGCGCCAGCAGGACGACCCCCGCCTGGTAGACGTTCGCCGCGGCGAAATGCGTGGCGATTCCATGATACACCAGCAGCCAGCCGTCCCGCGTCTTGACGGGGGGAGGGCCCGGACCGATCCGCTCGTCCCAGTACCGCGGTCGCCCGCGGAAGACCTCGGCCGCGGGTTTCCATTCCCGCAGGTCGGCGGATTCGCTGAGTCGCACCGTGTCCCCCGAGGCCGCGCCTTCTCCGCCGGGCCTCCGATTGGGGCGGTCCAGCAGCAGGTACCGGCCGCCGACGGTTTGCGGGAAGAGGACGCCGTTCCGGCTGTGGTCCCCGTGCGGCAGGCTGATGAACTCCAGCTCGTCGAAGTCCTCCGTGGCGGCCAGTCCCAGGCGGCAGCCGCCGTCGACATCCATGGCGAATACCACGTAACACGCGCTCCCGATCCGCGTGATCCGCGGATCGTAAACGTGATGCACCTTGAGGCGGGAGCGCTCGATTCCGCGCAGGGGCGTGATCCGCGGTCGAACCCTGAAACGAATCCCGTCTTCGCTTTCGGCCGTCATCAGGCAGGTTTCCCTGCCGCGGTTCTGGACCCTCAGTAACAGCAGGAACCGATTTCCGATGCGCACGGCGCCGGGATTGAAGACGGAACTCACGTCCCGCCAGCGTGCTCCCGCGGCGGGGACGTCGTCGCGGCTGAGGATGGGATTCTCCGCGCAGCGCTGCATGGCTTGCCTGTTTCGCTTTCCGAACGCCTTCCGGCTCAGTATATCAAATTGCCGCACGAGGTCGCCCAATGAGTTTCCAAGCCCCGCCGCCGCTGGTTCCCCTGCCCGCCAGAATCGAGATGCGGGAGCGGCGATTGCGCCTGGACAGGGACATCCGCCTGAGGATGGATGATCCTCGCGACGCGGCAGGTCCCGCCCTTAGCCTGCTGGGGGAGGCGCTGTCCGGAAACTCGGGAACGAATCCCGGATCCGCGGGTACCGGCGGCGCCGGCTGTACCGTGCTCCTGAGCAGCGCGGAGCCAGGGGTGGGGGGCAGTGACGAGGCCTACCGGCTCAGCATCACGCCCCGGGCGGCGATCATCCACGCCGGGCGAAGCTCGGGCTTCGCGCGAGGCGTTCAGACCCTGCGGCAGCTGGCGCGGATCACCGCGGCGCAAAAGGCCACCGGGGCTCCGGCGCTGCCATGCCTGGAAATCCTCGACCATCCCCGTTTTCGCTGGCGCGGAAGCCTCCTCGACAGCTGCCGGCACATCCAGAGCATGGAATTCATCAAGCGCTACATCGACCTGCTGGCCTTCCACCGGATGAACGTGTTCCACTGGCATCTCAGCGACGACCAGGGCTGGCGGATCGAAATCCGCCGATTCCCGCGGCTGACAGAAGTGGGAGCCTGGCGCGATGACGGTCGCGGCGGCCGCTACGGCGGTTTCTTCAGCCGCGGGGAGGTCCGCGAGATCGTGTCCTACGCCGCGGAAAGGGAGGTGCTGGTGGTGCCCGAGATCGAGCTGCCCGGGCACGCGCTGGCCGCCCTGGCGGCCTATCCCGAGCTCTCCTGCAGCGGGGGACCTTTCCGCGTGCCCACTGCTTGGGGCGTCTTCGAGGATGTCTTCTGCCTGGGCAAGGAGAGCGTCTTCGAGTTCCTCTGCGGCGTGCTCGAGGAGGTCGCCGGGCTCTTTCCCGGTCCCTACATCCACGTGGGGGGAGACGAATGTCCTGTCGCGCGCTGGCGCGAGTGCCCCGATTGCCGCCGGCGGGCCCGCGACGAGGGCCTGGGGGATCCCGCTGGGCTGCAGTCGTGGTTCCTGGCCCGCATCGCTGAACGGCTGGCAGAGATGGACAAGCGGCTGGCGGGCTGGGACGAGATCCTCGAGGGCGGCGCTCCCGCGGATTCCGTGATCCAGTGCTGGCGAGGCACAGATCGCGCCCTGGCCGCTCTTCGCGCGGGACACTGCGTGATCATGTCACCCACCAGCCACTGCTTCCTGGATTACAGCACGGCGAGGATCCCGCTGCGCCGGGCCTACGAGTTCGACGCGCGGCACGGGGTCGTATCACGGAATCAGCGGGAGCGTGTGCTGGGCCTGGAAGGCAACCTCTGGACCGAGCATACGCCCACAGAGGACGACATGGAGCGGCAGGCCTTCCCGCGGCTCTGCGCCCTGGCGGAATCGGCCTGGACGCTCGCGGAGCGCCGGGACTGGAATTCCTTTTCCGGGCGGCTGCCCGGACACTTGCGGATTTTGCGCGGGATGGGGCTGCTGCGCGCGGCGGAAAGCCCCGAACACGAACCCGGGATCAGTAGCGAAAACCGAGACTGAACAGGTGCACGTCGCCCAGCTCGGAGTAGTCGGTCCAGGCGTAATCCAGCAGGATCTCGGCCGTCGATCCGGGAAAGGGCGCCCGCAGGCCGAATCCCGCCGTCCAGGTTTCCAGGTCCCTGCGGAAACATCGCCCGCCGCGCAGGAAGAAGCGCTCGCGCAGGGCGTACTCGAAACCCAGGCGCAGGTTCTCCACGTTGTCGTTGGGATGCTCCGCCTGAAGCGCGGCCGTCACACGCTGCCCCTCCGCTTCCAACAGCTCCCCCGCGACACCGGCGCGGAAGGTCAGCGGCAACTGGAATTCATGCGTTTCGAGGTATGAGGGCCGCCCGTCCTCGGAGGGGATCAGCAGGTCTTCGCCCTCCAGCCGCAGGCGCCGCCCGAAGTTGGCCATCACAATTCCCAGGCGGATGCCGCGGTAGGCGGTGCGCAGCAGGATACCCAGATCCAGCGCCAGACCCTCGGCCACCTCGTTGTGCAGCTCCTGCCGAATGTACCTGCCCAGCGCGCCGAAGGCCAGCCGGTCGCTAAGACGCAGGGCGGCCCCAAGGTTCAGGCTGAAGTCGCCGTAGCTGTAGTACATGCCCGTGCCCTCGGGTTCCTCGAGGGTGGTGATCTCCTGGTCCGGGGCGCTCAGCCAGGTGGCCGCCCCGGACAGGCTGAGATGCTCGCGGAAGGGCAGGACGCCGGCCAGGGCGTTGTGCTCCAGGTCGGCGTAGAGTTCCTGGCGGCTGAAACACAGGCCGGTACTCGCCGCGCCAGCCACGCTGGCCGGGTTCACCAGCAGGTTGCCCGCGCCGCTCCACCAGGCGGACTGGGCGGATTCCAGGGCGGCGGTGGCTCCGGCCATGGCGGCGCTGCGCGCGTCCGTGGCCAGCTTGAGGAACATGGCGGCGGAAGTGCCGCTGCGCTTGAAGGCGGCGGCCTGCTGAACCAGGAGCAGCGTGGCCAGCGTCCCCGCCGCGGCGCTCTTGACGAACCAAGCGGTATTCATTGGATGCCCCTCATCGGATGACCAGGAATCGGCCCACCTGCTCCCGCCCCGCCCCGTCGCGGACGTGGAAGACGTAGAGGCCGTAAGCCACGTGCTGGCGGCTGCTGTTCCTCAGGTCCCAGGTATAGGTGTCGGAGGTCGGGTCCTCGTGATACAAGGTGTGGACGAGGTCGCCGGCCAGGGTGAAGATCCTGATCGTGCAGTCGGCGGGCAGGTGGGTGAACATCAGCCGGTGGCCGCCCGTGCCCGCCTCCAGCTCGCTGCCCGCGATGTAGGGATCCGGCACTGTTCGCACGTTCAGGGCCTGCGGCGCTTCCATGGGTGCCGGCGGCGCGGTGTGGAACTCGTAGGAGACGCCGTCGCGGAAGGTCTTGTTGCTGATCACGGTGAAGACGTCGCCGGGTTCCGGAGGCACCCCCCACAGGGTATCGCCTTCCGCGTCCCAGATCCAGTCGAAGTTGTTGGTCTTGATCAGGATCTCGGAACCGCCGCTCAGGTCGTCCGATTCGCGCAGGATCAGCGCGTCGGTGTAGGTCTCGTAACCCGTGCGCAGCCTGCTGCCCGCCAGGCCGCCGGGGACCAGGTCCCAGCCCAGCTCGCTAAACTCCTCGGTATTCTCAAAGTAAAGGCGTAGGTCCTCCGACCACAGGTGCCCGGAGACGTCGATCCAGTCTTCCGTGTCCGCCCGGCGCATCTCGGCCCTCAGGGGCACTTCGTTGAGCACCGGATCGGCCAGCGTATCGCCCCCGCTGAACCAGTAGATGAAGGAGGGGATCTCGATGGTCTCCGAGGCCTCTGTGACACGAACCCGGAAATCGTCGTGGCCCACCACGTACTCAGGGTACTCGTTGTCCGCGCCCGTGCGGTGCTCCATCCACCAGTCGAAAGTGCAGGGGCTGTCCTCGTTCCAGCCGATCTGTGATACGCCTTCCTCCGCGTCCCGCAGCAGCAGGCGGAAGCCGCTGATCGCCGGGAGCGGCGCCGCGCCCGCCGCCGGTACTGGTTCATCGATGTACAAGGTATCCTCCGCACCAAGGTCGATCAGGTCGAAGCGGGCGAAACTGTCCGGTGCGATCATCGAGTGCATCCGCAGCAGCCAGTCGGTCTCCGGCAGGGCCTGCGGATCCAGTACGCGGACGGCGACGTAACCGTCGCAATCCAGCCCGCCCAGGGGTTCCAGCACCGTCAGCTCATCCATCGAAGGCGACTGGTCGGCGGCGACGGCCCCGGGTATCAGGTCGATCGTATGGCGGTCGAGCAGCGAGCGGCCCAGCGGGTTCTCGATGCTGGGCAAGTGGATGTCCTCCGCGGGATTCTCCTCGCCCGTGCTGTAGGCCGTGACGCAGTACCAGTATTCCAGGCCCTCCACCCGCCCGATGTCCTCGAACTCGTACTCCAGCCCCGAATCGGAACCCAGGTCGCGGTAGCCGTTGGGATCGAGACCGGTGAGGTCGTCGGCCAGGTCGTACTGGGCCAGGGGCACCCAGCCCACCCGCCGGCCGTCCTCGTCGGTGATCGGATCGCCCCAGGTCCGGCCCCGGTCCTCGCTGCGGTAGACGCGGTAGCCCTCGAAATCCTCGGCGTTTTCGGAAGGTTCCGACTCCCACCAGACCAGGGCGCCCCCGGGCAGGGCCGAGCCGCCGACTTCCGGCATGGGCGGCGCGCCGGGACCCGAGAAGCGCGTGCGCCAGTACATGTCCCAGGCGTCGGCCACGTTGTCCAGCAGGTCCTCCAGGGAGGGCTCGTCCGGCACCTCTCCCGCCTCGCCGATCAGGGCCGCGCAGGAGCTGATCACGCTGTCCCCCGGCGCCAGGCTGATCGGGCCGGTCATCACGAAGAAGTTGATCCGGCTGCCGCCGCCGTAATCCAGGTCGTTGATCTCGTCGGTGCAATCGTCGATGCGCCCCATGTCCTGGGAGTGGAAATAGAGCTCCGGCGATTCCAGCAGGCCGGGCTGAGAGCTGATCACGGCCCACTGGTCTTCGTCGGTGGAGGGTTTGAAGTCGCCCTGGAAGTGGTGGAAGTCCGTGATCCCCATGTCCTGGGGCGTCTCGATGACCATCAGCGCCGGCACCCCCATGGGGCTGAGGTTCTCCGCCCAGGCACCGTCGCTGGCGTTGTTGGCGTCCATCACGTAAATGATGTCGGCCGGCTTGCCGTAGGGCAGCTCCAGCTCCTCGGTGGAGGTCCTGCCAATGCGGTCTACGAAGTCGTAGTCGGGACGAAAAACCGTGTAGTACCCCACGTAGACTGAGTCCAGCGGCTCGTCCGAGCGGTTGTAGACGACGCTGCGCCAGAAGAGATGGTCGTCGGCGTAGGGTCGCCCGTAGCTGTAGCCGCTCTGGCGCACTTCGATCCCCTTCGCCCCCAGAGGATTCTCCCGGTCGTCGAAGACGCACCAGGTGTCGCTGTCGCTGGTGAACTCGCCGAGCACCTGCACGACGGGAGAGCCGGGCACCGGGACGAACTGGTACTCCTCCCTCCAGGGACCCGGCCACGTTTCGCCTGGCCAGGTCTCGAAGATATTGGAATGCGCCATGTAGGGCGTCTCGTCGCTGGCCGTGGGTTCGCCGGTGTGATACAGGCCCAGGCTGCCCTCGGCGGGGCTCCAGTCGCGGATGCCGGTGGTTGCGTTGAGGCAGGACTCGATCACGTTCCCCGGCGTGGCCACCACCAGCCCCAGGCCGAAGGCGTACTGCGTCACGTCGCTGGCGTCGGCCGGCCAGTGCAGCGCCTCGTAGTGCCAGACATGGTAGTCGGCCATGTCGCCGAAATTGGTGCTGTAGTTGCCCAGTTCGCCCCGGTCCTGCACGCCGATGGCGTTGTCCCCGATGTCCTCAGCGTGCCGCAGGGCGTCGAAGACCTGCTTGCGGGAGACGCCCTCCATCCCCTCGTGGCAGCGCATGCAGTCCTGCGCCCGGGCGCCCAGCGCCAGCAGCAGGACGCAGCACGGAGGGGCAAGGTACAGGATCAGTGTTCGCCTATCCTTCATCCGCGATCTCCTGGCTCGCCTAAAGTGATACTTGGAATCCCAGTCGCAGCGTCCGGGGAGCTTCCACGTGCGAGGGATCGTGCAGGGCGTCCGGCGTGGAGCCGATCAGGCCCCGCGGGTCCTCGAAGGGATCCCCCGTGCTGGGATAGACCCAGATCACGTTACGCCGGTCGAAGAGGTTGTCCACCTCGAGCCACAACTCCAGAGGCCGGTAACCCAAGACCTCCTTCCAGCGCAGGCTGAGATCCGTCCGGTAGGTCCAGGGACGGACCGCCGTGTTGGTGGGCACGTCCACCCCGATATCGATGAAGGGCGTGTAGGGCAGGCCGCTGCCCGCCTGGAAGAGGGCCTGCAGGCTGACTCCCCGCGCAGCTTCGAAGCGCAACACTGCGGTGAGGTCGTGGCGCTGCTCGTAGTCCAGGGGGAATTCGTTGAATTCCACTTCCTCGCCCCCGGCCACGCGGATCAGGCCGCTCTCCGGCTCGGCGGCGTTGCCCCGGGCCACCATCCAGGTGTAGTCGAGGCTCAGGTCCCCCCTGCTCCCCAGCGGGAAACTCCAGGCCAGGTCCACACCCCGCACATTGGCGTAATCCGTGTTGGAATAGACCATCATGCTGCGCGTGTACTGGATCACCTCCACCGTGGAAAGCAGATCCGTCAGGTCCTTGTACCAGGCCGTGACACTCAGTTGCCCGCCGCTCTCGAGCTGCCTGTTGAGGCCGATCTCGTAGGCCACCGTCTTCTGCGGTTTGACCGCGGGATTGCCGAACAGGGGCGTTCGCGAGTAGTCGATGTTCCGCTGCAGGTTCGTATACATGGCGTAGTAGGGCGCGAACTGCAGGAAATGGCCGTAGCTCGCGTGCAGCACGGAACGGTCCGTGACCGGGAAGGCCAGGCCCAGGCGGGGCGAAAGAGCCCACTGCGGATTGACCGGGACATCGGGCGCGGGGTAGACCGAGTCGCCCTCGGTGACGAAGGGATGCTCGAGGTCCTCCCAGGCGACGGCGTCGGGATCGCGCCAGTCCAGCCTCAGGCCCAGGTTCAGCACCAGGTAGTCCAGCTCCACCTTGTCCTGCAGGTAGGCGGAACCCTGCAGCGGGGCCAGGTCCGCGGAGTCGTCGAGGCGCTCTTCATCGCCCCAGACGTTGTGGATTCTATTGAGCGTCAATTCGCTGCGCCTGTAATCGAAACCGGTCTTCACCTCGTGATGCATGCCCCACTGGCGGGTCAGGTCCAGGTCGAAGCCCAGGACCCTGGTCCGGCTGTCCTCGAAGTAGGAAGAGGTTCCCTCGCGGTAGAAATCCTGCTGCTCGCGGTAGACCGGACGGGCGTAAGAGTTCAGCGGCAGCTCCTCGCCCTCCCGCAGCACGCCCTTCCAGCGGTCGTGCATCACGTACGACAGATGGGCCGAGTAGTAGGTGACCCGATTGAGTTCCTGGGTGAGACCCAGGCTGTAGCGCCGCGTGCCCCGCCGGTTGACCGACTGGTTCAGCGGCAGGTATTTCCAGACATGGCTGTACTCCTGATATTCCCGGCGGCTGTGCTGCAGGCCCAGCTCCAGCGCCAGGCGCCCGTTGGTGGGGTGTTTGAGGTTCAGCGCCAGGTCGCCCTCGCTTTTGTAGCCGTGGGGCAGGTGGCTGTTCTCGCCGCGGCTGAAGGCGGTCAGCGAGGCCAGCAGTCCGCCGGGCAGGGGACCCGAGGTAAACATATTGAGTCGCCCGGGGAGCGCCAGGCGGAATTCCGCGGGAACCCCGTCCAGCCGCTCGGAAAGCCGCACTTCGCTCCAGGCCAGCTCGTCCTGCGCGCTGTCAAAGGCGTCGGACCGGCGCCAGGGCGATTCGACAAGTGAAGGGCTGCGGTAGCGCAAGGATAACCGCGGTTCCTCGGATCCGCCCCGGGTGACGATGTTCACCACCCCCGACATGGCGCCGCCGTACTCCGCGCTGAAGGTGCCCGCCACCAGGACCAGCTCGTTGACTGCGTCCTCGTTGACCAGGCCCTCGAAGGAGCCCGACAGGGGATCGTCCACTTCAACGCCGTCCACCAGGTATTTCAGCTCGGAATGCCGCCCGCCCCGCACGTGGATGCGGCCGGAAGCGTCGCTGGTGATACCCGCCTGCAGCGTCAGCACGTCGCGGAGGTCCTCCACCGGCAGCTCGCGCATGCGCTCGCCGTCGACCACCGCCATCCTCGAGGTGCGGTCCAGCGGCAGGGGAATCCGCCTGGCCATGACGCGCAGCTCGTCGATCTCGATCCACTGCTCCTCGAGCTCCACGTCGATCACCGTGGTCTGGTCGCTGATGATGAAGAAAGGCAGTTCGCGCGGCTCCATTCCCACGTGAGACACGCGGGCCCGGTGATTTCCAGGCGGCAGCCGCAGGATCACGTAGCGCCCCTGCAGGTCGGTGGCTGCACCCAGCCCGCTGCCTTCCACGGCGACGTGTGCGCCGGGCACCGCCCGGCCCTCCAGGGTCACGCGACCAGCCAGCTTACCGTAGCCGGCGGCAGCCGCCGTCCCGGCGAGGACCAGCGCCGCCAGCAGTGGCGGAAGGACTCTCATGCATTCCTCATTGGTAGACCCGGCGCGCAGGATACACTCCCGCTGTCGGACCGGGATTTATCTCGGACACGCGCGGAGAACGCGAAGCAATTGATCCGCGTGATTCAAGAGTGCCGCGTCAGCGTACCAGCAGCATCCGACGCACCCGGACCTCGCCCAGGGCCTCGAGCCGTGTCAGGTACATGCCGCTGGCCGCCGTCCCGCCTTCCCTGTTTCTTCCGTCCCAGGAAACCCGGTGCTCACCTGCGGGCATGCCGCCCTCGACCAGGCTGCGCACCAGGCGGCCACGCAGGTCGAAGACCTTAAGGCGCACCTTGCCGGGACGCTCGATCCTGAAGCGCAGCTCGGTGCTCGGATTGAAGGGATTGGGCGCGTTCTGCTCCAGGCTGGCGGCCCGGGGACGCAGCGGCCTGGAATCCACCGCGCTGGCTTCTCCCGAAACGATCACGTCGTCGAAATAGATGAAGCTCTCGAAATCCATGAAGTCCCAGAAGTAGACGCCGAAGCCGCCGTCCGAGTAGCTGCCGTCCGTCACGGGGCTGTCCGTGAGTTCCTCGTCGTCGATGTAGCAGTGCACCTGGTTGCCGTCGAATTCCATGGAAAGCTTGTACCAGCCGGCCTCGTCCGGGTAGAGATCGCCCAGATCTCCGATTTCCCAGACCTGGATGTTGTCGGGCATGCCGCCGAAGGCGTAGGTCCGCAGCATGAACCGCTGGTCCCCCATACCCGTGGCTTCCGAGAGGTCGGCCACGAAGGCGTAGAAACGCAGGTCTTCGCCTTCGCTGTCTCCCATGGCGCGCCCCACAATGCCGCGATAGTGCGTATCACCCGGCGTGAGGTAGATCTGCGCTTCGACGCGGTAGTCCTCGAGCTCCGGCGCGTCCACCACGACCGTTCCCACGCCGCCCCCCGAGAGGCCGTTGCCCAGCTTGCCCACGAAACCGTCGCCGGAGGGATTGCCCGCCATCCAGTCCACGGTCACCTGGTCGGCTTCCTCGCCCCAGGGACTGAACCAGCTCAGGTCCGCCGTTCCGTCGCTGAAGTACTCCTCGTAGAGCACGTCCGCCTTCGCCGATCCGGCCAGCGCCAGCGCGGCGAGCAGTAGCATCAGCCTGCTCATCGTTACTCTCCTGTTTAGGTCTTGTATCACACGCGCATTCACTTCAAGTACAGCACCCGCTTCACCGCGACGCGGTCCCGCCCCCGGGCCTTGATGTAGTACGGCCCGCTGGGCAGCGCGCCCGGGTGCCAGCGGATTCCTCCCGGCCGGTGATCGAGCACCGCCACCCGGCGGCCCAGCAGGTCGTAGACCTCCAGCGCCCGGACGGCGCCCTCTCCCAGGCGGATGTTCAGGACCGGGTTGAAGGGATTGGGCCAGGCTTCCACGAGCCCGGGATCCGCCGCGACTTCCGGCAGGTCGCGGACGGGCTGCTCGATGTCCAGCAAGGCCGCCAGCACCTCGGGCAGCGAAGCGGCCCACTCGGGTTCGTCGTTGATCCCCTCCAGGCCGAAACCCAGCAGCAGCAGGCCGCCCCCGGGGGAGCGCACCGCCGCCGCCTGCTGCGGATCATCCTGGATCCAGGTGAAGAAGGCCTCACCGGTGGTGGGTGTCAGGACCTCTGTCTGTTCCTGGTTGCCGGCTCCCCCGCTGCCCACGATCAGCAGCCGCAGACCGTCGCTCTGCGGATCGTCCTCCACGCCCCATACCAGCGCGCCAGGCCCCGGCTCCCCCGTGGTCTGGGCGCCCGCCCGCTCGGCCAGAAAGTCCTCAGGCAGCGCCGAAGGCAGCTGCTGGCCGCTGAGCACCAGCCTGCCGCCCAGATCCAGCAGACCCTCGAAGGCCTCCAGCAGTTCGGGAGCGAATTCCGGCTCCAGGTCCGAGCCCGTGAAGCAGAGCACCCGGCTGAAGCGCTCCAGCGACCAGTCTCCGCCTTCACGCCACTGCGCGTACTCCACCTCCGCCGGTTGGCCCAGCGACTCCAGGGCTTCAACGTAGTAAGGCAGCACCGCCCAGTTGTCGGAGAAATCCTCGTCAATGATCAGCAAATCCGCCACTCCGCAGGGCAGGGAGGTCTCGGAACACCACAGGGTGTCGAAGTCCGTGAGACACGCGTTGAGGGGCAGGCGCTCCGGTTCCTCTCCGCTCCACAGGGCGGAAACCTCCACCCAGGCGCTGTCTCCCACGGGCAGGAAGCCCACCTCCGCCTGGCCGGGCCAGATATCCAGTTCGGCCGAAAGCGGTTCCAGCAGCAGCTGCGCGTCGGCCAGCGGCTCTCCTGAGCGGTTCTCCACCAGGCAGCGCAGCGTGCCCGTCTCGCCGGGGAGCAGCCGGCCGGGAGCGTTGTCCACTTCGATCGCGGTGAGTCGCGCCACCACGTCCACGGCCGCCGCCGCGTCGATCCGCCCGCCGCCCATGCCCCAGTCGTCGAGGGGCGCCGCGGTCTCCACCAGGCGGTCCAGCACCTGATCGCCGTCCCATTCGGGGCGCAGGGTCTTTAGCTGGGCGCAGAGCCCGGCGCAGAGGGGCGTGGCCATGCTGGTGCCGCCCATGTTGCCGTAACCCCCTCCGTTGGTGGTGGAGAGGATGTCCACGCCCGGGGCGGCGATGCTGACCCAGTCGCCGAAGTTGGAGAAGGAGGCGCGGTCGTCGTCCCGGTCGGTGGCCGCCACGGCGATCACGTGGGCGTAGCCGGCCGGGTAGGTGATCTGGGTGCTGTTCTCGTTGCCCGCCGCGCCCACCAGCACTGCGCCCTGGGCATGCAGCTGGTTGGCGGCGTTCTGCATAGACTGGTTGTAATACGTGCCGCCGAAGCTCATCGAGATCACGTCCGCCTCGTATACGGCGCAGAGCAGCAGGCCCTGCAGGGCGTGACTCACGTAACCCATGCCGTCGTTGGCCATGTAGCCCGCCCGGATGGGGATGATGCGCACCCGCGATCCCGGCGCGGCCACGCCCTCGCCGTTGAATCCGGTGGCCGCCGCGTCCCCGGCGCAATGGGTGCCGTGCCCGTCGAAATCGGCGGGATCGTTGTCCGGAGGGTAGCCGTCCTCGCCGGGCCAGAGATCCTCCTCGTCCAGGTCGACGAAATCCCAGCCGATCAGGTCGTCGATATAGCCGTTGCTGTCGTCGTCCAGACCGTTGAGGTCGGCTTCCGTGTACTGGCCGTCCCCGTCCAGGTCCTCGCCCGGATTGACCCAGATCCGCTCGGCCAGGTCGGGATGGGTGTAGTCCACGCCCGTGTCGATGATCGCCACGCTGATCTCGCCGTCGCCGCGCGTCACCGCCCACGAAGCCACAGCGCCGATCCGCTTTAGGTGCCACTGCGCGCGGAAACCCGGATCCTCGGGCACCTCGGCGGAACAGCGGTAGCGCGGCTGCAGCTCGGCGCGCCAGGAATCGGCCCGGCCGTTGAGTTCCTCCATCAGCGCCGGGGCCGCGATCCCGGGATCGAATCGCAGTTCGTGGAGACCGCTCAACCCGTGGAATTCCTCCCTCGTCCGCAAAACGGGCGGCAGCAGCGGCTCGAGCCGCGCGTCGGGCAGGCTCTCCAGGGATTCGAGCAGCGCGCCGGGGGCCTGTCCCGCGAAGTCGTCCGCGGATCCCTTCCACGCGGGCCAGCGAAGAAGCGCCCCCGGGCCCAGGTCCAGCAGCAGGCGTCCCGGTACGTGATCCACCGCTTCCGCGGGATACCGTCCCGGAACTGGAGCCTCAGCGGCCGCCGCTGGAACCGCCCACAGCGCTAGGAGAAACACTCCGGATAATTGTATCACACGCATCGTCGCTCCCAGTTTGGATTCAGGTCAATGTATCAAGCGCGCCCCGTAAATCGTCCAGCAGATCGTCCCGGTGCTCGATTCCCACCGAGAGCCGGATCATCGAACTGGTTATGCCCGCTTCCCGGCGGGTCTCCTCGTCCAGGTCGCTGTGGGTCATGGAAGCGGGGTGTTCCACGAGACTTTCCGTTCCGCCCAGGCTCACCGCCAGCTTGCAGACTTCGAAGTTGTCGAGCACGCGGAAAGCGTCCGCCTCGCTGCCCCGGATCTCGAAGCTCACCAGCGCCCCGGTCCCCGAGCACTGGCGGCGCCAGATCTCGTTCTGCACGGGATCCTCCATCTCGCCGGGGTAGTACACGCGCTCGACTGCCGGGTGCTCCTTGAGCATCCGCACCAGCGCCCGCGCGTTCTTCTGCTGCTGGCGCATCCTCACGCTGACCGTTTCCAGGCTGCGCATCATCAGCCAGCCGGTGAAGGGCTCGGCCATGTTGCCGAAGATGGTGCGATACACGCCCACCTCCTTGAGCAGGCTCTCGTCTCCCAGGACCGCGCCGGCCACCAGGTCGGAGTGGCCGCCGATGAACTTGGTGGCGCTGTAGACCACCAGGTCCGCGCCCTGCCCGAGGGGATGCTGGAAGACCGGACCCAGGAAGGTGTTGTCCACCATCAGCAGTGTTTTCCGTTCCTCGTTTCCGTTATCCACGCAGAGCTTCGAGACCGCCTCAAGGTCCACCATCTGGTTGGTGGGATTGGAGGGCGTTTCGACGAAGACCATGCGGACCTTGTCCCGCCGCTCCGCCAGCAGCCTCTCGATATCCTCGACCGAGGAGGATCCGGCGCGGACCCGGTGCACCGTGATGCCCAGTCGCGGGCAGATGTGCTCGAAGAAGAAGTCGGTGCCGCCGTAGACCGGGTTGGTGCTGATGAGCTCCTGGCCGGGATCCACCAGGGCCAGGATAGTGGTGGTGATTGCGGCCATGCCGCTGGAGAAGGCCAGGGCCTTCTCGGCCGCCTCCCAGGCGGCCAGGCGGTCCTCCAGGATCTCGAGATCCGGGTTGTTGAGCCGCGAGTAGATCAGGCCCATGGCGGGATCGTGCTCGGGATCCCGCTCCTTCAGGCCGTAGGCCCACTCGAAGAAGCGCTTGCCCTCCTCGGCGTTGCGGAAGGCGAAGGTGCTGGTCAGGAAGACCGGGGGCTTGATGGCGCCTTCCGAGAGAAAAGGATCGTAGCCGTAGCCCATCATCAGGGTTTCGGGATTGAAGGGACGCCGGGTGCGCCGGGAGGTTCTGTCCATCGTCCTGTCCTTTATTTCGATTCCTGGGCCGCGGCGCGGGATCGGCCTGTGTCACGGCGCCTTGCACTCAATCCCGGGATCCCCGGGCAACATGTCCAGCCTGATCGCGCCCCCGAAGCTCTCCCGGGCGGAGGCGTTGCGGACGGCGATCTCGAAGTGTCCGCTGCTGCCCAGCAGCACCGCCGCCGTGCCTGCCGGGCAATCCGCGTAGCAGAGGCGGTAGGGCAGCTCCGCTCCGTCCAGCAGGAAGCGGACGCCCGCGGCGGGCGGCGCCGCTCCCGCCTCGCTTCCCTTAAGGGGACCGCCCCTCCCCGCAGGGTCGAAATCGATCAGCGCGGGGTTGCTCCCCCGGGACACCGCGAGGTAGTGCTCCCCGCGCAGGGAGGTGATCAGGTTGCCGAAGCGGTCCACGTGCAGCACGCTCCCCGCGTAGCCCTCGCCCCGCACCGCCGGGTGGAAGACGAGACCGGGCGGCCGGTGCGCTTCGCGGATCGGGCAGCCCTTTGGATCGAGCCGCCCCTCGAGCAGATCCAGCACCAGCGGAAGAAAATGGTCCCGGCCGTGGAAGGTGCAGCTGGCCCCGGGCGGCGCCGGCGGCAGCTCGCGGACTTCGGCCCCGCGATCGGCCTCGAGCACGTAGCTCAGCAGTCCGTTGTCCGGCGCCACGAAGGTCTGCTCCATCGCGCGGACGATGATCACCCGGCGCTCGGTGCCCACTCCCGGGTCCACCACCGCGAGGACCGTCCGCTCGCGCCGCGGCAGGCCCTGGGCGTAGGCATAGACCAGCCAGGCGGCTTCGTGGAGGTCCTGCGGGGGAATCGAGTGCGACACATCGACGATGCGCAGGCCGGGAAGCTGCTCGAGGGCCAGGGTCTTCATCTGCGCCACGTAGCCCGAGCCCGCGCCGAAATCGGTCAGCAGGGCCAGCACTGGATGCGCGTCGCTCATCGTAATCTTCCTCCCTCGCTATCCGGCGGCCCGCCGCTTGTCGGGGCGCCCATCGTCGAGTCCCAGCAGCTCGCGGACGGCTTCCATCACCGGCCCGGCCGCGAGTCCCTCCATGCATCCCAGCGTGCCCAGCGGGCAGCGCCGGCGGCCGTGGATGCCGCAGGGGATGCAGTCCAGGGCCAGTTGAAAAACACGGTCATGCGGCTGGCGGGGACCGAAACCGAAGGCGGGAACCGTAGATCCGAAGACCGCCAGGGTCGGGATCCGGGCCGCCTGCGCCAGGTGCAGGGGCGCGCTGTCGTTGACCACCGCCAGGCGGCTGAGCCGCAGGGCCTGGTAGGATTCGCGCACGCCCAGCAGGCCGGCGAAATCGTGCAGCCCTTCCCTGCGGCCGGCGGGCAGCGCCTCGCGCACCTCCCGCAGTGTCTCGCGGTCGCCCCGCGCGCCCAGCATCAGCACCTGGCAATCGCTCTCTTCGAGGATCATGCCCGCCAGCTCGGCGAAGCGCCGCGGCAGCCAGCGCTTGGTCGGCCAGACCGAGGCCGGCGCCAGGGCCACCGCCTGGTCGATGCCGCGCTCCCGGAACAGCCCGCGAACGCGGTCCTCCTCGGCGGGATCGTCGTGGAGGCTGGGCAGCCTGGGAGCACCCTCCGCCACCGGCCGCTCCTTAAGCAGGGCCAGGTTGCGGTCCACCTCGTGCAGGCCGCGGTCGCGGGGCACGCGGCGCGTGTAGAGGGCCGCAGCCGCGGAGCTCCTGAACCCGATCCGCTCCCGGGCGCCCGTCCAGCGGGCCAGCAGGGCGCTGCGCAGGCTGCGGTGGGGCGAGACGACCCGGTCGAAACCCCGGCGGGCCAGGCCGCGGGCCACTCGCAGGAAATCCGCCGCGCCCCGGTCCGCCCCGCGCTTGTCATACAGGATCAGCTCGTCCAGGCGCGGATCGCCCTCGAAAAGCGGCGCGCAGGCGGGCGTGGTCAGCAGGGCCAGGCGGCTGAGTCCGGGATCGGCGCGCAGCTCGTCCAGCAGCGGCGTCGCCAGCACGAGGTCGCCCAGGAAAGCGGTATGGATCACCAGCGTTCTCACGGCGGCTCATCCCTCGTCCGGCGCGGTCCCGGCGGGCCCGGTCTTCCAGCGGCGGTGCATCCAGAACCACTGCTCCGGGCACTCGCGGATGCGCTCTTCCAGCATCGCCGTGAAGCGGGCCGTGAGGACTCGAATGTCCTCCTCGCAGGCGCTCCAGTGTTCCTCCACCGGCACTTCCACGTACTCCATCTCGTAGCGGCCGCCCGGCAGCCGCCGGCTGCTCACGAAGAGCAGCGGCAGCTTCAAGCGCAGCGCGATGGCCGCGGCGCCCCGCGGCGTGGAGGCCGGCCGGCCGAAGAAGGGCACGAAGATGCCCTGCCTCCCGGCGTCCTGGTCCGAAATGAAGGCCACCAGCCGGCCGCGCCGGAAGTGCTTGAGCAGGACCCGTCCCGAATCCCGCGTGTAGATGGTCTCCGCCCCGTGATACTCCCGCGCTTCGTTGACCAGGCGGTCCAGCAGCGGATCGTGCACGCGCTTGACGATGATGGTCAGCGGGATGCCGATCCTCGCCGAGGCGGCCCCCTGCAGTTCCCAGTTGCCGAAGTGGCCGCCCACCGCCACCACGCCCCGGCCCCGGGCCAGCATCTCGAAGGGCAGCTCCCGGTTGAGGAAGCGCACGCGCTCGGCGACCCAGCGGTCGTCGACGCGGGGCAGCCAGGCCAGCTCGAGGGCCACGGTGGCGAAATGGCGGAAACAGTCCCGCTTCACGCGCCTGCGCCAGGCCGCTCCCCGGTCGGGGAAGGCCGCCTCGAGGTTGGCCTTCACGCAGCCGGCCCGCAGGGGCAGCACTCGGTTCCAGACGGTTCCCAGCAGCCGGCCCAGCCTGAGCACCGTGTGATACTCCCTGCGGCGGAGCCAGCGCAGCAGGGCCGGCAGCAGGAAGTCGCGGAGTTTTTTTCCGGCGGCCAGCGCTATTTCTCCGTCATGGTCATCACTCCGTCCCAGTCCTCGGGCGGGGGCGACTCGAGATACAGGGAACAGCGCTCCCGCATCACCGAGGCGGGAGCGTCGCCGGGCCAGCGCTCGTGGATGCCCGCGAAGCCCTCCCCGGCGCCCCGGAAGTCGCGGGCCAGGTAGCCTGCGAAGGCCTCGTCGTAGATCCGGCAGCGCTCGCGCAGCTCCCCGGCCCCCTCCGCCGCGGCCAGGTCGAGGATCTCGTAGATGCCCACCGGCTCGAGCTTGCCCTTGACGCGGATCAGGTCCAGCCGGCGCCCCAGGAATTCGTTCTCCACCCGGCGCCAGGTGAATTCGCTGACCAGGATCCAGCTGCCGTAGAACTTGTTCACACCCTCGAGGCGGGAGGCCAGGTTGACCGCGTCGCCGATCACCGTGTAATCGAAGATCTGCCGGCTGCCCATGTTGCCCACCACCATCGGACCGGAGTTGACGCCCACGCGCGCCTGAAGCCGGGGCTGCCCGCGCGATTCCCAGATCTCGCGCAGCTCGGCCAGCCGCTTCTGCATCACCACCGCCGCCCGGCAGGCCCTCAGCGCGTGGTCCTCGTAGGCGATGGGAGCGCCGAATTCGGCGATGATGGCGTCGCCTTCGTACTTGTCGATGATCCCGCCCTCGGCGTAGATGCACTCGGTCATCTCGGTCAGGAATTCGTTGAGCAGTTCCACCAGTTGATGCGGCGTGAGCTGCTCCGAGATGCTGGTGAATCCGGCCACGTCCGAAAACATGGAGCTCATTTCCCGCTCTTCCCCGCCAAGCACCAGCTTCTCGGGATCGGCGATCAGCTCGCTGACCACGGCCTCGGGCACGTATTGCGCAAACATGCCGCGGATCTGCGCCCGTTCGCGGCGGGCCTGCATGAAGTGCTGCAGCACCCCCGTGACCCAGGCTCCGGCGAATGCGGTGAGCGGATTGACTACTTCGAGCCAGGCGTTATGGCGGGTAAACAGGACCAGCGCCAGCCAGAGCCAGCCCAGGGCCAGGGGCGCCAGCAGGACCAGGCAGCGCAGCGGCGTCAGCCAGTGGACCGTCAGCGAACCGATCAGCGCCAGCAGGATCAGCGGCAGCAGCCACAGCCAGCCGGGCAGCGCGGGGTGGACGTCGATGCCGTCGAAGATGTTCTGGATCGCGTGGGCGTGAATTTCCACTCCGGGCATCAGGCGGCGCGTCCCGCCGTACTGGAAGAATGGCGTGACCTTGTTGTCGTGCTGGTCGTCGGCGCTGACGCCGATCAGGGCGATCTTGCCCCGGAAGGGGTGCGGGGCGTCGCCCCAGATCAGCTCGTAGAGTTCCGGGTCGCTCCACTGCTCCATGTAGTCCGTGTCCAGGTCCGGATGACTGAGATCGAAGCCGGCGTCATCCATGATGTCCGAGAAGGAGTAGGTGGGAAAACTGCCCGATGGGCCGTAGAAATTAATGCGGAAGGTGTTGGCGAATCCGGGTTCGAGCCGGATCTCCCGGGGGCCGACCCGCAGCAGGCCTTCAGTTTCCGTGTCGATCAGTTTACCGGGAGCCTGCGCCGCCGCCTGGGCATCCACTTCAGTCAGGAAGGTCTGCAGGCCGATGGAAGGCAGCTTCTTTTCGCCCAGGGGATCCGGCTGGAACAGCGAGTACAGGCGGTGCACGCCGTCCCGGTCCATGATGGTGTTAACCAGGCCCCAGGGCTGGCCCGTGCCCAGCAGTTCCTCCAGCGGGTAGTCCACCCAGCTGTAGCCGCGCAGTTCGCGCTCGACCTTGCCGGCCAGGATCACGGGCACGCCGGAGTCGGGGGACGCGGCGCCCACGGCCTGGACCAACTCCTCGAGACCGGTCTGGTTGCCGGAGACTCGCTCCGTGAACTGGATGTCCATCACCACGGCGGCCACGCCGGCCGCCTTGAGGTTGCGGATCACCCGGGCGTAGTGCTCGCGGGGAAAGGGAAAGCGCTCGTCCAGGTCCTTGTAGCTGCGGTTGTCCACCTGGACCAGGATCAGGGGGCTGTGCTCCAGCTCCCGGGGACCACGAAGCTGGAAGCGGTAGTCCAGGCTGCGGTCCTCGAGCCCCAGCAGGCCGCCGTCCAGCCAGGACATCAGCAGGCCGAGCAGCAGGGCCAGTCCCGCGGTGGAAGCGACGGGCTTCCATCTGATGAAGCGCTGCTCCCCTTTCATGCCGAGTTCCCGTGGGCGCTCATTTGTCGATGATCTTGGTCAGTTCCGGATCCAGGCCGCGGTACTCGTTGAGCTTGTTCCGCAGCGTGCGGATCGAGATGCCCAGGGATTCGGCGCTGCGGGTGCGATTGTTGGTGTAACGCTTAAGAGTGGCCAGAATCAACCGTTTCTCCATCTCGTGGATCGTGATGTCCGCGGGGGGCAGCTCCAGTTCGCCCGACTCTTCGGCGAAGTTGTCCAGGGGCTGAAAGGAAACAGCGTCTAGCAGGTTCGAAGTTGCCATTACCACCGCCCGCTCGATGGTGTTCTCCAGCTCCCGCACGTTGCCTTCCCAGGTCTGGGAGATCAGGTACTTCATCCCGTCTTCGGAGATCCCCAGGATGTTGCGGTTCATCTTCTCGCCATAACGCGTCAGGAAGTGCTCGGCCAGCAGGGGAATGTCGTCCCGCCGCTCGCGCAGCGGCGGCAGCACCACGGGGATCACGTTCAGACGGAAGAAGAGGTCCCGGCGGAACCGTCCGCGCTGAACCTCCTTGGACATGTCGCGGTTGGTGGAGCTGATGATCCGGACGTCCACGTTGATGGTCTCGTTGGCGCCCACGCGCTGGATCTCGCCCTCCTGCAACACGCGCAGCAGCTTGCTCTGGAGGTTGAGGGGCATTTCCGAGATCTCGTCCAGGAACAGCGTCCCGCCGCTGGCCTCTTCGAAGATGCCCTTGCGGTCGCTGACCGCCCCGGTGTAGGCGCCCTTAACGTGCCCGAAGAGCTCGCTCTCCAGCAGCGCGTCCGGAATGGCGGCGCAGTTCTTGGCCACGAAGGGCTGGTCGGAACGCTCGCTGTAGGTGTGCAGCGCGCGGGCGATCAGCTCCTTGCCCGTGCCGTTCTCGCCCTGGATCAGCACGCTCGAGGACGAGGGCGCCACCGTCTTGACCAGGTCGAAGACCGCCTTCATCTTCGGGTTGTGCGCCACGATGGTGCCGAACTCCTCGCGGTTCTCCAGGCGCCCGCGTAGGTACTTGGCCTCTGAGAGCAGGTCCCGGTGCTCGAAGGCCTTGCGCAGCCGGTGGTCCACTTCGGCCACCATGCAGGGCTTCTGGATGTAATCGAAGGCCCCCATCTTGATCGTCTTGATGGCGCTGTCCACGCTGCCGTAGGCGGTCATCATGATCACCATCAGGTCGGACCAGCGTCGGCGGATCACCGAGAGGAACTCGTAGCCGTCCATCTCGTCCATCTTGATGTCGGTCAGGACCAGGTCGCCCGTTTCCTGCTCGAGCAGCTCGATGGCCAGCCGGGCGCTGGAGGCCGTCCGCACCTCGTAGCCCAGCCTGGAGAGGCCTTCCTGCAGCAGTTCGCGAATCAGCTTCTCGTCGTCCACAACCAGCACTCGCCGAATGGCGGAAGCCGCGTCCGTCATTTTCATTCCTTCAACTTGCCGGAATCCAACCCGCCCTGCCGGCCCGCCTCGCGAACCAGGGGCAGGCGCACCGCGAAAACCGCGCCCCGACCCGCCTGGGACTCGATCAGGATCGTACCGCCGTGGAGTTCCACGTTCTTGCGCACGATGGCCAGGCCCAGGCCGGTGCCCTTGGCCCGGGTGGTGAAAAATGGGTTGAAGAGCTTCTCGTGCAGTTCCTCACGGATGCCCTGGCCGTCGTCGCAGATCCGCACCTCCACCTGCCCTTCTTCCACGGGCATCACGCGGCAACCCACCGTGCCGGCCCGCCCCTCGAGAGCCTGCACCGCGTTCTTGAGCAGGTTGAGAAAGCTCTGGCGGACCAGCTCGGGATCCATCTGGATCAGGATCTCCTCCCCTCCCAGCTCCACTTCGAGCTCGACCGGGAGATTCTCCTGCTCGATTTCGATCTGCATGAAACTCAGCACTTCCCGCAGCAGGGTGCGCAGGTCCAGGAGCTGGAGCACCGGATCCACGGGCCGCGTGTAGGCGAGCAGGTTGGTGGCCACCTTGTTGAGGCCTTCCACGCCCTCGATGATCTTGATGGCGTAGCGCCGCTCGTCCGAATCGCGGGGCAGCATGTCCTTCAGCAGGGCGGCGAAACCGCCGATTCCGCCCAGGGGATTGCGCAGCTCATGAGCCACGCTGGCCGCCATCTCGCCCAGCGCCGCCAGGGTCCGGCTCTGCTCCAGCCGCCGTTCCATGTGAATCAGGCGCGTCATGTCCTCGAGAATCTGCAGCACGCCGATGGGATTGCCCCCGTCGTCGCGCACCAGGCGGCAGTCCACGCGCAGCGTGGAGGGCGAGTCCCCGTGCTCGTGGAGGTCCAGGGCGTCGATGTGCACGTGGCGACCCTCGCCCACCACCTCGTCGAGAATGTCCTGGAGCTTCTCGGGCAGGCAGTCGCTGGCCAGCTGCGGCAGATCGCCGTTGATTCCCAGCAGTTGGCGGGCCCGCGGATTGGCCTCGCTGACGAATCCGTCCAGCTCGATCATCACCACCGCGCTGGACATCGAGGCCAGGATCTGGCGCAGCTTGTTGGCCACCCGCTCCATCTCGAGCAGGTTACCCGCCAGCAGCCGGTCCTTCAGCTCGAGCTCGCGGCTCAACTCGTCCACGTGGTGCTTGAGCTCGAACTCGCCGCCGTCGTGCGGCCCGGGTCGGCTTTCCTTCTCGCGGTTCATCCCGCTTTCAGGCGTCGCAGCTCCTGCTCCAGCTCCGCCACCCGTTCCTTCAAGCCCAGAAGTTCCTCGCGCAGCCGACCTTCCTCCACCGCCCGGTGGATCAGCTCCACCAGCTCGTCCACGCGAAAGGGCTTGACCATGTAGGCCTGCGCGCCGAAGCGAAAGGAATCCAGGCAGGTCTCCAGGGACGGGAAGCCCGTCATCACGATCACCGGCGCGCCGCCCGCCTCGCTGCAGAACCTCTCGATGTGTTTGGTTCCCGTGCAGCCCGGAAGGTGGATGTCGCTGAGGACCAGATCGACCGGTCGCTCCTTCATCGTCCGCAGCGCCTCGTCGGGGCTTTCTGTCATATGACACGCGAAGCCGCGGGCTTCGAGGTTGCGCCGCAGGATCTCCCGGCTGCCCCCGTCGTCTTCGATTATCAGCAGGTTCATGCTTGCTCCCCGGTTTCCGACCCGCTCTCCTGCTGCTCGTACATCTCGCGGTAGTACGCCCAGAGTTCGGGAATTTCCCGCACGTACTCTTTCCAGTCCTTCATGGCGGCCTCCTGGTCCACGCACTTGCGGCACAACACGATCGTGTTGTCCAGACCCACGCCCTCCCAGCCCCTGCCGAAACAGACCCGGCATGCGCTTCGCCGGCAGTGGGCCTGCGCGATCTCCTTGGCCCGGTCGAGGTGCTCGTCGGCCAGCCGGAAATCCTGTTCTTGTGTCACGCGTCCACCTTTTCGCTTGATTCGACGCCCCCACCGTGTGTCACCGCTTCCCGTGCCCCTTCAACCACACCGGCGTCGAGGATCTCGTCCGGGTATTCCCCCGAGAAACAGGCGGTGCAGAAATGACGCGGATCCATGCGCGTGGCCCGCAGCATGCCCTCGAGGCTGAGATACGAGAGACTGTCCGCCCGCAGGTGGCGGCGCAGGGCGTCCTGGTCCATCTGGTTGGCGATCAACTCTGAGGGATCGGGAAAGTCCATCCCGTAGTAGCACGGGTACTTCACCGGCGGGGAGGAGATCCGCACGTGGACTTCGCGAGCGCCGGCGTCGCGCAGCATCTGCACCAGCTTGCGCATGGTGGTGCCCCGGACGATGCTGTCGTCCACCAGCACCACGCAGCGGTCGCGTAACACGCCTTCCACGGCGTTGAATTTGAGTCTCACGCTCTCTACCCGGTCCCGACGGCCCGGATGGATGAAGGTGCGTCCCACGTAGTGGTTGCGGATCAGTCCCAGCTCGAACTTGGCCTCGCTGCGCCGGCTGTAGCCGATGGCCGCGGTGTTCGAGGAATCGGGGACCGGGATGGCGATGTCCGCCTCCTCCACCGGGGACTCGATGGCCAGCCGCTTGCCCAGCTTCCGGCGCGTCTTGTCCACGTTCTCGCCGAAGATTTTGGAATCGGGCCTGCTGAAGTACACGAACTCGAAGATGCAGTGGGCCCGACGCCTGCTCTCGGCGAAGCGGTGCGAGCTGGCGCCCCCGCCGTTGACGAGGATCAGTTCGCCGGGTTCCACGTCCCGCAGGTAGCTGGCGCCGATGATGTCGAAGGCGCAGGATTCCGAAGCGAAGACCGGCTGCCCCTCCAGGTCGCCCATGGCCAGGGGACGGAAACCGAAGGGATCGCGGGCCACGGCCATGCCCTCGGGGCTCAGGAAGGCCAGCGAAAAGGCCCCCCGCAACCTTTCCAGGGCCTGGCGGATACGGTCCTGCCAGAGCGGCTCGCGGCAGCGGGCCATCAGGTGCAGCAGCACTTCGGAATCGGTGCTGGTCTGGAAGATGGCGCCCTGTCCCTCCAGCTCGCGGCGCAGGCGGGCGGAGTTGGTCAGGGTGCCGTTGTGCGCCATGGCCAGTTCGCCGTCCTTGGTGATCACCTGAATCGGCTGGATGTTGTGGTAGTCGCTGGCCCCGGCGGTGGAGTAGCGCGTGTGGCCCAGGGCCGCCGTTCCGTGGAGCCCGGCCATGGTGGCCGGCTTGCGGAAGACCTCGCCCACCAGGCCCATGCCGATGTGCCGGTAGAGTTTCCGGCCGTCGGTGGTCACCATCCCGCAGGATTCCTGGCCCCGGTGCTGCAGCGCGTTCATGCCCAGCACGGCGTGCTCGGCGGCCTGTCTCACGCCGTAGATGCCGAAGATTCCGCAGTATTCCACCAGGCCGCGTTCCATATCGGTTCCTATTCGCTCACCAGGCCGAGTTCCTGCAGGATGCCGATCTTGTGCAGCAGGACGATGAAGACCATGGCGGGCGCCACGTAGCGGATCAGCACGTTGAATGCCGCGTAATACCCGGGATGGTGCTCCTCGGCGCCGAAGGCCCTGCGTCGCTGCTCGTCCGACATCACCCATCCCACGTAGAGCGCGATCAACAGACCGCCCGTGGGCAGCAACCAGTTGCTGGCCAGGTAATCCATGGTATCGAAGAAATTCATGCCGAAGATCTCGGCCCAGCTCGAGAACAGGCCGGCGCCTCCCGACAGGGCGGAGGGCACGCCGAAGATGAAGATCAACATGCCGGTCACCAGGGTGGCGCGACGCCGCGACCAGCCGATGCGGTCGATCATCGTGGAGGTCACCACTTCCTGGAGGCTGATACCGCTGGACAGGGCCGCGAAGGCCAGCAGCAGAAAGAACAACAGGGAAAGGATCAAGCCGCCCGGAAGCTGCGAGAAGATGGTCGGCAGCGTCTGGAAGACCAGTCCGGGACCGGCCTGGGGATCCTGCCCGAAGGCGAAGACCGCCGGGTAGATCATCAGGCAGGCCAGCATGGCGATCAGGGTGTCGAGGAAGCTGACCATCACCGAATTGCGCAGGATCTCTCGGCGCTCCCTTAGATAGCTGCCGTAGGTCAGCATGGCCCCCATGCCCAGCGAGAGCGTGAAGAAGGCGTGGCCCAGCGCTTCAAGCACGCTGCGGCGGGTCAGCCTCTCGGCGTGCGGCACCAGGATGAAGTCGAGAGCCTTGAGGAAACCGCCGTTGGGCAGGAACACGGAATAGATCACCATCAGGACGATGATTGCGAAGAGCAGGGGCATCAGCACGTTGCAGGTCCGCTCGATGCCCTTGTGCACGCCTCCCAGCACCACTCCCATCACGCAGGCCATGAAGATCGTGTGCCAGAACAGGTTGATGTCGCCCGAAGTATAGAGTCGGCCGAAGAGCTGGCGGATCTCGTCGGGGCCCAGGTGGCGGAAGTGATCGGTGATCGAAAGCAGCACGTAGTTGAGCGACCAGCCGGCCACGATGCTGTAATACGACAGGATCACGAAACCGGAGATCACGCCCAGCCAGCCCGCGATGCCCCAGGCGGAACCCTTGCGCTTAAAATGTTCGAAGGCGCCCACGGGGCTCTGGCGGCTGGAATGGCCCAGCATTATCTCGGCGATCATGATCGGCAGACCCACCAGGGCCACGCAAACCAGGTAGATCAGGACGAACAGGCCGCCGCCGTTCTCGCCGGTGATATAGGGAAATTTCCAGATGTTGCCCAGGCCCACGGCACTGCCGGTGGCGGCAAGGATGAAGCCCATCCGGGTTCCCCAGTGAGGACGGGTGGCCTGATCGTTCATGCGTGTACTCCTCCTTGCCTCACTTCCCCGCCGGTCGGCCCAGGGTG
Source organism: uncultured Bacteroidaceae bacterium (assembly GCA_964568855.1). Classification (GTDB taxonomy): domain Bacteria; phylum CAIWAD01; class CAIWAD01; order CAIWAD01; family CAIWAD01; genus CAZMSD01. Next base: position 12,010 of record CAZMSD010000035.1, on the reverse strand, counting down.
CGGCTCAGGCTCAGGCGCAGTCCCCGCGCTCCGGAGGGCCCCGGCCCGAGGACCGGTTCAAGACCGAGTTGCCAGCTCGTGTCGAAGTTGCTCAGCGCCCCGCAGACGTAGGCGTCCAGGACGCAGATGATCTTGGTCCACAGCCACCACCAGAGCAGTTTGTTGCGGTCCAGCAGGTAGAAATCCTCACGGCGTTGGGCGAAAAGCAGCTCCGCCTCGTCCTCGGCCGCCAGCCTTCGCCCGGTCCAGTCGCGCCAGCGCAGGTGCTGCATACGGGCGCCGGTCAGGATGCTGATCTCGGCGATGGAAAAGACCGCCGCCTTGAGATACTCGCGGTTGTGGGCCTGTCCCCAACCGTTGAGGACCACGCTGCGCCACAGGGCCTGCCTGGCCCGCAGAAGCGAGGTGCTGTCCACGGGCGCATCCTCGGACAGTGCCGCGGGACAGTGAAATCCCGCCAACGAGAGCAGCAGGCAGGACAGCGCGATCGCCGGGACGCGTCTCACGCGGATCGGTCTCGCCTCAGCTCTCAAGCGCCACCACGGCGTCCATCTCCACCAGCACGTCCTTCGGCAGGCGGCAGACCTCCACGGCGCTGCGAGCCGGAGGGCGATCGCCGAAGAACGCCGCGTAGACCTCGTTCAGCCTGGGATAGTCCTGCAGGTTCTTGAAGTAGATCGTGACCTTCAGGACGTCGGACATGGAGCCGCCGGCCGTTCGAATGATGGACTGCAGGTTCTCCAGCACCTGCCGCGTCTGCTGGCTGATTTCGTCGCCCACCACCTCTCCGCTTACCGGATCAAGGGCGATCTGGCCGGAAGTGAAGAGCAGGCCTCCGCCCTTGCAGACGGTGGCCTGGCTGTAGGGACCGATGGCCGCGGGAGCTTTGGGAGTGCTGATCGATGACTTCAAACTAGTTCCTTATATCCTTCATGAATCACAATATCCTTCAATAATCACAACAAATTAGGATTCACGAAGCAGAGGAACACAGAAGAACTGGGAAGTTTTTGCCCTGGCGGATCTTTTTGCCGTTAAAATGGTATCCGCGCGTGGGACTTGCCCTCTTCGACCTGTGATCCTATACTATTCGGTCAGGTTTGAACTGAAGGCGGGTGCTACTCTGGCGGTCTGCGATGGCGGGGGATATTCATGGCTGAGAAAAAGAAGGCGAAGGCCAACCCGCGGGAAAACGAACTGGTTGAGATCATGCAACTCATCGCCTTTCCCGAACCCGACAAGTATCTCGAATTGATCAAACAGATCTGCAACACGCAGAAAATCGATCGGCGCAGGGTGCACAAGATCGATTGAGCGCGGCCGCGTGATGCAGCGTGACGAAACTGAGAAAAGGGCCGGTCCTGATGGACCGGCCTTTTCTGTTCTTTGCCCGGCCTCAACCCGGCTCGCCGCGACGCAGCGTGACACCGAGTGCGGGCCGGCCGGACTCGGTCGTTCTAGAACTTCTTCTCAAGCAGGGTGCGAACGAAGGAGCTGACGCCTTCCTTGCCTGCCTTGCGCTTGAGGGCGCGCATCAGCTTGTCGGAGATGCGGATGTGAATCACGCTGCTGAGCATTTCCTGAGACTTGCGCGTTCCCTTCTTGGCGGCGGACTTGGCCTTCCTCGCCGCGGGCTTGGCCTTCTTCGCCGCGGGCTTGGCCTTCTTCGCCGCGGGCTTGGCC
>CAZMSD010000035.1:0-10227 GCA_964568855.1 uncultured Bacteroidaceae bacterium | reverse complement strand
TCTTCGCCGCGGGCTTGGCCTTCTTCGCCGCGGGCTTGGCCTTCTTCGCCGCGGGTTTGGCCTTCTTCGCCGCGGGCTTGGCCTTCTTCGCCTTGCTCATCGTCTTTGCCATCGGGACCTCCAGCGTAATTGACTGATTCTGCATCACGGTGTTACATGGCAGTAGTAAACTACGGCACTTGAGAGAGTATGTCAAGTGTGAGTCACACCATGAGTATCACGGTCATTATCGTGTTACCGGTCCCCCGACTTTAGCACCCTGCATCCTGCTTCACGCATCGCCTCCAGCAGGTCCGAGTCGTCCTCCGGCGAACAGGCCACCAGCAGGTGATACCCGCGCTCGTCCGTATGCTCCTCGACGACGCGCACGCGCCGGCGGGCGGCCGCCACAAGGTCGTAGCGATCCAGCGGGATGGAGAGCCTCAGCTCCTCCTGGTCCTTGGATTGAGCGCCGGCGATGCCCTCGAGCAGATCGCCGATGCGCACGTCACGGGTCGCGCTGACCAGCACCGCCGGCTGGCAGTGCTGGCGGGCGTGGGCCAGCAGGGCCGGGTTCTCCACCTGGTCGATCTTGTTAAACACGTGCAACACGGGCGTCTCGCCCGCGCCCAGTTCCCGCAGGACCTGGTTCACGATCTGCATCCGGTGCTCGAAACCCGGCTGCGAGAGATCGATCACGTGCAGCAGGAGTTCGGCGTCGAGCACTTCCTCGAGGGTCGAGCGGAAGGAGGCCACCAGGTGGTGGGGCAGTTTTCGGATGAAGCCCACCGTGTCCGCCAGCAGGCACTCCGGACCCTCGGGCAGCGCGCAGCGCCGCACCGTTGAGTCGAGCGTGGCGAAGAGTCGATCCTCCACCAGGACCTCCGCCCCGGTCAAGCGGTTGAGCAGCGTGGATTTTCCTGCGTTGGTGTAACCCACGAGGGCCACCTTGAACACGTCGCTGCGCCGGGAACGGCGGGTGGCGCGCCGCCGCGTGATGCGGACGAGTTCGCTCTTCAAGTGCTTGATCCGCGTGCGCACCAGTCGCCTGTCCGTTTCCAGCTGTGTCTCACCGGGTCCGCGCATGCCGATTCCACCGCGCTGGCGTTCAAGGTGCGACCAGGCTCCCGTGAGCCGCGGGAGCAGGTAGTTCAGCTGGGCCAGCTCGACCTGGGTCCGCGCCTCACTGGATTTGGCGCGCCGGGCGAAAATGTCGAGGATCAGGCCGCTGCGGTCCACCACCCGCCGCTCGACGATCCGCTCCAGGTTGCGAGCCTGGGCCGGAGAGAGGTCGTCATCCACGATCACCAGGTCGGCTTCCAGCTCCTCGCAGACCCCGTGCAGCAATTCCGCCTTGCCCTTGCCGATCCAGGTGGCCGGGTCGGGATTCGCGCGATTCTGGATCACCTGGTCCGCCACGTCCGCCCCTGCAGTGTCGGCCAGCTGGATCAACTCGTCAAGGTGCTCGAAGACGATTTCGCGCCTTTCGCCCTCCTTGATCAGCGCCACGGCGACGGCCCGCTCGCGCGCGAGGGTACCCGCGTCGGAACCCGCGGTTCGAAAACTCTGGTTCAAGGTCTTCCTCCGGTGGACAACAGGGATTCGATCGCCAGCAGGATCAGCGCCAGCAGGAGCATGGTCCACCAGATCTCCCGCCCCAACCTGGCCTCCGCCAGGGAGTCGCCGGCCTCCAGGCGGCGCCAGGACCGGCCGGTCCAGTTCTCCAGCCGCGCGGGAGGGCATTCCGCGGCCAGGCTCTCCCGTGGATCGACGTTGACCGCCAGGCGGCCGAGCAGTTCCTCCTCATGGAGCACGTCGTAGTGTCCGGGCAGATCCAGGGGAGGCGTCCGGAACATGGAACGGCCGGCGCCGCTGTTGAGCAGGAATTCTCCAGCCGGTCCACGCAGGCGGATCCGTTCGTCGCCGGAAAGGCCCCGCAGTTCGAGAGTGGCCCCTTCGCCGCAGTAGACGCCCGGGGAGGGATCGCCCGCCGCGGCCAGGTAGCGCGCTCCCCGGGACACGAGGGGAGCGAAGACTCCGCTGCGACGCAGCTCGGACCAGCCGGAGGCTGGTCCGGTTCCGAAGACCAGGATCCTTCCGGCTCCCAGGCCGCCCTCCGCCAGTATCGGCTGGCCGCCGTCCAGGGCCGCGATGGTGCGCAACCCGCTCGATCCCGCGAAGACCAGGTAGCGATGAATCGCCGTGGGGGCGGGCGGATCGTCGCCCTGCATCACGCCGCGGAACAGCGGATGTTCGAGATCGTAGTCCTGCAGCCTCCAGGCAGCGCCGGAACGCATCCCTGGAAGCCCGGCGCCCGGTCCTTCACCCCCCCGGGAGTCGACCACGCCGCGCACCGGCGGCAGGCCCAGCTCCTCGAACAGCCTGGAGCCGGCGCCCTGCGCGAATTCCTCCCCGGGCAGCAGCATCAATCCAAGACCGGACTCGACGGCCTGGCTAACCAGGCCGGGAACGGATTCCGGCAGACGGCGGCCCGGTGCCAGGACCAGCACGTCCTGCTCCCAGAGCGCGGCCCGGGCCAGCTCACGCGGCTCGATCTCGCTCAGTTCGAATTCGCGCCCGTAACGCTCGTCGGGCAGCAGGGCGGCGCGCAGCGCCTCCCGCGATTCGCCGGTAGGCGCGGCCAGCAGGACCCTCAGGCGTTCGGGTATCACGAGCGTGAAGTGCTGCAGGTTGTCCGCAGCGAAAGCGTCTCCGGAAAGGCGCAGCGTCGCCCGCAGCGCGCCCGCCTGCTGCGGGCGCAGCTGGAACTCGACCCAGTCCTCGTCGGCGCCGAGACTCCTGCGTCCCAGGGTTTCCTCCTCCACCAGCAGGTCCAGCTCTATGCGGGAGCCCGCCTGCGCCGCCGGACTCAAGGTCTGGATCACGACGGGTTCCCCGGAGCGCATGATCCTGGTCCTCAACTGGACTTCCGCGACCAGGCGATTGTCCGCCGTCGACGTCCTCCGGGGATGCAGGAACAGGCGCAGGTCCCCGGGCAGTTCCCGGCCCAGGCTGTCCGCCGGAACCTCCAGGCGCATGTCGCTGAACAGGTGCAGCTCGCGGTTAAGCCCGGGCCAGCGATCCAGGACCTCCAGAGCCAGGCGCACGGCCGAAGCGGGATCGTCCGAGCCCTTCGACAGATCCAGGGCGCCCAGCTCGCTCATCAGCCCCGCCGCGTCGCGGACGCCGGCGGTTCGTGTCACGGGCCTGGCGAGAGGTATCAGCGCGTAGGAATCATCGGCCCCGGCCTCCGCCAGCAGCCGCCGCAGGTCCTCCTTCAGCAGTTCAAAGGCGGATGGGCCGCCGATGGCGTCGATGGATTCCGCTGCGACCGCGGATTCCGTCCCGCCGGCCGGAAAGCCCGTGGAGAAACTGTTGTCGAAGAGTATCACGGCGCGCACGGGTTCCCGGGTGGCGCCGCCCAGGGCGCCCGGCGCTCGCAGCACCGGCCGCGCGAAGGCCGCTACCAGCAGGAGCAGCAGGGCCGTGCGGACCAGCAGGAGCAGCAGGCGCCGCACTTTGAGCCGCCGCAGCCGCGAGCTCTCGATGCGCTTGAGGAAGCGCAGGGAGGAAAGGTCGTGTACTCTCCGGCGCCGCGGATTCAACAGGTGGAGCAGCAGGGGAATTCCCAGGACGCCGAGGAAGGCCAGCAGCGCCCCGTTAAGAAACAGCATCGCTCAGGTCAAGCTCCCTTTCCACCAGGCCGACCAGCACGTGTCCAACAGTGATGTGACACTCCTGCACGCGGCCCGGGTCGGCCGAGGGCACGGTCACCGCCTGGTCCGCCAGCTCGCGCAGGCTCCCGCCCGTTCCGCCCAGCAGTCCCAGGACCGCCATCCCGCGCTCGCGGGCCCGGCGCGCCGCCTCCACCACGTTGAGCGAATTTCCGCTGGTGCTGATGGTCACCAGGCAATCCTCCGCGGCGCCCAGGGCCTCCACCTGGCGCGCGAAGGTCCGCTCGAAACCGAAGTCGTTGGCGCAGGCTGTCAGCAGCGAGCTGTCGGTGCTCAAGGCCAGCGCGGCCAGGGCGCGCCGCTCCGTCCGCGGGCTCAGCCTGACCACCAGCTCGGTGGCCAGGTGCTGGCTGTCGGCGGCGCTTCCCCCGTTACCGCAGAAGAGGATCTTGCCTCCCCCGCGCAGGCAGTCCGCCATCCGGCGGGCCATGGCCAGGATCGCGCCGCTCTGCCGGTCCAGTACTGCCCGTTTCAGGCGGATGGATTCCTCGAAGGACTCGGCGATGTACTCCTCCGGCTTCACTGGTCCCCGGCCTTCCTGACGGCCCGCACGAACTCCTCGATCCGCCCGCGCAGGCTCCGCTCCTCGGCGGGGCCGGGCTCCAGGGCCGAACCGACCACCACCACGTCCGCCCCGGCGCGCACCGCCCGGCGCGCCTGGTCCGCATCACGGATCCCGCCGCCCACGATCAGCGGCTGCGGATAGACCCGCTTCACAGCGCCGATCATTTCGGCCGGCACCGGCCGGACGGCGCCGCTGCCGGCTTCCAGGTAGAGCTGGCGCAGGCCGAGGGCCCTGGCGGCCAGGGCGTGGGCGACCGCGATGTCGGGCTTGTTCCGCGGCAGGGGCTGGCTACCGCTCATGAACTGGGCGGAAGTGCTGACGCCCGACTCAACCAGCAGGTAACCGGTGGGCAGGCACTCCGTGTGGTTGGCCGCCAGCTGGGGCGCCGCGCGCACGTGTTCGCCGATCAGGTACTGGGGATTGCGGCCCGAGATCAGGCTGATGAACAGCACCGCGTCCGCCTGTGGCACGAGTTGCCCGGCGTCTCCGGGAAACAGGATCACGGGCAGCCCGCTGGTCTCGCGCAGGGTCTCCACCAGGCCGCCCAGTTGGTTGCCCAGCATCAGGCTGGTTCCGGCGAGGAAGCCGTCGGCGCCCGCCTCGCCGGCGGCCGCGGCGAGTTCGGCGGCCCCCCGGCGGTCCACGCGGTCGGGATCCACGAGGATCAGGAACCTGGCGCTGCGGCCCAGTTCCGCGTGCAGCCAACTCTCAACAGGCCCCAGTTCGAAGTTCATCCACTCCCGTCCCGGTTTCGCATGTACTACGGTTTGCAGGCGAGTCCGTCGACCGCCGCCGCGCATCAGGAGCGCAGGCGCTCACGGACCCGGCCGCGGAACTCTTCCAGGGCGCGCGGGATCCCCGCGGGGTCCTTGCCCCCGGCCGTGGCCAGATGCCGGCGTCCGCCCCCGCCCCCCTCGATCAGCGGGGCGACGGCCTTGACCAGCTCGCTCGCCACAAGGCCGCAGTGCTCGATGCACTCCTTGCTGACCATCGCCGCCAGCAGAGGTTTCCCGTCGTTGACGGAGGCCAGCAGAGCGACCACTTCGCGACCCGCATCCCGAAGGTGGTCGCACATGCCCTTGAGCTGGTCCATGTCCGCCCCGTCCACCTGCAGCGCCAGCAGCGCCACGCCCGCGATCTCCTCGGCGCTGGCCAGCGCGGCGTCGACCTCCAGGCCGGCCAGGCGGTTCTTCAGGCGATCGATCTCGCGGGACAGCTCGCGCTTCTCGGCCAGGGTCTTGCCCAGTTTCTCGGTTTCGTCGCTGCCGTGGCTGCCCAGCAGGTCGCGTACCTGCTCGAGGCTGCGCCGCCGGCGCTGGTTCAGCAGCAGGGCCTGGGTGCCCGTGACCGCCTCGATGCGGCGGATGCCGGCCGCCACGCCGCCCTCGCTGATGACGCTGAAGGCGCCCACCTGCCCGGTGGAGCTCAAGTGCGTGCCTCCGCAGAGTTCCGACGAGTATTCGCCGACCTGGATCACGCGGACCCGGTCGCCGTACTTCTCGCCGAACAGGGCCGTCACGCCCTGTTCCAGCGCCGCGTCGTAGGTCGATTCGAAACTGCTCACGCGCGTGTTCTCGAGAACCTGTTCGTTCACCAGGCGTTCCACGCGTTCGATCTCGGAGAGATCGAGCCCCTGGGGATGGCTGAAGTCGAAGCGCAGGCGTCCGGGCTCCACCAGGGAACCCTCCTGCTGAACGTGGTCTCCCAGGACGATCCGCAGGGCCTTGTGCAGCAGGTGGGTGGCCGTGTGGTTGCGCTCGGTGGCCCGGCGCAGGTCGTGCTCAACGCGGGCGCTCACGGGTCCCTCGGGGTTGAATTCGCCCTCCACGCGGCCCTGGTGCAGGTGCGGGCCGTCCTCGGTCACCGTGTTGCGTACGACCATCTCCCAGTTCTCGCCGCGGATCCGCCCCCGGTCGCCCACCTGGCCTCCCGACTCCCCGTAGAAGGGCGTCTGCTCGAGCACCAGCTCCAGCTCGTCGTCGCCCAGTTCGCGCCAGCGCAGCACGCCGGTCACGGTGTCCAACGTTTCGTAGCCCACGAATGTCGAGCTGCCCGCCCGCACTTCCTGCCAGGGCCCGCGACGGTCCTCCGCCGTGTCACGACGGGCGCTGCGGCTGGTTTCGCGCTGGACGAGCATCTCCCGTTCGAAACCTTCGCCGTCCACCTCGAGGCCGTGTTCCGCGGCCATCTGCTGCGTCAGGTCGAGCGGAAAGCCGTAGGTGTCGTACAGCCGGAAGGCGTCGGCGCCGGGGATCAGGATCCTGCCTTTCGCGCGCAGGTCGTCGCGGAGCTCGCCGAAACGTTCGAGGCCCCGGTCGAGCGTCCTCCCGAAACTGAGTTCCTCGCCGCGCAGCACGTGCGACACGTGGGCCTGCTTGGCCCTCAACTCGGGGAAGACCTCGCCCATGGTCTCGGCCAGCACCTGCACCAGCTCGCCCATGAAGGGTCCCTTAAGGCCCAGTTCCCGCCCGAAGCGGGCCGCCCGGCGCAGCAGCCTGCGCACCACGTAGCCCCGTCCCTCGTTGGAGGGCGAGGCCCCGTCGGTGACGGCGAAGTACATGGCGCGGACGTGGTCGGCGATGACCCGGTGCGCCGTGCCGCCCTGCTCGGAATACCCGACGCCCGAGAGCTGCGCCACGCGCTGGATCAGCGGCTGGAACACGTCGGTGTCGTAGTTGGAGACCACGTTCTGGAGCACGGCGCAGATGCGCTCGAAACCGGCGCCGGTGTCCACGTGCTTCTGCGGCAGCGCGGTCAGCTCGCCGTCCGGCCCCCTGTGATACTGGATGAAGACCAGGTTCCAGAGCTCGATGAAGCGGTCCGAATCCATATTGACGAAGCAGGTCCGGGGATCCAGCTCACCGAAGGCCTCGCCGCGGTCGATATGGATCTCCGAGCAGGGACCGCAGGGTCCCGTCTCGCCCATCTCCCAGAAATTGTCCCTGTGACCGAACTTGAGGATCTGCGCGCGCGGGATGTCGGTCTCGCTGTGCCAGTACTCCCAGGCCTCCTCGTCGAAGGGCACCTGCTCGTCGCCCTCAAAGACCGTGGCGTAGAGACTCTCCGCGGGAAGCTTCCAGACTCCCGTCAGCAGCTCCCAGGCCCAGCGGATGGCCTCGCGCTTGTAGTAGTCGCCGAAGGACCAGTTGCCCAGCATCTCGAAGAAGGTGTGGTGATAGGTATCACGCCCCACCACTTCCAGGTCGTTGTGCTTGCCCGAGACCCGCAGGCACTTCTGGGATGAAGCCGCCCGGCGGTAGGGTCGCGCGTTCTCGCCCAGGAAGACGTCCTTGAACTGGTTCATGCCAGCGTTGGTGAACAGCAGCGTGGGATCGTCGCGGGGTACCACGGGCGAACTGTGCACGACTGTGTGCTCCCTTTCGGCGAAGAACTCGAGGAAATCGCTGCGCACGCGGGTGGAACTGTACATCGCTGATCCTGTCTCCCTGCTCGACATCGAATGTATACCGGCCCGGCCCTGCAGCACCGACGCGCAAGGGATCCCGGCACCGTCACGTAACCTAGGAAGATACGGTTCGCGCGGCCGGGGTTCTAGAATCCCTACCACTTGTCTGAAAGAAGGATCAGAGTGGAATGCTCTTCCCCGGCGTCGAAGTGCGAATGAAACACGGCACCGCAGCGGCGGGACCGCTGTACTAGTGCTGTATCACGCGGCCCAGGCGGATGGGCCGCTCGCCCCGTTCCTCCAGCACTGCGAAAGCCCTGTCCGCCTCGCCTGAGCGCAGAACCAGGATCATCCCCACGCCCAGGTTGAAGGTCCGGAACATCTCCTGCCGGGAGACCCGGCCCCGTTCCCGGATCAGCTGGAAGACCGCCGGCCACTCCCAGGCGGTCTCGTCCAGCTCGATTCCGCAGCCCGGCGGCAGCACGCGGGCGGTGTTGCCGTGGATCCCGCCCCCGGTGACGTGGCTGATTCCCAGGACCTCCACCTCGTTAAGCAGCGCGCCCACGGGACCGAGGTAGCTGCGGTGCACCGCCATCAGCGTCTCGCCCAGCTTCCGGCCGTCGGGCAGGCTGTAATCGAGCGGCAGCCCGGCGTCCTCGAGCAGGACCCGCCGGGCCAGGCTGTATCCGTTGGTGTGCAGGCCCGTGGACGGCAGGCCCAGCAGCCGGTCGCCCGGCCTGATCCGGCCGCCGTCGACGATCCGCTCGCGGTCCACCAGTCCCACGATTGTACCGGCCATGTCGTAGTCCCCGGCGCCGTAGAAGCCGGGCATCTCGGCGGTCTCGCCGCCCACGAGGGCGCAGCCGTTCTCGCGGCAGGCGATGCAGAAGCCGCGGATCACCTCCGCCGCCACGTCCACGTCGAGGCGTCCGGTGGCGTAATAATCGAGAAAGAACAGCGGCCGGGCCCCGCAGCAGAGGATGTCGTTCACGCAGTGGTTCACCAGGTCCTGGCCCACCGTGTGATGCACGCCGCTGAGCGCGGCCAGCCTGAGCTTGGTGCCCACGCCGTCCACGCTGGAAACCAGCACCGGGTCCCGCATGCCGGAGAAGTCCGGACGGAAGAAGCCCCCGAAGGCGCCCAGGCGGCCCAGGCTGCCGCTGGTGGCGGTGGAGGCCACTTCCTCGCGGATCCTCTCCACCAGGGCCTCCCCGGCGTCGATGTCCACGCCGGCGTCCCGGTAGTCGGTCATCTCCCGTCCTCGCGCTGCCGGTCCTTGTGATCGCTGGTGAGATACATGCCCTCGATCAGCTCGCGGTACTTGTCCAGCACGAAGGGTCGCCTGACTTTCAGCGAGGGCGTCAGCTCGCCCGACTCGATGCTGAACTCGCTGCCCAGCAGGCTGAACTTGCGCACGCGCTCGTACTGGGCCAGGTCCCGCGAGAGCCGCTGGATCTCGGCGTCGATCAGCCGGGAGACCTCGGGCCGGTTCGCGATCTCCTCGGTGGTGGGCGGCGGGGATTCATCGGAAAGTCCCAGCTCGTCCCTCAACAGGTCGAAACTGGGCACGATCAGGGCGCTGACGAAGTTGCGACGCTCGCCCACCAGCATCACCTGCTCGATCAGCGGGCTGCTGGCCAGCAGGTTCTCGATGGGCTGAGGCGCGATGTTCTTGCCGCCCGAGGTGACGATCAGGTTCTTCTTGCGGTCGGTGATCACCAGAAAGCCGTCCTCGTCGAAGTGCCCGATGTCTCCCGTGTGCAGCCAGCCTTCGGCCAGGGTTTCCTCGGTCTCCCCGGGACGGTTGTAATATCCGAGCATCACGTTCTCGCCGCGGGCCAGGATCTCGCCGTCGGGGGCGATGCGCAGGTCCACGCCGGGATAGGGGCGGCCCACGGTGCCGAAACGGAAATCGTCCGGCGTATTGGCCGAGAGCACGGGGCTGGATTCGGTCAGCCCGTAGCCCTCGATCACCAGCAGCCCCACGGAGAGGAAGAACTCGCAGAGGTCTTTCCTCAGCGGCGCGCCGCCCGATACCGCGAAACGCAGCCTGCCGCCCGTGCGCTCGCGGATCTTGCCGAAAACCAGCTTGTCCGCCAGGTGGAAGCGCCGCTCCAGCAGGAAGCCCGGCAGCCGGTGTTCCGTGCGGCACTGCGCCACTCGGCGACCCACGCCCAGCGCCCAGTGGAATATCTTCAGCTTCAGCCGGGGCCCTTTCTCCGCCTTCTCGATGATCCGGGCGTGGATCTTCTCGAACAGCCTGGGCACGCTGATCATCACCGTCGGCCGGGCGTCGGGCAGGTCCTCGCCCACGGTGGTCATGTCCTGCGCGTAACACACGCAGGCGCCGGCGTGCATGGGCATGTAATAGCCCGCCATGCGCTCGAAGACGTGAGACAGGGGCAGGAAGGACAGGAAGACGTCCTCCTCGCTGATCCGGAATACCTGGTAGGTGCTCTCGAGGTTGCTGACGATGTTGCGATGACTGAGCATCACGCCCTTCTGCTGTCCGGTTGTGCCCGAGGTGTAGATCAGGGTCATCA
>CAZMSD010000034.1:21889-48149 GCA_964568855.1 uncultured Bacteroidaceae bacterium | reverse complement strand
GAAATGAGAAACCCGGAACACGGGCTTGAGAAAGGTCACTCTATATCAGTGGACCCGCTTCATGTACCGCTGCGTGAAGATGCCCTCGTCCATAGGCAGATCGAACTCCACCGCCTCGTAGCGCAGGATGGTCCGCTTGCGCGGATCGTCCTGGGGGATCATCTCCCAGACCGCCGGCAGCAGGCGGCCGCCCAGTTCCTTCACTTCGGAGGCCTGCATCACGTTGACCAGTTCGCCGTCCTCGTCGTAATACTCGGCGCGCAGCTGCAGGTAGTGCTGTTTGCCGACCCACAGCAGGATGCGGTCCCAGACCACCGGCGCCTCGGGGCGGGGCCTGAGTTCGAGCTGCCAGCACTCGCGGCCGGCGATGGTGGAATCGCCCAGCACGGCATGGCCGTAGTCCTCGACGATCGAGGACTCGCGGACCAGGTCGTCGTTGTTGAAGTCGCTGCCCATCCAGGACTGCATCATCATCGAGGGGGGGATCTTGATCACCCGCTCGATCGCCGGGATCCAGTTCCAGATCTCGTTGCCGCGCTTGAGAAAGGTGGTGCCCTTGTCCCGGGCGGGGTAGGTGATCAGGATCAGGGAATACTCCGTACCCAGGGACCAGGCCTTGAGCCGCAGCTCCCGCGAGTAGTCGGGACGCTGCACGATCACGGTCAGTTCGGCCACGCTCGACTCTCCGCGCAGGTGCCGGTCCGCACGGGCGACGATCTCCGCGGCGTCCTGAGCTCTCGCGGCGTGGTGAGAAGACAGCAGCAGGTGTAATACGAATGCAGTGAGCAGTACTCGCATCATGGTGGGATCCTTGTCCTCCAAATCCGGACTCGGCCATCCGGCGGATCGTGTTCAGGATCAATATGGCGAACCACGGCGGAGGCCGCGTCTGAGATCTTCATTTCCACCCGGATGCTGACTGGCGTATCCACTCAGCCGGTGAGTATTGGCGAGTATTACAGAAAAAAAGGTCCGCCGATCGGCGGACCTTGAATCGAGGTTCCGGAATGAGGCTCGGCGGACACCAAGGCTCGGTTTCACCGGTTACGATCATCCTCCGGGTCCCCGATGCCGCCGCGAGCGGTATCCGCTCATCCTATCAGTACACCGCGGTCATCCGGTAAAAACGCTGCGGGCCGGCCACCGGCGCGATCCAGCTTGTACCCACGAAGACGCCGCTGAGATCCTCGCTGAAGCCTTCGCGGGGCGAAGCGGAGGAGTAGACGACGTATTCAGTCGCGCCGGGCAGCGGCTCCCAGCTCAGAACGATGAATCCGTTGGAGTATTCGATGCGCACTTCCGGCCTTGGATAGTCGAAAAGATCGCAGGTGATGTAGGCGCCCTGCTCGGTGCAGGCCACCAGGTTCAGGCAGTCGATGATGGTGTTCTCACAGAGCTCGTTGACCCGCAGCCAGGGCAGGTCCCCGTTTATCGAAACCAGCTCTCCGGCCTCGGGCGACCAGCGGGCCACGCCCTCCCAGAATCCCGAGAAATCGATCCAGGAGACGTAGACCTGGTCGTCCACGATGTGCACCGCGCTCATGCCGGGATCCCAGAATTCCACTTCCCACCACCAGCCGAAATCCAGCGAACTCCAGAGCCCGGAGGACCAGGACCAGTCGGGAAAGATCCCGTAGAGCTTGCCTTCGAAGTCGAAGGCCATGTCCGAAATCCAGGGCGTCCCCTGGGGCACTTCGACCCACGTGGCGCCCTGGTCGTCCGAAACATGGATGCTGATCTCAGCCGCGACCACGTAGTGGGGGCCCCAGGCGGCCATGGCCAGGCAGTCGTAACCGGCGAAGTGGGGCACCGCATCCCAGACCGCGCCGTCACTCGAACGGAAGAGACCCTCCGCGCCGCCGGCCCAGTACTCCATCCCGTCCCAGAAAAGGAACTTCGGATAGAGCAGCCAGAGCTGGACTTCGAATTCGTGTGACAGGCGATCGAAGGTGTATACGCCGTCCGAATCCGAGCCGTCCCCCTGAACCAGCAGCAGGCGCTCCGCATCCAGGTCCGCGGCCTGCCAGACCGGCAGACCGCCGTAGGACCAGCTCTCCCACTCCTCGCCGAAACCGATGGTCAGACCATCGCCGGTGCAGAGCACGTCGCCTGTAAAGCTTGACAGGTAGTGGTTGACGTCGAGATCGTCGGGCCCGATCCCCTCCCAGTGCTGGGCCCGGGCGCAGGCCGCCAGCAGCAGCACGGAGAACAGCATTCTGATCATGGTTCCTCTCCCCTGGTTGGGCGCACCAGCCGCGTGCAGGGCCAGCTGTTGAAGTGCATCGGAGATGCGCATGGCTCTAAGTACAAAGCTGCGTCGTGCCCGAGGGGTCCGGTAGGCTCTCGATCGCTGCAGAAAGCCGGTTGCCGGGGGTCCGACTGCGTGGATACCATACAAATACGAAAGCTGCGGGAGCCATTCAAGAGAAAAGCCCCACTTTGTTGATAAAACCATCCCAACAAGTGGACAGATTCATCGGTTTCACTGACTCGGCCAATCCAGTTCAATATGGAAAAGAACGATGCCGATCATTCAACGGCGAGTGTGAAGGTCGCCCAAAGCGAGTGCCGCCGGATGTCCGACATCACCAAAGAGAAGCTGATTCACGAAGAGCTGAACCACGCCCGTTCGCGCTGCGTCATCGCGCTGGTGGGGAGCAGCTTCGCGGGCTTCTTCTGGCTGCGGAGCCCCGACAGCCACGGACTGGCCATGTCCACCACGGGGCTGGCCATCTACCTGGCGGTTTCCGTGCTGCTGTTGATCTGGGTACGCCTCTATCCCGGCCGGCACAGCTGGCGCCGCGTGCCCATCATCGGCGCCGATCTCGTGATGCTGACCTATGGAATCGGCCTGGCGGGAGAGCCCGGCGCTTTCTTCTACCCGCTCTACCTGTGGATCATCATGGGCAACGGCTTCCGCTACGGACCCCGCTGGCTGATCGGATGTCTCGTGGGCGGCATGATCTGTTTCAGCGGGCTGATCGCCTGGTCGCCCTTTTTCCACGAGCAGCTCCTCTTCAGCTCGGGCCTGTTGGCGGGGCTGCTGGTGCTGCCCATGTTCTACCTGGTGCTGCTTCGCCGGCTGCACGAACTCGCCCGGCGACTCGAGCAGGAATTAAAGCAGTCGCAGGCGGCCACGGAAGCCAAAAGCCACTTCCTGGCCAACATGAGTCACGAGATCCGCACGCCGATGAACGGGATCCTGGGCATGACGCAGCTCCTGGCCACCACCGAGCTGAACCGCGAGCAGAAAAACCAGGTGATGATCATCCACCAGTCCACCCAGTTCCTGTTGAACATCCTCAACGACGTGCTGGACTTCTCGAAGATCGAAGCCGGCAGGATCGAACTCGAAGACCTGGAGTTCAACCTGCGCGATCTGGTCTGGGAGGTCTACAACCTGATGCGGCCCATAGCGCAGGACAAGGGCCTGGAGATCTTCCTGCACTACCCGGATGACCTGGCTCGCTGCTATCGCGGGGATCCCACGCGGATCCGCCAGATCATTTTCAACCTGATGGGCAACGCGGTGAAATTCACCAGTGCGGGGAAGGTTCGGCTGGAATGCGACGGGTCGCCCCCGGGCGATGATCCGGATCTGGTCCGTATTCACGTGCGCGACACGGGCATCGGCATCCCGGACGACAAGCTGGAGAGCGTCTTCGGTCACTTCGAGCAGGCCGACAGTTCCACCAACCGCCGCTACGGGGGGACCGGCCTCGGTCTGGCCATCAGCCGGCAACTCGTCCAGTTGATGGGCGGGAGCATCGGCGTGGAATCCACTCCGGGAACGGGTTCGGTGTTCACGGTGAACCTGCCCCTGCACCGGCTGGAAGATCAATCATGCGATGCCCGCCGGGCCGCGAGAACCAGAGCGGAGCCGGCAAAGACGGTCCCGGCGAGTTCCAGTGCCGAGGACCGGGAACTTCGCGCTGCCCTAAACGCCGTCACAGGCGCCGTGGGGGAGGAGCCAAATCTTCCAGCACCGGAGGATTCCGGGAACGGCGAGAAGATCGAGGATCCGGCGCAGGAGACCGGTCTGTTCCAGTCCGACTCTCTGCCCAGCTTCGATCTGCGGGTCCTGCTGGCGGAAGACAACAAGGTCAACCAGCTGGTGGCCCAGGGCCTGCTGCATAAAATCGGCATCGAAGCGCAGGTGGTGGAGGACGGACTCCAGGCGCTGGAGAAGCTCAAGGATGAGGACTTCGACCTGGTGCTGATGGACGTTCAGATGCCGGTGATGAGCGGCGTGGAGGCGACCATCGAGATCCGCAAGCTGCCGCCCCCCAAGAGCGAGATCTTCATCCTGGCGCTGACGGCCAATGCGACCGTGGAAGCCCGCGAGGAATGCGAGCGGGCCGGAATGAACGGACACCTGCAGAAGCCCTTTCACATCCACGACCTGGTGAGAATCCTGGACGAACTCTTCAACTAGGGCCTCTTCACAGGCTGAATCCTCTAACAATTTTGCCGTCGATTCGCCTTCTTTCAACGGAACAGCATCAACTCCGAGGAGAGCCACCATGAGTTTCCGCAGTCCAAAGATCGGCAGACGGCTTCGCCGGGTATCGAAACTGTGCGTATCACCGCTCGTGGTCCTGGCGCTCTTCGCCGCCTGCGAGGAATCGGGAGGAACGCAGGAGAACACCGAGCTGGAAGACAACGAAGAGGCGGCGCTGATTATCGGCGAGTCCGTGGCCCTGCAGTCCGGCGGAGTAGTCGAGACCATGGAATTCATGCTCCAGGGCGACTTCGCCGGCGGCGCGTCGGCTTCAGCGAAACCGCCTTCGCAGATTCGTCTAGGCGACGTGGATCCCGTCTTCAATCCGGACAGCTGCCACTGGGTGCTCAACTGGGAGCGGCATTTCCACGGGGAGGTGGACGGTGACACAATAGGTTTTCACTGGTGGGAAGTGGCCCGGATCCAGTTCTTGGACGAAGCGGACAGCTGCCTGCAGTTCCCCGTTTCCACACTGCGGGGCATCGATGGAACGCGGATCTTCAACGGCTTCGCATACAACCCGCGCTATCACGGCACGAAAAGCGGCAGCGGGAATTGGGAGATCCGCGAGATCGGCGTGGATCCTCCCGGATCGGTGATCAACGGCATCCATCAGCGAAGCGGTGAGGGACAGGTCCGCCGGTTGCTCCGCTGGATAGATTATACCTTCGAGTTGAGCGTGGAAGCCATCGATCTCCGCGTGATCTACTCGCCCGTACTGGAGCGGCGCGTGCCCGTCGAGGGAACTCTGCACATCGTCTTCGTGGGCCAGCGGGGCGACCGGGAGATCCATCGCGAAGCCTGGATAACCTTCGGCGGCGAGGAGGGACGCGGCTCCCTTGAATTCGACAACGGCGACGAGTGGGAGCTCGACATGCTCAGCGGCGCCGTGTCTCACGCAGACTGAACGTTGCGATCTGTCCCGCCGCGACGGCCTTTCCTGCGTATTACACAACACCCATCAACCGCCCGGAACACTCGTGTGTGACCGGGCGCACACCGGTGGGAAGAGGCGCGTCACGCACCCGGCGGTTTGCCTGCCTTAGCTTGTTCTCCGCTTGCACAGCACAACCATCAACAGACGGAGGACCATCATGCGGGGAGTGCTCTATTCGATCCTGTTCAGCCTGGCCATGCTGCACACGGGCGCCCAGGCCGGCTACATCTGGGCCCGCAACGGCGGGGGAGCCACGGTCGACTATGGCTGGGACGTCTGCACCGACTTCCAGGGAAACCACTACGTGATCGGCTTTTTCCAGGGCGCGGCCACCTTCGACGGAGTCCCGGTGGTCAGCGCCGGCGGGGACGACATCTTCGTGGCCAAGTACGATCCGGCGGGCAACATCCTCTGGGTCCAGGCGGCCGGCGGCCCGAACGATGACCGGGGACTGGCCATCACCACGGGTCCCGAGGGTCAACTCTACCTCACGGGCTTTTTCGGCGGCAACGCCAATTTCGGCCCCTTCTTCCTGCCTGGTTTCGCGGGCACGGCCAGGAACGTCTTCGTCGCCAAGCTACAGACCAACGGCATCTGGAACTGGGCCAATGAAGCGGGAGGCCCGCTGGCCGACGTGGGAACCGACATCGAAGCCAACGGGCTGAACGAGATCTGTGTCACGGGCTTCTTCAACGGGCAGTTCAACTGCGGCGCCTTCGTCTACAACAGTGCGGGGGGCAGCGACGTCTTTCTCGCCCGCTACGACTTCGCCACGGGCGCGGTGCTCAACTGCACCGCCTACGGCGGAAACATGGATGAAAGCGGGCACGGGATCTGCACCGCGGGCGGCAACTGCTTCATCGCCGGCGTCTTCAACGCGAATGCCGTGCTGGGGCCCTTCGTTCTCGCCGGTGCCGGTATGGACGACGGTTTCGCCATGCGCGTGGACAACGCGGGAGTGCCGATCTGGGCCACCGGCTTCGGCGGTCTTCTGAACGACGGGGCGCGCGGCATCGACCTCCTACCGGGCGGAGACCCGGTCGTCACCGGACGCTACTCGGACACGGCGGTCTTCGGCGCCTTCACCCTGACCAGCCTGGGCGACCTGGACATCTTTGTGACGCGGCTGAACGGCGCCGGGGGAGTTCCGGCCTGGGCCATTTCGGCTGGAGGCGTGGACAACGACGAGGGCGCCAACATCGACGTCGATCCCAGCGGCGCGGTGTACGCCACCGGCCATTTCGAGGACGCCTGCACCTTCGGCGCCACCGTGCGCACCAGCACCGGACTTAGCGACGTGTACCTGGCGCAGGTGAATCCCGCGGGATCCTTCAACTGGGTCACCAGCTCGGGCGGAGTTGACGCGGACCGCGGACTGGGCGTGGTGGGCGACGGCCCGCTCTGCGCCGTGGTGACCGGCGGATTCGAGAACGCGGCCTCCTTCGGCCCGTTCATCAACCTGGTCTCCAACGGCGGGGCGGACATGTTCGTCTACCGCTACTGCCTGCAGTTGATCCCCTTCCCCTGGCCGATCCAGATCATTGCCCTGCCGGCGATCGAGGCGGTGCAGGTGTACTGGGAGCCCGACGGCGTCTACGAGGACATCAGTTACAGGGTCTACCGGTCCGCCGATCCTTACGACAATTTCGAGCTGCTGCTGGAAACCCAGGAAACCAGCGTGATCATTCCAGTGGATCCGGGGGCGGCGTATCAACGGTACTTCCGTGTCACGGCGGTGATTCCGGAAGACCTGGAGTGAATTCGAGCGGATAACGGGGCGCTGTAAACCGCTGTACGAGGCGATCAGCCGCCCGCTTCCAGGTCGTCGAGGCGATCGCGGCAGCGGGCGGCTTCCTGCTCCAGTCCTAGTTCCTCGAAAAGCCGCAGGGCCCGCTTATACTCTTCGGCGGCTTCCTCCCGGCGTTCCAGTCGCGCCAGCACATCGGCCAGCCAGGCGATGGACTTGGCCCGGGGCACTTGCAGCTTGAGTTCGCCGAAGATATCCGCCGCTTCTCCGTAATACAACTCAGCTTCTTGCGGCCGGCCGGATTCGCGCTCCAGGTCGGCCAGGCGCAACCGGCAGAGGGCCTGGCCGCGCCGGTCTCCCAGGTCTTCGAGGATCGCGAGCGACTCCCGGTAGCTGGCCCGGGCCTCATCGGTCCTGTCCCTGAAGCGCTGCACGTCGCCGATGCGGCTCAGGGCCAGGGCCCGCCCCTTGCGGTGCCCCAGCGTATCGAAGATGGACAGAGCCTCCTTAAGGTCCGCGCCCGCTTCTTCCGGCCGGCCCTGCTCGCGCTTCAGGTCGCCGATGTCCACCAGCAGGAAGGCCTCCGCCTGGCTGTCGCCCAGCTCGCGGCGCAGGCGCAGCGATTTGCCGTAGTATTCCTCGGCCTCCGGGATCTCTCCCTTCAGCCGGCAGACGTTGCCCAGGCTGCGCAGGACGACGGCCAGCCCCTGCCGGTCGCCCAGCTCCTCGAAGAGCGACTCGGAGCGTTTGAGGCATCCCCGCGCCGCCTCGTGGTCGTGATGCAGCAGGTGCAGGTCCCCCAGGCTGCGCGAGACCGCCGAGATGCCTTCTTTGTGACCCAGCTCCTCGTAGATCGCCAGGCTGCCGGCGTAACTCTCGCGGGAGCGCTCCAGTCCGCCCCGCAGGCGGTAAAGGTCGCCCATGCCGCGCAGCGACACGGCTATGCCCAGGCGGTCGCCCAGTGTCTCACAGATCTCCAGAGACCGGCGGGTCGACTCCAGCGAGGCCTCGCTTTCCCCCAGGGCGCGCTGCAGGTCGCCCAGGTTGAGCAGGACCCGCGCCTCGCCGTGGCGGTGCTCCGCCTCCCTGAAGCGTTCCAGCGCATTTTCGTAGGCTTCGCCCGCCTGGGCATACTCGCTGCGGTGCCGGTGCAGGTCGCCCAGGCTGAGGCGGCACTCGCCGATGCCCCTCGCGTGCTCCAGCGATTCGAAGTGTTTAAGCGCGTCCTCAACGCATTTGCGGGCGAAGACGTAGTTGCCCTCCAGGGCGTGGATCCGCCCGAGCTCCAGGATGCAGCGACCGAGTTCCTCCCGCGAATCGATCTCGCGGGCCTTCAGCATGGCCACCTCGAGCAACTCCCGCGCGCGGCCCCACTCTCCCAGGCGCTGGTGCACTTCGGCCAGGCGGCGCCGGGTGCGGACCGCCGTCCCGCCCAGGTCGGGCCGGTCATCGCAGCGCTGCATCAGCCGTGTACCCAGCTTCAGGGCCTCGCGTCCGGCGTAGTCCCGGACGGCCACGCCCAGGGCCAGGTCCAGGTATTGCAGGGCCTTCTGCTCCACCTGTCCGCGGTCGTAGTGGTTCGCCAGGAAGGCGTAATACTCCTCGCGCCAACCGAGTTGCTCCTCGGCGTACTCGGCCACCAGCCGGTGGATCAGGCGCTGGTTGTGCCGGAGCAGCGTGCGATAGCAGACCTCCGCGGTCAGCGCGTGGGTGAAGACGTAGCGCTGCTCGCCGTCCTCCTGCCCCGTGCGACGGATCCACTGCTCCTCCCGCAGGCGGCGCAGGTCCCCTTCGAGATCCGCGCGCTCGCCGAGACGCTGGATCACGTGACCGAGCATGGCCTGGCTGAAGCCCTGACCGATCACGCCGGCGCACTGCAGGACCAGTTTCAACCCGCCCTCCAGTCGATCCACCCGGCTGAGGATCAGCTGATTCAGGCTCTGGGGCAGGCTGCGGTCCTTCGCTCCCTCGGCCAGCCTCCAGGGAGCGTCCTCCTCTTTCACCCGCTCGAGCAATCCCTGTTCCCGCAGGTAGATCATCCATTCCTCGGCGAAGAAGGGGTTGCCGCCGCTGCGGCTTTCCACCAGCTCCAGCAGGCCCTCGGGCGGCGGTTCCCCGCTCAGCATGTCTTGCACCAGGCCGTCGAGATCAGGCGCGGAAAGGGGCTTCAAGGGCAGCTCGACCGTTCGGGCGTCGCTGCGCAGTTCGAGGATCGCCCCGGCGTCCTCGCGGCTGGTCAACAGCAGGAACAGGCGCGGCCTGCGCGTCGGGTCGGCGGGACGCGGGTTCCAGGCCGCCAGCAGGTGCCGGAGCATGTCCCGGGAGGCCTCGTCCATCCACTGCGCGTCGTCCAGCACCAGCAACAGGGGCCTGCCCCGGTCCCGGTCCTCGCGGATCGCCAGGCTCTCCAGGAGCCGCCGCAGGGCCACGTGTACCAGGGCCTGCAGGGTCTGAGGATCGGGCTTCGACAGCCGGGGATCGTCCTGGGGCAGGTCCAGCAGCAGCCGGAAGACGGAGACGCTGCGCACGGGAGCCGCATCGTCCAGGGCCAGCCCGCTCAGGCCGGCGAAGAGCTCCGCCAGCCGGGCGCCTCGCACCTCGCTCTCCTCCTCTTCGCCGATTCCCGCGATATCACGCAGGAGGGCCAGCCAGAGGAAGTAGGGCCCCTGGCCGAAGGCCCGGGCGTAGGTGGACCGGTGCGGCGGATCGCCGGCGGATCTCAGGAACTCGCGGACCAGGCGGGACTTGCCGATTCCGGCCACTCCCTCGATGAAGGCCGCCGCCGGAGGCTCGGGGCGGGAAGCCTCCCGCGCATCGGGCGTCTCGCAGCAGTCGCGCCAGGCCTCCAGCAGACGGCGCACTTCCGTATTACGCCCGATGAAACGCGTATCACGAATCAGGGTGCTGCGCTCCCAGCGCTCGCCGGGGCGCGAGTGCGCCCGCAACACCTTGAAAACCGAAACGGGACGGGACTTGCCCTTGACCTCGATCTCCCCCAGGTCCTCGAAGTCGAAGCGGTCGAGCACCAGGTCGCGCGTCTGCTCGGGAACCATCAGGCTGTCCACCGGGGCGTTGCTCTCCATGCGCGAGGCCAGGTTCACCGCGTCGCCATAGACAGTGAAATCGCCCTCGCGCTTCTTGCCCACTCGCCCGGTGGTCACCTCGCCCGTGTTGACTCCGATGCGCATCTTGAGCTCGGTGCCCAGCAGCTTGTTCACCTCGGGCAGGTCGCGCAGCATTTTCAGGCCGGCCAGCAGCGCCCGCTCCGTGTCCGACTCGCTGGCCGAGCGGCTGCCGAAGAGGGCCATGATCAGGTCCCCCTCGTACTTGTCGATGTAGCCACCGTACTTCTCGATCGAGTTCGTGAACACGGTCAGGACCTGGTCGAGGGTGTGTTTCACGTCCTCGGAGTGCATCCGCTCGCCCATGGCGGTGAATCCCTTCAGGTCCATGAACAGCACCGCCACGTAGCGGTTCTCGCCCTCCCGCAGGCGCTCGGTCCGCTCGCCCACGGGATTGATGATGGCGCCCAGCTTGTCCAGGTCGCTGCTCAGGATGTCGTCGAACAGCTGACTCACGGCGACTCCACTATTCCCTGCGGCACTGTTCGACCTCGCTGCTCTTCCCGAAGGATTCCGCCGCGCGAACCGCCAGGATCTCGCCGAAGTAGATCCGGTGGTAGTCACGCTCCGGGTAGCATTCCTCGATCCTGTCATCCAGGAATTGGGTGGCCTCCATGTCCTGCCAGTAGATCTTGCGGCATTCCAGGACGAGTTCGGCCTCTGCGAAACAAGGCGCCTCCACTGCGCTGGAAGGCACCGGCCGCAGACCCGAATCGGCGATCTTGTTCCCGTCGCGCCCGGAGCGGGTTCCCAGCAGGAGCAAGGCCTCCCTGCACTTCGCGGGAAAGGCGCACAAGGTGAAGGTGGGGAACCGCTCCATGAACCCGTAGGTGTGACGGCAGGGACGCACCACCACCTGGACGAAAGGCAGGCGCCACATCCCGCCGATGCTGCCCCAGGCCACCGTCATGGTGTTGTACTCCCGGGCGTCGCCGGAAGTCAGGAGCAGCCACTGGTTGAGCCAGAGATCCACCGGGCGGGCCAGCAGCCGATCGGCTTCGATCGGTTTCAATCCGCTCATGGTCCTCCCGCAAGTTGTAACACACCGGGCCCTTCGCGGAATCAAGGGCCGCCTTCCGGCGAGGCGATATAAATCCCGCAGTTCAAGATAGTATCCGGAGGATCGCCGCCGCGGCGCGCAGACCCGTCCATTTACATTATGAGGCACTCGACTCGAGCCTCCCGGCGCCCGGCTGAAGGCCTGAACGAAGCGCGCATGAAGGCGGGCGGCTCGCCAACGGCACAGATTATTTTTGAAACCACTTTCATAATTTCTGGTACTTTCAAGAGGAGCGCGCATGGACCTGATCAGGGAACTGGGCGAACTGGCCCTCGCCACGCGGTTGAGGCGGCTCAGCGAGAAGCTGATGAAGGACGTATCCACGGTCTACCGGGAACTGGGGCTGCCCTTCCAGGCTCGCTGGTTTTCCGTCTTCGCGGTCCTGGGTCGCCGGTCCTCCGTGTCCGTCACGGAAGTGGCCGAAGCCACCAGCCAGACGCACACGGCGGTCAACCAGGTGGCCCGGCAGCTCCTCCACGAGGGCCTGCTGGTCCGCGAACGTGATCGGCGGGACGACAGGCGGCGACTGCTCAGTCTCAGCCCGCGCGGCGTGCGCCTGTACAGGCGGCTCGAACCGGTCTGGGAAGAGATCCGCGCCGCCAACGCCGAGCTGCTCGAGCAGCACGGAATCAGGCTGCTGCAGGACCTGGCAGCGGTCGAGGCGGCCCTCGAGAAACGCTCCATGCTGGACCGCGTCCGCGGCAGGCTGGCGCTTCCTCCGTTCCGCGATCTGAGAATAGTCGACTACCGGCCGGCTTACAAGAAATACTTCAAGTCGCTGAACGAAGCCTGGCTGCGCGAGTTCTTCGTGGTAGAAGAGGAGGACCGGATTCTGCTGGAAGATCCCAACCGCCGGATCATCAAACAGGGCGGCGGCGTCCTCTTCGCCCTGCTGGAAGACCGGGTCGCCGGCACCTGCGCCCTGCTGCGCCACGACGACGGTATCTGGGAATTGACGAAAATGGCCGTGGAAGCTGAGTTGCGCGGCCGCGGAATCGGCCGGGCACTTGTCCTGGCGGCCCTTGAACGAGCGACTGCCGGCGACGGCTGCTGGCTGTACCTGAAGACCAGCCCGCGCCTGAAAGAGGCCCTGCGCCTCTACCGGCGGACGGGCTTTCGCCGGGTCGATCGCGACCCGCTGCCGGGAAGGCGTTACGAGCGCTGCACCATCGTGATGCGCCGCCGGCTGCAATCGAAGATCCAACAATCCTCAACGAGGTGACACATGTGCATAACGATCTTCCATGCCGGGTCGCGCATCCTGGTGTTCAGCCTGGCGTGTCTCGGCCTGGGCGCTCCGGCCTTCCCCCAGGCCGCTCCCGATCTACCCGCCATGAACGCGCAAACGCGCGCGGCGATCATCGACAGCGTATCACAAGCCCTGACGGAGATCTACGTCTTCCCGGACGCGGCGCGGGTCATGGTGGAGCTGATGCAGGAACGTCTGGCCGCCGGCGACTACGATCGCGATGAATCCCCGGTCGCCTTCTGCGAGCGGCTGCACGACGACATGCAGTCCGTCTACCCCGACGGCCACCTGGGAGTCCGCGTGGAACCGCCGGACCTCTTCCGGCCCTTCGCGGAACCAGCGAACGACCAGGAACGCGAGCGGCTGCTCGCCAGACTGCGTTCCGAGAACTTCGGGTTCAAGAAACTGGAGCGCCTGCCCGGCAACATCGGTTATCTAAAGCTGGACAGTTTCGTGGGAGCCGAGCTTGGCGGCGCCACGGCCGTGGCGGCTATGAACTTCCTTGCTCACAGCGACGCGCTGATTTTCGACCTGCGCGAAAACGGCGGCGGCAGTCCGTCCATGATCCAGTTACTCACCAGCTACCTGCTCGAAGAGCCCACTCACCTGAACAGTTTTTATATCAGGAGAAGCGACGAGACCAAGCAGTTCTGGACCCAGGCCCATGTGGAAGGCGTCAAGATGACGGAGCTTCCCGTTTACGTGCTCACCAGCGGCAGCACCTTCTCGGGCGCCGAGGAATTCACCTACAACCTGAAGAACCTGGAACGCGCCACCATCATCGGCGAGACCACGGGCGGTGGCGCGCACCCGACGGACTTCCTCGATTTCGACTTCGGCGACTACGTGGTGGGCCTGTCCGTTCCCTTCGGCCGGGCCGTCAACCCGATCACCGGTACCAACTGGGAGGGCACCGGCGTCAAGCCGCAGATCCATGTATCACCGGACGACGCCCTGGCCGTCGCCCAGGTGGAGGCATTGAAATCCCTGGAACGGTCCGTGGAGGATGAGGATCGGCGCTTCGAGCTGACCTGGGCCCGCCGGGGACTGGAAGCCCGCCTGAATCCGGTGGTCCTGACCGGGAAGCAACTGAAGGAGTACGCCGGCAGCTTCGGGCCGCGCCGTGTGATCCTGGACGGCGGCGAACTGTACTACCAGCGCGAGGATCGCCCGCGATACCGCCTGCGGCCCATGGGGGACGACACTTTTCTGCTCGATGGACTGGACCGCTTCCGCCTGAAGTTCGACCGGGACGCCGGCGGAAGAGTCACCGCGGTCACGGGCCTCTACGACAGCGGTTACCAGGATCGCAACGAGAAGTCGGGTTGAAGGAAAGTCTTGAAGGTCCAGCCGTAATTCGCAAAATAGGCGCGATGGATCTTCACGGCTGTATCTTCGATATCGCGCGATTCGCCCTGCACGACGGCACGGGTATCCGCACCACGGTCTTCTTCCAGGGCTGCCCCCTGAGCTGCTTCTGGTGTCACAATCCGGAAGGCCGGGCGATTCCAGACGAGTGCAGGCCGGCGGAGCCCTCTCACGGTGATCCTCCGACCGCCGGTAGGGCAGAAACACCGCCCGCTCCGCGGACTCGCCGGGTGCGCGTGGGGGACGTGCTGGCTGAGATCGAGCGGGACCGCCTGTTCTACGAGGAATCGGGCGGCGGCGTCACCTTTTCCGGCGGTGAGCCGCTGCTGCAGCTCGATTTCCTGCTCGAGCTGGCGGGCCAGTGCCGGCGGAAGTCCATCCACACGACCCTGGATACTGCGGGATACCTGGAGCCCGAGCGCTTCGTCCCCCTGGTGGAGCGCTTCGACCTGTTTCTGTACGACTTGAAACACGTGGACGAGGCTCCCCACCTGGAGCACACCGGCGTCTCCAACCGCTGGATCCTGGAGAACCTGAGGTGCTTGGACCGCTCGGCCGCGCCAACCATATTGCGGTTCCCGCTGCTGCCGGGTCTCAACGACGATGTTGGGCACCTGAAACGCCTGTCCGAGGCGCTTTCCGGGCTGCGGCGGATCCGCCGGCTGAGCATCCTGCCCTACCACCGGCTGGGTCACCACAAGGTCCGCAGCCTGGGGATCACCGACTACGCGCTCTTGCTGCCCGAACCCGGACCGGAAGACCTGGAACGCGCAAGGAAGCTGCTGGAGGCCGGCGGGTTGAGTGTGGAAATCGGAGCCTGAGCCATGACCGATCGTATCGCCCGCCTGCGGGAGGCCAGCCTACGCGCCGTTCCCACCCTGTCCGCGGAGCGCGCGGCCCTGATCACGGCTTTTCATGGAATGGATGCCGCGGGCGAAGTTTCCGCGCCCGTCCGCCGTGCTCTGGCTTTCCGGCACCTGATGGAGCACAAGGCCCTGTGGGTCGGGGAGGGCGAGCTGATCGTGGGAGAGCGCGGGCCATCGCCCATGGCCGTGCCCACCTACCCGGAAATCTGCCTGCACAGCCTGGAAGACCTGGACCAGCTGGATTCGCGCGAGAAGGTGTGTTACAAAGTGGACGACTCGGTTCGCGAGATCTACCGGCGCGAGATCATCCCCTTCTGGAAGGGCAAATCCCTCCGCGAGCGACTTTTCGAGCGGATGGAGCCGGAATGGCTCGAGGCTTATTCAGCCGGGGTATTCACCGAATTCATGGAACAGCGCTCACCGGGTCACACGGTTCTGGGCGAAAAGATCTACCGCCGCGGTTTCCGCGAGCTGATCGACGAAACGCGACAGCGCCGGGCCGAGTTGGGCGCGGACGAGAGCCTGCAGGCGACGCCGCGGCGACAAGAACTGCGCGCCATGGAGATCGCCGCTGAGGCCCTGGTTCACTACGCCGAGCGCAACGCCCGGTATCTGGACGAGTTGGCGATAGGGGAAGGGGACGATCGGCGCAGAAGCGAATTGCTGCAGATGGCCGCTGTCTGCCGCAAGGTGCCGGCCGCGGCGCCGGAAAGTTTCCGGGAGGCGCTGCAGTACTACTGGTTCGTACACCTGGGCGTGATCACCGAGTTGAATCCCTGGGACGCCTTCAGTCCGGGGCGCCTGGACCAGCACCTGCTGCCTTTCTACGAACGGGACCTCGAACGGGGCGAACTCACGCGGGAATCCGCCCGGGAGCTTCTGCAGGCCTTCTGGATCAAGTTCAACAACCAGCCCGCTCCGCCCAAGGTGGGTGTCACGGCCCAGGAAAGCGGCACTCACACGGATTTCGCGCTGATCAACCTGGGCGGCGTGAAGGAGGACGGCGGGGACGCGGTCAACGTCCTGAGTTTCCTGCTGCTGGAAGTGATCGAGGAGCTGCGCATCCTCCAGCCCAGCTCGATGATCCAGCTCAGCCGGCGTAACACGGATCCTTTCCTCCAACACGCGCTGGAGATCGTCCGCACCGGATTCGGCCAGCCCTCCATTTTCAACGCCGACGCCATCGTCCAGGAACTGCTCTGCCAGGGCAAGACCCTCGAGGATGCCAGGCGCGGGGGCGCCAGCGGCTGCGTGGAGGCCGGGGCTTTCGGCCGCGAAGCCTACTTCCTCACGGGCTACTTCAATCTGCCCAAGCTGCTGGAGCTGGCCCTGCACGACGGCGTCGATCCGCTGACCGGACGGCGTATCGGCTCCCGAACCGGCGCCGCCGCGGAACTCGGCACCTTCGAAGAGCTGCTCACTGCCTATGCGACACAGCTCCAGCACTTCGCCGATATCAAGATCCGCGGCAACAACACGATCGAAGGCCTGTGGGCCGGCGAACTGCCCGCGCCCTTCCTCTCCCTGCTGATCGACGACTGCCTGGCCAGGGGACGGGACTACCACGACGGCGGCGCCCGTTACAACACGAGCTACATCCAGGGCGTAGGACTGGGCAGCATTACCGACTCCCTGGCCGCGCTGAAGTATCACGTCTACGACCGGGAGACCCTGGGGCTGGCGGAATTCGTGGAGATCCTGCGGGACGACTTCGCGAACCACGAAGAATTCCGCACCGAACTCGTGGAGGCGACTCCCAAGTACGGCAACGACGATGACTACGCGGACGAGCTGGCCCGCCGCGTCTTCGAGCTGTATCACTCGGCTATCGACGGCCGGCCGAACACGCGCGGCGGATGCCACCGGATCAACCTGCTGCCCACCACCTGTCACATCTACTTCGGCTCCAAGATCGGCGCCCTGCCCGACGGCCGCCGAGTCGCAGAGCCGCTCTCGGAGGGCATTTCGCCCGTGCAGGGCCGCGACCGGTGCGGGCCCACAGCAGTGATCTGTTCCACGGCCAAGCTGGACCAGGTTCGCACGGGCGGAACCCTGCTCAACCAGAAATTCACGCCTCAGGTGCTGAATTCGGCCGGCGCTCTGCGCAAGCTGGGACAGCTCGTGCGGACCTATTTCAGGATGGACGGTCACCACATCCAGTTCAACGTGGTGGACGCCGAGACCTTGCGCCGCGCCCAGCGGGAACCCGAAAACCACCGCGACTTGATCGTCAGGGTGGCCGGCTACAGCGACTATTTCAACGAGCTGAGCCGTGAGCTGCAGGACGAGATCATCCGGCGGACCGAACAGGATTTCGGCTAGATCATGGTATTTCTTGCAGCGCGGCTGGTGCCCCTCACTCCGACAGCCGTCCGCGTGCTACAAACGGAAGCGGGGATGCGATTCAAGCGGGTGGTGATAGAAGCGGTTCCCGTGACGCATCCACGCGAAGATGAGATGAGCTTCCTCTACGGCACGATCTTCTGCGCGCCGCCGCTGGAACCCGGCGTCCGGATGCGTCAATTCCGCGGGGAGGCGCACATCGCCGGCCGTTGCGAGTGGTTCCTGGACCCGGAAAATCCCCTGAGCGAGGGTTTCCTGGTCCGTTAAGCCGCCCAGGCCGGTCCGCCGGTCAACGGGGCTCACCCACGAAAAAGCGCAGTGCGGTCTGCTCGGCGAAATCGTAGCCCAGATTCGCCAGAGTGTCGCCTTCCAGGTTGAGAATCATGAGCTCGCCGTTTTCGCCGATCAGGTCCGGCGCGTATCCACGCAGCCACCAGTGGCGGATCATGCCGTCCTCGGCGTTGTCGAGGAAGAAGAACTCCCAGGGTCCCGGCGCCAGCCGAAGCGTGTCACGGGAAAGGGCGAAGTCCTCGAACTCATTACGCTCGGCGAAGACCTCGCCGGCGGCATCGAGCACCAGCCAGCGGTTCTCCGCGGCCCGGCCGAGACCCGGGCTGCGCACGTGGATCACGACTTCGGCGGGCAGCACGACCGACTCGGGCACACTGGATCGCAGCAGGTTGTTCCTCCGGTTCTCGTCGCGTCGCCCGTTGGGCCTGCGCAGCTCTGCTTCGAAGGGCGCGTCACCGTCCATTCCGCTCCAGTCCGGGCGTGGAAGCTCCACCAGCGCACTCTCCCGGAAGGCCAGTCTTCCTTCCCAGCAATACACACTCGGCGCGGCTCCAGTAAGGCCGTAGCGGATCTTCACGCTTTCAACCGTCCCGCTCCCCAGGTTGCGAATGCGGATCAGGGGCCTCCCGGAAACGGGATTGAGCCGCCGGTGCTCGTCGCGCGTGCTGGGCGCCAGGATGTCCTGCAGCTCGACGTCGTACTCCCGCTCGATGGGGCCGAATTCGAACAGCTGGTGCTCGATGTAGAACCGCCCGTCCCTTTCGCCGCTCTGCGGATCGTAGGGCTGCACGGCGTAATCCACCGCCAGCAGTGTATCACCCAGGGTAAAGGGAGTGATCTCGTGATCCTCCGTTTCCACGAAGGTTCCCGGGCACCATCCCGCCCGGTCGAACTGCCAGGTCCCGCCCTGAGGATGCAGCGGATTCATGCCGCAGTCCTTCCAGACCTCCCAGCTGAAACGCCGGATGCCGTTGAGTTCCAGGTGATGCTGCTTGCGGTCCCATTCGCAGCAGTTGCGCGGTCCACAGTGGCCGTGACCTGAGATGCGCGAGCGAATCATCCGCCCGGAGGCATCCGCATCCAGGGGAACAACCTGTGACACTAGGTCACCGTCATCGGCCAGCTCGCCGTAGCTGTAGTTACCTCCGGCCCACAGGTTTCGCAACCTCAGCACCTCACGCGGCGGCCGGCCCTCGATGAAGGCGAAGCGCAGATCCAGCAGCTCGAAGCCGTTACCGGCTTCCAGGTCCACCGACCCCGCCAGCAATGGTGCATACTCGGTGACCTCCGCGATCCAGGTGAATCCGTCCTCTCCGAGATCCAGGCCCTTTCCGTAGGGAGTGATGAACCGGGCCAGTTCGAAGCGCTCGATCTCCTCGAAGGCTTCTCCGTACCACGCGTGCTCTCGCTGGTGGATTACCTCGGCCTCCTCCAGAGGCCGCTCCTCGAGCTGGCGGCCGGCGCCGTCGAAATACTTGTCCACGGCCGGCCATACCTCGAGTACCCCGCTCTGGCGCCCGGGTTGTTCCTCGTCTTTGAACAGCCGCACGGAGACGCGGGGAGCCTGCGTGCTGTCCACCGCCAGAGCCGCGCCCGGAGCGGGTTTCCGGTCCGCAGCCCCGCGGAGGCCGTAGGACATCGTCTGCGGCTGGCCGAAGCTGCGGCCGTGATACTCGTTCGGCGAACCGTCCGGGACAAGTCCGTGATCCACTTCATTGAAACTGTAGTACAGCAGGAGGTCGTCGTATTCCGGATGGTCCGGCCCGGGAGGACGATGCATCCAGGCCGCCACCAACGGCCCGCTCAAGGCAGTACTCCAGATCTGGAATTCGTCGATGCAGCCGGCATACCACCCTCCATTCGCGTTGCAGTTGGCACCGATGGTCAGTTGATTGATGTCGATCATCGGCTTGTGCATGTTGCCCGCCTCGTGCCACAGCTCGCCGTTGAGATAGATCCGCATCCATCCGCTGCGGGCGTCCTTGGTGAAAGCCCAGTGATTCCAGCGACCCTTGTACTCGCCCGGCGCCGCGCCCTTCGCCAGGCGGTTGTTGTTGCCTGAAAGCCTCCCTCCGGCGTCCCAGTACACGGCGCCCGTGCCCCAGGGCAGGTGGATGTTCAGGATCCGGGCCCCGTTTTCGCAGGCTTCCAGCAGGTTGTCGTTCTGCGGCTGGAGCTCGTCGTCTCCGCGCAACCAGAAGGAAATGGTGATACTCGAATCCAGCGCAGCGCAAGCTTCCGGCGGCACTTCAATGAAGTCGGTGCCCTCGAAGCGCAGGTAGCAATCGCCGTCGTCTGAAGGATTTCCGCGATATTCGCCGGCCGAATACTCAGCGTCGCGCCACCGCGTGAAGTAGTGATACCGCGACTCGCGTGTGAAACGGAAACTGTCGGGTGAGGCACCCTCCACGATGAAGGATGGATGGGTGCGGCGGGTGGAGTCCATTCGCCCGGTTCGCCGGTAGACGCGCGTGTAGGTGTTTACGTCCCATTCGCCGCAGGGATATGGATCACCCGGCGTGGCTTCGTCGCACTTCAGCGTGTAGTACATCAGGATTTTCGACCAGCTTCGCTCCAGGGCTGGAAACTCGAACTTCGCCCGGCGGATCTCGATGGAATCGAAGGTGAAGGTCTGAACGAAGGTCGTATCACCGGCGGCGGCGTGCAGAGCCGGCGGCTGAATCAGCTTCAGGGTAAATAGCAGCGCAAGCAGCGCGAATGCCCTGACCTGCAGGCCGCGGTGTCTTCGTGTTGCAGAAGCAACGGACGGCAGGTTCGTCGCAGTTGTACGTGGGCTCGGACGAAGAATCATGAGATTGGTTTCTCCGGGTGCATCCTTTCAACCAGTATAGGTTGTAGCCCAAGCGGCCGCAAGCGTTACACACTCACCCGCCAGGCTGTAAACCGCCTGTTGCGCCGGTCCGGTTTCGCTCAGGCTGAAGCGGATGGTAGTCGTCGAGCCCTCATTGCTCGCTTGTTCTTGTCCCCGGTCACACCTAGAATGCCTGATGCGTATTATGATCGCCACGAATCGTGTTGACGCGTACCACGGGGAATTCCGAGGACGAGATAAACTGACCGCTACACCAGGAGGTCTCACGATGGCACTTGCTGAATCCTACGACATCCGGACCGTCGGCGCCGCCGCTGCGGTCGTTCTGGCGCTCCATCTGCTGATTCCGTCCATCGCCGCCTGCCAATGGCCGGACGATCCTTCGGTCAACCTGCCCATCTGCACGGCGGAGCATTCGCAGAACGACCATGAATGCTGCGGCGATTCCGAAGGCGGGGCGATCATCGTCTGGAAGGACACCCGCAACGTCGGCTACAACCAGATCTACGCGCAGCGGGTCAGTGTGGAGGGCGTCCTGCAGTGGACCTACGACGGCTTCCCGGTCAGTCCCACCGAATACAACCAGTACTACGAGGACATCGCGCCCGATTCGCAGGGCGGCGCCCTGGTCGCCTGGGAAGACCTGCGTACCGTGGATCTCAGCGGAAACGACATCTACGCCCAGCGGATCGGCCATGACGGCGAGTTGCTCTGGGGGGCCGCGGGTGTCGCGGTCTGCATCGCGGACGAGCGCCAGGAGCACCCCGCGGTGGCCGGCGACGGGCTGGGCGGCGCTTTCTTCGCCTGGGCGGACGAAAGGGATGACGCCGTGACGCAGCGCGACATCTACGTGCAGTACGTCGACGCGGATGGCGTAGTTCAGTGGGCCGCCGACGGAGTGCCGGTCTGCACCGAGACCTGGGACCAAAGAGACGCCGAGCTGGTGACCGACGGGGCGGGGGGAATTATCGTGGCCTGGACGGACCTGCGGGCCTCAGGCGCGGGCGAGATCTACGCCCAGCGCGTGAGCGAGGCTGGTAATATCCTGTGGGCGCCCGGTGGAATGCCGGTCTGCACGGCCGACGATCAGCAGGACGACCTGTACATCACCGCCGATGGCGCGGGTGGCGCTATTCTCACCTGGGGAGACGCCCGCAACATGGAAACCACCTGGTTCGATATCTACGCGCAGCGCATCGACGAGGATGGCCTGCCGCTGTGGGATCTGAACGGCGTGCCGGTTTGCGACGCTCCGAACGCGCAGTCCTACCACCACGCGGTGAGCGACGGGCAGGGCGGCCTGCTGGTCGCTTGGTGGGATGCCCGCAATTGGGACCTGAGCGGCTGGGACGTCTACGCCCAGCATCTGGACCCGGACGGCGTTTCGCTCTGGACCGAGGACGGCGTGGCTGTCTGCGAAGAGGAACACACGCAGGAGAAGCCACGAATCTCGCCGGACGGCTCAGGCGGGGCGGTGGTCTCGTGGTTCGACGATCGTGACTTCACGGTGGATCTCTACGCCCAGCGGATCGGCGCCGGAGGCGGGCACCAGTGGACCGCCGACGGGGTAGTAGTCTGTGTCGCGGAGCCGACCAATCAGTACCGGAGTCGACTGGTCTCCGACCAGGAAGGCGGCGCCATCATTTCCTGGATCGACCTGCGGGACTTCGAAACCAGCAGCTGGGACGTCTACGTCCAGCGGATCCACGGGGACGGCAGCCTGGGCGATTCGACCGGAGTTGCGGAGCGTTCTCGGCCAGCCGCCTGGCGCTTAGCTCAGAACCACCCGAACCCATTTAACCCGGAGACACGGATCAGTTTCTTCGCGCCGGAACCGGCGACGGTCCGACTCGCCGTCTACGACCTGAGAGGCGTCCTGGTCGATGAACTCGCGGCAGGCTTCTACCCCGCGGGTGAGCACGCGCTGCGGTGGGCGCCGGGTCCCCGGGCTTCGGGCATCTACCTGCTGCGGCTGGAAGGTGCCGGCGTGGCGATCACGCGGAAGATGATGCTGCTACGGTGATCTTCCTGTGGCGTGCGACAGGCCCGGCAGGCAGATGCACACCGGCGTCCAGCGACCAGTGCTTAAATCTCAGGCACACGGCCCGCACCTCAAGGGGGCTAATGCAGGTTGTCCTTAGTCCTCCGCCGGTCTGAAGCGGATCGCCTGTCCGCCCCCCGGCGCCAGGCGCAGGGGCAATACTGTGGTGTGGTCCACCGGCAGGCTCTGCATTTCCATATCGTAGGGGTTGTCCCGCCAGTGGGCGCCGGTCCCGTCTCGGTAGATCTCGGCCACCCAGGTCCGGTTCGGATCCAGGAAGGAAAGCTGCGCCTCGAGCAGGCGGCTTTCCTCGTCCGTGATACTCCCCAGGTACCAGTCCTCGCTGTGGCGGCCCTGCCTGACGATGGTGATACAATCGCCGATCTCGCCGTGTAGTACGCGCGTATCATTCCAGTCGACGGGCACATCGCGAACGAACCGGAAGGGGCCGGGGCGTGCTTCATAGTTCTCGGGCAGGTCGGCGGCCATCTGCAGGGGGCTGTAGAGCACCACGTAGAGCGCCAGTTGCTTGGCCAGGGTGGTGCTGACCCGGTTGTCCGGACGGGCTTCCTCGAAGAGCAGATCGAAGATCCCCGGGGTGAAATCCATCGGACCGGCCAGCATCCTGGTGAAGGGCAGAATGGTGGTGTGCTCGGGCGGGTTTCCTCCCCCGGGATCCCAGGCGTTGAATTCCTGCCCGCGGGCGCCTTCGCGAGTCATCATGTTGGGGTAGGTGCGCCGGATGCCGGTGTCCTTGATCGGCTCGTGGACGTCGAGCATGATGCGATGCCGGGCCGCCTCTTCCACGGCCTTCCGGTAGTGCCGGACCATGAACTGCCCGTGATGCCATTCCCCCTGCTCCACTCCGTTTTCGTCGATGCGCGGAATGCCGCGGGCGTGGTTGACGTAGCCGGTCTTGACCGCGCGTACGCCCAGGTCCTCGTAATACGCGAAGGCCTCCGTCATCTGCTCTTCGTAGTTGCCCACGCCGCCGCCCGTTTCGTGATGCCCGATCAGGCGTGTTCCGCGCACACGCGCGTACTCGGCCACCTCGGGCGGGTTGAAATCCTCGCTGGTTTCGGTGAAGCGCATGAGCTCGCAGTTCTCCAGCCAGTCGCCGTCCCAGCCGATGTTCCAGCCTTCCACCAGCACTCCGCCGAAACCGTGTTTCGCGGCGAAATCGATGTAGTACTTCGCCTTTTCAGTCGTGGCGCCGTGTCGCGACCCTCTGCCCCAGGTGCTCAGTCCCAGGTGCATCTCCCACCAGATGCCCACGTACTTGCCCGGCTCGATCCATGAGACGTCTTCCAGCCGGTTGGGCTCGTTGAGGTTCAGCACCAGGTAGGAGGTGATCAATCCGCCGGGCGAATCGGCCACCTGGATCGTGCGCCAGGGGCTGTACATCGGCGCCAGGGCGCGCACTTTGACGCCGTCGGACCAGGGAACCAGGTCGGCCTCGAGGACTAGTCCACTCTTGCGCGCAAGGGTCATGCTGGCGAAATTCGTCAGCGCGGCTTCGTGGATGCTCAGACATAGACCGTTTTCCGATTCCATGGTCACCGGTGTGTGAACCGTGTCGATTTCACTCAGGGGGCTCCGCCGGTATAGGTACTCGTAACGGTTCCAGAAATAGGCGGGGATCCACCAGGTCGTGTGATCATTAGTGAAGGTGAATTCGGTCACTTCATCCATAATCACGAAGGAATCCAGGCCGGGCTGTTCGGGCATCACGTAGCGGAAGCCCAGGCCGTCGTCGGAGACGCGGAAGACGAGCGTCAGTCGGAGCGGGGCAAGACTCTCCCGCACCAGGTCGACCCGCAGCTCGCGGTAGTGGTTGAGGATCTCCCGCTTCTCGCCCCAGGGCTGGGTCCAGGTCTCGCGGAATTCACGGATCTCGTGCGACACGAGTTTGAATTCCCGGTCCAGCGGATCGAGTCCGCGTAACACGAAACCCAGGCGGGAGGGTTCGATGACTTCCCTGCCGTGGCGCAGAAGGCGATATTTCGCTTCCCCCTGGTCAAGCAGGAATGAAAGACGCAGCACCCGGCCCGGGGAGTCGACGGTCAGTTCCGGATCCTGAGCGGGAGACAGTCTGAGTGTGACAAGCAGAAGAAGAAGCAGACGTCTCGGCATAAGGACCTCCCGGAACGTTCAGCCTGCGGATGTGCAGCATCCTGATCGACAATGAACTCAAAACCGCAGCAGACTCCAAATCCGTCGGCCGCGGGGCGGTGTTCATGGATCGACCGGTCAAGCAGGAGGAAACACGGCCCGGCTTCCTGGCGCGAATAACCGTGGGATTAATCAAGCCTGACATGAGTGAGAAGGACCCGCCGAAGCGCGGGTCCTCTCATTTGACAGCATTTCCAGTGGCGCCGGCAGGGGATCAACCGCCGCGGGTGAACCCTGCTCGCCGGTGAGGCGCACTCACTCGATCACCGCCGTGATATAATAGAACGTGTTCGCCTCGGGTTGCGGGGCGGTCCACTGGGTTCCGATGAATACCCCGCTTTCGTCAAGCGTGAAACCGTCGTAGGGATCGACGCTGCTGTAGACGCGGTAGCTCGTCGCATTGATGACTTCAGTCCATTCCAAGGTCACCAGGTCCGTTAAGACGGTGATGTCGGTGATCACCGGAACGGTGATCACGAACCAGTTGGCGAAGTTCACAACACCTTTCGCGGGATCCTCGTCGTCGTCGTAGATGTGGGCGTCGATCTCGGGATCGCTGGCGTAGCCCCAGGCGTTGTAACACGCATCAATGTTGTTGGCGCCGTCGTTGTAGACCTGGTAGCCTCCGGAGTCGTTCCCGGTGATGTAGTTGTAGCCCCCCGAACTGCCGTCGCAGGCGCCAAGAACAGGCGAGCTGTTGCTGACATAGACCCCGTAGCTTGTGTTGTTCCGGATGTGACTGTGGCCTATCACAGGTGAACAGTAGTTGACGGAAATACCGGTTCCGGCACTCTGTTCGCTGGTTCCATTGCTGAATGAACCGGAATTCGATTGGTTGAAATAGAGGTTGGTCGTCGACGCACCACCGCCGCCGTAGCGCAGAATGCAGTTGTCGAATTCACCGATTCCGTCATTGGCGCCGGAACCGTAACAGCGCACGCCGACCCAGTCGCCAGGCGCCGGCTGCGTGGCGGAATCATCCATATTTGTATCACCTCCATATGCGTCGTCCTTGAGCGAGGTGAAGACCACCTCGTCCCCCGGCAGGCCGTTGGCATCCAGGCTGCCATAGACGAGGAGCTGGTACCCCGAGTCCGACTTGACGATCGTACCTGGATCCAGCGTCAGGGTTTGCCCGTCATTCACCGTCACGTTGCCGACCAGCACATAGGGAAAGTCGCTCTGCGCCTGGGTCCAGGTGCGCGCTGCGTTAACGGTTCCCTTAAGACCGAAGCCGTTGACGCCATTGCCGTTGCCGGTGTTCCCCGAGTAGGAAACCAAGGTTTGATCGGTCAGCTTGACAGCATAGTCGCCGTTGTCGTTGAAGACATTGTCCAGCACCGAGGGTCCGCCACTGGTTTCGCTCCTCAGACCGCATCCCAGGTTGTCGGACATTGTGCTGCTGTTGATCGAGGGTGAACAAGAGACGCTGCGAACGCCGTTCACCAGGCTCAATTCACTGAGGCTGTTGGTGAAATGACCCGAATTGGATACGCAGTAGTATAAATTTGCCTCCTGAGTGCCCGCTCCGCCGTAGCGTAGAATGCAGTTGTCGAATTCACCGATTCCGTCGTAAGCGCCGGATCCGTAACAGTAGACGCCGACCCAGTCGCCCGGCGCCGGCTGCGTGGCGGAATCATCCATATTTGTATCACCGCCATATGCGTCGTCCTTAAGCGAGGTGAAGACCACCTCGTCCCCCGGCAGGCCGTTGGCATCCAGGCTGCCAT
>CAZMSD010000034.1:0-21789 GCA_964568855.1 uncultured Bacteroidaceae bacterium | reverse complement strand
GCCCGTCATTCACCGTCACGTTGCCGACCAGCACATAGGGAAAGTCGCTCTGCGCATGCGTCCAGGTGCGCGCTGCGTTAACAGTTCCACTCAGACAGAAACCGTTGATGTCATTGCCTGATCCGGTGTTGCCCGTGAAGGAGCCGAGTGAGACATTATCCAGCCAGGCAGCGTATCCATCGTTATCTTCGAAATGACAACCAGTTACAGTGGTGCCGTTTACCTGAACCAATAGACCATGAGACAAGTTATACCTGAAAGTACTGGAAGTGAGCGTTGGCCAACACGCATACAATCTGACGCCCACATCGGAGCTGTAAGAACTGGTGCAATTCGTGAAGTAACCCGAGTTGGAGGTGTGGAATTTCAGGTTGGCATCAACCGTTCCTGTTTCATTACCGCCGTAACGCAGCCGGCACCATTCGAGATAGGCGACACCGTCGTAGCTGCCCTGGCCATAGGCCAGCACGCCGTCCCAGTCACCCGGGTCGGGATCCCCGTCGGAGATGGGATAGGGCAAGGTTTCGCCCCAGGCATCGTCATCCTCGGATGTAAAAACGATCCGACTCCCCTCCTCACCGACGGCGTTCAACGTGCCGTAGACCGTGAGCATGGTTCCATCGTAGAATTTCAGGACGGCTCCAGGCTGGAGGGTTAATGTGTTGCCATCGTTGACGTAGATGTCGGCGGAAATCCAATAGGTACCCGCCGGCCAGTTCTGACCGGACACATTGCCGAATTTCTCCGTGTAGGCCAGGGCCTGCTGAGTCGCCAGCTGTCCCCAGATCGCTGCGCAAATTACGAGAATCAAAGCCCGCATGATTCCTCCTCTTCAGCCGGTGAAGCTAATGGATGTATGATCGGTAATTGTCTATTTAACTGGTGATCTAGCATTGAAACGGCGCAAGAACCATGCCTCCGTCATCCATTCCGCAAATCCATACCACGTCCAAAAAAACATGCTGTTATATTGTCGGATATTCATGACGGAGCCTTGTCGGCTGTACTGCCCGCCGGGAATTGAACAGGCGCCCTGGCGCTTCGGAATGTATTTCATCGAACTGCAATCCGCCTGGGGGTAGATGTTTCACTTTCTTTACATCACTCCCTGAATGATGATGGAACTATCCACGGTAAGTAGTGGCTGTTCGCCGGACTCCGATGTACCATAGCGACAAGTACTTGAGAATTCGGTCGATACGACAGAGATAGGTACCGCGGAAACTTCTTTACCGACTGGCCTGCTTTTTGCACTTTATAATGCATTATCGAGGATTCCCTTCAGCTCGATGAGGTCCCCCATGAAGCACACATTCTGGATCGCACTCTGTTGGCCCCTGCTGGTCAGCGCCCAGTCGCCGCCGCTGTACTGGACGGATCAGCCCGAGGGCCTGGTAATCTCTTCCATGAGCACGCTGCGCTACGACGGCGCCGCCACGCCTGGTAACCAGGGCGAAATGATCCTGGCCTGGTGCGACGCCCGGGACGGCAACGGTCGCGTGATCGCGCAGAAGGTATCAGGCAATTATCCTGACGGACCCGGCGCCTGGAGCAGCGAACTGGGCGAACTGGGAATGGTGGAAGGTCTGGTCATGCCCTACGCCTCGGGCTCCGCCTACATGCCCTGGGTGGTCGGAGACGGTGAGGGCGGAGCCATCGTCTGCTGGCTCGACGTGGAGAGCGAGGAACAGGGAACCCTGCGCCTCTGCCGCGTGGGAGACGGCGCCGGGGGCCAGGGAGCCTTGATCTGGCCCGAGGTTCTCGAACTGGACGACGAGGTCTGGGTGGACTATGACGACTGCCGCACCGTCAACCGGGAGCGTTGCCGTTCCGTGATGTACGACGGAACCAAGGCGCTCTGCGCCGATGGATCGGGCGGGGCCTGGGTACTCTGGCGAAAGACGGACCGCTCCCTGTGGATCCAGCACGTGGACGGCGCGGGCACCGTCGATCCCGACTTTCCCGCGGAAGGCCTCCCGCTCAGCGACCGGGCGCTGCAGTTCGGGCTGGCCTCCAACGGCCCGGACGGCGCGGCGGTCCTGTATCGCGAGGACGACGCGCCCCGGCGGCTGAAGATCCAGGGCGTGCGCGATGACGGCACACGGACGTTTCGCGAGGGCGGCCGCCCGCTGAACTCGAAGAACGACAACTGCATGAACCTTCAGCTCAGCGCTTTCGGCAGCGGTCGCGTGCTGGCGGCCTGGGTGGACGGATCCTACCAGGATCCCGTGGTGGATCTGCGTATTCAGCTGCTGGATGAGAACCTCGCCGACCTCCTGGAGGAAGACGGCCGCTCCATCGCCGACGCCAGTCGGTACTCCCGGCTCTGGGCGACCGCTTCAGCAAACGGCGAGGCGCTGTACCTGGCCTGGCGCGAGGATCCCGTCTACCGCGCGCAGAAACTGGACGCGGCGGGCGAAATCCTGTGGGGTGAGGGACGCAGCCTGGACGTGGTGGGCGACCAGCAGGGCATCGAGCTGCTCGAGCTGCTGGCGGTCCAGGATGCGCTCTACTGCCTGCTGGGCGACTTCAACCAGTCCCAGGACAATAATATCTACGTTCAGCGATTTAACGAGAAAGGAGCTGCGGTCTGGGCCGACGAACAGAGCGAACTGGCCTCCATCTATTCCTCCTGGTTTCCCAGGGCGCTGGCGAGTGACGGCGCCGGCGGCCTGCTCTGCGCCTGGGCGGCTTACGACGCGTCGTCGCGGGCCATCCGCGTCCAGCACAGGCAGCCCGATGCCACGGACCTGATCGCAACCGAGCAGTCCACGCTGCTGAGCGCAGCGACGGGCAACCCCGGCATGCTCCGCTTCCTGGCGGCGGAAACCGGGCTGCTGGCTTTCTGGATGAGCTGGGATGAACCCTGGATGCAGGCCGTGGATGCTTCATCTGGTACGCCGCTGCTGGATCACGGCGGAAGGCGCATCGAGCTGGAGAATTCCATCCAGGACTATGATGTCTGTCCGGACGGGACGGGAGGCGCCTGGCTGGCGCGGGAGATGATTCCGCCGGATGACTGGGCCACGGTCCTGGAGCTGTGTCGCGTCGGCGCGGAGGGTGAACTGATTGGGGAACCGGCCCTGGTGACGCCGGGAGTGGTGATACAGGATCCCTTCTTCGGCCAGGAGCTGCGCAGCCTGAAGTGGAGCGCGGACCGGTTCCTGGTGGGTTTCGAGCAGCACGCCGAACGCAACGAAGTCCGGGTACAGGCCTTCGACCCGGAGGGAGCCCCGCTGTGGGGGGATCTCGGACAGTGCGTCCACCCGCAGATCGCCGACCAGGCACGACTGCTGGATCTGCTGCCGGCCGAGGACGGCGGGGCGGACCTGGTCTGGAGCTGCGGGGGCTTCTACGACAATCACATCGCCTACCACCAGCGGCTGGATTCTCAGGGCCAGCGGCTCTTCGAGGAACACGGCGGCCGGGGCAGGATCCTCTCCGAGGAACTGCACCCCTGGGGGGACGAGGCACAGCTCGTGCGTCGCTCGGACGGTTCGCTGGTCGTCTGCTGGAGCGAAGTCTGGCACCAGGAAGATGGCGCCAACAGCCCGGCGCTGCGCCTGGCCTGCATCGGCCCGGACGGTAACCCGCGCTGGCGGGAACTGCTGACGATCCACTACGCCAGGAGTTTCAGCCTGGAACTGGACGCGGCGGAGACGATTCACGTGAGCTACCTCATCGACGAAGACGAACGGCGTTGCCTGAAGCGACGCAGGTACCTCGCCTGGGGAGCCCTGGCTCAGGAATGGTCGAACTGCGACATGCCGCCTTACGCGGCGCCGTGGATCGTGCCCTCGCCTTGTGATACAGGCCCCGAGCTGCTCCTCGGCTACAACCAGTGGGACGGCCTCTGCCGGCTGCGGGCGGCGGGACTGAACACCACGGGCGGGGACCGCCTGGCGCAGAGGTTCCATGGATCATTCCTGGAGAGCCCTTTCTGGCTGTTCCTGCTGGCGCTGGATCCCGACGGCGCCGGCGGAGCATATTTCGGCTGGAACGATTACCGTTGCGCGGTCAACGACTACGGCTACCAGCTGCGTATCACGCGCATCGCACCTCCGGCATCCGTGCCGGCCCTGTCCGCGGTCCCGCAGGCGACGAAGCCCGGCCTGGCGCAGAACCATCCCAATCCCTTCAATCCCCTGACGCGGATCCCGGTGAGCATCGCCGAAACGGGCGTCTTCGAGTTGAAGGTCTACAACATCGCCGGGCAGCAGTTGCGCCAGCTGCACCGCGGAATACTGGAGGCCGGCGAGCACGTCTTCACCTTCGACGCGAGCGGGCTCCCGACGGGCATCTATTTCTGCGTCATGGAAAGCGGAACGGAACGGGCCGTGCGCAAGATGATCCTGCTTCGCTGAACGAAACGCTGCGGAAGCGGCGCATCCCGGCACCTGGAAACAACGAACCCCCCGCGCACCGGCCGTGGGGGGTTCTCGTTTCGCTTAATGCATCACATCGCGGACGAATCCTCAGGGCCGGGCGGGATCCGACGAAGCCAGAACCCTGTAGAAGCGCCGCTCGGCTTCCGGCGGCAGGTCGAAGCTGTAGATACTCGACTCCGTCGCGGTCAGCTGGTAGTAGGGGCCGGAGGCCTCCGCCGCCTCTTCGACCAGGTAGCTCTGCGCTCCCGCCACGGGCGTCCAGCTGAGTGTCACAAGCACTCCCTCTACCGAGATCGCCAGGTCGTCCACCGCCGGCAGCCAGGGCACGCGCTCCAGCGCGCTGAGCCGGACGTCGTCGATGTTCCAGCCGCAGTAGCGCCAGCCTACGTCGGTGGAGCCCATGGTCCAGCGCAGGAAGACCTCGGTCCCGTCGTCGGCCACGGCGGACAGATCCAGCTCCATCTCAGTCCACCCGTAATCGGTGATCTCCGCATCGTTGGCCCAGACCGTCTCCCATGTCGCACCATCGGCGCTCGCCCGCACGTAGGCGTGGTCGTAGAGGGGCTGCTCCACGCCCAGCCAGCGCCGGAAGCTCAGGCGCACGTTGTAGAGTTCCGAACAATCGATCGCATCGCTCGTGAGGTGGCGCTCCGGCAGGTTGTTGGGGTAATCGCCCGCCAGGTTGTAGCCGTAGACGTTGTCGCCCGTGTAGCCGCTCGTGGGATCCGGACCACCGTGTTCGCCGCCGCCGCCGGAGGGCTGCCCGAAGGCCCAGTCGTCCTCGCAGGTCCAGCCGGGATCGGTGTCCAGGGTCCACTCGCGGAAAACGACGCGATCGCCGACGCCCAGCACCACCAGCCGCTCCGTGTCGCCCATGTGATTCGTAGTATTCGTGAAGACCAGGCTCGCCGTGTGGGCGCCCGGATCCAGTGCCAGAGCGGCATCGTTCAGGTCCACGGTGATCTCCGCGTCGCCGCCGGGAGGCAGGGTACCCGAGAGTGCGCCGCCGAGATCGAGCCAGCTCACCTGCTGGTCCAGGGATACGGCGTAATCCAGGCTCAGGGGATCCCGGTTTTCAATCCGGAAGATCGTTCCACTCGGCGTGAAAGGTCCTCCCTCGGGGCCTTCGGGCCCGAAGCCCTGCCCGGGATCGACGCTGATGCCCGCCGTGTTGCAGAGGGCCTTGATGCAGAAGTTGGCGGTGTGCGGGTCCGGAATCGAAAGATCGACGTAGAAGTCCAGCCAGGCGCCGCCCTCGCGGTAGTAGCTCTCTCCGGGGCCGGCGCTGGACTCCACGATCACCCGGTAGTCCGCGCCCAGCAGCACCGGCACGTCCGAGGTCCTGTCGTAGGGCTGCCCTCCGTCGGAAAGCCACAGGTAGAGGTAGAAGTCGTCGCCCGCGCTCACCAGGACCGGCTCGGGCAGGTCCACGGTATGGAAGCCGATGTGCGGAGAGCTTCCCGCCGCGG
Organism: uncultured Bacteroidaceae bacterium; assembly: GCA_964568855.1. GTDB lineage: Bacteria > CAIWAD01 > CAIWAD01 > CAIWAD01 > CAIWAD01 > CAZMSD01. The sequence continues at coordinate 15,932 of CAZMSD010000034.1, read as the reverse complement.
AGGCCAGCTCGTCCAGCAGCTCGCCGTCTTCGAAGCGGTCGTAGACCTTGAGCAGCCAGTCTGCGCTGTCCGCCGCGCTGAAAAAGGACAGCGCCGCGATCCGCTCGTCCCGCTCCGCGGTGAAGGCGTTGAAGGCCTCGCCGACCGTCGATTTCGTATCACGCCAGCCGTGGTAGTCGTGGTAATACGCGTTGTCGTAATCCAGCGCCTGCACCTCCTGGAAGGAGACGGCGCCCATCTGGGGCTGCTGGCAGCAGTGCTTGTCGTAGTAGGAGATCCAGAAGTAGCCGCCGTAGCCCCAGTCGTCGCCCCAGCTGTTCTTGCACAGCCAGGCGCCGGGCAGCGGGGCCTGGGTCGCGAGGTCGTCGTCCCAGCCCACGATGGCGATGGCGTGGTTCGGATCGTCGGTCGTCCCGGGCGGCTGGTAGTGGATGTAGTTGGATATGTACGCGCCGCTGTAACACATGCACGTGCCCAGGACGCCCTCGGCCATGATCTTTTCCTTGATGGTGTCTATCCCGCCCAGGTCCGCCCCGGCCACGAACCACTCCACCTCACGCGGATAGAAATAGTGGAAGCCGGGATCCGACCGCGCCGGAGCGCTGTCGTAGGACTGCCCGTCCACGTCGCGCACGGCTCCCTCCAGGCGGCTCAGGTAGGCGGTGGTCACCATGTAGTCGCCTCCCTGGTGAACCACCAGGCCCCCGCCCTGCGGCGGATCGCGGTCCTCGTTCCAGTGCTGGTTGAAGCCGTTCCACCAGTCCAGGTGATACTCGGCCAGGTCGGGCTCGCCGGTCTCCCCTGCGGCGTCCCAGTTCCCGGTCATCAGGAGGTTGCCCTCCATGGCGGCCATGGCGCCGTGGGTCCAGCAAGTGCCGCCCTGCTGCGAGCGTACGCCGGTGACGTAGTTATCGCCTCCCACGTCGCGCAGGTCGAAGGTCGGTGGAGGGTCGGCGAAGCAGGCCGCGGCGGCAAGCAGAATCGCCGGCAAGACGATCGAAGGAATTCCTTGGGGCATGAGTGTCCTCGCTGTGTGATTCGGTCCGGTGCTACGGACTCACCGGCCGGCGTCGAATCCGATCCAGCATCGCGAGTCGATGCTTCGAAGCTGGCGGGAAACTAAGACTTGGATCCCCAGCAGGCAAGGCAAGAACGGCTCCGGACGGGATTCATCGCATTCAGGACCGGTCCCACGGCTGGATTGGTATATTGCACGCAACAGCTGCATCATCATGAACCATAATCTGCGCATCCGACCACTCCGGCGCTGCGGGATCTGTCTCCTGCTCCTCCTGTTCGCGGGCGATCTTTCCGCCGCAGGCGGATCTGCGCGACCGGTTTCCGTCTGGCCCCTGTACTACCACCGATCATCCGCCGACTCAGGTGTAACGGACATCATCTGGCCCGTTTATCATCACGAATGGAACAGGTCGTGGCAGCGATACTCGATCCGGCCCCTGGTTTTCGAAACGGAGGGAGATTCCGCCGGCGCGGTCCGCAAGACAAGCGTTCTCTGGCCGCTTGCCAGGTACCGGCGCGATGCACGCAGCAAGTTCTTCAACCTGTTCCCGGTCTACTGGTACTACAACTCCCCCGATCGCCGCTACAACAACCTGTTTCCGGTGTATTTCGACGGAAAAGGACCGGACTATTCCTACCGGATGATCTGGCCCTTCTACGGCGTCTGCCACAGAGGCAGCTACACGGAGCACTCGATCCTCTTCCCTTTCTTCAGGTTCGGGAGGGATTCCGAGACCCGGGAGACGAACATCCACGCATTCTGGCCGATCGCCAACTTCCATCGGACGCGGGAGTACCTGTCTTACCGGGTCTGGCCGCTCTACTGGTACATGAGAGGCGTCGAGAACTCAGGCGGGCTGGTCTTTCCCTACTACTGGAGGAACGGGCCCGGATACCAGGCCCGGGGCATTCTGCCTTTGTGGTACATGAGGAAAGGCCCCGAATACAGGACCGATGCGGTTTTGCCCCTGTACTTCGACTACAGGAGTCCGCGAGCCCGGCTGCGCTTCATCACGCCGGTCTACTCTTCATGGACCACCGCGAAGACCTCGTTTCACACCTTCCTGCCGCTGTATTACGACTTCAGGGGCGAGAGTCTCGGGATCAAGGCCGCGCTTCCCTTCTATTGCCGCTTCAGGCACGAGAGCTTCGGCTTCCGGACCATTTTCCCCTTCTACTTCAGCGGGGACGACAGTCTCAAGCGAAGCTCCTGGACGTATTACTTCCCCTTCTACGGCGTCTACCGCAACGGCGATTTCATTTCGCGGCAGTTCCTGCTCTTCCCGCTGTACTCGGTCTTCAGGGACAGCCTGTCGCAGAAACGCTCCCTCGACGTGTTCTGGCCCCTGTTCCACCACGGACGATCGCCGGACAGCCGGACACTGCGGATCCTACCACTGTACTGGCATTCCCGGAAGCCCGGTTCCACCACCACGGTCGCGCTTCCGTGCTACTTCTCCCACGAGTCGGATTCTTTCCGTGCGAAGCATTGGCTGCCCTTCTACGGTGTTCATGAGAGAAGTCCGGGATTTCGCAGGAAGTTCTTTCTGGGACCCGTGTACGTCGACACCCGGGATTCGCTGGCCGGGGTCGCCAGGCAGGATCTGCTCTATCCCCTGTTCAGCAGGCAGATTCACAGGGATTGGACACGCTCCTGGTCGATCCCCTTCCATTTCAGCTACCGGGATTCAACGGAAAGCCACATCGCGGCGTCGCTGGCCCTGCTGCCGCCCTACTACCTGCACAGCAAGTGGCCGCGAGGCGAATTCCGTCACCTGTGGCCCTTTTTCGGTCGCTATCGGAGCGGGTCGTACCACGAGAAATCGATGGTCTGGCCCTTCTTCCGTTTCGGACGTGATACACTGGAGGATCGCTCGCTGCTCAACATCCTGCTGTACAACCGCAGCAGGCGCAAGGACAGTGTCACGAACTGGATCTTCCCCCTCTGGAGCTGGGGCCGCTCGCCGAAGAGGGTCTTCAACAGCAGTTTGTTCCTGCACTCCTACGAGCGAGACAGCGATAACACCGCGGTCCGGCTCGAGGTGGTTGAATTCCTGGGAATGAACCTGTTCCGCTATGCGCGCGATTCGAAGGCGCGCAGGCACTTTCTCTGTCCCTTGTACCGCTACGAGAGCAACCTGTCGGCGGACACCCTGAACTGGACGGTCCTCTGGCCTCTTCCCTTCGATGCTCCCGAACGATCGATCTTCAGGAGGCTGGAATTCCTGTGGAAGGCGATTTCCTACGAACAGCAAGGTCCCGAGACCAGGGAATTCCGCTTCCTCTGGCGACTGATCAGGAAGAGAAACACGCCCACCTCGTCCGTCTTCGAACTCAATCCCCTCTACTACTACGAAGCGGAAGAGGAAGCGGGAAGCTACTGGGCGATCCTCGGGGGCCTGATCGGCGCCGAAACCTACCCCGATGGAACACGCAAAATGAAGTACTTCTGGTTCTTTTAGTGAACCGATTCACATGAATCGGTCCACTTGCGCCGCACGCGACCTCGTGATACAATAGGCCCTAGTCCTGAAACCGCTATCCCGGGCTTCGCCGTATCCCGCCGGTACCAGGATCCGTTTCGACCGGAACTCCGGTGACCTTCGGGGCGGGCGTTATGGTTCATATCCACTAATCAGCCTGATTTGACGAACCTTGGTTCATCCCCTCTATTTCTAATTCCTGCATTAACACATCGTTACATCTGGCATAAAGCTTGCCGCCAGGCCTGAGACCAAGCTATGGCCAGGTGCTGCTCGGGATTTCGCCTGAAACTGCACTTGCCGAAGCCCGGGTTCCTCCGCGCCGTTGATGGGCGCGCGGGTCCGCCAGGTTCCGGCGAGCGGCCGTACCGGACGGCGGGCCGGCGCTCCGGATCCCTCTCCGCTGTCGCGGACTCGAAGAGGCCGAGGGCGCGGCCTCATGGCCGGGATGAACCGTACCAATGTGCATGTGAGACATAAACGAAAGGAACTGCAATGAACCAGCGATCGAATCCTTGTATCACATCCTGCGAACTCATCCGAACGGCGGCCCTGGTCGGCCTGTTCCTGTTTTTCGCTCCCTTCGCTCGCGCCGATTGGTCCTTCACCGTGACCAACGGGAACCCCGTTGAAGTACCGGTGGATCCCTACCCGATTCCCACTCCCGACACGGCGGTGGAGCACTACGGCTACGATCCAGGGACCGCTTCCTCGTCCAACCCCGATTTCCAGCTGAGCAATGAACTGATCGTGCTGTTCTCGCTGGATCACAACGGCGACTACGCGCTGTCGGTCTTTATCGACGACCTGGACGACGGTTCGGGCGGCCTGCTGGAGATGTGTCTCACGGGCATGCCCGGCGCAGAGCTGCTGGTCCTGGACGACCCGGGCGATCTCTACATCTTCAATCCCGCCGCCGGCGAGGGAGCCATTCTCTGGAACTGGTGGCCCTGCTGCACGGACGGGGTGGTGATTAACCTCGGACCCGTTCCGCCGGAAGAGCTCTGCCTGAACGTCACGGCGATCTGCGGCATCGACGGAATCCGGTTCCGCGCCTACCAGGCGGGCGCCGATGATTGGCTCGAGCTGACGGATCTCAGTCCCTGCGCGCCCCTGTGCATCTCCGCGGAGTACGGCGAGACCGCCGGAGCCCGGGAGACCCTGGGCGATTTCAGCCTGCGGGGCGCCTACCCCAATCCCTTCAACCCGGTAACGACCATCGCCTACTCGCTGCCGGAAACCGATTACGCCGTGCTCAAGGTCTATGACCTGGCGGGTCGCGAGTTGCATACCCTGGTGAACGGCCTGGTGAGCGCGGGCGAGCACAGCGTGCAATTCGACGCCTCCCGGCTCTGCAGCGGCACCTACTTCTGCACCCTGCGCAGCGGCGGCCGAATCGAGACGCAGAAACTTCTGCTGATGAAATAGGCTATTACGTTCCGGTGTAGCGGATTCCGGGACCACAGCCGCACGACCAAGCACCCCCGGTGGATCAGACCGTCGGGGGTGCTTGCACTCAAGCGCGGAACATCGTCGATCCGGCCGGTACCTGAACGCGAACCGGGGCCGGTCAGCGCCCGATCGCTTCCGCGCCGCGCTTTCGCAGGTTCACCACATCACCGCTTTCCAGCGGAGGATCCGTCCTGAATGCGCGGATCCGGTAATACACGGCCGCGTATCCCTGCAGCGCTCCGGCGTCGACCCAGGTGCTATCGGCGGTCACCGCAACCAGGTCTCCCGGTTGGGGATCGAAGAAAGCCTCTGTCGAGCGGTACACGCGGAAGCTGTCTCCGGGCGCCTCGGCCGACCAGCCGAGTTCCACATCCAGGTCGTTCAGTCGCCGGATGCTCAGAAGTGGCGCCGGGGGCTGCGGGAAGAAGCAGTTCACGGCCAGCGTGTAGGATGACTCCGCTCCCAGGTAGCCGTCGACCACCAGGCTGTATTGCCCCTGGTCGAGGACCAGGTCCAGCGTGTCCTCCGCCGCCGCGATGCAGCTGCCGTAATCGCAGCCCTGCTGCAGAAAGATATCCAGGTCCTCGTCGAGACCCGAGAGCCCGGCGACCAGGCGCGTGCCGCCCAGCGGGATCACCAGGGTGTAGACTTTCTCCGGGCCGGTCTGAAAGTCGCCGGCGCAATGCGGATAGCCGGCCCAGCTCCGCGTTCCAGAGCCGTTGTCGTCATATAGAACCGTGTTACAGGCGATGACTTCCGCCAGCTCGCAGGGATCGATCCAGTCGCAGGGCTCGCAGCTCAAGGTCGCGGTGTAGTTCCTTTCCTCAGGCAGGCCGGAGGAATCCCGCGGACTCGCGTAGAAGTAGTATTCGCCCTCAGGCAGGCAATCCGTTTGAATCAATGCAGGCTGGCAGCTGTCGGCGTCCACGACCGCCAGTAGAGCGTACGCGGGACAACTGTAGCTGCCGTCCATGACCATCGCCGTGAGCGGGAATTCCGCCTCCACCTCCCAGGTGAAACGACTGTTCTCGAAGGGCGAATGATAGTACCAGTCCGTGTCACGGTATTCCTGGACGCCCTCGCTCCAGGTGAAGGCGCTTCCGCAGTAGGTCTGCCCGCAATCGATGAAGGTGAACACGGGCGGTTCGGAATAGCAGCCTCCGTTGGTCTCGTCCTCCCCGTGCAGCAAGGGCTCTCCCTCGGGATCTCCAGCGCAGTTCACCTGGCATTCGCCGACCACCTGCAGGAAGAAGGCCGGCTCCCAGCCGGGCGGTTGCAGGGAGAACGATCCGGTATTCGCCGACATGGCTACGCGCAGGGTGTCCGCCTGGCCCCATGACCCGGGCAGGATGCGGAATTCGATGCCAAGGACGCCCGTTTCGCCAGGTAACACGTCACCCACGATGGGGTGAAAATCCGTGACGAAGGGCGGTATTTCCACCGCTTCGAAGATCACCTCCCCCATGCCGATCACGCTGCCGTGGAAGTTGACCACTTCCAGGTCGATGCGGTATTCGTGTCCCGGAACGACTTCGTAGGCGGCTGCCGGCGCGTGAATCAGGAAGGTCAGCAGGCATCCGGCACAGCCCGCGAGTGCCGCCCGAGACAGCGTTCGTATTACACTTAGTGTATTTTTCATCGTTCAATCTCCTCTTTCACCGGTTCGGATCCATCAGTACCAGCGCAGCATCATGGTCGTCGCTTCCGTGTAGTTCCCGTCGTACTGGGCAACGAGTTCCGGGAAGTACTCGTTCATCCAGGATTGCACCTCCGTGTCGTCGCAGATGTCTTCCACTATTGTGAGCAGGGGATACTCGTACTTTGGACAGCAAAAGGCCTGCCCGATGGGGTAGAATTCAGCGTGAGCCCCGGCGGCCACCTGGAGAGTGAACTCGATCTTCACGGTGCATTCCGTGGGATAGCTGATCTCAAGTAATATTCCCATGTGACACTCCACCTGGCCGTGCCAGCAGGGGTGATCCCCGCACTGGAAAACCCCATCGCTTTCAAGGTGGAACCATGCATCCAACACGTCGCCGGCGGCTGAGAAAGAGACACTCCCGGAGCCGCCGCCACCGACACTCGCCTCACAGACTTGCCAGAGTGAGTACACGACGTCCCCCTCGACTCCGCCCGAGATGGTAATTGTGTTCGCTACGGCGTCGTAAACCACATCGAAATCCCAATCGATACGTTTTCGCAACTCGTCGTCGGGATCGTCGGCGTAGGTGCTGTCCTCCTCGGAGAACGTGCCGTAGTTGACGGCATAATTGGAGCCCGGTGGAATCACTGCGTAGTTCGATCCCCCTGTGGTGATCTGCACGTATCCCAGATCAAGCAGATCCTGTGTGATCTCCATGTCTCCCAGGGCTTCCATGTTACCCTGGCTTTCCCAGCCGGGTGGATGCAGGCTTACCTGCTGCTGGGCTTGGATGGTGTATCCTACGCCTTGCTGCAGAGCGCCTATAGTCAAATCCTGGAGGGATGGAATATTCAGCCCGCTGGTAACCACCAGCTTCTCGCAAGCTCCAGCGCCCGCAACGGTTTTGTGTCCGTGTTTCCCGTTACCCAGCTCGAAGCCCTTGTACAGCTTCCATGCACGGAAGATTCCCGCGAGGGTTTGTTTCACGGGATCCCATGCCCCGTTCGGATTGAGAACGGTACACCAGGAAACGTTATCGCCTCCCGCTCCCGGAATCCAACTGAGTAACCAGGACATAAAACCGTCAATGGGAGTGATTTCGCAGGCCCCGACATTGGGCGAAGTGCAATTGACTCCCGGCGTATTTCCACCGTAAGGATAGGCCAAATCCAGGAAGCCGCTGTAGAAATCGATGGGATCCGCCACCGTGGTACAGTTCTCGCAGAGCTCCACGGATTCGGGCACGTAGGGATTGCCGTTGTACACCTCGAGATTCCAGGACAGTTCATCGCCCGTGACGGCGTTGTTGGACACCACCACCGTCACTTCCTCCTCGCCGAAGTAGGTGTAGGCATCGATGTACTCTTCGAAATGGATTTCCTCTCCGGGTCCCTCCAGGGTCAATACGATGAACTGATTCGGTCCCGGAAGGCCCATGTTGTAGCGCACCGGTACCTCGTAAATCCCGTTCGGTTCGGCGATCGTCGGTGCCACCAGGATCCTGGCTCCCGTGGTCTTGAAGCCCTGCTGAAAGTTGTCCAGGACTTCCACCGCCTCCGCCGCGGACCAGCATTGAAATACAAGCAAGAGTATACAGGCCCGTGTGCGGAGGTAAGGAATGTTCCGACGTTTTCTGTGTGACATGATATTCCTCCGTTGTCTGGATTGATGCCTTGCTCGGGAACGGTGGGGGAGCCGAACATCATTCAGGAGAGGGGAAGGGCTGAGCCTCGGAATCGGGGCTTTGGAAAAGGAGGATCAGGAGCCGGACACGCGGTCGAAAAACTTGGGAATCTGCATGGTCCGCATCAGCGTGGTGTCGTCCGATCTATCGGCGGGCGCAAGGAGTGGACAGATCCGACAGCAGTATAACATGCGCCGGCGTGGTTGCGGTGATACGGGTCACAGGTTCCGTGTGACACACGGTAATTCGCTTCTCCGAATAGCAGGGACTCCGCGAGAGTCGCGGAAGAAGAAACGCGATCCGCTCAGGGATCCGTATCGGGCGCGGAAGAATCCCCGTCGCCGGGTCCTGGATCTGTGCCGAAGGATCGACGTCCCCGCAGGCGCGCGGTCTGTTCGTCGATGCCGTCCTGCCAGCCGCAGCGCTCGGCTTCCCGCGTATCGAAGCGCGTCACGTAGGGCTTGATGTCCAGCAGCGGCGTCCCATCGAGTACGTCCAGGTCCTCCACGTGCAGCACCCGTCCCTCGCACTCGAGCAGGCGGACCACGCTGAGACCAATGGGATTGGGCCGACAAGGGGCGCGGGTGGCGAAAACGCCGTGTTCGCGGTCCTCGAGAAATGGCTTGACGATCAGCCGGGCGGGCCCCGACCGGTGGAACAGGTAGAGCAGGAAGATATGCGAGAAGTCCTCCAATTCGCTCAGGCCCTCTTCGTACTCGGGTTCCAGGATGACCCTGCCGCGGCAACCGGCGGCGTAGACCGGCTGCACGGGCGTTTTCTGCGCTTCCCGGTGCTCGCTGTGGATCACGCCAATGGGACGGAATCGCAACTCTTCGAACGTCTCGGCCGTTGACATGTGAACCTCAGTAGACAGGATACTGCCCGGGTAAGATCGCATTTTCCCATTTCCGGATCACGGTGCTGCGTATCACACCCGAAATGGAGGATTCTTCCATCGAATGTCCTCATGGTTGATCGGAGGCTCTGCTCCCCGAAGTTGCCGGGAGCCGACCGTGGCTGGGCGGATCAAAGGAATGCCCTCCACGATGATTGAAAACACGGGAATCCGTCTTGACAAACCGGTACCGGAATTGTAATGTGCATATGCACATAATAGAGTAAAGCCATGCCTCGACCGAGAAAGCGACGATACTGCCGGAGGTTCAACGGCGACCGGGTGTTCAAACCGCGCAGCATTCCCATGGCCGGACTGGAAACCGTCCGCCTTGAGCTGGGCGAGCTGGAGGCCATGCGGCTCTGCGACCTGGACGGATTCGACCAGGATCAGGCGGGGAAGCGGATGGATCTCTCCCGGGGAACCATCCAACGGCTGTTGAAGAGCGGAAGGGCCAAGGTGCTCGAAGTTCTCCTCGAGTCGAAGGCGCTGTTTATCGAGAAAGGAGCCAGCGATGAAGATCTGCATTCCGACCGCTGATAATCGCGGCCTGGACGCCGCCGCCTACGGGCATTTCGGCAGTGCCCCCTATTACACGATCGCTGACACAGAACAGGACGAGGTGGAATCGATCCTCAACCGGGGCCATCGCCATCGTCATGGAAGCTGTGACCCGGTCGAGCATATCGAGATGCATAACGTGGACGGAGTGGTCTGCCCCGGATTGGGACGCCGGGCCTTCGCCTCGCTCAACCGGGCGGGAATCGACGTCTACGTATCCGACAGGGCAACGGTCAGGGAGATCCTGGACGAAGCGCGCCAAGGTCGACTCAAGCCCTTGACGGCCGACCAGGCCTGTGCCGGTCACGGGCACGGCCAAGATCCCCAGCACGGACGGCACAGGCACGGGGGATGCGGTCCAGGGTCTCGCTGATAGACCGGATTCTAGTAAGAAGTAGCTGAAGGCTAAACATTCAAGCGCTATGGCTTCATAAGATCGAATAATGCCGCGGGAAAGTCTGTATAACGCAACTGTGATAACGTCATTCGTGGCCGTAATGATGATTCTTGTGGAATACATCAACGTGCTCACGAAGGGATCCTGGCTGGTGCGACATACCAGATCGAACTGGAGCCAATTCCTGGTTGCTGCACTCCTCGGCCTGACGCCAGGCTGCCTTGGGGCTTTCCTAGCTGTGTCTCTCCATGTCCACCGAGAACTCTCCCTGGGAGCCATCGTGACATGCATGATTGCATCAAGCGGCGATGAGGCCTTCGTCATGTTGGCGCTGTTTCCCGCCCAAGCCGCCCTGCTGATGCTCGGGCTTGCCGCCGTGGGGATCCTGGCCGGGATTGCTACGGATTTCGTGTTTCGCCAGCCGGGATTGTTCGGAGAACGTCATGAGTTTGAACTTCATCAGCCTGGAGAATGCCGTTGCTTCGAGCGGATCCAAATACTGTAGCACTTCCGGCAGCCGTTGAGCCTCCGCGGCCTGTTGTTCTTCGGTTTCGCACTGTTCATAGTTGCCCTGATCTACGGCCAGATCGGTCCGGAGTCGTGGAACTGGATCCGTGTGGTCCTGCTGCTCGCCGGTCTGATCGGTGTGTTCGTCATCATGACCGTTCCCGATCACTTCCTGGTGGAACACCTGTGGAAACATGTCCTCGTACAGCACATGCCGCGCGTTTTCGCCTGGATCCTTGCGGCTTTGACAGCAACCAGGCTCCTCGACAACTACGTTCAGGTGGAGTCATTCTTTCAGGATAACAGCTGGATGATGTTGGCCCTGGCGAGTGTGCTCGGAATCGTTCCGGAGTCGGGACCACATCTTTTTTTCGTGATGCTGTACGATCAGGGAACTATTCCATTGAGCGTACTGACGGCCAGCTCAATCGTCCAGGACGGGCACGGCACGCTGCCGCTCCTCGCGCATTCCTGCCGCGATTTTCTGGTCGTCAAGTCGATCAACCTCGTCGTAGGCGTGATCGTGGGGGCGCTGCTGCTGGCAACGGGATGGTGACGTAGGGAACCTGGATCGAAAAGGAGGATCGGGATACTGCGGTTGTGCTATTCGAGCTCAGGCGGTTTCCCGGACCTGGTCTTCGGTGGCTGATGGCCCCCGACGCGCCCTGGCAGCGGCGCAGAATGCGGCGCTGTTGAACAGGAAGATCATTGCATGGACTACCAATTCGTATACGGACCGGTCCCGTCGCGCCGGTTGGGACGTTCGCTTGGCGTAAATCTCTTTCCCTTCAAGATCTGTAATCAGAGCTGTGTCTATTGTCAGCTCGGTCGAACCCCACACCTGATGACCACGAGGCGTGATTTCTTTCCGTGCCTGAGATTCTCGAGGAACTCAGCCGGGCACTGAAATGCCATCGGAACGCGATTGACCACGTGACATTTGCCGGAGAGGGCGAACCGGCACTTTGCAGGAGTCTCGGTTATCTGATCAAGCATGTAAAGAAGATGACCGACATCCCGATCGCAGTCCTGACCAATTCCAGTCTGTTTCCATGCAAAGCTGTTCGAGATGCAATTGGTCATGCCGATGTAGTATTACCTTCGCTTGACGCGGCTGATGAGGCTACGTACCGGAAGGTAAATCGTCCCCATGGATCTCTTCGAATCCGTGAGATCATCGAAGGAATCGAGAGCTTCCAGCGAACCTACAACGGCCGTCTTTGGGTTGAAACAATGCTTGTCCGGGGTCTGAATGACAATGAAGATGCACTTCACGCTCTCCGGGAGGCAATGGATCGAATCAAGCCGGATCGCCTGTACCTGAGCGTCCCCCATCGACCACCTGCGGAGGACTGGGTCGAAGCTCCTGATCCCACAAGACTGATGCTTGCTGAAAGCATTCTTGAGGACGTGTATCATCTAGAGCTGCCGGAACCGGGCGGTTTCGACACAGAAGGAATCAGCGATCCAATCGACGCAGTGCGCAGGATCGTCCGCGGACATCCCATGCGCCAGGATCAGTTGATGGAAGTGCTTCATTTGCGATCACCTGATATGCTGAACGATATCGTCCAGGGTATGGAGATCGACGGCGTGGTGCACAGAATCAAGTACAAGGGAAACGTGTATTACACAGCCGGATCCACACGTAGATGAGGAACTGGGACAATCCCGGTGACGGCTGCTCGGTTTGTTCCACAAAGGAGGTTCACTGAAAGGCAGGATGATGTATGGCGATGAACGCAACCGTGTAGACCTGGGTCTGGGACCGGAGGGCTTCTGCTTCTGTCCGAAGTGCGAGTACAGCATGAAGCATGTACCAGGAAAGCCCTGCCAGGAGGAGCGCTGCCCGAAATGCGACACGCGGATGATTCGGGCGGGTTCCGATCACCACGAACTCTGGCTCAGGAAACGCCCAAGTCCTTGACGCCGATCGAAGGTCCGGATTCACATCTGTCTCCTCGGACCCGGAATTGTGATAACCGATCCCACGAGCACCCGCCCTCAATCGCCACACCGGCGGGTTGATTCTCCAGGCGCGATCCGGCTGTCGAAGCCGTATTCCAGGCTGCAGTAGAGTCCTATCCGCTATTGCGCTTTGCCGGCGTCGAGATATATCGGTGTCAGCGGATCACCGCCAGCTTCGCTGTGCAGGAGCTTTCATCGCCAGTGATATGGACAAGATAGATCCCGCTGGCCAGAGCGCCAGTGTGCAGCGCCAGGATATGCTCGCCGGCGGGCTGGGATCCCTCTTTCAAGGTCCTTACTCGCCGGCCCAGCAGGTTGTATAGCTCGATGCTCAAGTGCTGCGGGCGCCTCAGGAAATATTGAATGCGCGCCAGGCCGTTGCTCGGATTGGGCCGGATGCCGACGATTCGTAGCTGCCGCGGCTGCTCCAGTCTCCCGGCCACGCCAGTGTCCGCGGGCAGTCCCGAGATCTCCACCTGGCGGGGAGTGCTCGCCGGCGCTGCGTGCTGCACCCAGAGGCGCGCCGCCCCCGGCTCGTGCACCCAGGCCATTTCTGCGTGATACAAGGCGTCCAGGTCCGCGAGCTCGAGCGCCGGAATCCCGTTGACCAGCACCTCCTCAGGCGCCTGGAATACGCGGTTGACCCGCAGCCGCAGAACGCGCTCGTCGGGCATGCCCGTGTAACTCCCCACGGGCGACGCGGCCTGCAGCACCAGGCTGCCGGTGCTGTCGTCATCCGCCTGCCAGTTCAGCGACAGCTCCGTCCGGGCGTACTGGTCCGCCAGGTAGTCCAGGCTCAGGCCGTCGTCCTCGTACAGGTCGTAGCCCGCCGACCGGTCCGGCGAGTGATACAGGTCGAGGATCAGCGTGTCCGGCGGGAACTGGCCGGCGTACTCCATCGCAGGCTGCGTGGGCAGGATGGCGCCCTCGCGGACCAGCAGCGGCAGGCGCTCCAGCGGAGCCGCCAAGTCGGCCTGCTGCCCGCCGGCGTGACGCTCGCCCGTCCAGTAATCGATCCAGGCGCCCTGGGGCAGGCGGATGGCGCGCTGGGTTTCGCCCTCCCACAGCACCGGAGCCACCAGCAGGTCCTCGCCCAGCAGCCAGGCGTCGTTCTCGTCGTAGAGCGCCTGGTCCTCCGGATCGGCGAAGAACAGCGGCCGCGCGGGGGGCAGGCCGCACTCGTGCGCCTCGCGCGCGAGGCTGTAGAGGTGCGGCAGCAGGCGATTCCGCAGTTTCAGCATCTCCCCGCAGATCTGCTCCGCCGTCTCGCCGAAACCCCAGGGTTCGGTGGCCTGGTCGTCCAGCCCGTGGGCGCGCATGGCCGGGGCCAGGGCCCCCTGCTGGAACCAGCGCACGTAGAGCTCGGGCGACGTGGGGCCGCCCCAGAAGCCGCCCAGGTCGGAGCCGTGATAGGGCAGGCCCGAAAGACCGGCACCCAGCATGATCGGCACCTGCACCGCCAGCCCGCCCCAGGTCCGTGATACGTCGCCGGACCAGGTGAAGACCCCGTGACGCTGGCTGCCGGCGTAGCCGCTGCGCGAGAGCATGAAGAGACGTTCGTTCGGCCGGGCCTGCCGGAAGCCCTCCGCCAGGGCCGCGCTCCAGAGCAGGTTGTAGACGTTGTGCACCTTGTCGGCGGCGCCCAGGTGATGCAGCATGCCCTCCGGATGACGTTCCGGCTCGCCCAGGTCGGTCCAGAGCCCGGCCAGGGGCGAATCGAAGAGCGGGACGTGCCGCTCCCACCACCAGGCGGCCGCCTCGGGGTGGCTCATATCGAAGAGCACCGCATCGCAGGCGCAGGACCACCAGTCGGGCAGGATCCAGGGATCGCCTTGCTCGTCGTGTCCCAGGTAGGAGGGCATGGATCCCACCAGCACGTCGTAGAGCTGGGAGAACTGTGTCACGTAGGGCTCGGTGATCAGGACCGTGCGCACGCCCTGCTCCAGGAAGTCCTCCATCATGCCGGAGGGATCCGGCCAGGCTGAGTGATTCCAGGCCAGGTCGCCCATGTGCTCGAACCAGTAGAGGTCCAGAATCAGCGCGTCCAGCGGCCAGCCGCGCTGCCGGAAACCCTCAACCGCCGCCCGGGCCTCGTCCTCGTTGCGGTACCCGTACTTGGACTGCAGGTAGCCCAGCGCCCAGCGTGGCGGCATGGGCGGACGGCCGCTGAGCCAGGCGTAAGCCTCAAGCTGCACCGGCAAACCATCGCCCGTGATCACGTAGACCGAGAGCTCGCCCTCCGGCACGGTGTAGATCATCCGGTCGGCATCGGTGGAGCCCAGGTCGAAATGTCCGGGCCGGGTGTTTTCGAAGTAGAGGGCCGCGCCGCCGGTACTCAGCACCAGAGGAACGTTGATGTTCATGGTTTCCAGCGGGCCGTCGTAGCCGAAGACCTGCGTGTTACGGCACTCGAAGGCCCAGCCGCGCAGCTCGGGACCGATGCCCCGCTCACCGGTACCGTAGAGCCGCCAGTCATCGCCCAGTACAAAGCGCGAGCGTCGCTGGCCTTCCTCCCAGCCGAAGCCAATCTCTTCCGGTTCCGCCAGCAGCTCGCCGCCCGGCAGTTCCACCTGCAATCTCAGCGGTTCCTTGACCAGGTAGAGCACGGGATCCAGCCCGCCGATCCGCAGCCGGTAGCCCTGGTCCTCAACCGTGATCCCGGCGGTCGCCAGCGGGGGCTGGATCACCACCAGCGAGGAGTCGTGTGTCACAAGCGAATCGGGAAGGAAATCCACGCGCAGCAGGCATTCGCGGTACCAGCGCAGGCGCAGTCCCGATTCGCCCGCGAAGACCTCGACGCCGTTGGGCAGCGTGCGGTGGTGCGTGTAGTCGCCCAGGGTCTGTTCGGCGGAGGTCCTGCCCACTGCAACCAGGAGGGCGGCCAACAGCAACAGCGCGGCAAGTTGAGAGCCTGTTATGTGGGTTTCAGGCGAAGCCGACATGCAAGCCTGCGGCGTGTTGCAGTAAGAGCGGCAAGTTCCCGTTCGCCGGGTACTGCCTGGATGGAGCAACCTCATGGCCCGCCTCGCTGGGAGCATGAATTCAAGATCGGAAGACAGCCCTTCCAGTGGAAGGAGCGGTCTTTCGGGCATAGTCCAATTCCTCGGAATCCCGGCCGGTCACTAGTGGACCGATTCACATGGATCGGTCCACTAGGTCTTCGAGCGCTCAAGAAGCTTGTTGAATCCCGAACGCAGCAGCGCTTCCGCATCGCTGAATTCCAGCATTCGACTCCGATGGATGTAGGCCAGATAGAGTCCTATCCAGGTAAATAGTCGACCATGAACAACTCTCTAGAGCACTGGTTTCATAGGCTTTACGGA
>CAZMSD010000033.1:0-48926 GCA_964568855.1 uncultured Bacteroidaceae bacterium | reverse complement strand
CATTTGGGTATGAATGTGAGGCCACTCGATTTCAACTAAATATGTGACTCACCCACTTCAATAGCCATCGACTTGACCTTCTTCGGCACAATGCGTTCGGATACTGCCAAGCTACATTATGAAACCGTCGTAGATGTCTGTTGGTCTTGCCCTGAGAGGTGGTTACCGTTCTTTAGACTCCCTGCTGTACGTCTTATATACCATCCCTCGCGAACCTTCTTTTCTCGATCTCCTGGATCACCTTCTCCTGCCCCAGAAGCCGGCGGATCAGCGACAAGCAGCCGGTGTGAGGCGCTTCGTGATGCGTTTTGAAAAACTCAACCCAGTCGTTGTCGTACGTCCTCTTCCCCGTGAGCAGCTCAAGCATCGCGGCTCGCCGATGGGCAAGATTTCCCATCGACCAGATCGCAGGATTCGGAATCCCCGGCAGCTTCTTCCGCCAGACTTCTCCAGCCATTCCTTCCGTGAACAGTTCGATGAACATGTTGCTTCGTTCCAGTCCAGGCCGGAAGGTTCTCGCCATGGGATCCATCATCCGCCCTCCCCGTTGTATCGAAACACCCGATTTCGACTGATGTGTGTTGAGCTCGGTTCGGCACTGACCCTTTTCACAAATACACAAACAGCGTAAGGATTATTCTTGGCCGCTAGAGAATAATGCTCAACGCCGGTACGCCACGTAGATGTCCGCTTCGATCATTTCACTGTCTGCGGAATAGAAATGGTGGGTGAAGTAGATGTTGCCTTCCGCGTCCAGGGCGGGATCACCCGCAAAGTTCGACACGATCTCCTCGGGCTCGCCCCAGGTCCCCTCCGGTGACTTGATGGATCTGAACAGCGCCGGCCCCGCGTAGCCCGACCGGCTCCAGCTCGTGTACCACAACTCGCCGCCGTCGGCGCTCACGTACAACCAGCCCTCGTCCAGGTCCGTGTTGATCACCGGGCCAAGATTCACCGGTTGCTGCCATCCGCCTTCCACCCTGACCGTTTCCCAGATGTCCTTGCCGCCGGTTCCGCCGGACCTGTCCGAGTCGTAATACATGGTACTGCCGTCCGCGGTGGTGTATAGTTCGCCCACCCAGTACTCCACGTTCAGCATGTGGCCGGCGTTACTCCAGCCGCCCCAGACGCCGCCGTCCAACTCGGCGGTGTAGATGTCCAGTTCTCGGTAATTGCCCGCCCTGGCGGAGACGAACCACAACATGTCGCCCTCGATGCAGAAAGGCCCGTCCAGGGCCAGCTCTCCTTCGTCGCACAGCAGCGCGCGTTCGGGTTCCGTCCAGCCCGAATCGCTCATCGTGCACCACCAGATGCCGGTTACGCCGTCGAGCAGCTGCTCCTCGGGCGGAACTTCCACGTCCGGAGTGAAGAAGAAAATGAATGTCTCTCCGTCCGGTGTGATCACCGGGGCGTCCTCGGCTCCCGCGGTGTTGACCGGCCCTTCCATGGGCACGGGCGGTTCCCAGTCATCGGAATGCACGACAGGCGGCCAAAGATCGTCGCCGGGCGTCATCTTCACGGCGTCCTGCGGAATGGCCTCCGCCCGGGTGGGCGGCGGACCGGAATCGGACTCCACAACCTCGGTGCACGCGCAGGCGAACAACAGGCACGCTGTGATATAGAACAGGCGGATCATCGGTTTACCCCGCATCGATCCGGTGTACGTGTTCCAGTCTCAGCACTGGAAGCGGAATCGTGCCCTGGAATTCCTCCTCGAGACAGGGATTCGCCGGGGCATGAGTCAAGAACGGCCAGGAAGCAGGGGAGCTTCGCGAACCCGTTCCCGTTACTCAAGCAGGTTCGCGCCCCCGTCGTCGAGTTTCACCGGGCGTCGCCAATACGTGAACCGGGGCGTCCATTCCTCTTCGCCGATGCCGCCCAGTCCGAGGAGACTCCACACAACACAATAGCTGTCGCCGGGACCGAAAACACAATCGTTCAAGCGGAAGATTGTGTCACCCCGGGCAGATCATGCAGCAGGGAGTCCAGGATTCGCTTATGACTCGCGTTCGCGACGGGCCTCATCGGCAACTCGCATTAGCTCCATGGTAAACAGATCTGATTCAAGAAAAACCGATTCCTTGCGCATCTACCAGCCGACATAGTACCGCAGCATGACGGTCGCTCTGGTCGATTCCTCGGACGATGTGAAGTCGCCCGAGTACCTGGAGAATTCGGTGTGCATAAGCTGGATTTCGCCACTGATGCTGAATACGCCGAAAACATTCAACTCGGCGGCGATCACCGGGCCGATGACGAACTGATGCCCCGTACTCTCCTCCGGGATGCCGATGACCTCGCCCTGAACCACCTCTTCCCGCAACCAGCTTTTCTCCATGCGAAAGCCGAACAGCCAGTCCACCAGCCTCCCCTGCTTGATTCCAAACCAAGCCAAGCCAAGCGTCACTCTGCGTTCATCCATCTGCAGAGTTTCCGAGAGGATTTTCTGTTCGTACGAGCGGTTATACAGTCCCACGCACGGCTCGAAGAGCATCCTGTCCTTGTAGCGCATGGGCAGGTAGATATTGGCGCCTCCATCCCCGTATGCGCTTTCCCATTGCATGATATCCACAAGGTCGAGTCCGATTCCTGGGCGCAGGACACCTCCTGCAGTCTGTCCATCCTCCGCGTAGGCGCGATTCGGCGAGAGCAGCATTACAGTCGCCAGCGACAGGAACACAAACGTGTTGCGGTGCGACATTTTTCCTCCAGTGATTCGACACCCTGCATTCTCGGCAGGAACCGGTGCAATGCCTGTGATATTCAAAGCTCGTGCGCAGATGAGGCCGCAAGACGCTCATGACAGTATCACATCGAATCGACGGCTTTCCAACGAAAAGAAGAACGGATCCTTTCCCTTGCCGTTGAGCCGGCGGCCGATTCGATTACAGAACGGGGCAAGCCTGGATTGACGCCGTCCAGAATCGTGGTTGTCGAGAAACGGTCTTCTGTGGCACGGTTTTCCGATCTTGGCTTTCGACGAGACTGTTTCCGGTCTGTACGAAGAGGTGCAGCATGCTGATCAACTCGCTCCCGGCGCGAAACCGCTCGATCCAACCCGGATCCAGCCTCGATTCCAGACTTGTCCAGGTTCACTTCCCGGGACGTCTTCTCAAGCTCCTGCTGCTTGCGGCTGTCCTGCTGGTCGGGGCCTCGGAATGCCTCGCCTTCAAGCGGGCGCCGGATCGGATGGGGATCCTGCCGCTGCAGGCCATCGGCGTCGACCTGGAATCCGCCTTGGCGGTGGAATCGCTGCTCAAGGTGGAACTTCAGAAGGAGTTCAGCGAGGGCGTGGTCCTCGGCGGTGACGCGCTGGACCTGGGCGATGACGATCCCTGCGCCGAGGTGGACTGCGCCATCCGCGTGGGCCGCCTGAACGACCTCGACCTGGTGGTGATCTGCATGATCAGCCGCCTGGGCGGGAAGATCGTGGTCCAGTACAACCTGGTGGACGTCCACGGTAAGAGCGTCCTGATCGCCGACAACACCACCGCCGCCTCGCTTGAGGACCTGGACATGGTGATGCGGCGGGTGGCCCTCAGTCTTTCACGCCGCAAGGGCATCGACGACATCGGCGAGGTGGGCGCGATCATGGAAGGGGAAGCGGTTTCCTCCAGGCGGCGCAGCGGGCACAAGGTGGCGGGTGTATCACTGGGCTACTCCTACCCGCGGTCCGGATTCGACGAGCAGGACCGGTTCTTGAGTTTCGCCCTGCGCCGCGGCTTCGAGACGGAGCACCTCTCCGCCGGCTTCGAAATGGCCGCCCACCGGGGCCTGGCGGCCACTATCTACTCCCACTACCTGGCGAGCAAATCGGACATCTGTCCCTACGTGGGCGGCGGCCTTGGTTTTCACTGGGTGTATCACAAGGACAAGCTGCCCGACAAGCGCGAGGACGGCTTCCACGTGAATCTGTCGGGCGGGCTGCGTCTCTACCGCACCTACGACTTCCAGCTCGTGCTGGGCGTCGGCTACATTTTCACCTTCAACAACTACGACGACCGGGCGATGATGTTCTCGCTCGGAATACTGAAATAGCCGAGGGCCGCCTCGCGGGTCGAGACGGCCCTTCCGATTTTCGCTTCGTCCGGCCTTCAGGCGGCGTAATACATCACGGATGCGCGGCGCGTAATAGTCCGCGGCGCGGCGACAGCACCGGCCGCGGGCATGGACCTCCCGCTGCAGGCCGCTTACTTCCTGCCGCAGGAGGCACCTCCGCCGCCACCGCCCCAGAAGACCATGACCCCCAGCAGGTAGCCGAAGTTGTACCAGCCCCCGTTGTTGGCCACCTCGTAGATGCTCACGTTGTCGTTGAACAGCGATACGATGAAGGTGAACAGCGCGATGAGGCCGTGCCAGAGCCCCAGCCAGAATCCGGCCACCTCCTCGACCTTGACCACGGAGGGATTGGCCCCCGGGGCGCAGGACGTCATGACCGCGGCGGCCAGGATGAGCAGTCCGAGCAGCGTGCTTCGCTTCATTCGTCGTGTCTCCGGTGTTCTACTTGTTCCGGTTAATCAGCCCGCTGATCCCGGCCTTGTCCGTCAGACCGACGAGCTGGTCCACGGGCTGTCCGTCCTTGAACAGGATCATCGTGGGAATGCCGCGGATATTGAATTTCGCGGCCAGGGCCTGGTTCTCGTCCACATTGACCTTACCGACGCGCGCGCCGAAGTCCTCGTCACCGGCCAGCTCCTCCAGGACGGGCGCCAGCATCCGGCAGGGTCCGCACCATTCCGCCCAGAAATCCACCAGGGTCAGACCCTGGGCGACACTGTCTTCGAAGTTGCCGGTGTCCAGTTTCAGGATCTCCATCGTTCCACTCCTTTGCTTCTTCTATCTTCTCGAGTATCACATTCAATTCACGACGCGGGGCCTCAGCGGCAGTTCCCGTTGTTGGCGTCCCCGTCCCCGCCGGTGGTTCCCTCCGCTCCGCTCTCGATCTCGGGCAGGATACTCTCGATGGCCTCCAGGTAGGTCCTGAGCCCTTCCTCGACGCGGTCCAGTTCCTCCCGGGGAATCCGCTCCAGCATGAGGCGCGTGATACGTTCCTTGTTGCTCAGCTGCTCCTGGACCTTGCGTGAACCCTCCTCGGTCACGTGGATCAGGATCACGCGCCGGTCGTCGGGCGAGGATTCCCGGTGGATGAATCCCTTGCCGCGCATCTTCCCGGTGAGCGGATCCACGTCGTCCGAGAGGGTGTCCCCGATCCGGGTCATCCGGCTGCAGGCCACGCCGATTTCCGCCGCCAGGGCTTTCATCGACATATCGCGCGGAAGACTTCCAAGCACCTCGGGACTCAGCTTCCGCTCCTCGTACTCCGCGCGCAGGTTGCGCGGAATGTAGAGCTCGACCTGGTCCGCATCCAGGGCGTAATCGGCGATGCTCCTCCGGATCTCCTCCTTGCGCTGCCGGAAGCCCTCCAGCAGCAGCAGCGTATGGCACTCCATGCGCCCCAGACCGCTGCAGCGCTGCTGCAGAAAACTGCTGCGGTCCGTGAGCATGCCCACCCGCTCCATCAGCTCGCCGAAGGCGGCGACCCGGGATTTCTTCTCATGTACTGATAATTTCATGGTATGAAATATAGCGACTTGAAATTTTTTGCGCAAGAGGATTCTGCTCTGGAATCAGGCCCCCGTCTGCTGCAGGATCCATTCCGCGTAGGCGGAAGAAACTTCGTCCGGCGTGAGAACAAGGAATTCGGGCAGTTCGTAGGGGTGCAGCTCGTGGAATCGGCGCTCCAGCTCGTCCAGCAGGCCCGCCCGCGTCTTGAGGACCAGCAGGCATTCCGCTTCCTCTTCCAGGCGTTCCTTCCACTCGTAGATCGACAGCAGCCCGGGCACCACGTTGACGCAGGCGACCAGGCCTTCCTCCACCAGTCGCCTGCCGATCTCGCGCGCCGAATCGGCGTCCCCGGCGGTGCTGATCACCAGCCGCAGCTCGTCCATTTTCAACCTCTCTTTCGGATCAATATGGGACTTGAAGAAATCCTGAACCCGGAATGCGGATTCCATCCGGACCCGCTATCTGTTGCTCCTACTGAAGCCCTTTCCTACTTTCGCCAGATCCGGATCGGATCCATCCTCATCCGTCACAGGAGCCCCAGATGAAATTCGCCGACCTGCTCACCGAACAACACATCGTGGCCGGAGGAAGCGCCGGAAATCGCGAAGAAGCGATCCGGCAACTGCTCGAGGTCCTGTGCAGCACTGGCGATCTCCCGGACACCGGGCGCGCCTACGAACTGATCATGGAACGGGAACGCGAATACCCCACGGGACTTGGCGGCGGGGTGGCCGTTCCGCACACCAATTGCCTGGAGCTGGAGCGATCGCTGGTGGCCATGGGCAGCTTCCCGGCGGGAGTGGATTTCGGCGCAGAGGACGGCCCCTCCACGCTGATCTTCCTGGTACTCGGTTCGCCCAATACCTCCAGCGCACATCTGAAGCTGCTGGCCCGAATATCCCGGCTCGCCATCCACGGCCTTGCGGAACAGGTGCTCCGGCTGTCCACGCCCGAAGAGCTGCTCAGCGCCGTCTGCGAGCAGGAAAAAGACTTCCTCGAGCTCTGACGCCGATCCTCATGAAGCTGCTGATCATCATCCTCAACAAGGAAGAATACCTGGACGAGCTGATCCAGGCGATGCTGGAAGTGGACGTGCGGGGAGCGACGATTCTCGATTCGGTGGGCATGGGCCGGATCCTCGCGCAGGACATCCCCATCTTCGCCGGGCTGAAGGGGCTGCTCACCGGAAACCGCCCGCACAACAAGACCATTCTCACCGCCGTGGACGAGGAGCAGGAAGCGAAGATCGTCACCGTCTTCGAGCAGGTGGTGGGGCCCCTCAGCGAAGCCGGAAACGGCCTGATTCTCGCGCTGCCGATCTCCGCCGTCCACGGCATGGGCCACTCCTGATGCGCCGGATCTCCCGAGCGGAATTCAGCAGTCTGCAGCAGCTCCGGCGACCTCGCGAACGCCGGGACCAGGGCCGCTTCATCGTTCCGGGACGCAAGTGTATCGAGGAGCTGCTGAACTCGGGGCGCCGCCCGGAACTCGCCCTGCTGGTCCAGGACCGCGCTGAGGAGGCCGCCGGCTGCTTCGGCGAGGACCTGCTGCATGAGCTGGAAGCGGGCGACGCCCTCCTGACCCTGCGCGAACACGAAGCGGCCCGCCTCGCGGAGCAGCCCCATCCCGAAGGCCTGCTGGCCGTGGCCTCCCTGGCGGGCTTTCAGGAACTCGGCGCCTTCGAAGAACTATGCGGAACTGCGGCCGCCCAGGAACCGCCCACCTTGCTGCTGGACGGTATCTCCGATCCCGGCAACATGGGCGGCATCCTCCGCTGCGCGCTGTGGTTCGGCATGGACCGCGTCCTGCTCCACGGGGAAACGGTCGATCCCTGGTCGCCCCGCCTGATCCGCGCCTCCATGGGCGCCCTGTTCCACCTGACCACGCTGGTGGAAGTGGAGGGCCCGCAGGTCGAGGCGCTGCGGGCGTCCGGGCACAGGCTGCTGGCTCTGGAGGCCGCCGGAGGCGAAACCCTGGCGGACTTCGAGTTCCTGCCGGGGGACGTCCTCGTCCTGGGAAGCGAAAGTCACGGGATCCGGCTCCCCGCAGAGTTCGTGGACAGGCGGATCCACGTTCCCGGCGCCGGCCGGGCGGAGTCCCTCAACGTGGGGCACGCATTCGCCGCCTGCGCCTGGGAGATCTTCCGGAGGGGCTGGTGGACCGTCATCCACTGATGAATGAGCAGCCGACTCCGCCACTCGCGACGCTGCTGGTGCCCCTGGCGGCGGCCGTCATCCTGCCCATGTCGGCCTCGGCGGGCCTGGGCGCCAAGCTGGCGATTCTGTTCACCGAACTGCTGATCGGCCTGCCCTGCCTGCTGCTGGTCCCCGATCCCCTGCGCCCCGAGATCCTGTCCTTCCGCACGCAGATCGCCGGAAGCTGGAGCCTCTACGTGCTCGCATGCCTGCTCTTCGTTCCGGCGTTGCAGGGCCTGACGCTCCTCTTCGACCTGGTTGTCCCGATCCCCGAGGAGATCAGCCGCGCGCTGCTGCGGGCGGTCACTCCCGAGGGCGGCCTCGAAGCGGCGCTGATCGTCGCTTCCGCCGCGATACTGGCGCCCGTCATGGAGGAAATCTTCTTCCGCGGCCTGGTTCCCTGGTTCTGGCGGCGCCGCTTCGGCGAACGGGGGCTGCTGGTGGGTCCCGCCGCATTTTTCGCGCTCTTCCACCTCAACCCCTGGCATTTCCCCGTGCTCTTCCTGCTGGGCCTGATGCTGGGGGAATTCCGCCGCCGGAGCGGCAGCCTGCTGCCGGGAATCCTGCTGCACTTCCTGAACAACGTCACCGCTCTTTCGCTCTTTTTCCTCAGCGGGCCCGACCGGATGCTGTGATACACCGATCGCGTGTTCGATCCGCCGGATTCGCCACGTCGCACGTCTTCCTGGTTTCTGAGTTCACCGCATCCTATTATTCAATCTATGCAAACGGTCAGGGTCGGATTCATCCATCGCAGAAAATCCCTGCGCTTCGAGCTTCCGGAGGGCAGCCGGATCGCGGGACCCCTGGGAAGCGTCGAGGTCCGGGGCGAGCTGCGCGTGGCCCTCCTTGGAAGTTCTCCGGCCGTCCTGCGCGAGGGCGTCAAGGTGCTCGAGAGCCCTGATTCCCGGCTGCTGGAGCGCGTCGCCGAACGCCTGCAGTCCTCCGGTCTGTCGCCCCGCATCGCGGATTTCGCCCCGGGCGGCGATTACGGAAGCTGCAGGGTTCCTGCCACATGCCTGCTCTACGCGGCTCACGAGGGCGGTGCATCGCCGCGCGGGCTGTCATCCGGCCACATGCAGCGCGAGCAGGGCGACGAGCGGGACCGTTCGCTGCACCGGCGGATCCTCGATTCCCTGGCCGACTTAGCCCGGGAGCGGTCGTGGGAGAACTCCCGCGACCTTTGGTTTACCGCCTCCGCCGTCCCTTTTCGCGAGACGCTTGAACCCTCCGGCGGCGCCGTGAAAGTGAGGGGAGAATCAGGACCCGTCTGGAACACGACGACCGGCCCGTTGACCATCGCGCTTCCGCCCGGGGAAACCGTCTCGGTGGCGGAGGTGGAGGTGGGCATCGGCTTTCACTGGCAGCACCGGACCGAGCTGTGCTACAACGGTTCACTGATCGTGTTCGTCGACGCCGACGGCCTGCTGGGAGCGGCGAACGAACTGGTCCTGGAGCAATACCTGGCCGGCGTGAACTCCTCCGAGATGACGGCGGACAGCCCCCGGGAGCTGCTCATGGCCCAGACGGTGGCCGCTCGCAGCACCATCCTGGCCACCCGCGGCCGGCATCACGCGGGCGAACCCTTCGACCTTTGCGCCGACGATCATTGCCAGTGCTTCCGGGGAACGGGATCGATCCGGGAAAGCTCGCTGACGGCCGCTCGTGATACAGCGGGCCTAGTGCTGTCGCACGAGGGCGAGGTCTGCGACGCCCGCTACTCGAAGTGCTGCGGGGGAATCGTCGAAGCCTACGAAAACGTCTGGGAGGACCGGATACTGCCCTACCTGTCCCCTTCATCCGACCTTCGTTCCGCGCCCGTCCCGCCTTCCGAAGCGCGTGGCGAGGAGGACTGGCGGCGCTGGATCGACTCCGCGGAGGACGCCTGGTGCAACACCGAGGACTGGGAGCTGCCTGCCGGCCTGGCCCACTGCGCGGACGCATACCGCTGGCGCGTGGAGACGACTCGCGGGGAGCTGGCCTGCACGATACGACGCAAGACTGGTTTTGCCTTCGACAGCCTGGAGGAACTGCGACCCGCTGGACGCGGCGCCTCGGGCAGGCTGACCGCTCTGGACATCGTCACCGACCGGGGAATCCGCCGGATCGGCCGCGAGTTGGGCATCCGTCTGGCCCTGTCGGAGAGCTGCCTGCGCAGCGCGGCGATCTGGTTCGAAAGGGCGGGCGACATTGTTGTGATACACGGTAAGGGCTGGGGTCACGGCGTGGGCATGTGCCAGCTCGGCGCGACGCGCATGGCCGTCGAGGGCCGGGGATTCCGCGAAATTCTGGCGCATTACTATCCTGGAAGCCGTCTGGTCAGGATCGGAAAGGAGTCATCGTGATCCACGACAATATTCTCGACACCATCGGAGACACCCCCC
The DNA here is from genome assembly GCA_964568855.1 of uncultured Bacteroidaceae bacterium. GTDB lineage: Bacteria > CAIWAD01 > CAIWAD01 > CAIWAD01 > CAIWAD01 > CAZMSD01. The sequence goes on along the minus strand of CAZMSD010000033.1, from coordinate 38,782 downwards.
TGATCCGGCTGCACAGGATTTCGGCCCACGTGCCGCCGACCATGCTGGCCAAGGTCGAGCGTTTCAACCCCGGCGCCAGCATCAAGGACCGGGCGGCCAAGGCGCTGCTCGAGGACATGGAGCGCAACGGGAGACTGAGTCCCGGCGGAACTGTCGTGGAAGGTTCCAGCGGCAACATGGGCGTGGGCCTGGCCATGGCTTGCGCGCAGCGAGGTTACCGCTGCATCGTCGTGATCCCCGACAAGATGTCCAGGGAGCGGACCAAGATGATCCGCGCCTTCGGCGGCGAGGTGATTATCACGCGGACCGACGTGCCGCCGGACCATCCGGAGAGTTTCCTCGAGACCGCCCGGCGTATCACCAGGGAAATCCCGGGAGCGGTGATGGCGGACCAGTTCTGCAACCAGGCCAATCCCGAGTGCCACTACCGGACCACCGCCGAGGAACTCTGGCGGGGCACCGGCGGCCGCCTTGACGCTTTCGTGATGGGCATGGGCACGGGCGGAACCATGAGCGGGGTGAGCCGATTCCTCAAGGAGCGGGATCCCGCGATCAGGATCATCGGCGCCGAGCCCGAGGGCAGCATCATCAAACACTTCTTCGACACCGGCCGGGAGGGCGAAGCCTGGGTCTACGCCGTCGAAGGAATCGGCGAGGACTTCATTCCCGAGACGCTGCACATGGATCACGTAGACCTGATGCACTACGTCTCCGACGCCGAGAGCTTCTACTGGGCGCGGCGGATCTGCCGGGAGGAAGGCATGCTGGTGGGGGGAAGCTCGGGCACCATCCTCGCCGCCGGTTTGCGCGTCGCCAAGGACATGCGGGAGGACCAGACCATGGTGGTGGTCTTCCCCGACAGCGGCGAGCGCTATCTGAGCAAGTTCTACGACGAGGACTGGATGAAGGAGCAGGGTTTCGTCTGGGAACCCGGCGAAGAGGAGCGCCGAGCCGTGGGGCTCAGTGACTGATGCGGTTGCGGCCGCCGGCCTTCGATTCGTAGAGCTTCGCGTCCGCGCGGGCCAGCAGGTCCTCGGGACTCTCCTTGGTCTGGCCGCCGTTGAAACAGGCGATGCCCAGGCTGATGGTGATGTGCATGGGCTTGCCTCGTTCGTGGGTGAACTCGAACTGGTCCACCGCGCGCCGCAGCTTCTCCGCGGCGATGCGCGCCGAATACAGGCTGGTTTCCGGCAGCACGATCACGAACTCCTCGCCGCCGTAGCGCACGGCCACATCCGAGCGGCGCGTCGACGAAGCCAGCAGGGCTCCCACCTCGCGCAGGATGGAATCCCCCTGCAGGTGTCCGTGGTTGTCGTTGACCTGCTTGAAATGGTCGATGTCGATCAGGATGCAGGACATGGGACGGCCATAGCGGCTGCAGCGCTCGAATTCCCGCTTGATGAAGTCGTCGAAGAAGCGCCGGTTGTACAACTCGGTGAGCTCGTCCACGCTGGCCATGCGCTCGAGCTGCTCGTTGGCCTGCTTGAGCTTCTTCGCCAGCGCTTCGGCCTTCCGATTGGCCTGCAGCAGCTCCCGGTTCATCTGCTCGTAGGTCTCGTTGACCTCGGTCAGCTCCGCGGTGGCGGCGTCGAGAATCGCGGTGTAGCTGCGCAGTCGCTTCACCTCGATGCCGTACTGGCGTGACACATCCATCACCTCTTCGCGGATGGTGTGGAAGAATTCGTCCACCTCGTCGGGGCTCATTTCGATGGTCCGCGCGCAGTGCTTCTTGTAGTCGTTGATGGCGATCCCCATCCTCGCGCCGTAGAAGATGCGCGAGGCCAGGCGCGCCAGGTGGGTGATCTGGCAAAGCCGCCGGACCTCGGGCGGGTGCTCGTCGCTGCCCGCCAGGTCGTGGTGATACAGGACCGGCAGGCTCAACTGCAGGGGCAGGCCCCATCTGGTCAGCATCGCCCGGCCCAGCTTCTCGTGTGATACTTCGAACTGCTGCAGCTCGTCCACCACGATGTCCGTTCCGCGGTGCAGCTCGTCGGCCATGATCCTGGCGTAGGCTTCGCCGTTCATCTTGAGCTGCGCCAGCATCCCCACGTCCATCATCAGCCCCGCCATGAAGGCTTCCTCGGGGTTCTCGTATTCCAGCAGGCGCGCGATCTTCCGGGCGGTCACGGCGGCGAAGAGTGAGCGCTCCCACAGGCGCTTGAGGTCGCTGATCGCCGCGCTGCTGTGGAGCATCATCTCGATCACGCTGGTGGAGACCACCAGGCTCTTGATGGTGTCGAAGCCCAGGAGCACAACCGCGTGCTGGATGGTGGACACTTTGCGGGGCAGGCCGTAGAAGGCTGAATTGACCACCTTGAGGATCTTGGTGGAGAGCACGGCGTCGTTGGCGATCAGCTCGCCGATCTGGCCGGCGCGGCTGTCCTCGCTGCGGATCAGGGACAGGACACTGGAGACGATGGGCGTCAGCGCGGGCAGGTCGCCGATTCTGTCGAGCAGGACCTCAGGATCGGTGTTGCTGACATGATTCATGGCGGAAGATGGAAATCACGCTCCGGCCGAATTCCTTGCGCCGCCAGAGCTCAGCGCCGGGGCATGCCACAGGGGCTCCTCCCGGATGCTCGACCGCCACCAGGCCTCGCTCGGCCGAAAGCTCGGCGTCCCCCAGCATCGCCATCAGGTTCTGGTAGTCGGTGCTTTCGTATGGAGGATCGACAAACAGCAGGTCGTACTTAAGCTGTCCCGCGCACTGCTTCAGAAAGCGCTCGACCGTGCTCCTGCGTATGGTTCCTCGGTCCCCGGCGCCCAGCAGCTCCAGGTTCAGGCGGATCAGGCGCAGGGCCTGTGGCGACGAGTCCACGAAAGTGCAGGTCGCGGCGCCCATGCTCAGGGCGTGAATCCCCAGGGTTCCGCAACCAGCGTAGAGGTCCAGAACCCGGGCGCCGGGGAGACGATCGCGCAGGATATTGCACAGCCAGTCGCGCATCCGGCCCGTGGTGGGGCGAATGGCGGCTTTGCGGGGCGTTTTCAGCACGCGGCCTTTGTATTCGCCGAAGAGAACCCGCACTGTTCGCTCTAATCTTCCCGGGGGGGCGCGCCGGCGGAATCGGCGGGATCGTGGAAGACGCGCAGGCGCCAGCCCGCGGGGGAGACTCCCTCAGCTCCGCCGGCAAAGCGCCAGCGCGTGTCCCGTCCTCCACCGGGCCGGACCGACAGGCGCTGGATGACCAGCGAGATCGCTCCGGCATCCAGCAGCTCCGCGGCCTCCTCCAGGCGGGCCACCTGCAGGCTCCGATCGGCGGAAGCGGCCTCCCCGTCCGCTCGTACCTGGCGCGCCGGCGCCAGCGGGCGATCGAAGTGGATCCAGTAACAGTCCCGGCCCACGTGGCTCACTCGGCTGGGGAACGGCAGCAGGTCACCCACATGCACTCCCGGGGCGGCTCCGCGGACCAGCAGCCCCGTACGGTCCAGCACCATGAAGTCTGGCAGGCGACTCTCCGAGCGGGAGAGTTCATGCAGGAGGGTGGCGATACCCAGCTCGCCGGTGCCTCCATCCGGTCGATCTCCGGGTGCTCCATCGAGGCCGATCTGTTCGACCTGCTCACCTGCGGACTCAGCGGCCGCGACCTGGGAGAGTTCCTCGATTGCCGGTTCATCAGGTATTCCCTCTTCGTCAACCGTGAGAGTATCGGAGATCTCTTCGATTGACGATTCCACTGCCGGAGAGTCATGACCGGCATCGTAGTCGGCGGCGGTTTCACCTCCGGCGTGTTCCACCAGCGGTTCCTCCTGGTCCACCAGAGCGGCTGCGGGCCCTGAATCGGTCGCGGGCGCACGCTGCAGGCGGCGGATCCACTCGGCGCCCGCCAGGGCCACCGCCAGCACCAGCACGGAAAAGATCACGGCGGCCAGGTAGCGCGGCCGGTCGCGGAATTCTTCCCGCTTAACCAGTTCCTGTAACTCCTCGGCGCGCTCGGGTCGCAGCAGCGGAACCTCTCGACCGATGGCCGTCGGCCCTTCCGCCTGCGTCGATATCCCTTCCGTCGGTTCGCCGAGTGCTTCCTCCTGCGGGGCGATGGCTTCCAACTCGGCACCCAGTGCCTCCGCCAGGCGCTTAAGGAAGCTGACCAGGTTGCGCCTGACAGCCAGCACCCTGGTCCGCGATCCATGCTCCTGGTAATCGTAGAGGTAGTTGTGCACGCTTTCCGGGGCGTGACACTCCACCTCCCAGCGGATCTGGCTCTGCGGATTGGGCATTTCGTCCAGCCCCGCGTAGGGCAGATCGAGCTGCAGCAGGCCCCAGCGGCGCGGCACGAGGACGCGCAGGCGCGCGCCTTCGATAGGCGGATTGAAGCGCCCGCTCAGACGCTCGGCCAGCAGTTCGGCCAGCTCGGGATTCTGGACGAAGCGGGGGTGAATCCGGTAGGGCAGGGGGAGTTCGAGGTTTCCCTCGGGCCGGTGCTGAACCAGCCGGTCTTCGTGTACGGAAAGCGGGAGCTCGGTCAATCCCACGATCGGCTGCCGTTGTAGATGCTGCCGTGGTTTTCCGGCGGATCCACTTCGAAGAGTCGCTGGATGCCTTCCGCGTACCGCTCTTCCCCGGTGATCGGGCTGTAGACGGCGACGCCCACCGTGTCGTGCCCGACCGAATCGAAGGTGGCCGTCAGACGCACGCGGCCCAGGAGTTCCTGCACGTCGGGTTCTTCCATGACGGCCGCGAACTGGGCCGCCGTTCCCGCCCGGTACTCGGGAAAGAGAATGCTCTCGCTGAGTTCCCGCGTGCTGTAATACGCGATGGAATCGGCCCGGGCGATGCGGAAGTCGTCGTTTTCCGCTACCAGGACTTCCCCGCTGCGAACTTTGCGCGCTTCCACCAGCGTCTCCTTGACGACGATTTCCTTCTTAAGGTCGTCGGGAATCCGGTACTGCTCGTCGCCCGCGGCCGTGGCCGAATCCGCCAGGACGCTGAATGCGGCGCCGATGGCGTCGGAGGCCCGGTTCTTGACCTCGTTGAGGAAGGCCTGGCGCCGGGCCAGGGTTGTCAGTTCCTGGCCCTCTTCGCCGTCCACCGTGAACTGGTACTCGCCGCGGTACTTGTACTTCGCCACGTGCTGAATGTCGAAGGGCAGCTCCGTGGCGGGGCATTCGGCAACTTCGTCGAGCGGTAGTGTGAAGCTGTAGTTCTTCACGGGCTGAAATACGCTGCGACCGGCGGTAAAACGACTGGAATCGGGCAAGGCCTCGAAGAAGCGGTCCGTCGAGACCCACAGGTTGCGGTCGTGATCTCCGTGCCCACGTTTCCGCACCAGGATGGGCGAGTCGGAGACCAGGTGCAGGGTGTCCGTTCCCAGGCCTTCGTACAGGGGCTTCAAGTCAGCCCAGATCAGCGTGTGGTAATACTCGCCGAAAGTGGAGTCCGGGCGGAGGAAGTTCTCGAGTCCGCGATCCTCCCATTGAAAATGGCGGATACGCATGGTGTCGTCGGCGTCCACTAGCATGGAATCGCGGTTACCCTCCAGATCCAGTTCCACCTGCTTGCGCTCGTAGACGAAGTTGTAGGGTTGCGCTTCCACGCGGGTGGTGTCCAGGGCCGACAGCAAATCGTCCACGGTTTCGGGAAAGTGCCGGTTGAAGAAGAAGAACTGCCCCGCGGCGTTATGCAGGTTATCCATGCGTTCCCGGGCGAGGGCGAGATCAGCAGCCTGCTTCTTCCACTGCTGCCTGGGAGAGTGCACCGAATAGGCCAGGATCGCGACCAGCACCAGGATGAGCAGTTTCAGCAGGATCGATCCGCCGCCCGAGACCGACTTCTTCGATGACATGGAGGCTCCTATGGTTTTGCCGGCTGCCCCGTCCGGCCGCTGTCGGCCACCGAGCCGTCTGCGGGCGGCGCGCCCACCCTGACGAGTCCGCGGAGACCGGCCAGCGTGGCCGGTCCGATCCCCTGCACTTCCAGCAGATCCTCAAGTCTATGGAAGGGTCCCCGGCGCCGCCTGTAATCGAGAATCGCCGCCGCTCGCGTGGGGCCGATGCGCGGCAGGCTCAGCAGATCTTCAAAGGCCGCCCGGTTGATGTCGCAAGGGCTCTCGCTCCCGGCGGGAGTCCTCCCCGGCGAGGCGCCGGCACCCCGGTCGGCCCGGGCGGGATCCCCCGCGTCCGCCTGGCGCATGATCCTCGCCCGCTCCGCGAAGGCTCGATCCAGACTGTCAAGGTTTCCTGGCAGTTCCCCGGCGTCGCCCGTGAACCACACCCGCGCATAACCGAGACACAGCACGGCCAGTAACACCACCAGGACGCGGCGCTCACGGCGGGTCAGGACCTGTTTCACGAAACTACCAAACGACACCTGAACTTGCACGATGGCGCCCGCCCCCGCTCCCGGGTTCCGCGCCCGAAGAACTAGGGCCTGTTAACAGGCCCTAATCAGGTGGATCCCCACCGACTCAGCCGAAGATGTGATTCACCAGTTTCTGGAAAAAGCCCTTCTGCGTGCTTTTTGGTGATACGTCGTCCTGACCGGCAAGTTTTTCGAACAGTTTCCGCGTCTCCTGCCCGGGGTTTTCCGGAGTGTAGACGTGGATCCGCACCAGCTGGTCCCCTTGGCGTCCGTCCCTGCCGCGGATGCCCTTGCCGCGCATACGCAGCAGGGAGCCGCTCTGTACGCCGGCGGGGATCTTCAGCCGCGCCGTCCCGGAGAGGACGGGCACGTTGATCTCGCCGCCCAGCACCGCCAGCGGGATCGAGACGGCATGCTCGAAGAGGATGTCGCTGCCGTGGCGCTCGAAGTGTTCGTGCTCCTCTTCGTGCAGCACCACGATCACGTCGCCCCTGGGCGCTCCGCGCTCGCCGTGGTTGCCCTGGCCCCGCAGGCGGATGTAATTACCGTCGGCCACGCCCGGCGGCACGCGGACCACCACGGTGGTGTCCCCGCGGACCAGGCCCTTGCCGGCGCAGGCCCGGCAGGGGGTGCGGATCACCTTGCCCTCGCCGCCGCAGTTGGCGCAGACGGCGATGTTCTCGATCATTCCCAGGAAGCTGCGACTCACCTGGCGCACCCGCCCGGCGCCGCGGCAGACCTGGCAGGTCTCGCTCGACGTGCCCGGCGCGGCTCCCGTTCCTTCGCAGTCCCGGCAAGGCTGCTGGACCTTGATCCTCAGCTTCTTGCTCACCCCCTCGGCGATCTCCTCGAGGGAGAGCTTGAGGGAGATCTGGATGTCGCGTCCGGGCTGGGGGCCGGCCTGCCGGCGACGCGCGCCGCCGCTGAAGAGGTCCTCGAAGCCCCCGAATCCGCCGAAACTCTGGGCGAAGGAGCGGAAGACATCGAAGGGATCGAAGTCCGCGCCGGGGCCGCCGAAACCCTGCGGCGCCGCATGGCCGAAGCGGTCGTACTGGACGCGCTTCTGCTCGTCGGAAAGCACGGAATACGCTTCGGAGACTTCCTTGAAGCGGTCCTCGGCTCCGGGATCCTTGTTCTTGTCCGGGTGATACTTGAGGGCCAGTTTGCGGTAGGCCTTTTTGATATCCGGCGGCTGGGCGTCCTTCTCGACGCCGAGTACTTCGTAGTAATCGCGCTTGGCCATCTGCGCCTACTTCTTGTTCACGATAACCTGGGAGTGCCTGAGCACGCGGTCGGCGAGCCGGTAGCCCCTGAGGAATTCCTGCAGCACTACGCCGTCCTCCTTCTCGGGATCGCTCAGGGTACTCAGGGCTTCGTGCTGCTCCGGGTCGAAGTCCCGGTCCACCGAATCGAAGGCCTGGATTCCCAGGGTGCCCAACTCGGCGCGGAACTTCTCGGCCAGCAGGCGCATTCCCGCCAGCAGGGTCTCCAGGTCCATCTTTTCATGGTCCTGGTCCAGCAACCGCTCGAGATCGTCCAGAACCGGCAGCAGGCGCAGGACGGAGTGTTCCATGCCGCGCCGGCGGGTTTCGGCCAGCTCCCGGCCGGTTCTGCGCTTGAAATTGTTGTAGTCGGCAAGCACGCGCAGATGGCGGTCGTTCAAGAGCTCCAGCTCCTGCTGAAGATGCTGCTGCGGTGTCTGCTCAGGCTCGGCCGGATCTTCCCCGGCGGTGACGGCCTCCGCCGTGGACGACTCCGCGCCGGGGGCCGGTTCTTCCGCTACGCCTCCGCCTGTCTCGTCCATCAGTGGGGGTTGCGCACCGTCATCTATCTTCTGCTCGCCTGCCGTTTGCGTCAAATCGTCCCTCCGGTCTTTTTCCGCATCGTCGTTCGTCCGCCGCTTCGCGGCACGATCCGTCTGCTTGCTTCTGCGTTTCTTCGCGGTCATGGCCCTGCGTCGTTTAGTTTCCTTCCGAATTCCGGCTGCGCAACTTGCGGTTTATCAGGTCCGCGGTGTACTTCACCAGGCTTATCAGGCGCGAGTAATTCATGCGCCGCGGTCCGATGATCCCCAGGATTCCCGGCAGCGAGCCCACCTGGTAACCGGCGCTGATCAAGCTGTAATCCCGTACCTTCGCTTCTTCGATCTCCTTGCCGATGTGGATGCTCAAGCCGTCCTCGATGTGCTGGCTGAGCAGGTGCAGCACCATCTGCCGGTCCTCGAGGATTTCCAGCACGCTGCGGTAGCCGTCGACCTTGAACTCGGGTACGTCGAGGATGTTGCGCGCCCCTTCCAGGATCAGGCCCTCCTGGCGGGGCACCGTGAACAGGCGCTCCGTCGAATCGATGAACAGCCGGGCCACGAATTTCCCGGCGTCCCGCACGTCCGCCAGCCGCTCGTGGATCGTCTCGCGGATCTCGCGCAGGGTCAACCCGCAGAGCCTCTGTTGTATCACGCGCGTCATGTGAGGCAGCTCGTCGGGGTCGATGGTCCGCTCGATCTCCAGGGTTACGGTCCTCGCCAGTCCGGAAGCCACCGTCACCACTACGAGCAGGCGGTTGCGGCCCAGCGGCACCAGGTCCAGCCGCTCCAGTCGGCCATGGTCGAAGACCGGCGAGAGCACCACTCCCAGGTTGCGGCTGATCTGCGAAAGCAGGTGGGCGGTCCGGCCCAGAATCGCTTCCACGTCGGGCATCAGCTCGTCCACGTTGCGATCGATCAGCTGCCGCTCGGCCGGCGTGATCCGTTCCTGGGTCATCAGGTAGTTCACGTAGAGCCGGTAACCCTTGTCGGTTGGCTCGCGGCCCGCGCTGGTATGAGGATGGGTCAGCAGGCCCTTCTCTTCCAGGTCCGCCATGGCGTTGCGGATCGTGGCCGGACTGAGGGATACCTCCTCCAGCTTGCTGATGGAACGCGAGCCCACCGGGTTGGCCGTGAGGATGTAGCTGTGGATCACGTGACGGAGGACCTGCGCCTCCCGGTCGGAGAGCCCCGGGACACTCATTTCATGTTTCGTCGGCCTTGGCATTTCTCCGCCGTCCCGCACTGCAGCTTCAGTAGACTTGAAGAGACAGAATTATAGAGTAAGAATCCTCATCAGTCAAGACGCGGGCGGGCCGCGACGGAACAGGTTTGTTGCTTTCTTCTATGGCTCTTTGTAAAATTTGTGTCTTTGCCAAGCCGGGAGTTCGTCGGGCGACGGCTCCTGGACCACGCCGGCTTCGGAGCATGGAATCCGGGCGCCCGGCACCAGGTCTCGAAATAGGGAACCCGGGATATGAAACGGACCTTTCAGCCCAGCAACCGCAAACGCCGCAACAAACATGGCTTTCGTGCCAGAATGTCCTCCGTCAGCGGACGCAGGGTGCTCGCCTCGCGACGGCGCAAGGGACGGAAACGTTTATCCGTCAGTGACGGTTGATCGACGACTTCCTCGCGCGCACATTCTGAAGAGCGCCCGCCGGATCAGCGAGCTCTTCAAATGCGGGAAGCGGCTCAGCGGCAGATTCCTGCAATGCTACTATCTCCCATCGGAGCGGCCTCAAGCCGCTTTCATTGTGCCGAAACGCTACGGCAGCGCCGTGCGACGCAATCGTCAGAAACGGCGCCTGAGAGAGCTCTATCGCCTGCGAAGGGAGCTCTTCCCCCCGAACTGCGACCTCGTCCTGTACCTGCCGGTGCCCCGAAAATCCCCGCGCGCCCGGACCGCGACCCGACCTCCGGTCGCTTGCGGTACGGGCAGGAAGACCGCCGCGCCGGCTCCGAGCTTCAACGATCTCCTCGAGGATCTGCATGAGATCACCGGGTCTTGCACGAAGCACCGCGCGCGCCGCTGCGCACCTGGCGATCAGAACGTACCAGGTACTGATCTCACCGCTTAGCGGGCCCAGTTGCAGGTTTTACCCCAGTTGCTCGGACTATGCCCTGGGAGCCTTTCAGAAGTACGGCTTTTTCCGGGCACTAGGGAAATCCGCTTGGCGCCTGCTGCGCTGCAATCCCTTCTCTCGCGGCGGCCTGGACCACCCCTAGCGGACCGGTTCACGTGAATCGACGTGTTCTGAGCGCGCCGAGAGTCCGGAGATCCGAATTCGATTAACACGGGAAGACCCAATGGACAAACGTTCCGTCATCGCCTTCATCGTCATCGGACTGATCGCCCTGTTCATGAGCACGGATACCTACCGCCGAATGGTGGGGCTTCCCGACAGCGAGCAGGTTGCCGCGGAAAAGGCCCGCAGCGCGGAACAGGATCGCCCGGCCGTGGAAGGAGATCCTTTCAGTGATGTTGAAGGCGAGGATCGGATCGAGAATCGGCGCGCCGCCATGGATCGTGAATCCGGCGAACCGGAGACTCCGGCCGGTAGTCTGGACTCGCCCCGGGCGGGAGGCATCGACCTCGCGCAGGAAGAACTTCTGCCCGAGGAGCATTTCACCCGCGTGGAGACCGATCGCTACATCGCGGTCTTCAGCGACCGCGGCGCCAGCATCGTCCGCTTCGAGCTGAAGGGCCTGAAGTCGTACTACGGCGAGACCATCCTGCTGATCGATCAGGGAAGCGGGAACCTGGCTCCGGCCTATAATCTGGGCGGGACCGGGGTAAGCAGCGAGAACCTGCCCTTCGAGCTGGTGGAAGGCGGTGAAATGTACCTGAGCGGCGGCGAAAGCGGACGCCTGGTCTACGTTCACGAAGCCGGCGACGGCTCACGGCTCGAGAAGAGTTACGAGCTCACGGGCGACAGCTATCGCATCGACTTCGGCCTGTTCCTGGATCGCCTGAGCACGGGGCTGCGCCACGGCACCTACGGCATCCGCTGGGATACGGGGCTCCAGATCACGGAGCAGGACACCACCCAGGACATGTTCTACGCGGAGGCCCTGGCCTATCTGGGCAACGAAGTGGAGGGATTCCAGCTCGGGCGCAAGCAGGAGCGCGCTGAAGAACGACGCAAGGGCAACGTGCACTGGGCAGCCGCCCGCAGCAAGTACTTCGAGGTGGCGCTGGTGCCCCTCGATGTCAAGGCCGAACAGGTTTTCTTCGAAGGGTGGCTGCCGGATCCCGGCGCAGCCATGCCCATCAAGCAGTACGCTTTCGAGCTGGAAATGCCGCTGGAAAGCAACCGCGGCATCGACGACCGCTTCGCGCTGTACATCGGCCCGCTGGACAAGCGCTCCATGCTGGACATGGATCCCAGCCTGCGTAAGAGCATCATGACCCGGACCAGTCTGGGTTTCTTCGGCTTCATGTGGCCGCTGATCCGGCCCATCGCCAACGGCGTGCTCTGGACCTTCAAGAAGCTGCACCTGGTCATCCCCAACTTCGGGGTTGTGATCATTGTCTTCAGCTTCCTGGTGAAGATCCTGGTCTGGCCCCTGACGCATCGCAGCTATCAAAGCATGAAGGAGATGCAGAAGATCAAGCCGCTGCAGGAGGAGCTGCGCAAGAAGTTCGGCAAGGATCCGAAACGAATGCAGCAGGAAACCATGAAGCTCTACCGGGAGCACAAGGTCAATCCGCTGGGCGGCTGCCTGCCCAACCTGCTGCAGATGCCACTGCTGATCTCCATGTACTTCGTCTTCCGCGCGGCCTTCGATCTGCGTGGCGCATCCTTCATCTGGTGGATCAAGGACCTCGCCGTTCCGGACGCGGTTTTCACCCTGCCCTTTTCGATTCCGTTCTATGGCGCCAGCGTGGCATTGCTGCCCATCATCTTCGCGATATCGAACTACTTCATGATGAGCATGACCATGACGGATCCCAAGCAGAAGCCCATGCTGATCTTCATGCCCGTCATGATGCTGATGATATTCAACCAGTTCCCTTCGGGATTGACGCTTTACTATACGCTGTTCAACGTGCTCTCGACCGTGCAGCAGCACTTTTCGAAGGGTATGATTCTGAACAACAAGAAGAAGAAGAAAGCAGCATAGCGCTTGCCGCGAAACCTCGCAATCTGCCGCGGATCCGTGAGGACAGGCAGGCGCTGCTGCCACATTGTCCCGGTGGCACGCGGCGCCCCTTAAGCAAATGCCACCTTAGGCCCGGACCGGCATGAGGGATCACCTTCGGGCTCGGCACGGGAAGCCGGGTTTAGGCAACCGGTCCAAGATCGTCGCGGAAGGACATGCTGTCCGAAGACCGTGACACCATCGTTGCGCTCTCCACGCCGCCGGGCAAGTCCGGCATCGCCGTACTCCGTCTGAGCGGACCCCGGGCGATGGAAATCGCCGCCGCTCATTTCCTTCCCGGAAAGCCCTCAGCTGACGGAAATACAGCACGAACATCATCGAAGACCTTTCCTCACGGCCGTGTCCGCCTGGGACGGGTGCTGGACCAGGATGGGCGCACCATCGATCACGGCCTGGCGCTGGCCTTCCACGAACCGAACTCATACACGGGCGAGCACCTGGTCGAGTTCCACCTGCACGGCAGTCCCTACATCGTGGATCGCGTCTTGAAGGCCCTGCTGCATCATGCCACGGCGGCCGAGCCCGGCGAGTTCACACGCCGCGCCGTGACGAACGGCAAGCTGGATTTGGCACAGGCGGAAGCCGTTCATGCCCTGGTGGAAGCGGCCAGCGACTGGGGTCACCAGCTGGCGCTCAGGGCGCTGGACGGCAACACCAGCCGCAAGGTGGATCTCCTGCGCTCCAGGGCGCTCGAGCTGCTGGCCCTGCTGGAAGCGGAGCTGGACTTCTCGGGTGAAGAGATTCCCGAGCTGCCACCCAATGCCATCGACTCGCGCATGGAGGAGATACTTGTCAGCATCCTGCGCTGGCGGGAAACCTATCGTTCGGGCCGCCTGGCCGGGGGCGCGCAGGTGGTGCTGGCCGGCGAACCCAATGCCGGAAAATCCACCCTGATGAACGCCCTGCTGGGCGAGGACCGCGTCATAGTGGACGAGGCCCCGGGCACCACGCGGGACTCGGTCTCGCAGTGCTGTGCCCTGGACCGCCTGCGAGTGACCTACTGGGATACGGCCGGCCTGCGTGAATCGCCGGACAGGGTTGAACGCGCGGGTATCCGGCGCACGCGGGAACTCCTGGAGCACGCGGACCTGGTAATCCTGCTGATCCCGCCGGAAAGCGCCGACCTGCCGCCGTTGCCACAGCTTGCCGCTCCCGTTTTACTGGTAGGTACAATGAGTGACCTTCCGGTTTTTACGGAGCTTACAAGCAGGGATCTCTCCCTGCCCGGCCAATCGCCGATTTCGGAGAGCAGGATTCTATCCGTATCGGCGAAGACGGGCGAGGGCCTGGGCCGGCTCAAGGAAACCATCAGTAGAATCCTGTTGCGGCACAGCGAGGAACAGGAGGAGCTGGTGATCAGCGAGTTCAGGCATTTTCAGCTCCTGGGCGTGGCGGAGGAAGCCCTGAAGCGTGGGCGTTCGGCCCTATCCTCCAACCTGGACAGAAGCCTCCTGGCCGCCGACCTCCGTGAATGCGCGGAGGCCTTGGGCGCGATCCACGGTGGATTCGAGATCGAGGAGGTCCTGGACGAGATCTTCAACCGCTTCTGCATCGGAAAATAGAGCCGGTGATTAAGGGCAGCAAAAAGCATGAAGCGATGAGGAAGCAATATCATTTCCGTCCCGCTGAGCGAGGCCTGCTAGCCTGGGACGTCGATCGGCTCGTAAAGCTTAGTTCCGGCTTCACGCGCATCGAGGTGCCGCTTTCCGAGATCCGAGAACTCGATCAGCCCTTCTGGTTCAGCGATCCGGCGAACCCGCCAACCTGCCGGAATGTTGCGCTCCACGCGAAGCTGATGAACGAAACAGATCTGCGGCACCCGATCATCCTGTCTCAAAGTGGAAGAGTGATGGATGGCATGCACAGGGTCTGCAAGGCGCTCATACTCGGAAAGGAATCGATTTCGGCGGTTCGATTCGATCGGGATCCGGATCCCGACTTTGTCGGCGTAGCCGCCGAGGACCTGCCGTATGACTAAGTCGATGTCGTAGCTGCGGGATCGGATACGCAGGTGGGCGGATAGGTCTTTAATGGGCCGGCCCGGGTGACCGCAGCAAGAGAAACAGGTTAACACATGAGGCTGTTCGATTGGCTGTTTCGGCGGAAGGGCAAGGTCGGCGGTAAGGGCCTGGCTGCGAGTGCGCGGAAGGTGAGTACCCCGCGGGCCGAACCAGAGTCGGTTGCGTCACCGAGCCAAATCGTCGATCTGAGGTCACCGGATCTCACGCGCGCGCAAGAAGAAGCCGCTTTCCGAGGCGCCAGAGTTGGCGACATGCACGTTGGCTTCAGGGTGATCTCCGTGAAGGACGGAGCACTGGATCATCTGTCGATCGTGCTTGCTGAGAACGTGAGCGCAAGTGTATCTGTCAAGTACGTCGTTTGGACGCTCGACCGCAGGCCCAGAGGTGGATACAAGTCAGGGACGTACGTTAGTGACAGTGCGGAAGCGCAAAGGGCTTTCGATTCGAGAGAACTGTGAAGCTACATCAAACCTGCAGTCGGCCCCTTCAAACCACCGACGCGCAACACGGATTACTCCGGCATAACAACGGACCGGATCGCAGGTTAAGCCGAGGACGACGGGCGACACAGGAGATTCAGCGGTGAACCAGCGCCTGCCAGCAGACCAGTACGTCGATTCCAGGAATCTTGCCGCGCGCACCACTCTGCACGCCAGGTACAGCACCAATCCGCAGGGCTGGGAGAGCTGGCTGTTTCAGCAGCTCGAGTTGCGGGACGGGTTGAGGATTCTGGACCTTGGCTGTGGTCCGGGTGGACTGTGGCGGAGCCATCTGGACAGCATTCCGACGGGTTGCCGGGTGGTATTGACGGACTCATCCGCCGGAATGATTGCCGAGGCAAGCAACAATTTGCTCGACGCCCGGTTCGAATTCATGGTCGCCGAGGCGCAGAAGCTACCGTATCCGGATGAGCATTTCGACTGCGTCACCGCAAATCACATGCTCTACCATGTACTTGATCTGCACCGCGCGCTGTCGGAGATTGCCCGAGTTCTCAAGCCGCGTGGCAGTCTCTGCGCTGCCACCAACGGCGCTCCACACATGAGGCAACTCCACGACATCATTCGGAGGTCATTTCCCTCGTTCTCGGTTCCGACCGCCTCGTTTGCGCTCGAGAACGGAGATACGGCGCTCAGGCGTCACTTCCAGCACGTTGCCGTGCGCAAGTACATAGACAGCCTCGTGGTGCCGGATGCCTCCGCTTTATCGGCTTACGTCCGCTCAATGGCAAGCGTGGTTGACGCGACAGAGCAGCAGCTTGATAGTATCGAAGAGGCGATCCGGAATACGATCCACGATGAAGGCCCGATGCTGATAGACAAGGCTGCGGGCGTGTTCATTGCAGAGGGACCAAGGAAGGTCGAACCATCGATTTGCCTGACTTCCTGATGTTCGGAATCGGGATCGGGCTTGCGGTTGTCTTAGAAGGAAATGCAATGTCGAAAATTCCAGGGGGGATTCGATCTCGGCCTGGTAGCGGCAGCAGATAGAGGAAGGTAAATCCGACTGATGACAACACCTGTAGCACTCGCTCTTGAGCTTGCCGATGAAATCGAAGCGGACGCTCTATGCAATTGCGGGCCCAGCGACGATCCGGACAAGCAGTATGCATACACTGCCGGTTTTCGCGATATAGCAAAGCGATTTGTGGCGGCGATTAAGAGAATCGGCGACCCGGATCTTTCGGAGATGGTGCAGGAACTATGCACCACTCCAGACGACATCGTAGCTGCTCATGACTTGAGGGCCGAATTAATCGCTGTCTGTGACGCACTACGAGAGGTTGCGAATGATCCGGACTACGCCGTGAAGGCTATAGAGCGTGTGGCATTCCTTAACCCCGAGTTGGTCCATCAATTGGGTGGATTGAAGAAAGGAGATCTCGACCCGAAGAAACTGGTGCGGATGTGCGAAGAGTTATAGGGATTCTCGAAAGTCCTTGGCGTTTGATCGATGGTGCGATTTGGCCTGCTCAGCTTTGTCGAATCGCTCAGAACTTACGGGAACCCCTATAAACGCGGTCTACCACAGATTTGAAGCTGACGGTTGCAGGTTGAATCAACGTTATGCCACCGTCAATCAATAAGCTGGAGTTTATGCGCCTCGGTCCCAGCTTCGCCGCACATTGACATCATCGACTCGCTGGTGCACCGTTGAAACGCAATTCGTTTCCAAGAGCAAGAGTTTGAAGAAATTAGAAGGATTAAAGGATGGTTCAGATGACAAACCGTTCAGCCAGTGGCCTTTAGCTGTGGGGCGATTTTCTGTATGACTTGTTCCACGTGGAACATTCCGGGTGAATACTACGACCTGGTGGTGGTCGGAGGCGGCCACGCGGGAATTGAAGCCGCGTTTGCAGGGGCACGCATGGGAGCGCGCTGCCTGCTGCTTACCATGTCGCTGGAGACCATCGGTCAGATGTCCTGTAATCCGGCCATCGGAGGACTAGGCAAGGGCCACCTCGTGCGCGAGCTGGACGCATTGGGTGGCGAAATGGCCAAGGCGATAGACGCCACGGGCATCCAGTTCCGCATGCTTAACCGCTCCAAGGGGCCTGCCGTCTGGTCGCCTCGAGCCCAGGCCGATAAGCATCGGTACTCGCTGTACATGATCCAGGCGCTTTTCGACCAGGAGGGTCTGGACCTGCGCCAGGGCACCGTGGTGGACATACGCGTGGAGAGGAGCAGGGTCTCCTCCGTCGCTCTGGATAATGGAACCACTGTTCGCTGCCGGGCAGTGATCCTTTGCAACGGGACTTTCCTCAACGGAATGATCCACATCGGCCAGAGCCGGATGCAGAGCGGTCGTGCCGGCGAACCTCCGGCATTGGGACTGAGCGAGGCCCTGGCGCGCGAGGGCGTGGAGGTCCGGCGCTACAAGACGGGCACCCCTCCCAGGGTTGATCGTCGCACGATCGACTTCTCCCGGCTGGAGGAACAAGCCGGGGACCCGTCGCCCAGGCCGTTTCGATTCTTCGAGGACAAGATTCGCCTGCCGCAGCAGAGCTGCCACGTTGCCTACACCACGGCGAGGACTCATGATATCCTCCGTGAGAACCTCGATCGCTCTCCGCTATATTCCGGGCGGATCGACTCGGTCGGTCCTCGCTACTGCCCATCGGTCGAGGACAAGGTCGTGCGCTTCGCGGACAAGGAGCGCCACCAGTTGTTCATCGAGCCGGAAGGACTGGACAGCGGCGAGATGTACATCAACGGCTTCTCCACTTCCATGCCCGAGGACGTTCAACTCGAGGCGCTCAGGGCCGTCCCGGGATTCGAGCACGCCCGTTTCACCCGACCGGGTTACGCCATCGAGTACGACTACTTCCCAGCCTGGCAGATCAATCATCGCCTGCAGTTCCGCGGTATCGACAACCTCTTCCTGGCGGGACAGATCAACGGAACCAGTGGATACGAGGAAGCGGCGGTTCAGGGTTTCCTGGCGGCGGTCAACGCGGTTCATTTCCTTGATGGCGGAGACGGTCTTCAACTCGGCCGGGACGAGGCCTACGCGGGCGTATTGATCGACGACCTGGTGAATCGACCGATCGACGAGCCCTATCGCATGTTCACCAGCCGGGCAGAATTCAGGTTGTTGCTGCGCCAGGACAACGCGGATCGCCGCCTGATGCCTCTGGCCCGGCGCCTGGGCCTGCTCGAGGACTGGCGCTATGAAGAGCTGAAACAGCGCCTCGAGCTGGCGCGGGAATTGTCCGACTGGCTGGAGAAGACCTCGGTGGATACCGTGGCGGTCCTGCGCGAGACAGATCGGCGCCGGCGGGAAGCGACTGCGGAAGGCTCCTGTGCTCGAAATCCGACCAAGGCCTCGTCGGCTTTCGATCCTGTGGCTGAATCGGACGAGGCTTCGAGTTCTTCAGATGAGCAAATCGTTGATACCGGATCATCGACAGGAAGCGGAACCGGCGAGCACAGCCCAAGTCCGCTCCACGCGCGAGCGGAATCTGACATCGGTATTGAACGGGAACTGGGTTCTGGTTCACTTCAGCATTCTGTCCACGGGGGAAAGGTCCCCGCGGTGAAGCTGCTCCGCCGACCGGAGATCTTCCTCGCGGACATCCTGAACCATGCGCTTCCAGGCTGGCAGGAACGCTTTCCCGAGGAAGTCTGCACGGGAGTGGAGTTCGACCACAAGTACAGCGGGTACATCGCGCGCCAGCGGAAGGCGATCCAGAATTTCCGCCGCAACGAATCGCAGGCGATTCCGGCAGGGATCGAATACATGTCGATCCAGACCATTTCAACGGAGGGGAGGCAGCGACTGAGCGCCGTTCAGCCGAGTAACCTGGGTCAGGCCGCCCGGATCGGCGGAGTGACCCCATCCGACTTGAACGCCCTCTGGATTCATCTGCGGAAGGTGAAGGAAGCGGGGATAAGTTGATTGCGCACATCGCAGCAGCAGGATTGAGAAGTTGACAATCGTGGCCCGAGCCCTCAGTCTAAGTGGTATAGAAGATGCATGTACAGACGGAGGTCGAGGAAAAGGCATTACGAAGATTGACTGGGGGGCCTGTTCAATTGGTCCGGTACGGTCCCGCAACTACCATCGGGGAAGACAATCTGCAAGGGGGCTGGCATGCAGCGATGGACCTGCTGCGTAGATAGTATTACCGGCATGTTCCACGTGGAACAATCGAATTGCCGTCGCCACGGCCTGGGCCCGACCTTTTCAACATGAGCTGCAGGAAGAATGCTGAACAGCAGTAATGAAGAAACAACCGGCGCTGAAACCCTGAATCCGAAACTGCTGGAATTCGAGCGCCTGCTGCTTGAGGCCAATCGTTCCCTGAACTTGGTCTCCCGCGATTCCGCGGAGCGCTTCCGCGAACGGCACCTGCTTCCATGCCTGAGATTTGCACGGCATCCCGACATACCGGAGCATGGAACGTTGATCGACGTGGGTAGTGGAGGAGGCCTGCCGGGCATGGTCATCGCCATCGAACACCCGGAGCTCGAAGTCCACTTGGTGGAAGCGCGCCGGAAGAAGAGCCTCTTCCTCGAGGCGACCGCGGTGGTACTGGAACTGTCGAATGTCCGCGTTCACTGGAAACGGGTGGAGGACCTGCGGCCAGTCACCCCCGTGGACGCGATCTCGATTCGTTTTCTCGGAGGCATATCGAAGATCGAAGAGGTCACCCGCGGTATTCGGCAACCCGGCAGCAGGCTCTTTCTTTTCAAGGGCCGAAACGAGAAACTGCCCGACCGGATTCGCGATCTGGTACTGGAGCGGCGCGAGGCCTTGATCGATGACAAGGACCTGGCGATATACAAGGCAAGAGATTGCTAATGCTTGAAAATCTAAGTGCCAGTTTATTGCTGTCTGATTCACAGGCATTCCTCTTCAGTAAAGGGAAACAATCCGGATGGTTGAGAACGAACGTTCGTATGTGTTTCGTGCAAGACCCGTTAGCGCCGTCACTGTAAACCACAACACCATTGCGCCAAGGCCGGCAAATGAGTAAAGATCCCGTTTCTACTTCGAGTGTTCTTTCCATACTCGCGCGCTGCAAGGGGGAGCCCCTCTTCAAGGAACTCCTGACTCAAGCTGGAAGCCAGGATCTATCCCTGGTGGGCGGCGCCGCCGGCTCCTACCGTTCCATCTGCTGCGCCTCGCTGCTGGAAAACCGGCCCGGGCTGGTCCTGCTTGAGGACCTGCAAGAGGCCGAATTCCTGGCGGACGACCTGCACCTCCTGCTGGGGCCCGACCGCGTCTTCATGCTGCCGCCCCGCGAGTTGAGGCCCTACGACAGCAAGCACATGCCGCTGGAGAAGCGCAGCGAGCTGATGGAGATCCTGCGCCGCTTGCGCTTCGGCGAATCCCTGGTGCTGGTGGCCTGCGCGCGTCAATTGGCCACCCGCTATCCACGACGTGATGTATTCGACCGCGGCATCTACAACCTCGAGACCGGAATGGAGCTGGATCGCCAGGCCTTCATAGACGAACTGGGCGCCGCGGGATACTCCCGCGAGGTGGCCGTGGAGGATATCGCCCAGTTCAGCGTGCGCGGCGGCATCCTCGACTTCTACCCCTGGGGCCTCGAATACCCGCTTCGGCTGGAATTCTTCGGCGACGAGATCGAATCGATCCGCGCTTTCGATCCCAGCAGCCAGACCAGCACGGAGCACTTCCCGGGCATCAGCGTGGTTATCAGCTCCGGCGAGCAGGATGCCTACGACCAGTCGCTCTTCGAGCTGCTGCGCGAGGACACGCTCTTCATCTGCCCGCCGCGCGATGAACTGCGCGAGCACCTGGACCAGTTCGCGCGCGACGCAGCCGGCAGCTGGAGCAGCCTGGACGCACGCGAGGGGATCCTTTCTCCGGATCACAAGTACATCGACCCTCCTCGCGTCATCGAAGATCTTTCCCGCCGGCCGCGGGTGGTCTTTCATCCCAGCCGACTGATCGACGACGAGGCCGTGAATTTCCGCTCCCGCCGCCAGGAGAGCTTTCTGCGCAACCTGGACCTGCTCTTCGATAACATCCGCTCGCACAGGGCGGACGGACACGAGGTTCACATCCTGTGCGACAACAACGGCCAGCTGGAGCGCCTGCGCGAGATCCTGGAGGAGTCCGGCTTTCCCGCGCACGAGGTGCGTCTCAGCGTAGGTTCGCTCCACCAGGGATTCGTGTCACACGACGCGGAGCTGGCGGTCTTCACGGATCACGAGATCTTCGGACGTCCCCGGTCGCGCCGCAGCTTCCGGCGCTTCAAGAGGGCCACCGCCCTGCGCAAGATCGAGAACCTGGAGCCGGGCGACGCGGTGGTGCACGTCCGCTTCGGCATCGGGATCTTCGAGGGCCTGACGCGTATCACGGTGCACGGCGTCGAGCGCGAGGTGCTCAAGATCCGTTACTCCAACGACGACCGCATCTACGTGCGGCTGGAGCACTTCCGCGACGTTGTGAAGTACTCCGGCCAGGAGGGCGCCGAGCCCAAGCTCAGCCGCCTGGGCACCGGCGAGTGGGAGCGCGTCAAGAGTCGCACTAAGAAGTCCATCAAGAACATTGCCCGCGAGCTGGTGGAGCTCTACGCGCGGCGCAGGATGTCCCGCGGCTACAGTACCGGCCGTGACACGGTCTGGCAGAAGGAGATGGAGGCCGCCTTCGAGTTCGAGGAGACCTCGCACCAGCTGGAGTCCATCACCGCGGTCAAGGAGGACATGGAAGCCGGCTGGCCGATGGACCGCCTGATCTGCGGGGACGTGGGCTTCGGCAAGACCGAGGTGGCGGTGCGGGCGGCCTTCAAGTCCGTGTGTGACGGCAAGCAGGCCGCCGTTCTGGTTCCGACGACGATTCTGGCCCAGCAGCACTACAATACCTTCAGCGCCCGCTTCGCCGAATTCCCCGTGGGCGTGGAGGTGCTCTCGCGCTTCCGCACGCGGCAGGAGCAGCGCCAGGTGCTGGCCGATCTCAAGCGCGGCAAGGTGGACGTGATCATCGGCACCCACCGCCTGCTTTCCAGGGACGTGGATTTCAAGGACCTCGGCCTGCTGGTGGTGGACGAGGAGCAGCGCTTCGGCGTGATGCACAAGGAGCGCATCAAGCAACTCAGGGCCAACCTGGACGTGATCACCATGACGGCCACGCCCATCCCGCGGACCCTGGATATGGCCCTGCTGGGAATCAAGGACCTCTCGCTGGTCAACGAGCCGCCCTCCAACCGCCTGCCCATCGAGACCGAGATCGTGCCCTACAACAAGACCACCATTCGCACCGCGGTCATGCGCGAGCTGGATCGCAACGGCCAGGTCTACTTCGTCCACAACCGCGTTCAGACCATCGACACCATGCGCTCCATGCTGGTGGAGCTGGTGCCCGAGGCGCGCTTCGCGGTGGCCCACGGCCAGATGCGCGAGAAGTCGCTGGAGCGGGTGATGCTGCAGTTCATGCGCCGGGAGTACGACGTCCTGGTCAGCACCATGATCATCGAGACCGGTCTGGACATTCCCAACGTGAACACCATGATCGTCAACCGCGCGGACGCCTTCGGCCTGGCCCAGCTCTACCAGTTGCGGGGACGCATCGGGCGCAGCCACCGCCAGGCCTATGCCTACCTGCTGACGCCGACCGCCTTCGCCATGAAGCCCGATGCCAAGAAGCGGCTGTTCACCATCGGCGAATTCACCGACCTGGGCAGCGGTTTCAAGATTGCCATGCGCGACCTGGAGATCCGCGGAGCCGGCAATATCCTGGGGGCCGAGCAAAGCGGCTTCATCAACGCGGTGGGCTACGAGCTGTACAACCGCCTGCTGGAGGAATCCATCGCTGAAATCAAGGCGGAAGATGAGCTGAAGGACGAGGAAGGCGCCCAACGCACGGCCGCGGAGTGCCGGGTGGAACTGCCCATGGACGCCCTGCTGCCCGCCGACTACGTGGAGGATCCGGGCGAGCGCGTGAACCTATACCGTCGGCTGCAGCAGACCGACCGCCCCGACGAGTTGGACGAACTGCGTGCGGAAGTGGCGGACCGCTTCGGCAATCCGCCCCGGGAAGCGCTGATGCTGTTCTACATGGTGGAACTGCAGAAGATGGGCCGCGTCTGCGGGCTGATCCGCGTGGACATGCGAGACGAGCGCCTGAGACTGGTGCCGTTGCAGGAAGGTGAAGACGACGGAGCCCGCTTCCTCGCCGCCCTGAAGCACCTGGACCAGGCCTGGGGCTTCGAGATCCACGGCGAACCGGAGTTGGCGCTGGTGCTTGGACAGCAGGGGCTGGACTGGATCCCGCGCATCGAGCAGGCCAGGAAGCTGCTGCGGGAACTCAGCCCCCGGGAAACGGAGGACTCGAATGCCAGGGCGAGAACGGCCCGCAGGAGAAAGCGTGATCTGCAATCCTTAAATTAATTGGTTTACCGCAGCCGGAACAAGGTGCGGCGGTGCCGGACCCGGCGACGGGGCGGGCGCCTGGAACGGAATGAAACGAGAAATGTCAGTGGATAAACGCCGTCGCGGAGTACGCGTGCCGGCGAAAAACGGATCGGGAGGATTCATGCAAACCTCGAGCCCTGAGACCGGAGCCTTGCGACGTCTGGGCGCCTTGAGTTTGACCAGCCTGTGCATCGCGGCTGTTCTGGCGGGTTGCGCCCCGCCTGAGGATAACCTGCTGGCGAAGGTGGGCGACAAGAGCGTCACCATCGACGATTTTCGCCAGGAGATGATCCGCCAGTTCCGCACGGCGAAAGACGCCGGCCGCCAGCCGATGGAGAAGCGCGAGGCGGTGCTGGACCAGATGGTGGAGCAGGAGCTGAAGCTGGCTTCCGCCAGGGAAGACGGATTCTTCGAGACGGATGATGCGCGGGACAAGTACGAGGACTTCCTGCGCGAAGCGCTGATCCAGAAACTGTACAAGGCCGAGATCCTGGACCGGATGATCACCGATGAAGTGCTGCGCAACACTTATGAGAAGCAGGGCACGGAGGTCAAGGCGGCCCACATTCTGCTTAACTGGTCGGAAGACAGCGCGGCGGTGATGCAGCGCGCCCTGGAGATCCACAAGGAGGTGGAAGCGGGGCTGGCATTCGCGGACGCGGCCGAGCGTTACACCGAGGAACCCGGCGGCCAGGGGCGCAAGGGCGACCTGGGCTGGTTTACCTGGGGACGCATGGTGCCCGCCTTCCAGGAGGCCTGCTGGGGCATGGAAGTGGGCGATCTGTCCCAGCCTGTGGAAACGCAGTTCGGTGTGCACCTGATCCAATTGAAAGACCGGCGCACGGTGGAGCATCGTCCGAGCTTCGACGACCAGCGGGAAGCCCTGGTGCGCAACGCCCAGATGGCCATGAAGACCGAGCTTCAGGAGATGGGCGAGAAGTACCTGGCGGACATGCGCGAGGAATACGGCTTCCAGATCCAGGAAGGCGTGCCCGAAGAACTGCTCACCGACATCCAGAAGAGCACGAAGGAAGACGCCCGTCTCACGGAGATCCTCAATCGGCTGTCCAAGGAGAAATGGACCAACCGGGCACTGGCCGACTGGGATACGGACGCGCTGGAGCTGGTGGAAATGGCCGACTGGCTGGAGAAGAACTACCGCCCGCCCTCGTCGGTCACCACCAGCCAGAACGTGGTGGAGATGATCGAGGGCGCCACCATGTTCCCGATGCTGGAGCGGCGCGCTAAGGAGAGAGGCCTGGACAAGGAACAGGAAGTCCTGGACGGCGCCCGGGAGCGTCTCGAGCGGACCCTGCTGCTGAAGTACGACCGGGAGTACATCAAGCCGCGAACGGAGGTTTCCGACGAGGAAGTCGAGGCGTATTACAATTCCCACTTGAAGGACTACATGCATCCGCGCCAGGTGCAGGTCCAGGAAATCTACGTCAAGGACGAGCAGCTGGCCTCGAGCCTCTCGGACCAGGCGAAGAAGGGCGCGGATTTCGGGGCGCTGGCCAAGCAGCACACGGAACGTCCCGGGAAGCAGGACACCGACGGCACACTGGATCCCTTCTCGCCCGGCCGTTACGGCAAGATGGGCGAGGCCGCTTTCACGATGGAAGCGGGCGACATCAGCGAACCTCTGCAGATCGGGCGCAGCTGGTCGGTGATCAAGCTGCTTGAGAAGTATCCGCCCAAGCAGAAGCGCCTGGATGAGGCTCAGACCTCCATCAGGATGAAACTGGAGCGCGAAGCGCGCGAGAAGGGCCGTAGCGAATGGCTCGACGAGGCCAGCGCCAAGTTCGGTGTCACGAAGTACGCGGACCGGTTGAAGTCCGTTTTCGCGGACTGATCGCCGCGTATCACGCCGCGGCAACCGGACCAACGCTTGAATCGGCGTTCCCCGGTTGAGGACTGCCGCTCAGTCGGTATCGACGACCCGCCGGTGGAATCGCGCCGGCGGGTTTTCTTTCAGCCCACGCGTATCACCACCTTGCCGAAGACCGCTCGTTGCTCGAGTTCGGCGTAGGCCTTGGCGGCCTGCTCCATTTCGAAGACTCGGTGAATCACGGGTCGGACGCGGCCCGCCCGCAGCTGCTCCAGCGCGGCCTGGAAATCACCAGCCGTGCCCATGGTGCTGCCGACGATCCGCTGGTGTTTGATGAACAGGTGCCGCACGTCGAACTGCAGCCTGGGACCCGAGGTGCCGCCGCAGGTGACATAGCTGCCGCCTGCGGCCAGTGAGCCCAGCGAGGCGCGGAAAGTGTCGGCGCCCACGTGATCCACGACCACGGCGCATCCCCGGCCCGCGGTGATCTTCCTGACCCGAGCGCGCACATCCTCCTCGCGGTAGTCGATCGTCTCCTCGGCGCCCAGCTCGCGCAGGCGCTTCAGCTTCGCCCCGGCGCCCGCGGTTGCGATGACGCGCGCGCCGAACAGGCGGGCGATCTGCAGGGCGGCGACGCCGGTGCCGGAGGCCGCCGCCTGGATCAGCACCCAGTCGCCGGGACGCAGGCGCACCTTGTCCGCCAGCATATGCCAGCTCGTCAAGGTGGCCAGGGGGAAGGCCGCCGCTTTCTCGAAGTCCAGGTCCTCCGGCATCGGGTAGACGTTGCGCTCCGGTATCACCAGCTCTTCCGCCAGCCCCCCCGGCGTCTTCTCGCCGAGGATGCTGTATTCGGGGCAGAGGTTCTGCCGGCCCTCGAGGCATTCTTCGCAGCGGTTACAGTAGAGCGCCGGGTAGAGCAGCACGCGGTCTCCCGGTTCGCAGCGTGTCACGCCCTCGCCGCAGAGATCGGCCACGCCCGCCACATCGGCGCTGGGAACGAAAGGGAAATCAAGCTTCAACCCGGGATGCCCGCGCCGGACCCAGAGGTCCAGGTGATTCAGGGCCGCGGCGGCCACCTTGACGCGCACCTCCCCGGGACCCGGTTCCGGCGACGGCAGATCGCGCGGCTCGAGGACCTCGGGTCCTCCGTGGGCGGTGATGACGACGGCTTTCATGGCGGGCCCCCGGATATGTTGTACAGCAACGTGTGACCACCGAGGAAACAGGCATGCAACAAGATGCTGAGAATGTACGAGCGTGACATTTCTGAAGTGCCGGTTTAGAATTGTCAAGAGTTGGCGGCCTGATCGAACATGCTGAGAAAGGGTAGAATCCAACTTATCGAAATCTGTTAAGTCTTGTTTAGTTTGTTAAATCGCTGACTGGCATCAGCGTATCTGCTTGTTAATTCACCGGTTGCGTGCGTTGCCCCGGTAAACAGTATCCATCCGTAACCACCCTGTAGAACAGCGAACCCGCAGGCTCAGTATCCACTTCGTGGAGGTAACTCGCCTGCTGGGTCGTTCCCTGCAACAGTTCCGGCTGTGGCTCGAAGTATGGGTCAGCGTCAGCGTAGATCCTGTACTCGGCCGGCACCAGCGTTCCTCCTGAGGGACAGGCGGGTTCAGTCCAGGAGAGCTGGACTCCGTTTTCCGTCGCCTGGATCGAAAGATCGTCGATCGCCGTGGGCGGGTCCAATGCGGTTCCCTCGAGGCAGAAGGTATAGGGGTTGCTCCATGTATCACCGTCGGCCTGGCAGGTGAGCAGCAGGTAGCAGACTCCCGGAGGTGTCACGAACTCGGTCATGAACGGAAAGGACTCGACGTTTCCCCAGGAGATGGAATCGGCGCCGTCGCTGATCGCATACTCTGTAACACCCGAATCTGGTCCGTCGATGGTCAGCGCCAGGAGAACTGTTTCGCCGGCGCTGAAAGCGTAGCAATCCACATCCGTCGCAGCGTAACCCGGCTGGTACGTCACGCCGCCGGTGTAACACGAATCCAGATCGACGGCGTAAGCGTGCTCGGTTTCGTCCGGTTCGTCCAGGCCCCGGATGATCGCCCGGTAGTCGCCGCCCTCGTCGATGTGCGCCGTCTGGATCAGCAGCGTGTCGGCCGCTCCCGCCGGTTCCGGCACGGATCCCGTGTAGAGCCACTGGCGGTCGAGCAGCACCGCGCCGTCGCCCGGGCTGTCGTCGAACCAGCACCAGGGGAACCACACGCATTCGCCCTCCTGCGTGTCGGAGGTGATCCATGTGTATAGAATATTCTCCGGCAGCGGGATTTGGGGATTATCCCCGGTGCCTGTGTCGATGCCGGTGATGTCGCCTGTCTCGTCGCCGTCGCAGTTGATGTCCGTGTTCCAGTAGGAGAACCACGATTGCGTGTCGATGCAGTGCTCGTTGCCGCCGAACAGGTAGATCCCCACCGGGTCGTCCGGGCAGTTGGGATAGGAGTCGTAGGAATAGCGCAGGTCGCGCATGCTCTCCGAGGCGCTGTTGATCTCCCACCAGTCGTCACGCTCAGCGAGCCGCGTGGGATCGTCCAGGCCCGCATTGGAGCCCAGGTGTGGCGTACCGATCGTCACCACCCGCGCAACGTCGTGTCCATACTCGACGTCAAGGGGATCGACCCACCATCGATGCTCGCCGGAGGGCGTGTCGTCCACGGTCCGCTGCAGGTACTCGCGGATCGCCAGCCCGCCCATGGAATGGCCCACCAGCACGACCTTTTCGCGCCCGGTGATCTCCAGCACGCCGGTGACAGCCCTGCCGACCGCCCAGCCCTGCTTGAAAATCGCCGCCTGGTTCGAGTGGTGGTGGTCGCCGTGCCCGTCGATGTCCTGGAACACATCGTCGTCCAGGCTTAGCGCGAACAGCCTGGTGTCCGCCGGTGGCTGGCTTAGCTGGTCGCTCCCGTAGGCGGTCCAGCCGATTTCCGCCACGTCCGCTTCCAGCAGCGCCGTTTCGTCGTCCTGGTCGTGGTTCAGGCAGGCGTGATACACGTAGGGATCGCCGAGCGCAAACACCTGCTGGATCTGGACCAGCGTACCCTCGAAGGTCCGGTAGTCGCCGATCAGGCCGTGCACGAAGAGCAGCGGGTATGGAAGATCGCCGGCCCTCGCGGATGCGAGGACGCAGAACGGCAGAAGAGCTGCCGCGAATCGCAGGACGGGTTGACGCGCGGGCTTCATGGAAACTCCGTCTCCGGTTGCAGTACGGTGGCCATCGAAGGTGAATATCCCTTTAGCGCAAAGCTGAGTCAACGGTTTTTCGAGTGATGGCCAGGCTCATCTTCCCATGTGGATCGGTCCACAAGACGGGCTGATGGTTCAGTCTTCGCGGGGCGCGGCTGCTTGCTCCAGCGGCAGGAATCGATAGTGGCCTGTTAGTTCCAGGTCGAAGAGGCAGTCCTGTACCTCGGGACCGTTGCCGATGTTGTGGGCGATCAGCGGCCGTATCCCGTCCGCCGACAGCGAATCGAGGACGATGCCGATGTGCGGCTGATAGCCCCAGAGAATCCAGGTAGCCAGGTCGCCCGGGATGAAATCGCGGGGATCGTGAGTGAGCGGCAGCTCCGCGCCCATGCGGCGAAAGAAGGTCCGGAGATTGGGCACGCGCCGGTGATCGATATTGTGGTCCGGCCTCTCAAGGCCCCAGTCCCCGGGATACTCGCCGAAGTGTCGCCGCATGTCCTCGTGCACCAGCCGCTGCAGATCCACGCCGGCCGACCGGTATGCGCGTATCACGAGATCGGTGCAGACTCCGACGCTGTCGGGTACGTCGCCGCCGGGATAGGGAATGCTCCGGTATGCGCCGTCATACACGACCTGGTGCTGCAAGCGCTCGAGGGCCGCGGCCAGAAAATCGCTGATGAAGCGGGTGGTGTCCTGCGCGGGTGCAGGTTGCTGAAACTGCAGTATCAGACAAATTGCTGAAATCTTCGGCATATAGCCGTTCAGTGTGATGCGATCCAATGACGGCATCCCTCCTATATCGCGGCCCACTCCGGGAAGCGCGCCGGATCGATTCCGAAGACCACCGTGCCCAGCGCGTAGAACAGGGTAGTGATGACCACGATGCCGATCAGGTTGACCGCCAGTCCGGCCCGGACCATGTCGGCGATGCGTACGCGCCCGCTGCCGAAGATGATGGCGTTGGGCGGGGTGGCCACGGGCATCATGAAGGCGCAGGAGGCCGAGAGGGTCGCCGGCACCATCAGCAGCAGCGGGTTGGTCTTCATTGCCACGGCGATGGAGGCCAGGATAGGCAGGGCCATTTCCGTGGTGGCCGTGTTGGAGGTCAGTTCCGTGACGAATGTCATCATCGAACAGATCAGGGCCGTGACACCCAGCGGCGCCGTGTCCTGGAAAGCAGCGAACTGTCCGCCGATCCAGGCGGCCAGACCTGTAGCCTGAAAACCCCTGGCCAGGGCGAAACCTCCGCCGAAGAGCAGGATGATGTTCCAGGGCAGCTTGAGCACGATCCCGGGCGGCATCACCGTCGGGGAAGTCGCCGCTTCGGCGGAGGATGGTCCCGGTTTCCGCCGCTTCGCAGGCACCAGGAAGAGCAGCATGGCCATGAGCAGCGCAACCGTGCCGTCGTCGATCAGCTCCGGCCGGGGCAGAAACTGCGACCAGCCCGGGACGACCGCGAATCCCAGGTTGAGCGGCTTCCTGAAGACCCAGAGCAGGGCGGCGGTGATAAACACGATGAAGACCGCTTTCTCTTCGAAGCTCGCCTTTCCCAGCTTCCCGCACTCCGCGTCGATGACACCTTGATCGACCGTGATACTCTTTGGTATGCGGAAGAAACCCCTGGTCAGGATGATCCAGATTATCCCCAGCATCACGACCGTGATGGGCAGGCCCATCAGGAACCAGGTACCGAAGGCGATGGGCTCCGCGGCGGGAAACATGATCTCGAAAATGCGGGCGAAGGAAAGATTCGGCGGTGTGCCCACCAGGGTGGCGATGCCCCCCGCGGAAGCGGCGTAGGCGATGCCCAGCATCAGGGCCGTCGAGAACGTCCGTGTATCACCGCGGGAATAGACTTCCTCCATCTGCAGGATGATGGCCAGGGCGATGGGGATCATCATGATCGTCGTGGCGGTGTTGGAGATCCACATCGACAGGAAACTCGTCACGAGCATGAAGCCCAGGATGATGCGGTTCGGTCCGCCGCCGATGGCGCGGATGATCGTCAGCGCGATGCGCCGGTGCAGCTTCCAATGCTCCATGGCCAGGGCGATCATAAATCCGCCCAGGAAGAGGAAGATCGTGGAGTTGAAATAGATCGGCGCGGTGTCGCCGGCCTTCAGGATACCCAACAGGGGATAGAGCAGCATGGGCAGCAGGGCCGTGGCGTAGAGCGGGATCGCTTCCGTGATCCACCAGACGGCCATCCACGCCGCCGCAGCAGCCATGCGTGTGACCTGCGGATTGCCCGGGTCCAGGTCCATGAAAAGCAACATCGTCAGGAACAGCAGGGGACCGAGGACCAGCCCGACTATCTGTGATACTGTCTTGCCCTGATGTGCCGGTGAGTTGCAGTGTGATGCCATCGCTCCTCATTGTAATGAATGCGGTTTTTTTAGGTGAGCGCAAAGCTGCTTGCGCTTGCGCCGTCGAGACCCGATGCTCAAGGTAAGCGGAAACATCGATCGAGGAAGAAACGTTGCCACGCCGGACGAAAACCACTTGCATGAAACACAGGCATCGCGCGCTGAACAGTCCGCGGGAAGCTCCCCCGGCGATCGCGGAGAGCAGCCGACGCGAAATTCGCCTATTGGTCCTTTCGATCATATTGCTGTTCACTCGAGCGCTGTCGGCCTTTGAGCCCGACGCACCCGAGCTCGAAATCGAGCGCCTCGGCACCCAGGCGCTACTATCCTGGTCGCCCGTAGAGGACGCCGCAGCCTACCGCGTCTACGGAGGCGCCACGCCCGGGCAAATGGACTTCCTCGTGGAAACTCCGGACACGTTGTACCTGGTGCCCCTGGAAGGCCCGGAGCGCTTCTTCCAGGTGCGGGCCTGGGCCCTTGACCCGCTGCCCGAGGAACGCTACCTGCTCGCCGACCAGTTCGGCTACCACCCTGGATCACGGAAGACGGCTCTGCTGGCCGACCCGCAGACCGGGTACAATTCGGCGGACAGCTACCTGCCGGGTCCCGTGATCGAATTGCGGCGCGTTGCCGACGGGGTCGTGATGCACAGTGCATCCCCGCTGCCCTGGCAGGCCGGCGTCGAGGACACGGTCAGCGGAGACCGCGTATGGCGCTTCGATTTCAGCCAGGTGCAGGAAACCGGGCTCTACCAGGTTCACGATCCTCAAAGCGGCAGGGCCTCGACGCCCTTCCGCATCTGTGATTCAGTCTACGAGGAGGTCCTGCGTCACGCGGGCCGCAGCTACTACTACCAGCGCTGCGGACACGCCAAGGCCGTCCCCTTCGCCGATGCCCGCTGGATCGACGATGCCTGCCACCTGGGCGCTCAGCAGGACCTGGACTGCCGCCTGGTGAGCGATCCGCAGCCCTCGACCTCGCGCGATCTCTCGGGCGGGTGGCATGACGCCGGCGATTACAACAAGTACGTCAACTACACCGACGATGCGCTGCACGACCTGCTGCTGGCCCTCGAGGATCAACCCGGCGTCTGGCCCGACGACTGGGGAATCCCCGAGTCGGGCAACGGACGACCTGACCTGCTGGACGAGTTGACCTGCGAGTTCCAGTGGCTGCGGAAGATGCAGTTCGAGGACGGCAGCGTGTCGCACAAGATGGGTGCCACGGAATGGGGATCCGCCAGCCCGCCCAGCGATGATACGATGCTGCGCCGCTACGCTCCAGCCACCGCATCGGCCACCATCGCAGCCTGTGGCGCCTTCGCGCACGGGGCCATCGTGTATGATACGCAACCGGACAGCACCTCTCAGTCCTTCGCATCAGAGCTAGAGAGCGCGGCGCTGGCGGCCTGGTCCTGGCTGGAGGCGAATCCTGAAGAGATTCCCTCCGCCTACGACAACGCCGGATTCGTCAACGCCGGCGCGGAAGACGGCGCAAACTGGCAGGCGGTCAACCGGGTTTCAGCGGCGGGCTATCTCTTCCATCTGACCGGTGACACCCAGTACCGCGACTTCTTCGACTCCGGCTACGGCGAGGCCTACCTGATCCAGTGGTGGTGGCTCAGCCCCTTCCAGGCACAGTTCCAGGACGCGCTGCTGTATTACACGCGCTCGCCTTTTGCTACCCCCGCCGTGGCGCAGGACATCATCGACCACTACCTGGTCGGCGCCCAGGATTACCTGGACGGACTCCTGCAGGACACCGCCGCCTACCTCGTGTACATTCTTGCCGACGAGTACACCTGGGGCAGCAACAAGTGCGTCTGCCAACTCGGCAACATCTTCACTTCACTGGTGGACTACGGGCTTGACCCGCCCAACGAAGCACTCTACCGGCAGGCGGCCGCGGAACACCTGCGCTACATCCACGGCGTGAACCCCAACGGCCTCGTCTACTTGAGTCACATGGACGAATCAGGCGCCGAGCGTTCGGTAACGCAGTTCTATCATCAGTGGTTTTGCGATGGAAGCATCTGGGACAGTTCGGTAGAGAGCCTCTACGGACCCGCTCCCGGCTTCTTGACCGGCGGACCGAACATGTACTACGAACCAGATCCGGAATACGGCGGCCCGCCCATCGAGCCGCCGCAGAACCAGCCGCCGCAGAAAAGCTACCTGGACTGGAACGCCGACTGGCCGGAGAATTCCTACGAGGTGACCGAGAACCACATCCCCTACCAGGCGGCCTACCTGCGCCTGCTGGCCTGGGTCATGGAGCACGGGGAGTAGGCTTCCAGGGACATGCGACGCCGCGCCCATGCAGTCGGACCGGTTCGAGCCCTAGGGTTCGATCATCTGCCGGAACTCGAAGGGACCACCGTCAGTGGCGAACTCCAGCACGTGGCGCTCCAGTCCCAGGCCGACAACCATTTTCTGCGACTGCAGGGAGTCGTTCCATTGGCTGAGCAGCAGCGTGGGCTCCTGGTCCGTCCGGTGCAGCAGGAAGGCCAGGCGGGCCACTGAATCCTGCTTTGCGAAACCCAGGTGGTCCGGATGGATCATGCCCACCGAAAGCGTTTCGCCGCCGTGATCCAGGCGCAGGGTGGTGGAAACCGCGGCGAAAAGGGCGCCGTAGGATTCGGGCGTGATTGCGGCGTCGCTCAGGAAATGCCATTCAACCAGACGCGTGCTGTCGCTGTGCACCTCGTCGAAGACCGCCACGTACTCCGGGCGGAAGACCAGCTGCCGCCGCAGTCGGCTCAGACCCAGTTCACCGGGGTAAAGGCGTGACGCATCGGCCGTGATGTGCGTGTAGTTCGGATTGTCTTCAACCCGCAGCGTGTCGTCGGAAGCCGCCCAGTCCAGGTACATCTGGGTCGAGTCGCGCAGGGTGATCCAGTCCAGGCGCCCCTGACCGTCCACGGTGATGGTGTTGTGCCGATAGGCGTCGTATTCCGTGTAGGGCGGATCGGCCGACTCGTCGGTGGTGGTGTCGTCCTTCAGAAAGAGCTCGCCGTTCACCGCGTATACGAAGCTGAGCTGGTCATCGTGCTCGTGGGCGTTGCTCATCCGGGGGCCGCCGGTGCCCTGCGTGTGCTCCAGGTTGCCCGTGTGACCGCCGACCCAGCCGGCTTTGAAGCAGAGCCAGGCGCTGCCCGTCGACCAGCCCGAACGCACCGAGACCAGACCCAGATCGCGGAAGGCGTGCAGCAGCGGCAGACCCTCCAGCGGTTCGGTGGGCAGCGAGTGGTCCGTGAAGAGCAGCGCCAGCGGATTGGCCTGCCAGTTGCCCATGAAGGCCTCGTAGCCGTCGTAGATCAGCATGGCCTGTGGGTGTCCCAGGCGCGCGGCGGAGAGGGGCAGGATCTGCAGTGAGAACTCCAGGTGGTTGCGATCCCCGCCGCTGTAGTCGGCGAAGGTGAACACGCCCTGTCCGTTGGGACGCGTCAGGTAGACGTACCAGTCGGGATACTTCCGGAAGAAGACCCCGTCCGGGAATGGCGTTCCCCGCTGGTGGCGCTCCGCCTCGCGCCAGGCCAGGAAGGGACCGAAGCCGTAGGCGGCGTAGGTGAAGCTCTCGTGCCAGCTCCCGTCGGGCGGCAGCAGCTCCTCGAACTCCTGGGACTTCGCCAGGGCGAAATCCGCCCACTCGTTTGCCTCCGGCACCACGTCGCCCAGCGCCAGGCCGGCCACGCCCAGGCCGGCGAGTGCCTGCCAGGAGTGATTCTGCCAGGGCTTGTTATGGTACCAGACGCTTGTCTGAAGCCAGCGCCGGTATTCGCCGTCGGGATCGTCCCCGTGATCCAAGTCGCCCAGCTCGTATTCCAGGCGGGCGATGATCTCGTCCAGTCGCGCCTGGTCCAGATCGTAATACAACCAGTCGTAACACACGCCGAAAGCGCGGGCCAGGTGGGCTCGGGCAAGGTCGCTCAGGTCGTGTGTCGCCCAGTTGGGATAGCTGAGGATAACCTCGAGATAGTCGTCCACGGCGTCGAGGTGGACGCTGTCGCCCTCCATCAGCCAGGCGAAGGCCAGGATCAGCAGTTGCCTGTCATAGTGACGAATGTCAAACGTGAGGAAGCTGTCGGCCTCGACGGGCAGCACATCCTTCAGGACGTTCGCCCTGTCCAGCAGGTGGCCGTAATACACCGAGTACTCCGGCTGCTGCACCCTTAGTTTGATCGCCGGCAGGTCGCAGGCATGGAAGTAAAGCCGGGGATGGCCCTCGAGCGAGTCGGCCACGATGCGATAGAAGCCGCTGCCGGCGGGCGGCACCGGCAGCCGCAGCTCGAGATAATTTGGATCGAAGGAAGAGACCCAGGCCAGGCTGTCGTAGGCGCCCCAGGGATCGGCCTGGCTCCGCCACACCGTGTAACCCGCCGCGGCGGGCACGGGAGTCCAGTTGAGGCGCAGGCTGTCTGCTGCTTCGTTGAGTTCAATACTCAGTTCAGGAACTTCTATCGCGGCGGATGAGCGAGTGAAGAGAAGCACCAGCAGAAGCAGTACCGCGTCTACCGCATGCAGGTGCTTCGAAAGTGGAGTGGTTCGTGTACGCATCGTCTGCTCCCTGCCTGGATCAGTGCTGAAGAATGTGACGCCTGGCCGGGCGCGGGGCCGGGCGCACACTTCGGGCGGATCTGTAAAGATGCGCAGCTTTGAAGGAAAAGGCCACAGCTTTCTTCTGTGGCTGCACAAACTCAATTCAACAAGAGATCTTGACGGATCCTGCATGGAACAATGCAATCGAGCACTTGGTCCTTGCACAAATCGCCGGTATGATGTATTGTCTTACCGGAGGTGCCTAATGAGTGTTTCAAAAATCGCAATCACTATCGATGAAAGCCTGCTCAAGCAGTTGGATCTGCTTGTTCAGGAACGGCGTTTCCCGAATCGAAGCCGTGCGATCCAAGAGGCCGTGCGCGACAAGCTGGAGCGACTGAATCGATCACGCCTGGCGAGGGAAGCCGCCAAGCTTGATCCATCTGAAGAACAAGCACTTGCCGATGTGGGTCTTGGCCAGGACATGAGCGAATGGCCAGAGTACTGAGAGGTGACATCCGGTGGGTAAATCTGGATCCCGCGCGTGGGCGCGAGCAAGCGGGCCTACGCCCGGTCTTGATTCTCAGCCAGAACGTCTTCAACGAGCGGTCCGGCACTGTAATCGCCGTGGCGCTGACCAGCCGGCAACCGCGAGCAGGCTTCCCCCTGATCCTCGAGCTGGACTCAAAGAGACTCCCCAAGCAATCCTGGGCGAAGATCAGCCAGATTCGAACTCTGTCCGTGGAACGAATCGGCCGGCGCATCGGACGCGCCACGGAAGAGGAATTGGGGCAAATCGTCGAGGGGTTGTGGGAGATTATTGGAGCCTGAGCTGGTCCGGCATCGTGATCGCTTGGGCTTGTTGCTTATGCGATGAAAATGAGTTGATATTGAGGTGTGTTCTATTTAGACTAGTCTAAGACCAGTCTAAGGAGATCGCAATGCAGAATGTGGGTGCATACGAAGCAAAAACTCATCTGCCAAAGCTGCTTGAACGTGTCAAGAAGGGCGAGCGCATAGTAATTACGAAACACGGGGCGCCGGTGGCGGTGTTACAGCCTCCCGAAATCGACGTAACCGTCGACATCCATCAATTGATTGCTGAGCTTCGACAGTTTCGCGAGCAGCAGAGTCTTGGCGGGCTGTCACTCCGCGAGATGATTGAAGAAGGCAGGCGCTAGATGAGCGATCGCTTTGTGGTTGATAATTCCGTTGTCATGTCTTGGTGCTTCAAGGACGAAACAAACCGGTATGCCGATTCCATCCTGGACCTTCTTGTTGAATCTATTGCGCTGGTTCCAGCGATCTGGCACTTCGAAGTCGTGAACGTGTTACTCGTTGCGGAACGAAGAAAACGGATCAGCAAGGCGGACAGCACCCGGTTTCTATCCCTGCTTTCTCGACTGCCGATCGTCGCTGAAACGGAGCATCCGAAAACCCTGATGAAGGATCTCCTGGGATTAGGGAGGTCAAGCAAGCTTTCCAGCTACGACGCCGCGTACATCGACCTGGCAATGAAGCAAGGCGTCCCGCTGGCTACTTCGGACAGGCGACTAAGGAGGGCTGCGAAGGCTGTCGATGTTCGCTTGCTGACTTCCTGATGGGTGACGCGCGGTCCGGAGTGATACAGTGCGATCTGCGGAGGCTGGGGCCGACTTGGTCAACATCACTGGCTGCCTGCACCCCAGGCCAGGCAGATGATGGTACAGGAAAGGCTTTGTCACCGGCACCTTCACTTTTTGTCAAGCGCATTCACTATAAGTTAAAGTTACCCTGTTCTATTCGGCTGCCTTCCCGGGCGTTTGCCTCTGCCCTTGCTTTGAAACCTATACACTGACTTCCTCGTAATCCAGATAACCAGTTGGCCCACAGATTGCCAAGCAGCTCCGCGGAGGGAGCGGCCACGGCGGCATCGCCGTCGAGGTTCCGCATGTAGCCATCAACAAGGTCGCGGATTTCAAAGAGTCGCTTTACATCGAGCTGCAACTTGCCCTGCGTGAGATCATTGGGGCCGCGGACATCGACACCGTTCTAGGCATGTGTCAGGAGTTGTCGAAAAGGCTGATGGAGATCGCGGAGTCCAAGGCCATCGAGCTTGGACTCAAGCTCCTCTAGGATTCTGTCGGACTTAGGAGGAAGCCTGACGAGCGCCTGATCGCGCATGTGGAGGCGGCATTGCGACCGCCTTCCCTGCGCATCGGGCGTAACGGCGTCTTCTTGATTCGGGACACTGCCGAAGAGATCGAGCGATTCGCTGTGGTGGCGTACATGGGGCACTTGTAGGCGACTCTGTTTGTTCCTTCGCGCATCGCGGTTGATACGAATGGACAGAATGGATCGAAACATGCAACCGCATCACATCATTTTCGCGGTATGGTTCTTCGTATTCCTTACGAATACGTTTGCAGCCACATCCGCTTCACCCGGCTCGCCGGACAGTCTGTACGTCAATTCCACTTCAGGTCTGCGCGTCCGCTACTGCCCCGCTTGTCGTGAAGCGAAGAGTCAATGGATGAAAGCAAGAAGCGGATTGACCGAATGGAAATGAATCCCATAGTACCTCCCAAAGCCCGCCGCCCCGGGACCCTGTCGAAGAGCGCCTGTCTACTGACCGGCGTTCTCCTGGGTATGGCGCTGAGTGCCATCGCCTTGGTCGCTGGATTTATTGGCACGTTCGGGCCTTCCCCGTGGTCGCAGACACGTCTCTCAATGAGTTCGCCGGACTGCGTCCTGGTGCTGCATGCTCGATCGAAGTGGTTTCAGCCGCCCACGGAATACGAGCGCGTCATGGTCCTGTTCTACGCGGGTATCAGGTTCCGGGTGGACCTCCCCGATGATCCCGGCGGCTTGGTAAGAGTCGAGGTCTTTTCACTGGATGCCACGACAGACAGCGGGGAGCCCATAAGTATCCTGTTTCTGGACACCACACTGGGTGGAGTACTTGTAGATCTGGATACTCCTCGCAGCACCAAGTTCGGAATCAAGTCATTCAACCTAAAGGAGGACAACGATCTCAAGATGCTGGAAGATATCGCCTCGAAAGCTTGGGACAGGCCTATCCTCATCAACCAATGGCGATACGTGGCCTCCTTTAACAGGTGGGGCGGACGCTGGGGCATCAATCGAAATGACAGACTGGCGTGTTCTGCGGAAGATCCAGCCGGATCACCTGGCAACAGTATCCAAACTGATGGTACTCAGCGAGACCGGTGAGAGTCAGAGTTCTGCAAAACTCTTGTGGACTGTAAGCGTCTGTTCGTAGGAACGGTGCAATAACCCTTAAGTTGAGGGGCAGGCGGTCCCGGCGGCAGAGCGTCTCTGACTGTCAGCCGGCGCCATGTACTTCGCCCAGCACCAGATCGACATCCGCGACACGCACATGCCTGAACTCACGCAGAACATCGTCATCGTCACACGCACGCTGGAGAACGAGACCTTCCTGAGCGAAGTGGTCCTGGATCCTGGCCTGTGCTACTATTGCGACGACCCTGACCGCGCCGGGACGAACGCCCTGGCCCTGGCCCGACGCTGGTTGAAAGAGAATGCGGCCGGGAGTATTCCCTTTCTTTTCCTGCCGGAGACGCCCGAGTCATCCCTCGTCCATGTCGATCTTGAACCGCCCAAGCCCTCGCCGGCATGGAACCGGCCCGTTCGCTTGAACTTTTTCGTGCTGACCTGGAGGCACG
>CAZMSD010000032.1:0-49748 GCA_964568855.1 uncultured Bacteroidaceae bacterium | reverse complement strand
ATGTACACTAATTTCAGAGGAGGAACTGTCTCGGTTTTGTTGACACATACCGCCGGTATGTCTTTTCGTCGGTTGTATACACAGCCAATCTCAAAGTAAGCCATCTCAATACCACTCCTTCTAATTTCTGAATTATCCAACGTGTACATAGATTCTGAAACAGGCTGATTTTCACATCACAGGATACCTCAGAGTGCCAATTTCGAGGCATAAATACAGGAAGGAAAATTCCTGTGGGAATCATCCTTCTTCGAATCTGTATCACACGCTCATCAACAGCATTGTACCCTTGCTTCAATTGGGTGTATGTAATGCATGAGGTAGCTGACTCGCCTTCAGATCACGCGTGTGACAAGCTTCCCACGAACGAATATCCGATCGTTTGTGATATGGACTTCTCGGTGAATCAAAGAGCGATCGTCCCAGCCTGATTATCTAATTGCAGGGATTATGAACGTCGTGCAGGTGTCGCTTTCGTTGAGTGTCTTCTTGTCGAACTTCATTGCGACACTCAAATTCGCGATGGAACTACAGCAGTCCGAGATTGTCTACATGCTAGAACAGAAGGCGCTGGATAAATGCCAGAGAAAAACCTCAAAGTGATGTGCAGGAGAATCGTGGAGTTCATTTCAGCGGATTCAGATGGCTCAGGTTTTTCTGAATCTAATCCTCCTCAGCGCGCTGCCCTACCCTGAAATCGCCAGAAATATCTGCATTGAGAGGATCAGATGATGGGGATACATCAGTATCAGAGTTTGAGCAGGAGTTCCAAAATAGTTCCAGAGACAGTATCAGTCGATTTTGAAAATAGGTGTAAGTTATTGATATTGTTAATACGCCATCAGGGACTCGAACCCCGAACCTACTGATTAAGAGTCAGCTGCTCTACCAATTGAGCTAATGGCGCAGGCTGTCTTTTCCGCATGGCGCGGAAAGCCTTGGAAATTATCGCGGCGGAAGGTCTTTTTCAAGCCCTTCCGCCGTTTTCCCGAGGGGTGTGCGTTCCCCTTACTTGTCGCAGCGCGAATAGCCGCAGGCCACGCAGACGTCGCAGCCGGCCTCCATCTTCAGGCTGCGTTCCTGGCAGTCGGGGCAGATCTTGAACTGCTGGTTGATCTCCTGCAGCAATTCGGGCCTCTCGCCGCCCGCCAGGTCCAGCTGGCCCTTTTCCGCTCCGCCGGCGCGGGATGCGGCCAGCATGGTCAGGGCGGTCTCCGCCGCCTCTGCGGCGCCGGCGGTGGCCTGTGACACATCGGCCTGCCGGGCCTGCGGTCGATCGGCGCCGGCTTGTGTGACAGAAGGCTTCCCCGGACTTCCGGAAGCACCGCAGCCGCCGGAGCTTGCGGAACCCGCGGACGCACGTGGGACTCCGGCCGGATCACCGGCGGAGACCGGTGCCTGTGCCGGGGCCTTCCCCCCCACGTAGTTCCCCATGCGGGGCTCGAGGATCCCCACGTCGTAGAAGAAGCGCTCGATCACGTCCGCCACCTCGGCGTAGAAGCTGTGCATGTAGCGGCCGTTCTTGAAGACCCCGCCGTTGGGATCGTGGATGCCCCGCAGCTCTTCCAGGATGAAGGCCGAGTCGCTCTCCTTGCGGAAGATGGCACTGATCAGCCTGGTCAGGATGGCGTACTCGGGATTACGCGTAAGGTCCTTGGAGTTGAAGAAGATCTCAACCGGACGGGGCCGGCCGCCCTGCTCGATCCAGCCCAGCGTGATGTAGACGTTGTGCTTGACGAATCCCGAGCGCAGGCGGTAGACCATGGCGTTGACCACGTCCGGCCGGACCTGGATCTGCTCGCCCTCAAGGCCCAGCTCGCCCTGTCCGTCGCTCTCCCGCCCGCCCGGATCCTCCCTCGCGGCGCCGCTGAACAGGTCGCCGGTGGATTCCTCCGCGGGTGGCGAAGCCCCCTTGTCATCCCCGTCGAAGCTGATCTGCACGGCCTTGCGGGACGCGTCTACCGCCGGCGCGGCCGGGGATGCGCCCTCGCCGCGTTCGCCCTGCTTCCCGTTGCCGCCCTCGTCCTTGCTGTTCCCCGGGTCCTCCCCGGCGAGCACGGCGAGATCCACTTCCTCGATCTGCAGGCGATCCGGATCCAGGTAGATCATGCCTCGACCTCCTCGAAGGCGCTGCCGTCCAGCAGCTTTTCCATGCTTAGAGAACTGAACCTGAAAAAGTGATACGGGGTGGTCAGCGTGCCGTCGGGCAGGTGCAGGACCTCGTCCCCGGCGAAGACGTGCTCCACGCCGTCGCGGTCCCTGACGCGGAACCGCTTCTCCTTGTAGCGCTGGAACTCGCTGCGCTGGCCGTCCACGGAGAGAATGGGCACCCGGCTGCCGTCGCGGTAGACGGTGACTCCCTTGAGCCCCTTGCGCCAGGCGTCCAGGTAGATGTCGCTGATCAGCTCGGGATTCACGTCCTCGGGCAGGTTGATCGTCGAGCTGATGCTGTGATCCACGTAGCGCTGCACCCGCCCCTGGATCTCGACCCGCTGGTCGGGATCGATTCCATGGGCGGTGTGGAAGAAGAAAGCCGGCAGCACCTGCTCCAGGCTCTCGGCCCGCCCGGCCTCCTCGGTCTTTCCGTGCAGGTCCAGCCAGGCCCGCACCGTGCTGTGGAAGACCTTGAAGAAGCGGTTGTCCAGGCTCTCGCTGCGCCTGGTGTAATACAGCGCGAAGACCGGCTCGATTCCGCCCGAGACGCCGATGTAGTGCCGGTCCCCGATCGCGTGCGCCAGCACGATGTTCGAGATGGTGCCCGTCGGCGCGATGCTGGTGATGG
The DNA here is from genome assembly GCA_964568855.1 of uncultured Bacteroidaceae bacterium. Lineage (GTDB taxonomy): Bacteria > CAIWAD01 > CAIWAD01 > CAIWAD01 > CAIWAD01 > CAZMSD01. Next base: position 46,966 of record CAZMSD010000032.1, on the reverse strand, counting down.
CGATGTTGCGCAGGCCCGACTCGCCGATCCTGGCGCGCGTGGAGTCGCTCAGGGCGTCGCAGACGTAGGGGCAGCGCATGTAGCTTTCCGCGTCGAAGATCGGGCTGGGGCCCTTCTCCTCGGCCAGTCCGGCGCTGGTGGCGTAGGCCGTGTCGGCGATGAACTGCATCACGCGCGTGATGACCTCGATGCCCTCCTCGGAATCGTATTCCAGCCCGAGCTGGAAGAGCATGTCCGCCACGCCCATCACGCCCAGGCCCAGCCGCCGCGTCTCCGATGCCGCCTGCCGCTGCTTGGGCAAGGGGTTGAGGCGCTCGTTCCAGCTCACCACGTCGTCCAGGAAGCGCACCAGCACGGCCGTGCTCCGCTCGAGCTGCTTCCAGTCCACCTCGGCCTCGTCGCTGAAGCCGTGTAACACGAAGCGCGAGAGGTTCAGGCTGCCCAGGTTGCAGGCGCCGCCGTCCTCCAGCGGAACCTCGGCGCAGGGATTGGTGCTGATGATCGGGCGTCCCACGTAGTTCGAGGGGCTGTTGCGGCTCATCGTGGACCAGAAGATCAGACCCGGCTCGGCCGTGCGGTAGTTGCCCTCGACGAACTGGTCCCAGATCTCGCGGGCCTTCACCAGGCGGCGGATCTCGCCGGTCACCCTGCTGGCGAAGTAGAGCATGAAGTCGCCGCTGCGCCGGACGGCAAACTCCTCGTCGCGATCCATGTGATCCAGCAGGTCGTTCGAGGGCGGCACCCGCATCGGCACCAGCAGGTCGCCGTAGACGTCCCGCCGCGCCGGGTCGTCCAGCATTTCGGGGCTCAGGGCCACGTCCGTCTCGCGGACCAGCCAGCGGTTGAGTTCCTCGAGGCTCTCGAAATGCCGTTCGAGGCGGTAACGCGAAAGGTCCTTGGAAGGGATGCCCACGCTGTAGTGGACGCCCTGGCTCTGGTGGGCCTCCCGCAGCCTGTCGCGGCCCAGCTTGCGATAGACCAGGTAGCCGCCGGCGCCGTAGCGTTTCTGCTCCTCGACGGCGTTCATGAACTCGTCGGAGACCTTGATCGAGATGTTGGCGAAGCGCACCTGGGTGTTCTCGGCCACGTGTTTCTCGATCTCGCGCAACTGCCGGTCGTCGAAGTTCCCCGACCAGGAGCACTGCTTGACGATCTGCTGCGTCACCCAGCTCGGATCCTTCTTGACCCGGATGAAATCGAAGATGTCCGGGTGCTTGACGTCGATGGTCAGCATCAGGGCGCCGCGCCGGCCGCTCTGCCCGATCAGGCCCGTGGTCATCGAGTAGAGCTCCATGAAGCTCACCGCGCCTGTGGAGCAGTCGGCGGCGTTGTGGACCACCGAATTCTTGGGTCTCAGGGGAGTGATGTCCACGCCGATCCCGCCCCCGTAGCTGTAGGTGCGGGCGCACTGGTAGGCGGACTCGTAGAGGCTGTCGATGCTGTCCTCGTCGATGCGTGTGACAAAGCAGTTGGCCAGCGTCTTCAGGCGGAAGAGGTCGCCGGCGCCGGCCAGCACCCGCCCGCCGGGAATGAAGCGCCCCTCGTAGAGCTCGGTGTAGAACTTCCCCGCCCATTCCAGCATGCGGGGGCGGTCGCTCTCGGCGGTGGCCACGAACGAGGCCACCCGGCGGAACACGTCCTCGGGACAGTGCTCGACGGCGTTCCCGGCCAGGTCCTTGACGTAATACTTACGGCGGTACACGTTCTCGGCGAGCTCGTCGCCGCCGAGGTAGTCGTGATGCACGGGCAGCTCGCCGCTCTTCTGCAGCTTGGCGACGTGCTCGTAGACGGCCCTGTAGTCGCGCACGCCGGCATCGCCGACGCAGGACGTCAGCTTACCTCTGTGCGAGAACATCCGCTGCATGCTGTCTCCTTCAGACCCGGCCGCTTGAACGGCCCGGGAGGGCAAAAAGGCGAGAGACAAAGCTCCTTTCAGAGGGTCCTGAGCTTTGGCTCCCGACTCCCTGCGGGGAATCGTCCTAAGACGCGGCTTTAGCTGTGGCGAGGCGTTGCGTCCCGGTTGAATTCGCTGATTTGAAGATTGCGCCGGTGAGGGAAGTGCCCGAAGGCGGTCACCGGTGACCCATAGTACTCCTCAGGTGCCAGGCACAATATGTGCCGTCACCGGGAGTTCATGATACAACATCTAGTGGTATGACACAAGGGCGAAAACGGAAAAGATCCGCCCGCAAGTAGGCATGATTTGCCGATTATTCCCTCTGCGAGACCCACGGCGGCTCTCCGGCAGAGCGACAAACCTGGAATGCCGTGTCAATCGGCTGTCCGCAGTTGCGCCGGTGGAGCGTTGATGCGGTCGAAGATCTGCTGGTAGATCGGGTCCAGGGCGAGGAAGCGGCTGCGGGAGTCCTCGTCGGGCAGGTGGTTCAGCAGGGCGTTCAGCAGGTCGAAGGCGGTCCTCAGGGCGCGGCGGGCCTGGATATCCCGGCCGAGCTGCTCCTCGATCTCGCAGAGCTGCCAGTAGAGCCCGATGCGCGCGCGACCTCCCCCCAGCACCTCCAGCTCTTCCATCAGGCCGTCCACGCCCTCGCTGGCCGCCTCCGCCCTCCCTTCTTCGAGCTCCATGCCGGCCAGGTTCAGCTTCAGGGAGCAGATGGTGAAGGAAGCGCTGGCGCGGCGGGCTTCCTCGAGGCCTTCCAGGTACATACGGCGAGCTTCATCCGCCTTGCCGCTCTTCTGCAGCATCCAGCCCAGGTTCTGGTGCACACGGGCCACTTCCGAACACTCGCCCAGCTCCTCGAAGATCTCCAGAGCCTCCTTCATCAGGGCCAGGCCCTGCTCCGGATCCTCACGCATGACCACCATGGCCATGTTGTCCAGCACCAACCCGGCTCCGCGATGGTCGCCGATGCCGCGGCAGAGTTCCAGCGCCCGGACGTAGTTTTCGCGGGCGGCGCCGGCGAGGCCGAGGTTCGCCAGCACCACGGCCAGGTTGCCCAGCAGTCCCGCCTCCGCCTCGCGGTCGCCCAGGCTGCGCACCAGCTCCAGGGCCCCCTCGAGCCGCTGGCGGGCCGTGTCCAGGTCGCCCTCCCGGCGGGCCAGCACGCCCAGGTTGCTCAGCGAGCGCCAGACGCCCTCCTGGTTCTGCAGTTTCACCCGCTTGTCATAGGCTTTCTCGAGGTATTCGCGGGCCTTGCCCAGGTGGTGGATCCTGAGATACACGGCGCCCACGCGGTTGTTGGCCTCGGCCTCGAACCAGGGATCGCCGTGGGCTTCGGCCAGGCGCAGACCGCGATAAGCCTGGTCCAGGGCCTGTTCGAAGTCCCCGCGGATTTCGTGCACCTCGGCCAGGGCCAGGCAGGGATCGGTCAGCCGGGGCTCCAGCTCCAGCGCCCGGCGGAAGAAGCTCTCGGCCAGGCTCACATCCTCGCGGCTGCGGGCGTGATCCAGGCGGTGGCGTCCCTTGAGATACAATTCGTAGGCCACCACTTCCTGGGTCTGGCTGCCGGGATCGCCGGGATTGTAGGCGCCGAAATGCACCCCCGTGGGAATGGTCTGCACGTCCCGCAGTCCCAGGTACTTGGCCAGCATGTCCTCGAGCTTGACGCGCACGTCCAGCAGGTCCGAGCTGTTCTCCTCCCAGCGGTCGGCGAAGAGCACCTCGCCGCTCAGGCCGTCCAGCAGGCGGGCGCTGACCCGCAGCTGGTCCTCGGCGCGCATGATGCTGCCTTCGAGCAGGAAGCCCACGTTCAGGCGGTCGGCGAGGTCCACGCTGTCCAGCTTCTCGCTACGCAGGCGTGTCACGCTGCCCAGCCCGGCGACGCGGATCGATCCCAGGCGGCTGAGCGCCTGGATCAGGTCCTCGCTCAAGCCGTAGGCGAGGTATTCGTCGTCGGGGGAGCCGATGTTGTCGAAGCAGAGCACGGCGATGCTCGGCCGCTCGCGTCCCGCCCGCGTGAAGCGGGAGCGGTTGCGGGGCACGGGCATGTCGTCCGCGGAAAGGGCGAAGATCTCCACCATGCGGCCGATGCCGCGCAGCTGGCTCATGCCCAGCGACACGGGCTGCAGCAGCCGTTCCCCGTTGTAGGACTCCAGCACCTCGCCCGAGACGCAGATCCCTCCGGGGGCGCACATGGGCTCCAGCCGCGCAGCCACGTTGACCGGGTCGCCGAAGACGTCGTCGCCGGAGAAGCGCACCAGTCCCCAGTGGAGGCCGATCCGCAGCCGGAAGCCCTCCTCGGTGTTCATGGCCCACTGCAGGTCCAGGGCCAGGTGCACCGCGTCGTTGACCTGCTCGGCGGCCAGGAGCTGCCCGTCGCCCATGTCCTTCATGAAGCGGCAGCCGTAATACTCCTGGAGTTGGCGGGCCAGCGTCCGCTGCCGCTCGACGGCGCGGATCGCCGTGGATTCGTCCCGGGTCATCAACCGGCTGAAGCCGGCAATGTCGGTGAGAATGATCGCCGCGTTTCTACGAGGGGCTGTATTCTCAGGCGCGGAGGTCATGAGCATAATCTAACACTTGCGCCGGTTGAGGCGTCCCGGTCAGCGCGTGGCCATGTCACTGATATCGGTCAGGGCGCAGTCCGGATCGAGCAGCGGCCGCAGGATGCCGTCCGCGGGCGACAGCTCGTAGATCCGCGCCTCCTCGCGGCGCAGCGCGTAGAGCAGGCCCGTTTCCCGGCTGCCGCAGACGGCGCGCAGCGGCTGGCTCTGGACGATGTTGTGAGAAAGGGCCTGCTCGTCCTCCAATTCGAGGTAGACCAGCATAGTGTGCCCGGGAAAATCCAGGAAGGCCAGCAGGTTCCCCTCGTCCAGCACCGCGCCGTTGGGCGCCTCGAAAACGGCGGGCGAGAAGGTGATCCCGGCGGCCGGGCCGGGCGGGCTGATCTGCCAGCGGGTGAGCACGCGGCCGCTCAGCGGATCCAGGCGCAGGATCCACTGCCCGTCGTCCAGCAGGTACAGCCGTCCCGAGGGCGAGAAACACAGCGACAGGGGATTGGTCGCCTCCAGGGTCCGGCCCAGCGGGTCCAGCACGGCGTTGACCGGGTTGATCTCGAAGAGCGTGTGTTCCACCGGGTCCATGCCCAGCAGCAGGCCCTCCTCGGAAAGGGCCAGGGGCCCCAGGCTGCGATCGAGGTAGCCGGGCACCCTGCAGCTTCCATCCGCCCGGTCGAGGGCGATAAGCGAGCGGGACTCCCGTTCCACCATCCACAGCGCGTTCTCGACGGGAGCCTCGAGCGGACGGCAGGCCGCGGCGCCCAGGACCGCGAAGAGAATCGGCAGCAGCCGCGGCAGGCCCCGGATGAATTCCGGCCCGGCGGCAGGAACGCTCATCGGGAGGATCGCCCGGTCCCGTCGCCGGCCAGCGGGTGCGGCGAGAGGCCCAGGCCCTCCGCTGCCAGCAGTTCGCGCCAGTCCGCCGCGCTGAAGGGCGCGCCCACGGTCTCCACGACGCGCGAGACCCACTGCGCCCCGTCGCCGTCACGGACCAGGATCTCGCCGGGCGGATCCGGCCGCTCGGGGCCGATCCGCCAGGCCTCGCGTATCCTTTCCGCCAGGGGATCGAGCTCCTCCACCCGGCTGGAATAGATGTCGCACACGGGAGCGTCCGCTTCCAGAAACTCCCCCACCTGCCGGTGGATCGTGAATCCCGCCGTGTGATCCACGTCCTCGTCCACACGGGCCCGGCCTGCGCCCAGGGCCACCGCCACCAGCCCCACTTCGCGGGCGTCGATGGCCTGCACGAAACCCTTTCCGCCGGGAATCACGGTGCGGCCATGAGCGGGCCGCGGGGCGCGGTGCGGCTTGAGCAGCCACTCGCGCGCGCCGCCCTGGGCCTCCACCATTTTCAGCAGGGCTTCTGCGGCGCTGCCGTCCGCGATCACCGCCTTCAGCCCGGCCAGCGCCTCCGCCGGGTCCCGCGAGCGGCCGGAGAGCAGCAGCGCTGCGCAGCCCAGGGCCAGCGAGACCTCCATGAGGTCCGGACTGCCGTGACCCCGCAGGCACTCCAGGCTCTCCACCAGCTCGTTCCAGTTGCCCACCTGGCGGCCCAGGGGCGCGTCCATGTCCGTGATCAGCGCCGCCACTTCGCGGTCACCCCGGCGGGCGATTCCCACCAGCGCGCCGGCCAGCTCCCGCGCGCGCCGCAGGTCGGGAAAGATGGCCCCGGACCCGCACTTCACGTCCAGCACGAGGCCGTCGATGCCCTCGGCGAATTTCTTGGAGAGGATCGAGGCGCAGATCAGCGGCACCGAGTCCACCGTGGCCGTCACGTCGCGCAGGGCGTAGAACATGCGGTCCGCCGGCACGAGTTCCGCGGTCTGGCCGATCAACGACAGGCCGCAGTCCTTCAGCACGCCGAGGAATTCCTCTTCGTCCAGGTCGGTGCGCAGACCGGGCAGGCTTTCCAGCTTGTCCAGCGTGCCGCCGGTGTGCCCCAGACCGCGTCCCGTGATACTCGGCACCACCAGCCCCGCCGCCGCGAGCATGGGAGCCAGGATGAAGCTCACCTTGTCGCCCACGCCGCCGGTGCTGTGCTTGTCCAGCTTGTAGCCGGGCAGGCCGTCCAGGTCGAACTCGCGCCCCGAGCGCCGCATGGCGCGCGTCAGCTCCCAGGTCTCCTCGCCGTCCATTCCCTGGAAGTGAATGGCCATGAACCAGGCGGAGACCTGCGCCTCCTGGACCCTGCCGTCCAGTGCCCCGGCAACCATGAAGCGGATCTCTTCGGCGCTGTTGGCCCAGCCGGATTGCTTGCGCTGGATGATTTCGTAAGCTCTCATGGGCATCAGGACTTCGATCCGCCCACGATGGCGATGCTGGCGGAGGCGCCGATGCGGTCGGCGCCCGATTCGATCATGCTCACGGCGTCGTCCAGCGAGCGCACTCCGCCGGAGGCCTTGACCCCCATGCCCGCGCCCACCACGCGCCGCATCAGGGCCACGTGCTCCGAGGTGGCGCCGCCGCTGGAAAAGCCGGTGGAGGTCTTGACGTAGTCGGCGCCCGCGCGCCGGGCGCAGAGGGAAGCCTTGACCACCTGCTCGTCGCCGAGCAGGCAGGTTTCGAGGATCACCTTGCAGACGGTGCGGCGGCCGGCGGCTTCCACCACGGAGGAGATGTCGCGCTCCACCAACTTCCAGTCCCCGTCGCAGGCGGCGCCCACGTTGAGCACCATGTCCACTTCCTGCGCGCCGTCCCGCACGGCCTGCCGGGCCTCGGCGGCCTTGATCCGGCTGGTGTTGGCGCCCAGCGGGAAGCCCACCACGGTGCAGACCTTCACCTGGGAACCCTCGAGCAGGCGGCTGCAGAGAGTCACCCAGCAGGGATTGACGCAGACGGAGGCGAAGGCGAAGTCCCGGGCCTCGCGGCAGAGCTGTTCCACCTGGCTCCGGGTGGCGTCGGGCTTGAGCAGGGTGTGGTCGATCATGCGCCCGATCTCGCTGCGCACGCGGTCCAGCAGGCCCAGGGTGCAGCTCACGCGGTCGGCGCCGCAGGCGATCACGTGATCGGGATTGTAGTGGTCGGCCGTGGGGGCCGGCGCGGGCAGTACGCCCCCGGCCGGCGGGAGTGCGGGTGCCGGCGTTTGCGCAGCGGACCGCCCGGCGCGATCATCGGCCGCGGACCCGCCCGGGGCCCCGGAAGCCTTCCGGCCGGCGGCGGAAGCGGAACTACCCCGCTCCGCGCCCAGGACTTCGCGAACGATACGATCGACGAGGGATTCGTGTTTTTCGCTCATTGGCCGGGAAGGTCCATGTCGTCGATGACGCCCACGATCACCGCCTGCACGGGAATCCTGTCGTTGCCCAACAGCAGGCGTGCCGAGCCGCCCTCGCGGTTGATCAGCACGCGGTCGCCGATGCCCGCGTCCACCGAATCGAGGGCGATGTACTCGCCGTCCATGAGGCCGCCCTCGAGGTCGCGGTTGCGCACCAGCAGCAGCTTGTGCCCCTTGAACTCCGCGTTCTTGACGGTGCTGACCACTTCCCCGGTCACCTCGGCGATGGTCATGCTCGACCTCCCGAATCAGGCTTCCACCAGGCCGCGCGCCCGGTCGATCAGGCCGCGGGCCCGCGCCGCGTCCCCCGCCTCGGCGAAGATGCGCAGGATCGGCTCGGTATTCGAGGCCCGCACGCCGATCCAGGCCGGGCCGCTCTTGTCCTCAAGCAGGAACTTGACGCCGTCCCGCTCGTCCGGCTGGCCTTCAGGAAAGCCCCCGCGGATCCGCTCGAGGGCGGCGGCGGGATCCAGGTCGCGCAGCTCCACGCGCTCCTTGAGCATGTGATACACGGGCAGCTCCTCGCGCAGGGCCCGCACGCCGCTGCCCGTCTCCAGCAGGTACTGCAGCAGGACGGCGATGCCCCCGGGGGCGTCACGGCCGAGGTGCAGCTCGGGCAGGATCACGCCGCCGTTGCCTTCGCCGCCCACCGCGGCCTCGATCTCGCGCATCCGCACCGCCACGTTGATCTCGCCCACCGGGGTGCGCTCCAGGTCCACTTCCGCCTCGCGGCAGACGTCGTCCAGCACCTGGCTGCTGAAGAGGTTGGCCACTACCGGTCCCGTACGATGGCGCAGCACGAAGCGGGCCGCCAGGGCCAGGGTCAGTTCCTCGCCCAGGGCCTCGCCCCGCCCGTCCACGATGGCCAGACGGTCCGCGTCGGGATCCAGCGCGAAGCCCAGGTCGCAGCCGCCGCCGGCCAGGATCTCGCGCAGGCGCCCCAGGTTCTCCGTCCGGGGCTCCGGGTCGCGGAAGAAATCGCCGCTGCGCTCGCAGCCCACCTTGACCACGTCGCAGCCCAGTTCCTGCAGCAGGTGGGGCACCATGGCGCTGCCGGCGCCGTTGATACAGTCCAGCGCCACGCGGAAGTTGCGCTTGCGCAGGGCGGAGACGTCCAGCGCCCCGAGGGCCAGGATCCGCTTCACGTGGGTCTCCACCGCCTCGTCGTTGTCGCTCACCAGGCCCAGGTGTTCGTGGTCGGCGGCGCGCGGTCCCTGTTCGGCGATCTCGAGGTGCCGGCGCGCCTGCTCCGGATCGAGGAACAGGCCGTCCGAATGGAAGAACTTCAGGGCGTTCCACTGGATCGGGTTGTGGCTTGCCGTGATACAAATGCCGCCGGATGCGCCCAGTTCCTCTACCATCACCGCCACGGTGGGCGTGGGCACCACTCCCAGGTCCACCACGTCGCAGCCCGCGGCCATCAGGCCGGAGAGCACCGCGTGGCGGAGCATGGCCCCGCTGGGCCGTGTATCACGCCCCAGTACGACCGCGCCTCCTCCGCAGTAGTTGCCGAAGGCCGCGGCGTAGCGGGCGGCGGTCTCGGGATCCAGGCCCTGTCCCACGACGCCCCGGATCCCCGAGATGGAGATCATCAGGCGGCTCATCGTTCGCCTTCCTCCGCTTCCCGCCCCTCCGGAGCGTCCTCGGATTCGGTAGCCTTCGAATTTTCTGCGGCGGCTTCGGCGGGGGCCTCGGCGGGCGCTTCCTTCTCGCCGTGGCGGGCCTCTTCCACGTAGTTGAGTCTGAGGTCCGCCAGCACCTGCTCGAGCAGGCGGGCGACGCCCTCTTCCAGGTTGCCGCGCGTGAGTTCGCTCAGCATCTGCAGCAGGTCGATGTAGAGCGAGGCTTCCTGCAGGTTGCGCGAGATTTCCCCGTCCGGGCGCTTGAGCTTGCCCAGCGCCATCATGCAGGCCTGCTGGTACTGGATGACCAGGCCGGTGAACAGCTCTTCGTTACGTTCCATTTTCGGGTTCCAGATATGCTAAGGGACAGGGTGCTGAACGCGGTCGGCGCCGCCGCTCTCGAGCCAGATCGTGAAGTGTCCGTCCTGGTCGAAGGCCCAGCGCAGGCGGAGGCCCTGGGGTTCCAGCAACTCGTCCAGGCGCCGATCCGACAGCTCGGGCAGGATCTGCGCCAGGTGCTCCGGGAGAGCGTTCTCGATCTTAAGGCGCGGCCAGCCGTCGTGGAGGTCCACCGTGAGCGCGTGCATGCCCCTGTCGCGCATGACCGCCACCACCGCCTGCAGCATGCGGCCCACCAGCCAGCTGCCGTCCAGGTAGTCCAGCGGCGCCGTGGTGCCTTCCGGCAGGTCGAAGCGGACCTCGCAGTGATGCTTCACGGTCATGTGAGCCCGGTAGAAATTGAACTCCTCGCGCAGGATCAGTTCCCAGGTGGGCGGGGCGGTCTCGGCCGTCTCCACCAGGCGCCGGTAGCGCTCGGCGAAACAGCGGATTTGCTGCACCAGCATTTCCGACTGCTCGTCCACCTTGCTCAGGTCGCCCAGTTCCGGGTTCCTCAGGGTGAGCAATTGGATCAGGCCGCTGAGGGCGTTCAGGGGGTTGTTGAGATTGTGGGCCACTCCGCCGGCCAGCTCGCCGAAGCTCCGCAACTGCTCTCCCAGCCGCAGTTGCCGCCGGTCATGCCCCAGGAGCAGGTAGCGCGCGCCGCCGGTCTCCCAGGAATGTGAGCGCCCGTGCCGCCGCAGGTAGTCCGGCAGCGGCAGGTCCTGCTCTTCGCAGGCGCCGGCCAGGTTCAGCGCGGCGGGATTCAAGGGCACCGCGCTGTCGGACTCCAGGCGAAAGAGCGGGTAGGGAAGTTGCCTGAGCACCTCTTCCGCCCAACCGGTTGCCGCGGCATCGCTCATGCTTCACCCTCTTCCTCGGGTTTGATCAGGCTGCGATAGTAGCTGATCTGGTCGCGCAACTGGGCCGCGCCCTCGAAATCCTCCGCCTCGACGGCCTTGGCCAGTTCCTCTTCCAGCTGACGGATGCGGTCCTCGTGGGGGATCATCTGCGGATAGCCGTCGTGCCCCGCCGCATCCAGGACCTGGTCGCTCATCCTGATGGGCAGTCCCAGTTTCAGGGCCAGGGGAATGGCGTCGGACGGCCGGGCGTCCAGCCGTACCACTTCGCCGTCCTGTTTCAGCAGTTCCACTTCGGCGTAGAAGGTGTTCAGCCGCAGAGCGGAAATGCTCACCGAGCGCACCGCGCCGTCCAGGGCGTTGATCAGGGAGAAGACCAGGTCGAAGGTCATGGGCCGCGGATACTGGTTGCCCCGCAGGTTGACTGCGATGGACTGCGCCTCGCCTGGACCGATGAAGATAGGCACCCATCGATCGGCGTCCTTCTGGCGCAGGATCACCACATAACCGCCGTGACCCGGGCTGAACGTTACTTCACTGACTTCGACCTCGACCACCACGTACTCCTTTAAGGCTCGTTGAAAGTAGCGATCATGCCCTGCACATTCAACGCGGCTGGCCTTTTGGGCCAGTCGGGATCGCCTTCATGGACTGTGGCCGGTCGAATTCCGGCCTTCCGCAGGACTTGGTTCAATATCCGATGGAGTAAAAAGGGCCGCCCGATGGCGGCCCAGTCTCCCATACCCACCACTTACCCCGCTTGCGCGGGGGCGGGTTTTACTATTGGGATTTGACCTGCACGCAGGTCCAGGCAGAAAAACTTGCAGCAATCCCTGGATCGCATTCAATTCCTTGCAGACAGTGCAAACGATTCAGGTTCGGGCACTCCAGCTAAGCTAAACAAAGCTGGAAAACGGCAGATAGATACCATTCCCCCGAATAAAAGGCAACTAAAATAGGAGCAGAGTTAAGATATAATTGGCACCGGCTAAAGCTGTCTAAAGGAGAAAATGCCGGATCTACTTTATGCCATAAATGTCAAGAAGTCGATCCGCCACGTAGGCCATCACCTCATCATCGGAATAAAAACCCGCCTCTATCTTCTCATTCACGTCGGACATCAATTCGCCGCGGTAGGCAAGTTCGGGAGTTTCAACGCCGGAGTCCCCGCGAACCGCCGAATGGGCCGCGGCACTGTTCGTAAGCTTCTCGCCTATCTGGTCCACAATATCCTCCCGGCTGTAATATCCCGCGGCAATCCTCTCCCGGGCCAGAGCGACCTGGTCTTCTCTCAGGTCGGAGAGATTGGACAGTTGCTGCATCAGGGACTTGTGCAGTCGTCCCAGAGCGCGCGCCTCATCGCTGATCATCACGCGGTCCGTCGCCGGTTCCTGCGCGATCTGCCGGAACCGCCGGTTGACCAGGAAGCGGTGCTCCAGCTCCGCGCGGCGCAGCTCCTGGTTGATCCGGTTGGTCGATCCTTGGTCGATCTGCATGCTTCCTCCGATGCCGAAGCAGGTGGCGGTTCAGCGGCCCCGCCGGAGAGCGCGCCGCACCGGGCTTCAGCCGTAAACGTCCAGCAATCTTCCCTTTTTCAGCTCGCGGGGGGCGCCGCGGTCCTCCACCTCGGCGCTTTCCCGCGACCGCCGGTCGTGCTCCCGTTCTGCCGACACCTCGGAATTGTCGCGGAGCCGGTCCTGGGGTCGCGCCTGCTGCGGCAGCAGGTCGGGACGGTAGGCCCTGAGCTGGGCCAGGTTGCCGATGCCGGTGCTCATTCAGCCGTCCTCAGGCCAGGATCCCCGACGGCCGGTCCCCGTCGGGCGGTTTTATATCACCGGCATGCCGGTTTACCACCTGGGTCCATGTCTCACGCAGGTCCTCCAGGATCCTGATCACCACCTCCAGGTGCTCCGGCCGGTTGTTCAGGTTGGCCTCGCCGATCCGACGGATCATGAAATCGTAGAGCCGGTCGAGGCTGCGGGCGATCTCCCGGCCCGCCTCCATGTCCAGCGATTTCCGCAGCTCGCCCACCGCGCGCAGGGCGCGGTCCAGCCGCAGACCCTTCTCGGAATGGTCGCCCTCCCGCATCAGGCGCCCGGAGTCCTTCAGCGAGTTGATGGCCACGTCGTAGACCATCAGCAGCAGCTTTCCGCGGTCCGCCGTCTGGACCTTGGTCTGGCTGTACTGCTTCACTCTGACGTCCTGAGCCATGGCGGCTCCTTTCCCCTTAACTGTTGCCGGAGAACTGGGCGGTCAGGAAATTCGACTGCGACTGCAACTGCGCCAGCATGGATTCAAGGGTGGTGAACTCCCGCTCGTACTGCTGGCGGACCAGCTCGAGCCGGCTCTCCAGGTCGCTGATCTGCTCCGTGAGACTCTCGATGCTGTCCTCGATGCGGTCCGTCTGGTACTGGACATGACCCTCGTCGGGATCCATCAGCGTGTCCAGCACCTGGTAGTACGAGGCGGCCACGCCCATGCCCAGCGAGACGGTGGCGGAAAGGGTCCCCGGACCGTCGCCGGGATCGGTGAAGCGCAGCCTGAGTCCCTCGGCGCCGCCGCCCTCCGCGCCGACGATGAAGCCGCCGTCCACTGTGGCCGCTTCCCCGTCGATGGTGGCGGAAAGAATCGAGCCGGAGGCGTCGTACTGCACCTGGACGGAGTAGTCGCCGCCCTCGGTGGCCGAGGTGCGCGTGAAATAGCTGAGATTGCTGGAATCGCTGCGGCTGCTGAAGGTGAAGAGGTCCTTCACCGCGTCGAAATGGTCCTCCAGGGCTTCGTCCAGGGTGGTGGAGTCCACTTCGAGCAGCCCGCCTTCCCCGGTGGTAATGCCGATCTCGGCCAGCATGGTGAAGGTGGCTGAATCGGGCAGGCCCGCCATTTCGCGGTTGGTGAACCGGTCCAGCTCGCGCTCCAGCAGGATCAGCCCGGAATCGCCCAGCAGCGGGCCCATGGTCTCCGAAGCGGAGTCGTAGCTCTCGTAGGCGTTGATCAGCGTGAGCACTTCGTTGTAGGCGTCCACGAAGCTCTGGATCTTCGACTTCACGCCGGCTTCGTCGCGCAATACGGTGAGCGAGATCTCCTCGCCGGCGGTGGTGTCCAGCAGGTTGAAGGTCACCCCGTCCACCACGTCGCTGACCGAGTTGGAGGAGCTCTCGATCCAGCCGCCGGGCGGATAGCCGTCAACGCGGATCTGGGCATCCACCCCGGTCTGCCCGTCCGGGAAGGCCGCCTGGTCGAAGTTGCCGCCGTCCCCCAGGGTGGTGCCCGCGTCGTCGATGCTGATCAGGGTGTCCGATCCGGTGTCCGTGCTGCTGAGCACCAGGTGGTAGGCCGTGGCGCCCCCGCTGCCGTCGTTGATGATCGAGGCCCGCAGGCCCGGGTTGTCCTCGTCGTTGTTGATCAGTTCCACCAGACCGGCCAGCGTGGTGCCGTCGGGCACGTCGATACTGACGGTCTCGGCGTCCCCGCCGGTGCCATGGACATAGACGAACTGCTGCCCGCTTCCGGAGGAATTGACCGCGGTGGTGTTGGAGTCGGCCCAGCCCTGGTGGATCAGCCGCGAGGAAGTGGCCAGCCGGTTGATCACCACGCCGTAGGTGCCCTCCACCGCTCCGGAATCGGCGCCGGCGGTCAGCTTGTCGCTGTCGCTGCTGGAGGTGCTGTAGAGCAGGAAGTCGGCGGCGACCTCGAGGTCCTCCATCAGGTTCATCAGGGAAGTCAGCTTGGCCTCCAGCGAGGTCCAGGCGTCGAGCTTGAGCTGCTGGTCGGCCCTGCGCCGTTCCAGGAGCGTCACCGGCCGGCGCTCCACTTCCATCAGCGCATCGATGGTGGCGTTCCAGTCGATGCCGGAATAGAGACCGCTGAAGGAAACGACGCCGGAGACACTCATCTGCACATCCGCATCTGGAAGGATCAACACTTCGGCCGCTCGATCAAGGGGTGGCCGGGGGAGCCTGCAGTACAGACTCCCGGGCAGGATTTTCCCAATTGTGGAAAAACCCTCCGCCGCCCCTCTCCCGGCTGCAAGCTGTTCCAAGCTGTGAGCCCACGGCCCACCGCGACCGTGGCTCTTGATCGCCGCTTTCAGCAAGATCCGTGACAATCCCTGTACGTCGCCGGTCCGGGCGTCACGAGCACTGCCCGGATCTCGCCTCCCGGAGTCGATCCAGAATGTCGAGAGCCATCCCGGCCCGGCGATCGGGCGCACTGGCGGCTTCTGTCCTCATCGGCGGGTTTTGAGTTTTCTGCAGCGGGAGGCAGGGGCGACGGGCTGCTCAGCATGCCGGGAGGAGCCGTCAATGCTGATCGCAGGGCATCGGGCCGGCAGGGCGGCGAGTCGGGGACTGGCGAACTGAGGAAGTTCGGGGCTTTGGAAGGGGGTGTTCATCCTCGTTGGCGACCCCGGGTGGGACTGCTTCCCTGGAACCCGCACCGTACTCGGTGCAAAGGGTCTGAGGGTTTATCCCAACAGGGGATCTGCGCACTGGGAATCGGCTATCGCAGCGTGCGATTCCCAAGTAATCCGCCACCGCTCTTCCCGCCCGGCATGTATATTTCCTCCCACCTGGGAAACCAATGAGAGCACCACGACTTCACTGTGTCACGGCGCTGATCGCCGTACTGATCCTGCTTGCCGCGGGCTGCAGCACGATAGAGAACGGCCGCTGCTGGGGCGAGGACGCCACTCTCGCCCCCGGATTGCGGCGACTGGGCGAGGCCGCGAAGAACGCCGCCGGCGATCCGAAGGTCTGGGGACCGGCCCTGGGCGCGGTCCTGCTGCAGATCGACGGCTGGGACCGGCGACTTTCGGACTGGGCGGTGCGCCATGCGCCGGTCTACGGCTCCCCGGTCCGCGCTCGGAAGGCAAGCGACGCCCTGATCACCGTTTCGAACGTGACCTACTGGGGCAGCGTGCTGGCGACTCCCTGCGCCGACCAGCCCTTGGCTTGGTTGACGGCCAAGGCCAAGGGGAGCGCCGTGGGAGTGGCGGCGAACCAGCTTACATTTCACCTGATCCGGTTCCTGCAGGAAACCACCAGGCGGAAGCGCCTCTATGACGACGCGGACCTGAGCAGTTTCCCTTCCCTGCACACTTCCTACGCCGCTTCCCAGGTCATGTCGGCTTCCCGGAACGTGGAATGCTGCGCGATTTCCGAATCCGCAATATCGAGCATCGTCCACGGTCTTGACTCGATCACCCTCGCCATGGCCTGGGCCCGGGTGGAAGGGCGAAGGCACTATCCCTCGGACGTCCTGGCGGGAATATCCCTCGGCTATTTCCTGAGCGCCTTCTTCAACGACGCCTTCCTGGGAACAGGTGTATCACGGGAAATCTCGATCGATGTGGAAGCGAGTTCCGAGTACCTGGGGTTCCGCATGCGCTGGGAATTCTAGAGTCCGGATAATGCAAATAAAAAGGGGAGCCCGCGGGCTCCCCTTGATTCTCGCACTTCAGATTCGCGAAGGTGCTACTTCTCGCCTTCCGCTTCGCTTTCCCCGGCCGCCCGTTCGGCCTCCGCTGTATCACCCGGGGCTGCTTCCGCCTCCGCCGCGGCCACCTCGGCCCCGGGAGCTTCAGGCGCAGATTCTTCGCTCTTGGCTTCCGCGGATCCCTCCCCGGCTCCCTCGCCCTCGGCTTCGTGCAGGTGCGCCTCGGCGTCCAGCACGAAGACCTTGGCCACGGCCTGCACGTCACCGTAAAGCTTCACGGGCACCTCGAAGAGGCCCAGGGACTTGATGGGCTGCTCGAGCACCACGCGCCGCTTGTCCACCTCGAAGCCCGCCCGGTCCAGCAACTCGGCGATGTTCTGCGAAGTGACGCTGCCGTAGAGCCGGCCCTTCTCCCCGGTCTTCACCTCGATCGTGTAATTGCGCTCTTCGATGCGCTCCTTCAGGGCCTCGGCACGGGTGCGTTCGTTATCCGCCCGCGCCAGGAGCTGGCGTTTCTCTTCCTCGAAGCGGCGCAGGTTCCCCTTGTCGGCCACGTAGGCATGCCCCTGGGGGACCAGGTAGTTCCGGGCGTAGCCGGGCTTGACCGAGACCACGTCGCCGATCTTGCCCAGCTTCTCGATTTCCGTGCGCAGTATGACTTTCATCTCCTGATCTCCTTAGGCCGGGTTGTCCGCCACGAAGGGCAGCAGGGCCAGAAGCCTGGCCCGTTTGATGGCCGTGGTGAGCATCCGCTGGTGCCTGGCGCAGGTGCCGGAAACCCGGCGCGGGATGATCTTGCCCCGTTCGGTGAGAAAGCGGACCAGCCGCTTGTCGTCGCGGTAGTCGATGTACTTCACGCCGGACTCGCAGAACCGGCAGATGCGTTTCTTGCTGTATCCTCCCGGCATCGATCAGCCCTCCTTCCTTCTGCCGTGGTCCCGCTGGGGCCGGGGCCCCTTGTCCCGCCGTCCCTGGTCCGATCCGCCCTTTTCGGCGCCCTGGGCTTCCTCCTTGCCGCCGGGACGGGTGGCCACGTTGCGGCGCTCCATCTCCTTGCGGTAGCGGTCCGCGGTGAGGGCTTTGAAGCGGATGTCCCGTTCGCTCATCACCACCACCAGGTGGCGGATAATGTCCTCGGCCAGGGCGAACCAGCGCTTCAGCGGCGCCACGCCCGTACCGGGCATCTTGACTTCCGAGTAGATGTAGTAGCCGTACTGGCGTTTCTCGATGGGGTAGGCCAGGCGCTTCTTGCCCAGCCGCTCCACCTTCTGTACCTCGCCTCCCCGGGCGCCGATGAACTCGGTGTACTTCCCCACCATGGAGTTCACCCGCTCGTCGTCGTAGTTCGGCTCGGCGATAAAGGTGATTTCGTAAGTCTTCAACTCACTCATGCAGGCTCCTTATGGACGTCAGTCCGCCCGGTCCACCCGGGCGGCAAGGATATGTGGAAGCGAGGCGCAGTTTAGCGCTCCGCGATTTGAAATGCAAAGGTGCTTACCAATTCCGGGCAGCAAAGGAATCTGTCAATACGATCCCCGGTCATCCGGTTGTATCTAGAACCCAGAAATGGCCCATGTTGCCAAAAAAGCGGCAAGCACCCCGGTTATAGTCGTTACGATTCCAACGGCGCGTGATCGAATCCACCCGCATAGTCCGAGCGAGAGAAGCAGCGAATACATACCGAGCATGAGCACAATGATCATTGCTATCCGAGGCCCGTCAGCCAGGGAAGCCGATGCGATCGATCTGGGTGCCTCCGCGTGCGTAGCCACGCCGATGAAAGTAGCGAGAAGTGCGGTACAGATTAAACTGGCGGCTGAGACGGCCGCACTTCCAATAGCCCATCCGGCGACACGCCGGGAGGAGCCGACAGCAAGCAGAGTTCCGAGGAAGGTCGCTGAGAATCCCCCCAGGACGGCGCTGAGAAAGGCAAGCTGGCGAGCCAGCTCGGCGAAATAGTCAGACGGAAGTTGCTCCATCAGCTTGACATGAGTTGAATAAACCTCCGCACGGATATGAATCGACACGACCTCGGGCGCTATATCCTCTCCGGTGCATTACATCAGGCGCAGGATCAGCGGCGCGATCACCAGGCTGACCACGCTCATCAGCTTGATCAGGATGTTGAGGCTCGGGCCCGCCGTGTCCTTGAAGGGGTCGCCCACCGTGTCCGATGTGACCGCCGCCTTGTGGGCGTCGCTGCCCTTGCCGCCGAAGTGGCCGCTCTCGATGTGTTTCTTGGCGTTGTCCCAGGCCCCGCCGGTGTTGGCCATGAACATGGCCATCAGCACGCCGGTGACCGTAACGCCGGCCAGCACGCCGCCCAGCATCTCGGGCTCACGCAGAATCAGCCCGAAGAAGATGGGCGTGAAGACGGCCAGCAGTCCGGGCAGCACCATCTGCCGGATGGCGGCGGTGGTGGAGATGTCCACGCAGCGCGCGTGCTCGGCCTTTGCCTTGCCCTCCAGCAGGCCCGGGATCTCGCGGAACTGCCGCCGGACTTCCTCGATCATGGCGTTGGCCGCGCGACCCACGGCGGTCATGGCCATGGAGCTGAACAGGAAAGGCAGCATGCCGCCCACCAGCAGCCCGGCCATCACCTCCGGCTTGAGGATGTTGATGGTCTCCAGGTGGATGGTCTCCTTGTAGGCGGCGAAGAGCGCCAGGGCCGTCAGGGCCGCAGATCCGATGGCGAAGCCCTTGCCGATGGCGGCGGTGGTGTTGCCCACGGCGTCCAGCCGGTCCGTGCGCTTGCGCACCTCGGGGGGCAGCTCGCTCATCTCGGCCAGGCCGCCGGCGTTGTCGGCGATGGGCCCGTAGGCGTCCACGGCCAGCTGGATCCCGGTGGTGGCCAGCATGCCCAGCGCGGCGATGGCGATGCCGTAAAGTCCCGCCTGCCAGAAGGAGAACACGATGCCCAGGGCCAGCACAATCACCGGCAGCGCGGTGGACTGCATGCCGATGCCCAGGCCGCGGATGATGTTGGTGGCGGCGCCCGTCAGGCTGGCCTCGGCGATGGCGTGCGCCGGTCCCCGGTTCTCGGCCGTGTAGTACTCGGTGATCAGGCCGATCAGCGTTCCCGCCGCCAGCCCGATGACGGTGGCCATGAAGATGCCCGTGGAAGTGTACTCGTGGCCGCCCAGGGTGTAGGTCGCGGGCGCGAGCTGCTTGACGATGAACCAGGTGGCGATGACCATCAGGCCGGCGGTGCCGAATGTGCCCACGTTGAGCGCCATCTGCGGATCGCCGCCCTCCTTCACGCGCACGAAAAAAGTGCCCAGGATGGAGAGCAGGATGCCCACGCCGGCGATCATCAGCGGGAGCTGCACGAGCTGCATGGGACTGCCCGCCGCCACCGTCGCGCCGGCACCCAGGACCATGGCCCCCACGATGGAGCCCACGTAGGACTCGAAGAGGTCGGCGCCCATGCCCGCCACGTCGCCCACGTTGTCGCCCACGTTGTCGGCGATGGTGGCCGGGTTCCGCGGATCGTCCTCGGGGATGCCCGCCTCCACCTTGCCCACCAAGTCGGCGCCCACGTCCGCGGCCTTGGTGTAGATTCCGCCGCCCACGCGGGCGAAAAGCGCGATGGAGGACGCGCCCATGGCGAAACCGGACAGGATCCGCAGCACCCACTTCAGCTCCTCGCCGGACGCCGCCGAGGGTCCGCCGTAGAGCAGGAACAGGCCGGCCAGTCCGATTATGCCCAATCCCACTACGCTCATGCCCATCACGGCCCCTCCGTTGAAGGAGACCTGCAGCGCGGCGGGCAGGCTTTCCCGGGCGGCGTTGGTGGTGCGCATGTTGGCGGCGGTGGCCACCCGCATGCCGAAGAAACCGGCCAGGCCCGAGCACAGGGCGCCGACCACGAAACTCAGGGCCGTGAGCTGGGCCCCTTCCTGCATGTTGCCGAGAAACAGCAGCGCCGCCACGGCCACCACGAAGATGGCCAGTACCTTGTATTCGCGTGCCAGGAAGGCCATGGCCCCCGATCTCACGGCGGCGCCGATCTCGCGCATCTGCTCCGTTCCGGGATCCTGCCGGTTGACCCAGCTAGAGCGCCAGAGTGCGAATAGCATGGCCAGCAGGCCCGCGATCAAGGCCGTCCAGATGATCATGAGCATCCCCCGTCTGTTTGATCCTGTTCCTTATCCCTGTCCTTATCGTTCATATCGCTCTTATCGTCCGCCAGCCCCGCGTCTTCCGCGCCTGAAGCGGCGCCGCGGTTGAAGCGGTTCATGGCGGTCGTGAGACCTTCCGCGAGGAAGACGCCGATTCCCTCGGCGGCCCGCTGAAGCATTTCATCCACTGCTTCCCTGGCCGCTGCGGGAACGGGACCCAGCACCAGGCGGCGCCACTCCCTGGACGGTATCTCCACCGGCGGATGGAAGCCCAGCCGCAAGCGCGGGATCTCGTCGGTCCCCAGGACCTGCAGCACGTGATTCATGCCATTGTGGTTTCCGCCCGAGCCGCGGGCCCGGAAACGGATCTCCCCCAGCGGCAGGTCCATGTCGTCGAAGACCACCAGCATCTCGCCCGGTTCTACCCGGTAAAACTGAGCGAACTCGACGACGGCCTGTCCCGAGAGGTTCATGTAGGTCGTGGGTTTGAACAGCAGGAGATCGCGGCCGGCCAGTCCGAGACGGCACTCCACGTAGCTGCCCCGCCCGCTGCGGAAGCGTTCCCCCGCCCTTTCGGCGAGGCGGTCCAATAGAGCGAATCCCAGGTTGTGCCACGTGTTGCGGTAGCGCCTCCCGGGATTCCCTAGTCCACAAATGACGTGCATGCACGCTTCCGGCGGCTCAGGTCTTGTCTCTGGGCTTGGTGATCTGCACCACGGCCACGTGCTCGTGGTTGAGCACCTTGATATCCCCCAGCGGCAGGTCGCGGACCAGCAGCGTGGAGCCCGCCTCGAGCCGCGTGATGTCGATCTCGTAGAACATGGGCAGGTCGGCGGTCTTGCACTCCACGTTGACCCTGTGCAGCAAGGTGCGCACCTGTCCGCCCTGCTTGACGCCCACCGGCCGGCCTGTGAGACGCACGGGCAGCTGCAGCTGGATCTTGTCCTCCGGCTGCACGCTGTAGAAATCGGCGTGCATCACGTCCTCGCTCACCGGGTGCCGCTGGATCTCCCGCACCAGGCAGACGCCGAGCTGCTTTTTGCCCTGGTTCAGCTGCAGCAGCCTGGCATGGTGGGCCAGGGCCGTCTCCAGGTCGTGGGCGTTGACCGAGTAGTGTTCCGTGTCACGGTCCTTGCCGTAGACCACCACGGGCACGTCGGCCCGTTTCCTGACTTGTCGCGCCGCGCCCTTGCCCAGGCGCTCGCGCGGATTCAGTTCCAGCTTCTGGATCTCCATCGGTGCTTCCTTTATTGTCGAATCTTCTATTCGAACAGGGTTGAAATGGACCGCTCGTCGTGGATCATGCGCACCGCCTGCGCGATGATCGGACCCACGCTGAGCACTCTCAAGTTCTTGATGCCCGACTGTTCGCGGTAGGGAACCGTGTCGGTCACGATCATCTCCCGGATCGGCGCCTTGTTGATGCGCTTGATGGCCTCGCCGCTGAGGATGGCGTGGGTGCAGGCGCAGGTCACGCTGCGGGCGCCCATCTCCATCGCCACGACGGCGCTCTGCGTCATCGTGCCCGCCGTGTCGCACATGTCGTCCACGATGATCACGTTGCGCTCGCGCACCTCGCCGATCACGTTCATCAGCTCGGCCTCGTTGGGCCGCGGCCGCCGCTTGTCGGCGATGGCCAGTTCGGCGTGCAGCCGCTTGGCGTAGGCCCGGGCCATCTTCACCGAGCCGATGTCCGGGGCCAGGACCACCGTGTCCTCCAGGTTCAGGGACTCCAGGTAGGGCAGCAGGATCGCGCGCCCGTACAGGTGGTCGAAGGGGATGTTGAAGAAACCCTGGATCTGCTCGGCGTGCAGGTCCATGGTCAGCACGCGGCTGGCCCCGGCGGCGGTCAGCAGGTCCGCCACCAGCTTGGCGGCGATGGAGACGCGGGGCTGGTCCTTGCGGTCCTGGCGGGCGTAGCCGAAATAGGGTATCACGCAGGTGATCCGCCGGGCGCTGGCCCGCTTGGCCGCGTCGAGCATGATCAGGAGCTGCATCAGGTTGTCCGCTGGCGGCGCCGTGGACTGGACCAGGAAGACATCCTTGCCGCGGATGTTCTCCTTGAACTTGACGTGGAGCTCCCCGTCCGAGAAACGGCCGTGTTCCACGTTTCCACAGGGAACATGCAGTACGTCGGCGATTGTCTCGGCCAGCTGGTGCGACATATCGCCGGAGAAGATGCGCAGGTTGTCCATGGGTCGTACCCGGTTGCCGGACGCGTTAACAGTCATGGGTGCCAAATAAATCAGGCCGGACCGTGGGGACGGTCGGCCTGAGACGTTTTCAGCCGATGTCGACCGGAATGTTCAGCCGAAGGGTCGGTGTCGAATCCAATTTCCGTTTCGAGCCGGTGGCGCTTGACACTGGCGCGTCCCCTGATCGGCGGTCAGGCGGAGTCTTCGAAGCGGACGGTTTACACTTCCGGCAAAGTCTGCTCTTCGGCCGGGGCGGCGGCGGGGGGCGGCTCCTGGCGCAGCCGCCGGTATTCTTCCAGGATCCGGGTCTCGATATCCTTGCGAAAGTCGTTGGATATCGGGTGCGCGATGTCCCGATGACTCCCGTCGTCCAGCCTGCGGCTGGGCATGCAGACGAACAAGCCCTTGTTGCCCATGATGACCTTCAGGCCGCGGATCACGAAGACATCGTCGAAAGTGATGTTGACAAAAGCCTTGAGCCGTTCCTCTTCACGAAGATTGACGTTGACTTCGGTGATGTCCATGACTTCCCCCTCCCTGCATCTGAAGCACTGTTTCTCGCTCCTGCCGGCGATCTTGGGATCACCGATCTATCGGGTGTGGGTCAGGATCGTCGAGGGGAACCTGCCACTGAAGTGTCTCGCAGCCTGTTGTGCCGACCGGTCGCTGTCAAAGAATCCGTAGATGGAAGATCCGCTGCCCGACATCGACGAATACAGGGACCCCAGGGTCTCGAATTCGCGCTTCAACTCGGCGAGCTCGGGGTACTGCGGAAAAATCACGCGCTCGAACTGGTTCTCCGGCCAGCTGGCGGGATTCTCCGGATCCCCGGCGAATCTCTCAGAACCTTTAAACTTAGCGTAACCCTCTCGGCATGTCAATAATTCGGCGATGCGGGCGTAGGCCGCCGCCGTACTCACGTGGATGCCCGGCCAGACGAGTACCACCTGGCCATCAAAAAGGGCCGGAATCTGTGTTAGGACCTCACCCCTTCCCGATACGTGAGTCCATCCGGTCTCCAGAAAGAAAGGAACATCACTGCCCAGGAGCAAGGCAATCTTGTGCAGGTCCTTTTTTTTCAGCCTTCCCGGATTTCGGCAATCGAGTTCCAGCAGACAGGCCGCGGCGTCGCTGGAGCCGCCGCCCAGCCCCGCGCCGGCCGGGATCTTCTTCCGCAGGCTGATCTCCCAGGGCAGCGCATCTCCGGTCTCTGCACGCCAGGCCTCCAGGGCGCGCAGCACAAGGTTCTCCCCGCCGGCGGGCAGTTCGGGATCGTCGCAGTGGAAGGAATCTTCAGTCGCATCGCGAAAGGCCAGGCTGTCGTGCAGGCGCAGGGGAACGAATATGGATTCGATCGCGTGGAAGCCATCGGGCCGCCGGCCCGTGATCCGCAGGCCCAGATTCAGCTTGGCGGAAGCCTCGCGCCAGCGGAATCCGCGGTCCTCGTTCATGCCTGGACGCGCCGCCTTTCCCCGCGTTTGCTCCCAATCCCGCCGCGGGAGCGCCGGCGTCGTTTCTTCTTCCGGTCGCCGTAGTAGTAGTAGCGGTCGTAATAGTGGTAGTAGTAGTAATAGCTGCCGTAGACGCGCTTGAGGTCGTAGTCGTTGAGCACGATCCCCAGCAGGGTGGAATCGGCGTGACGGATCTTCGAGAGGGCCTCGTTCAACTCGCGCCGGTGACTGCAACTGCTGCGCACCACCAGGATCACGCCGTCCACGAGGCGCGAGACGACCGTGGGATCAGTGACCGGCACCACCGGCGGCGTGTCGACGATCACGAAACTGTAGTTCTCCCTGGCCCAGTCGATCAGCTCGAGCATCGAGGCGTAACCCAGCAGCTCCGCGGGATTGGAAGGGATCGGCCCGGCGCTCAGCACGTCCAGATGCTCGATGTCGGTCTCGCTGACCACGGCGGGCGGACTGTGCGTTCCGAGGAGCACGTTCGAAAGACCCTCGGCGCGCTCGACGGCGAAGTTCTTGTGGGCCGTGGGCCGGCGCATGTCGGCGTCGATCAGGATCGTGCGCCTGCCCGTCTGGGCCACCGCCACCGCCAGGTTGGCGCTGGTCAGGCTCTTGCCCTCCTGGGTCGTGCTGGAAGTGACCATGATCACGGGCGCCCGTTCGGCCTCGGTCGATGTATCACGCCCCTTCTTGTCCAGCTTCATCAGCAGGCTGGTCCGCAGGGAACGATAGGCCTCGCTGATGGGGCTTTTCGGACTGAAGTAGGTGATCAGCTTGCGCTTGACTTTCCAGCTCTCCTCCTCGCTGAGCTCCCGGCCGTCGTCCTTGCGCAGCGCCCTTTCCAGCTTGCGCACGTTGATCGTGGGGATGCTGCCCACGACGGACTGACCGGTGTGACGCATGTCTTCCGGGGTGATGATCCGGGTGTCGAACATGTGATACACGAAGGACGCCGCCACGCCGCCGAGCAGCCCCAGCAGGATCGCCACGGCCATGTTAAGACGCTTGTTGGGTCGCACGGGATCGCCGGGCACCTCCGCCTCGTCCAGCAGGCGCACGTTGCCGATCATGCCCGCCGCCACGGCCTGGTTTTCCTGGTATTTCTCGACCAGCAGGCGATAGAGTTTCTCGTTGATCTCGACCTGCCGGCTGAACCGGACGTACTCCAGGCTGGCCTCGGGGAGCCGGCTCAGCCGGTTCTCGTGCCGGTCCACCACGACCTGCTGGGCTTCGATCGCGGCGTACAGGGCCTTGTTCTCCACTTCCAGGTCGATGATGCGCTCGAAGATCGACTGCATGGTGCCCAGCGGGTCGGAGGACTTCATCTCCTGGACCGAGATCTTGCGCGTCTCCTCCTTGAGCGACCGCTTCATGGTCAGCAGCTCGTCCTCGAGACGGCGCACGTAGTCCTCCCAGCCCGCTTCCCCGCGGGCCCGCACGTTGACGATCTGGGCCTGCTTGGTGGCGATCTCCTCCGTCATCTGGTCGATGGTGGCCGTGGATAGGGTTTCCAGGTCCTCCACCAGGGTGCTCTGTCCCTGCGAATACTGGCCCTTGAGGTTGCTCAGCGAGACCTCGTTGGACTGCAGCTCCAGCTGCAGCTTGTTGAGTTCGGCCTGGGCCGCCGCGCTCTGCTGGACGATGGTGGTGGTCTCGATGTCCAGCGCCGAGAGCCGGGATTCCTCCTTGAAGGAAGTCAGCATGGATTCCGCGTTCTGCAGGCGGGCGGTGACCTGGTCGAGCTGCTCCTTGAGGAATTGCGTCAACTCCGTGTATTCGGCCCGGCTGAACTCCTGGTTCTGCTCGTAGAACGCGGCGGCCATGGTGTTGGCCAGGAAGGCGGCCTCGAAGCCCGTGGGCGCCTCCATGCTGATGGCCAGCACGTTAGAGTTCTGCACCTGCTTGACCGCCAGGTCGTCGAGCAGGCGTTCGGTGGCGCGGTCCACGGAGTAACCTCCGGGATCGTCCGGGTAGCCCAGCAGGTAGAGGCGGTCGGCGTACTGGCTGGCCGCCGCCCGCAGTACCGCCTGGCGGGCCAGCTTGCGGCTCTCGAGAATTTGCAGCTGGTCCGCGATGCTGAAGGAGGGCACGGACTGGCGGCTGTCCAGCAGCAGACCGGTCTCCCAGGGGTTGCCGGATACCACCACCGCCGTGCTGGTAGCGCGGTAGACGTAGCTCATCCGCGAGTTGAGCAGCAGCGCGGCCGCCACCGCCAGCAGCACCAGGCCGACGATGAACCAGCGTCCGTGGAACAGGATCCTGTAGATCTCGGAGAGCTCGATCCGTCCCTCTTCGCCCTGGTAATGCACGCTATGTTCCTTCATCGAGCGTCCCTTGCACGGAGTTTTGCCGCAAACCGGCCAGATCGCCGAAACTCAGCCGCAGGCGGATGAGCGCCAGCAGACCCAGCAGCGTCAGCACGACATAAGTTAACAGGTGATTCCCAAGTGCGAAGCCCACGGCGGAGGAGGTCTCCGCGCCCAGCAGTTCCAGCGCCTCGGCGGTGAAGTACTGCACGGTGCCGATGGCCCCCGGCGCCGCGGGGATCATGTAGCCCAGCGTGACGAAGACCAGGATCAGCAGCAGTGATCCCAGGG
The DNA here is from genome assembly GCA_964568855.1 of uncultured Bacteroidaceae bacterium. Taxonomy (GTDB): domain Bacteria; phylum CAIWAD01; class CAIWAD01; order CAIWAD01; family CAIWAD01; genus CAZMSD01. The sequence goes on along the minus strand of CAZMSD010000032.1, from coordinate 20,571 downwards.
GATCCGCGCCCAGGGCCGCCAGGCTGTCGGCGCGCAGCCCGAAGGCGTCCAGCATGAACCAGAGCGAGGCCAGGTAACACATGAACAGCAGCGCCGTCTGCAGCAGCAGAACGGCCACCCGGGCCGGCGAACGCAGGGTGGCCAGGCCGGCGGTGAAGGAATCGAGCACGCCCATCACCCGGTCCTCGAGCCCGCCGGGCAGGCGCCGCGCCAGGCGCCGCGCCAGCCCGAGGAAGGATTCCCGCCAGATTACCAGCCCCAGCAACAGGGCCAGGCCCAGGCCCGCCGCCGCCGCCAGCAGGAGCGCCAGGCCGCTGAAGGGCTCCAGCCGGCCGGTCATGGCGGCGTTGGCCGAGCCGTCTCCCCATTGTATGAGCAGCAGCAGGAAGAGGCAGCTCAGGGACCCGATCACGTCCAGCAGGCGCTCCAGCACTACGGTGGCCAGGGCGCCGCTGAAACTCAGCCGGCTGCGGCTGGCCAGGGCGCCGCCTCGCAGCACCTCCCCCAACCGCATGGGCAGCAGGTTGTTGGCCATGTAGCCCAGGTTGGTGAGGTTGAACATCAGCCCCAGGGAAGGCAGGTCGAGGTGTGACACGACCTTCCGCCAGCGCCAGGCGCGGACCACCAGCGAGAGCACCAGCGCCGCCAGGGCACCGCAGAAGGGCGCGAGGGCGATGCCGGTGAGCAGGTTCCAGACCTCCCGCCAGTCGATTTTCGAGCGGAAGAGGGCTTCCCCGAAACTCGATTCGTCGCTCAGCCAGGATCCGGGCGCGGGGTCGAAAAGGAAGAGGTAGAGAAACACCAGGGACAGCACCAGCGCGAGCAGGTTACCGCGTTTCATCGGCGGAGCCTCCTGCGCGCAGGTCGATCAGTTCGTATCCCTCGGGCAGCCTGAACTCAAGCCCGGCCGCCCGCTCATCCGGGCATCCGCCGGTCCAGGAATCACGCGAGAGTACCGTGTAGCGGTTGCGGTTGCCACCGATGTCGTTGAAACTCAACGCCCGGGGCAGCAGGGCGCGTCCTTCAAGACCCAGCTCCAGCAGGATCCGCTGCATGAACTCGCTGTCGCCCCGCGGGCTGAGCTCCAGCTCGACGCGGCGGTCCTCGTCCTCGCCGCATTCCCGCGGCTCGCCCGCCCGGAAGCGCTCATCCAGGTGCAGCAGGAGCTGGTGCGGCAGGATCACGTCCTCGCTCTCGCCCGGTCTCTCCAGCAGCACCTGCCGGCCGCCGTCCTCCCAGCGCCAGAGCCTCCCGCCGTCCGAGAGCATGTGGGCGGCCCCCAGGTCCACGCGGAAGGCGCCGTCGCGGCGATAGACCAGCAGGCCCTCCACGCTGACGGAATCGCCGGCCAGGACCCAGACGAAGTCGTGGCGGAAGCGGATCTCCCAGCAGGCTGCGGACTCGAAGTGCTCGCGGATCCCGTCCAGGATCCGGCGTCCCTCGCCCGCCAGGCTCCAGCCGGGCAGCAGGCAGGCGCAGAGGAACGGCAACGCGGCCGCTCGTAGAACACGTCGAATCATGCGAAACGGTCCACTAGTTCTCCCGATGTTCTTCCAGCCAGTCCACGTCCACCAGCACCTCGCGGGCTTTCGACCCGTCGAAGGATCCCACCACCCCGGCGATCTCCAGCTCGTCGATCAGGCGGCTGGCACGGCTGTGGCCGATGCGTAGGCGCCTCTGCAACACGGAGATCGAGCCCTGGCCGGAGCGTATCACCTGCTCCGCGGCGTCCCAGAAAAGGGCGTCGCGCTCCGAGGCCTCCTCGGTGAAGGAGCGCTGCTCCTGCTGGTCGATGGGCAGGCTGAACTTGTGGAAATTGCGGCTCTGGCGGCGGATGTGATCCAGCAGGCGGCGGATCTCCCTGCCGGTGATCAGGCAATTGTGCATCCGGGCGGGCTCGGGCGTCCCGGAGGCCAGGTAGAGCATGTCGCCCAGGCCCAGCAGCTGGTCGGCGCCGATACCGTCGATGATGGTCTTGCTGTCCACCTTCTGTCTCACGGCGAAGGCGATGCGGGCGGGGAAGTTGGCCTTGATCAGTCCCGTCAGCACGTCCACGCTGGGCCGCTGGGTGGCCACCACCAGGTGGATTCCCACGGCGCGGGCCTTCTGGGCCAGCCGGGCGATGCTGGTCTCGATATCCTTGCCGGCGGTCATCATCAGGTCCGCCAGCTCGTCGATGATCACCACCAGGTAGACCATCGACTCAGCGACTCCCTCGGCCTGCTCCAGGTCCTCGATGAACAGGTCTCCCTGCTCCACCCGGCGGCTCACTTCGCCGGAGGCCACCGCCTCGTTGTATTCCCGGATGCTGCGGTAGCCCGTGCGGCTGAGGTACTGGTAGCGGCGGTCCATTTCGCGCTGCAGGCCGTCCAGCATCTTGACGGCGTCCTGGGGATTGGTGACCACGTCACCTTCGATGCCTTCCATGCGGGCCAGGAAATGGGGCGCGATGCGCCGGTAATCGGAGAGCTCGATCATTTTCGGATCCACCAGCACGAACTGCACTTCCGTGGGCATCGCCCGCAGCAGGATGGAGCAGATGATCGAGTTGATGCAAACCGATTTTCCCGCGCCGGTCTGCCCCGCGATCAGGATGTGCGGCATGCTGCGCAGGTCGGCCACCGCCGCTTCGCCGCTGCTGGTCTTGCCCAGCGCGATGGTCAGGGGACTGGAGGCCTGGACGAACTTGTCCGTGTTGACGATTGATTTCATGAACACCGTGTTACGGACCTTGTTGGGCAGCTCGACGCCCACGGTGCCCTTGCCGGGTACGGGAGCGATGATCCGGATCCGCTCGGCGCGCAGAGCCAGGGCCAGGTCGTCGGCCAGCCCGGCGATGCGGCTGACCTTGACTCCCGGCGCCGGCTCGAGGTCGTAGCGCGTGATCACCGGTCCCGGGTGCACGTGCACCACCCGCGCCTCCACGTTGAAATCGCCCAGGCAGGCCACGAGCATCTGCGAGGAGAGCTGCATGTCCTCCTCGGTCACGTGATACTCGTCCTCGGGAGGATCGTCCAGCAGGTCCACGGGCGGAGGAACGTAGCGGAATTCACCGCGCCGCTTCTTGGCCTTGAAGCGCTTCTCGCGCTCAACCACCTCTTCGCTGACCTCGAATTCGTCGTCCGGACCGCTGGCCGGTCCGTCGGCCGGAGCACCGTCTCCTTGCTCCGCTTCCTCGAACTCCTCCCCCTCGACGGAGGCCTCGCGCTCCTTGCCCTGCGCTCCTTCCGCATCGGCCCGCGCCAGGTCCTCGGCCAGCCGCCGGCGCTCTTCCTGCCGCCCGAGTTCCTCTTCCTCCCGGTGCCGCTTCTCAGCGGCCGCGCGCTCCCGTTGGCGCCGCCTGGCGGCCTTGCGCCGTTCCGTCCGCCGGGTCTTCCGCCGCCTGCGCCATTCGCCGAAGCGCGAGTGCAGCCAGCGCAGGAATCCCGCTGCAGCACCCGCCAGGCCGTCCAGCAGACGCCCCGGATGCAGATGAAAAACGAGGGCCAGCACGACCAGGTCGAAGGCGGCCACCAGGATCACCACTCCCCAGTCGGCCAGTCCACCCAGAGCGCCCACCACGAGGACCGACAGGCTGCCCGCCTCCCAGGCGCCCGCGGCCGAGCCGGTGCGGAAGGTCTCCACCAGCAACAGGGCGTGGCTCAGGGAACCGGCCAGGGCGAAGAGCGCCTGCCGCCACCAGCGCGGCCAGGCTTCGCGCAGGGAGCGCTCGCGCAGCAGGCGCCAGGAGACCTGCAGCAGCAGCAGGGGCAGCACCAGCGTCCACCAGCGTCCCAGGCCGAAGTTGATCAGGGGATGGGAGAGGGAATATCCGAGCACGGAGAGCGGATGGCTCGCCGGATCCTGCTGCTGGACCTCCCGCGCGAAGAGCAGGGCCAGCAGCATGAACAGGCCCAGCGCGAAGAGTACGATACCGAGGAGCACCCCCGACGCGACCCTGGACCGGGATCTGCTGGATCTCCGGGACGGCATCACTGCCCTTCCGGCCCAACGGCCTCGACGGGTTTAAGGGTGATCTGGTCCTCGATGAAGACGGGCAGCACGTCCAGGCAGTCCACCTGCGCGCAGGCCTCCAGGTCCTCGTCGAAGCCCATGCCGGAGAGGAAGCGCCCGTGCACCGACTCGCGGAAACAGCGGGCCAGGTCGTCGCGGTATCGCTCGGCCACCACGAGACCCACCCGGGCGGCGTCGTTGAGCTCGGGTCGCTCTTCGGACAGCTCGTCCAGCAGCTTCTGCACGATCATCCCGGCGCAGACGCTGTCCTCCAGGCAGAATTCGTCCTGCGAGCCCGAGCAGCAGATCACCACGTCGTCCCCCCGCTCGAGGATCCGCCGTGTTACGCTCAGCAGGTTGACGAAACTGGCGATCAGGATCCGCCGGGCCTGGCGCATGCGCGTCAGGGCCAGGCTCCCGTTGCTGCTCAGAAAGACGATCGTCCGCCCCTTCACCGCCTCGCCCGTGTATTCCGCGGGACTGTTGCCCAGGTCGAAATCGGCCGGTTTCCGCCCGTTCTTCTCGCCGCCCAGCAGCAGGTTGGTCCGGCCCAGCGACTCGATGAAAGCGGTGGCCTGGCCCAGGTCGGCCGCCGGGATCATCCGGGCGCAACCCGCGGCCATGGCATGGCAGATGGTAGTGGTGGAGCGCAGCACGTCGACCACCACCACGCTGCGGTGCTGCAGCAATTCCTCTTTGACCTGGGGAATGGTAAAGAAAACGTCGATTTTCACTTGCAGGGCACTTCCGGCTGGTAGAAAGGCGTGGGCACCACTCGCGCCGGCTGCCTGCGCCCGCGCAGATCCACTTCGAACTCGCTGTCCGGCTGCGCCAGGTCGGATCGCAGGTAGGCCATGCCGATGGCCCGACCGAGCATGGGGCTGTGTCCGCCGGAGGTGACCACCCCGATTTCCTCGTCGCCTGCGTGGCAGGTCTGTTCCTTGCGGGGTATCCCGCGGCCGAGCATCACGAAGCCCACCAGGCGGCGCCGCACGCCCTCGCTCTTCTGGCGCAGCACGACCTCCTTGCCCAGGAAATCGCATTTCTTCCTGGACTTCGTGATCCAGCCCAGGTCGGCTTCGATGGTGCTGGTGCCCTCGTCGATGTCGTTGCCGTAGAGGGCGAATTTCATCTCGAGCCGCAGGCTGTCGCGGGCTCCCAGGCCGGCCGGCTTCAGCCCCCTTTCGAGCGCCTCCGGCACCAGCGCCATCCAGAGTTCGTCGGCAAGTTCGTTGCGCACGTAGATCTCGAAACCCCGTTCGCCCGTGTAGCCCGTGCGGGCGATGATCGCCGGAACGCCCCTGAGCTTGGATTCGCTGAACCAGTAGTAAGGAAGCTCGGACAGATCCGCATCCGCGCGATCCAGCACCAGGCGGTAGGCCTCGGGGCCCTGGAAGGCCAGCAGAGTGTAGTCCTCGCTGCGGTCGGCGATCTCGAGGTCCGAGTCCAGGTGCGCCGTCAGCCAGTCGAGGTCCTTCTTCCGGTTGGCCGCGTTGACCACCAGCAGGAAGCGCTCCCGGTCGAAGCGATGGACCAGCAGGTCGTCCACGATGCCGCCCTCGGGAGTCATCATGGCGCTGTATTGAACCTGGCTCTCCTGGAGCCTGGCCACGTTGTTCACGGTCATCCGGTTCAGAAAGGTCTCCGCTTCCGGGCCCCGAACGAAGACCTCCCCCATGTGTGACACATCGAAAAAGCCGCCCCGGCCGCGCACCGCGCGGTGTTCATCGATGATCGTCGAATAGGAAAGAGGCATGCGGTAGCCGGCGAAATCCACCATCCGCGCGCCCAGCTCAAGGTGTCGATCATGCAGCGCTAGCCGCCTGGCGCCCATCCTTCCTCCGATGGCTTACGGGGACATTCCGAGGGATCCCTGGGAAGATGAATCCAATGTAACAACCGACGGGAGGATCTGCCGGAGCGCCCGCGGAGTCGCCGCCATGGCCTATATTCTTCCCGGGAGTCCGTAGTGCTTTGGGGTTCACGAATGCCCGGTCGGACATCCACGGGAGAGTGCCGTTTCGCCTCCCGCCAGGAGTGCGGCGGATTGCGCCGCATCCTGGCCGGCGGCGTACTCCTGCTCATGCTGTTCCTGCTGCTCTCCCGCGGCACGGAGGGCGGGACCCTGCTGGACCAGACCGGCGAAAAGCTGGATTCCCTGGGCACGATCCAGGGCGACCTGCGGCAGGAGCTGGAGGATCTCGACCGGCGCGAACAGGAAAGCCTGCGGGAACTGGACCGGCAGCAGCGCCGGATCAGCGCCGCCCGGGGCTTGATCGCCAGCCTCGAGGAGGAGCAGCGCCTGCTGTCCATCCAGATGGCCGAGCATGAAGGCCTGGTCGAGCGCGGCCGGCTCATGCTGGATTCCCTGGACCGCGAGCTGAGCCTGGGGCGGGCGGATCGCGACACCCTGCGCAGGCGCACGCGGCGGCTGGCCCTGAGGTTGTTCAGACACCGCCGCCAGGACCCGCTGTTCTGGCTGCTCTCCTCAGGCAACGCCGCCGAGTTGCTGCGCCGCCTGCGGCTGTTCCCCTGGCTCTACGGCGGGCTCGAAGAGCGTCTGGCGGAACTGGAGTTCAAGGAAGAGCGGGTGGGGAAGTTGAGGCTCCGGACTGCGCAGCGGCGCGAGGACCAGCAGCGGCACCTGCGCTCTCTGGCGGACAGCCGCGAGCGGAAGGTCCGCGGCAGGGATGAGACTCGGCAAACGCTGGACCGATTGTCCGAGGACAGGGAGGCTAGGCAGAGGATGCTAGGCGGCATCCGGGAAGACCGGCGCTTAGGCGAGCTGCGGGCGGAAGAGCTCAGGGCCGCCAGCGACAAGGTGAGCGAGCTGCTGCGGAATCTCGAGTTGCAGTGGAAGCGGCGCGAGAGCCAGATGCGCAGCGAGGCGGACCGCCGGCAGACTCTGGTCCGCAAATTGGGCGAGGGCGGTCCGGCCGGGTCCGCTGCCGGGGACCCCGCGCGGGCGGACCCGCCGCCCGCGGGCGCTGCGATACAGTCGGAGAATCAAGGGGCGGCGGGTGAACTCCGCGACCGGCGAGGACGGCTGCCGCGTCCCGCGGAGGGCCGCCTTATCCGGCCCTACGGCCTGCAGCGGGACGGCAGCCTGGGCACGGTCCTGGACAATCCTGGCGCCGATTACAGCTGCGAACTGAATACGCCGGTGCGGCTCGTCCACGGCGGGCGGATCGCGCGGATCGCCTGGATCCCCGGCTTCGGCAACACGCTCCTGGTGGATCACGGCCGCGATGCCTACACCGTTTACGCCAAGCTCGAGGAAGTTCAGGTGCGCGAGGGCCAGGTGCTGCCCGCGGGCGCGCCGCTGGGCATCGCCGGCAGCTTCGATGAGGGCGGCCGGGCCTCCCTGCACTTCGAACTCTGGCTGGGCCGCGAGTCGCAGGATCCCGAATCCTGGTTCCGCTGACCGTTCTTAGTGCATTTCTCACTACCTTTCAAGTTTTCCATCTGTCACGGTTCAGCATCATGAACGCCTTCGCATCCCTGGTGGGCCAGGCACATCTGAAGCGCACCTTGACCCGCGCCCACGCGCGGGGCCAGCTGGCGCACGCCTACCTGTTCCACGGCGAGGACGGCCTGGGCATGGAGTGCGCGGCTCTCGAGACGGCCCGCTTGGTGCTCTGCGACGGCGCCGGCGAGGCTCCCTGCGGCGACTGCACCGGTTGCGCCCAGACCAGGCGCCTGGACCACCCGGACCTGCGCATCGTCTTTCCGCTTCCCGCGGCCCCGGCCGGCAAGGAAGAGCAGGATCCCGCGGAGCTCTACGCCGACCAGGTGCTCGAGGAACTGGCGCGACTGCGGGAGACGGCCTACGAGCCCGTGCAGGTGCCCGGAGCGCGGCAGATCCTGGTCGGCCAGGCCCGGCATCTCAAGCGCTGGGCCTCGTTGAAAAGCTACCAGGGGGCCTACCGCGTGGCCTTGATCCTGCAGGCCGAGAAGATGGGCCTGCAGGCGCAGAACGCGATTTTGAAGTTGCTGGAGGAGCCGCCCGAACAGATGCTGCTGATCCTCTGCTCGGGACATCCGGACCGGCTGCTGCCCACGATACTCAGCCGCTGCCAGCGATTGCGATTCGCGCCGGTGAACGAGGAGGAACTGGCTGCCTGGTTCGCCGCCCGGCCCGGGGCGGAAGCAGGCGCGGCCGGCGGTCTGCCGGCGCCCGGGGAACTGGCCCGCCTTTCCGGCGGAAATCCCGGCAGGGGACTCGAGCTGCTGAGCGAGTTCGAGCGGGAAGCCTCCCGGCCGGGCAAAACCGGCGACGGGGAAGTGCCCAAACCGACCGGCGCCCTGGAGTTCCTCCGCGACCTGGTGGTGGAAGATCCCGGTCCGCTCTACCGGCGGATCACGTCCCTGGAGGCGACCCGCGACCGGCCGCTGCTCACCCGGCTGCTGGTGGACATCGCGGACTGGCTGCAGGACGCGGAATTGACGGGACGCCTGCCGGAGGAAGCCGCCGGCCTGGTGCGCAACCTGCACCAGCTCGAGGCCCTGCGGAAATTCTCCGCGAGCTACCGGGTGCGCGATATGCGGCGGGCGGCCGAGATCCTCCAGCAGGGCCAGCGCCTGGCGGAGCGCAACGTCCATCCGCTGCTGCTGCTGACCACAGTGGCGCAGCGGCTCAGGACGCAGATCGAAAGGAAGGCCCGGGCCGGCTGAGCCCGGTCCGGGGATGCTACAGGGAATGAAATACCTCGAAGTTCAGTTCAAGGGAAACCGGCGGGTTTCCTTCGTCAACCCCAGGCAGTTTCCGGTCAAGCTGGGCGATCACGTGGTGGTCCAGGCCGAGAAGGGCGAGGATCTGGGCCGAGTGGTCCAGATCACCGACGTGGACCGCATCTCCGACGAAGAGGAGCGGGAGCGGGTGCGCCCTCTCCTGCGACGGGCCGGACCGCACGATTACCAGCGGCGCCGGCGGAACCTGCAGCGCGAGGGACGGGCCGAGGAGACCGCGCGGCGGCTGATCGAGCAGCACCGCCTGCCCATGAAACTTATCAACGTGGAATACCAGCTGGACGGCAAGAAGGTGACCTTCTTCTTCACCGCCGATGGACGGGTGGACTTCCGCGAGCTGGTAAAGGACCTGGCCGCTGAGCTGCGCACGCGCATCGACCTGCGGCAGATCGGCGCACGCGACGAGGCCAAGAAGTTCGGCGGGTTCGGTCCCTGCGGCCAGCGCCAGTGCTGCAGCGGATGGCTCTCGCGTTTCGAGCCCGTGACGACTTCCATGGCCAAGGAACAGAACCTGCCGCTCAACCCTACCAAGCTATCCGGAAACTGCGGCAGGCTCAAGTGCTGCCTGCGTTACGAACTCGCTTTCTACCGGGAGGAGCTGTCCAAGTACCCGCCGCTGGACAAGGCCGTAAAGACCCTGCAGGGACTGAGCGTGGTGGAGAAGATCGATATCTTCAACGAGGAAGTCCTGATTCGCTTCGAGAACGGCGAGGTGGAGAGCATCGGCTACGAGCGCCTGCGTGCCCTGCTGGATTTCGAGCCCGGCGAGAATTACTGCCCCGCGGAACAGGCGCCGGCTTCCGCCGGGAGCGGCGGTACCGAATGTCCCGCCACAGTGGCGCAGCCCGAGACCGACGCCGCGGGAGCCGCCCGCTCCGGCCGGCCGAAGGCGGAAACGGAACCCGCGCGGGACGGGGAAGCGGCGGAAACGGCGGCGGATCCAAGGAAAAGCCCGCCGGAGAGTTCGCCCGACGCGAAGAAACGCCGTCGCGGGCGACGCGGCGGCAGGCGATCGCGCAGGACAGGCGAGGGCGGAAGCCCGCCGCGGCAGGGAAACGCGTCCTGATCCGAAAATAGAAGACAAGTCACAGGCAGTCGCATGAGCAAGTTCTACATCACCACCCCGATCTACTACGTCAATTCGGACCTGCACCTGGGCCACGCCTACACCACGGTCCTGGCGGACGTCTTCGCGCGCTACAACAAGCTGATGGGGCGGGAACGGTTCATGCTCACCGGCGTGGACGAGCACGGCCAGAAGGTGATGGAAGCCGCACTCGAAGAGCAGGTGGATCCCCAGGCGCACTGCGACCGGATGTCGATCCGCTTCAAGGACCTCTGGCGGAAACTCGGCGTTAAGTATTCCCACTATATCCGCACCACCGATCCGGAGCACGTGGAAGTGGTGAGCGCGGCCCTGCAGAAGCTCCACGACAAGGGGGAACTCTACGCCACGGACTACGAGGGCCACTACTGCGTACCCTGCGAGCGCTACTTCATGAAGAAGGACCTCGAGGAGGGGAACTGCCCGCTCTGCAAGCGCCCCGTCGAGCTGCTCAAGGAGCGCAACTGGTTCTTCCGCATGTCCAAGTACCAGGACTGGCTGATCCGCTACATCCACGATCATCCGGCCTTCATCCAGCCGGAGAATCGCCGCAACGAAGTGCTGGGCTTTCTGAAACAGCCCCTGCGCGACCTCTGCATCAGCCGGCTCAAGGAGCGCATGAGCTGGGGCATCGAGCTGCCCTTCGATCGCGACTACGTCTGCTACGTCTGGGTGGACGCCCTGCTGAACTACCTGAGCGGCATCGGGAAGGACCGCGACGAGGAGAACTTTACCAGGTGGTGGCCGGCGGACGTGCACCTGATCGGCAAGGACATCCTGACCACCCACTGCGTCTACTGGCCCACGCTGCTCAAGGCCCTGGACATCGAACCGCCCCGGACCTTCCTGATCCACGGCTGGTGGCTGGTGGAGGACCAGAAGATGTCCAAGTCGCTGGGCAACGTGATCCGTCCGCTCGAGATGATCGACAAGGTGGGCGTGGACGGGTTCCGATTTTTCCTGATCCGCGAGATGGTGCCCTGGAACGACGCCAGTTTTTCACCCGCGTCCCTGGTCCACCGGATCAACGTGGACCTGGCCAACGACCTGGGCAACATGCTCTCCCGGGTCAGCAACCTGGCGGCCAAGTTCTTCGACGGCCGCCTGCCCGCGGCTAAGGGCGACACGGACGAGTTGCGCGGTCGCGCGGAGAACCTGCTCTCCCGCTGGCGCGGCCACGTTGAAGGCCTGAACCTTTTCGGGCTGCTGGAGGACCTCTTCGGTCTTCTGCGCTACAGCAACCAGGTGGTGGAGAATCGCGCGCCCTGGAAACTGGTCAAGACGGACCGCGACGCGGCGGGCCGCGTGCTGGCCGATCTGGCCGAGGCCCTGCGCCTGGTGAGCCTGCTGCTGGAACCCGTCATGCCCGAGCGATGCGGGGAAATCCTCGAGCGCCTGGGAGCCGAGTCCTCCCTGGACCCGGAAGCCCTGCGCTGGAATCCGGCGGGCTGCGGAGAGATCCGCCACGGCGAGCCGGTGTTTCCGCGCATCGACGAGGAGCGGTTCCTGGCGGACCTGGAGGGGGGAGCGCAACCGGCGGAGGAAGCCGCCGCGGCCTCCGGCAAGGGGAAGGCGGCGGACGGATCCGCGATCCCGGCCGAGGAACAGGGTGTGGGGCTGGTCAGCTTCGCCGATTTCTCGCGGATCAAGCTGGTGGCCGCACGGATCCTGGAAGCCGAACGCGTTGCCGGCGCGGACCGGCTGCTGCGCCTGCTGGTGGACGCGGGCGATGCACCCAGCGAAACCCCGCGACAGATCGTGGCCGGCATCGCCCAGCATTACACGCCCCAAGAACTGCTGGACCGGATGATCTGCCTGGTGGCCAACCTGGAACCGGCGAAGATCCGCGGCATCGAGAGCCGGGGCATGCTCCTGGCCACCCGGACGAAGGGTAGGATCGTGCTGGTGGATCCAGGCGACGTTCCGCCGGGTACAAGCATCAGTTGACCCGGATTCGCCGGTACACGCTTATCCACTGAAACCACCGCGGCGGATTCAAGTTCTGAACTCCCCCTGCCGATTCTAAGTCTATGTCAGACAACGTGCTTAATGGGTCCAAGACTGTAGAAGAGCTGCTGCTCCGGCGCTTCAACGAATCCCGGAGGGGACGGCTGCTGTTCTCCGAGCAGCGGATCCTGCGCGCCAATTCCACCCTGGTGGCCGAGACCGGCTATGGGCACGAAGAGCTGCGGGGCATGGAATTGTCCAGCCTGCTGGAGCCCGTTCCCGACGAAAGCGGCACCTTCCCGCTGAACCTGATTCTCAAGGATGGGACGCGGCTGCCCATTTCCTGTCGCACGTCCTTCGAGAACGGCTTGGGCATCATGATCTTCGAGAGCGAAGCCTGGATCGGCAGCCAAGCCATGGCGGCGCGACTGGAGTCGATCCTCGAGCTCACGCGCAAGATGTCCATCAGCCACAATCCGCGGGAGATCATCAGCGACATCGCCGACGCCTGCTGCAGGCTGGTCAACGCCAACACCACCACGGTCTTCGCCCTCAACGCTGTCGGTGATACACTGATCCCCATCTTCACCGACGACGAGGAATGGGGCGACGACCTGATGGAGTTCCAGTTCCCGGTGGGCACTGGCCTGACGGGACACGTGGTGCAGACCGGCGAGCCGACCATCATCAACGACCCGATGGACTCGGACGTGGTGGTCCAGGTGCCCGGCACGCCCGACGAGGCGGACGAGGTGCTGATGAGTTTCCCGCTGCGCTCGGGAGACCGCGTACTCGGCGCCATCACCACCACCCGGCCCATCGACCAGCCCTTCACGGATTCGGATCTCGAGATCATCAGCATCCTCGCCGGACAGGTTTCGGGAATCCTGGCCACCGCCGAGCTGCTCGACAAGCTCGCCGAGTCGGAACTCAAGTTCCGCTCGCTGGTCAACAACGCCGACGTGGGCCTCTTCCGGCTGGGCCTGGAAGGCGAACTGAGCTGGGTCAACCCGCACATCCGCAAACTGCTACACCTGCCCGCCAACAAGGACCCGGAGGTGCGGGACATCTGGGGCAGCGACAAGAACCACCAGCGCTTCCTGGAACTGATCCGGCGGGACGGCATGGTCTCCGAGTACACCTGCCGCACGATGAGCGTTGACGGCCGGCTGCTGGAATTCATGCTCTCTGGCCGCCTGTTCCGCGAGCTGGGATATATCGAGGGCGTGCTCCGCGACATCACCGAGCGCCGACGGCTGGAAATGGAGAGCCGCAACCGGCTGTCCTTCCTCGAGAACCTGATTTCCCAGATCCCGCTGGCGCTGGTGGTGCTCGATCCGGACGGTCTGGTGCGCCAGTGCAACAAGGCCTTCGAGAAACTCTTCGAGACCTCCGCCCGGAACCTGCTCGTCGAGCAGGGTGAGAACGCGCTGGTGCCCAGGCTGCTGAAGACTGTGGAGGCTCTGACCGCGCTCTGGCGGGGCTGCCTGCGGGGCCAGGCGGGCCACGAGGAAGAGATCCTGCTGCCCGCCTCGCTGTACGAGAACGGCGGGGAGGAACGCTACGCCTCGGTGACCGTATTTCCCGTGCACAACAAGATCGGCAACCTGACCGACATCGTGCTGATGCTCGAGGATGTGACACGCCGTCGCACCCTGCAGCGGCAGGTGATCCGCGCGCAGAAGATGGAGTCCATCGGCGCGCTCTCGGGCGGCATCGCCCACGATTTCAACAACATCCTGGGCGGAATCCTGGGCAACGCCTCCTTCCTGCGCAACAAGCTGGCGGAAGACAGCGACTCGCTGCGCTACCTGGAGGTCATCGAGCGGGGCATCGACCAGGCCTCGCAGTTGACCCGGCAGCTGCTGGGCTTCTCCCGGCAGGGGCCCCAGCAGTTGAATCCCGTGGACGTCAACTCCGTGATCGAGCAGACGCTGGAGCTCTTCCGCCGGACGCTGGATCAGGGCGTGGAGTTGCAGCAGGAGCTGGACCCCGGCCTGCCCGCGGCCTTCGCGGACTCGCTGCAGTTCGAGCAGGTGGTGCTCAACCTGCTGCTGAACGCGAACGAGGCCCTCAACGGCCACGGTCGCATCGCGATCCGCAGCCGGCCGAGGGTGGTGGACGAAGAGGAATCGCGCCAGGTGCCCGATCTCAGGCCGGGGAACTACGTGGAGATCGAGGTCCGTGACACGGGTCGCGGCATCCCGCCGGAGCTGCACAACCGGATCTTCGATCCCTTCTTCACCACCAAGCGGGACGGCGAGGGATCGGGCCTGGGCCTCTCGATGGTCTACAGCATTCTGCGCGCGCACGGCGGTCACGTCGAGCTGGCCAGCCGTCCCGACCTGGGTACGCGTTTCCGCCTGCTCTTCCCGGCGGCCGATGAGCCGGCGCGGGAGGCGGGCGGCCCGCCGGTGAAGACGCTTCGCGGAACGGAGCACGTGCTGGTGGTGGACGACGAGGCCGTGATCCGCGACATGCTGACCCGGATTCTCGAGAGCCTCGACTACAGCGTAACCACTTTCGATTCGGGGCTGGGGGCGATCGAGTATTACAGGGAACGCCACGAGGGCGTGGATCTCGTGATCCTGGACGTGGTGATGCCGGACATGAACGGGCTGGAAGTCTACGAAGAGATGCGCGCCATCGACCCCGGGGCGCGGATCCTGATCTGCTCGGGCTACACCCAGAACCAGCGCAGCGAGATCCTCGACCTGCCGGGCATCAGCGGTTTCATCGAGAAACCCTTCACCATCAACACGCTGTCCAACACGCTGCGCCGCATCCTGGACGCGGATTCCGCCTGACCGACCCGCCGCTAGCGGGGCTTCTTCATCAAGGTGTGCTTCAGGACCTCGTCGATGTGCGACACGAGCACGATGCGCATGCTGCCGCGGATCTCGGCGGGTATCTCCTCCAGGTCCTTCTCGTTGTCCGCGGGCGCCAGCACGCTGCGGATCCCCGCGCGGTGGGCGGCCATCACCTTCTCGCGCAGGCCGCCGATGGCCAGCACCCTGCCGCGGAGGCTCACCTCGCCGGTCATCGCCGTGTCATGCTTCACTGGGCGCCCCGACAGCAGGGAGACCAGCGCGGCGACTATCGTGATACCCGCGGAGGGCCCGTCCTTGGGCGTGGCCCCCTCGGGCAGGTGCACGTGCAGGTCCGTCTGCTCGTGGAAGTCGGCCGCGATGCCCAGATCCTTCCCCCGCGCCCGGATGTAGCTCAGGGCGATCTCCCCCGATTCGCGCATCACGTCGCCCAGGTGGCCCGTCAGGTGCAGCTTGCCGCTGCCCCTCATCGCCGTGGCCTCGATGAACAGCAGCACGCCGCCGAAGGGCGTCCAGGCCAGTCCGGTGGCGACGCCCACTTCGGGGCGCCGGCCGGCCACCTCGGGCAGGATGCGCTGGGCGCCCAGCAGCTCCCGCGCCGTCCTGGCCGTGACACTGACCTTGCCGCCCTCGCCCTCGGCCACCCGGCGGGCGACCTTGCGCGCCACCGCGCCGATGCGCTGCTCCAGCTGGCGCACACCGGCCTCGCGGGTGTATTCCTCGATGATCGTCCGCAGGCCGGCGGCGGTGAAGGAGAGCCGGCTCTTCTTCAGGCCGTTGGACTCGATCTGCCGGGGCGCCAGGTAGCGCCTGGCGATCTCGAGTTTCTCCGTGGGCAGGTAGCCCGGCAGGTGGATCACCTCCATGCGGTCGCGCAGGGGTCCCGGAATCTGCTCGGCCTGGTTGGCGGTGGCCACGAAGAGGGTCTGGCTGAGGTCCACCGCCACGTCCAGGTAGTGGTCCTGGAAGGTGTGGTTCTGCGCCGGGTCGAGCACCTCGAGCATGGCGGCCGAGGGATCGCCCTTCACGTCCGCGCCCAGCTTGTCGATCTCGTCCAGCATGAACACGGGATTGACGTTTCCCGCCTCGCGCAGCTTCTGCACGATCCTGCCGGGCATGGCCCCCACGTAGGTCCGGCGGTGTCCCCGGACCTCGCTCTCGTCGTGCACGCCGCCCAGGGCCAGGCGCACGAAACTGCGCCCCAGCGACTCGGCGATGGACATGCCCAGGCTGGTCTTGCCCACTCCGGGAGGCCCGACGAAACAGAGGATCGGGCCGCGCCCGCCGTTGCCCGAGAGCTTGCGCACGGCCAGGAACTCCAGGATCCGCTCCTTGATCTGCTCGAGGCCGAAATGGTCGCGGTCGAGGATCCGGCGGGCCCGGGCCACGTCCGTGTGATCCGCCTGCATCACGCGCCAGGGGAAGTTGACCAGCCAGTCCACGTAGGTGCGAGAGACGCTGAACTCGCTTGAGTTCTGGCTCATCCGGCGCAGCCGGCGGATCTCGCGCTCCGCGGCCTGGCAGACGGCTTCGGGGTAGTCGCCTTCGTCCAGCTGCACGCGCAGCTCGTCGAGCTCCACCTGGGCGTCGTCCTCCTCGCCCAGCTCCTTGCGGATGACCTTGAGCTGCTCGCGCAGGTAATACTCCTTCTGGTTCTTCTCCATCGCCAGGTTCAGCTCGTCCTGGATCTTGCGCGACAGCTCGGCGAGCTGGTTCTCGCGGTTGATGAACTGGAGCACGTTCTTCATCCGCGGAATGTTGTCCGCCTCCTCAAGCACGGCCTGCCGGTCTTCGAGGTTGAAGTTGAGGTTGGCGCAGATGACGTCCGACAGGCGGCCCGGTTCCTTGATCGCCCGGATCGACTGCAGCATGTCCTCGCCGATCCAGCCGTTCTGCTCGGCGTACTGGTCGAAGGCCCGCAGCAGCGCCTTGCGGTAGCCCTCGGTCTTGATCGAGCTGCGCTGGTCGTCCACGTGGCTCTCGACGCGGATCGAGACGAAGGGTTCGCGCGAGGCGATCCCGGCGTACCTTACCCGGCTCACGCCCTGCAGCAGCAGGCCCACCGAACCGTCCGGCACCGAGAACATCTTCAGGACCTGCACCGCGGTGCCCATGCCGTAGAGGCGGTTCTCCTGCCCTGTATCACGCTTGAGGAAGACGGCCAGCATGCGGTTGGCCCCCAGCACGCTGTGCACCATCCGCACCTGCTTGGGCTCGCTGACCACGTAGGGCAGGATCACCCCGGGAAAGACCACCACGTCGGTGACGGCCAGCAGGCCCAGTTCGGAGGGCACGGTTCCGCTGAACGGCTTGTCCACGATTTCCGGCAGTTCGGTTCTCATTGCTCGTCCTCCAGGGTGAGACGGACGGGAACGTCGGGATTCCGCGGGATGCGTATCACAAGGAATCCGTCGCTGTAATTGGCCTGGATCCCCTCGGTATCCAGACCCGTGGGCAACCGGAAACTGCGGGTGAAGGGTCCGAAATTGATCTCCATGCCCAGGTAGCGGTCCTTCTCGATCTGCCCGGGCTCGTTCCGGTAGCCGCGTATCACGAGCTCGTGCTCGCCCATGCCCAGCTGGATGTCGTCCCGCTTGATCCCCGCCAGCTCGATGACGATCACCAGGTGATCGGGGCCGAGGATCATGTCGGCGGGGGGACAGAATTCGTTCTCTTCTCCGCGCATGGCGTTCTTCCCGCTGATGATCATTTTGAATTGCCGCTCGATTTCGGGATCCAGCCCGCTCAGGTTCTCAAGCTGCTTGCGGTCGAAAAAATGCATGCTTTCTCCCATCGTCTGGTTGCCGGGTATCGCTGGCCGGCCGCCTCCGCCAATCATCATTGCATAGGCGGAACAAATGAGCAAACGCAATATCGCTCTTCAGCGCAGGAAGGGATTGCCGCGGATCGGCTCGATGGGCGAGCGGGCCAGCCGCCGGGCGATGCGCTCGCGGAGCTCGGCCAGGTTGTTGCGGTCGGCGATCCAGAACTGCGGTTGATCTCCAAGGTCGAGCTCCATGTGTCTCACGAGCAGCGGCAGGATCCGGGAGGATTCGCGCCAGTCGAGTTCGGCGCTGAGACAGCGCAGCACCTCGGCCAGGACCCGGACACGCTCGCCGTCATCGGGCGGGCGCGCACGCTCGCCGGCGCCGGGCGCGCTCCCGACCCCGCACTCGGCGAAGATCCAGGGCGCGGTGATGGCGGCCCGCCCGATCAGCACCGCCGCGAGGAAGGGATGGCGCTCGAGTTTCCCGCGGGCGGCGGGTCCGTCCCGCAAGTCGCCGCCGGCCAGCAGGGCGGGACTGCCGTGGTCGCCCGGGCCGGCCGCCGCGAGGGCGTCCAGGGATTCCCAGTCAGCCTTGTCGTCGAAGCCCTGCTCGACGCTGCGCAGGTGCACGCTGACCCAGTCCAGACCCTGCGCCGAGGCCAGCCCGAGCAGCTCGGGCAGCAGCCGGTCGCCGCGCTTGAGCCCGCTGCGGCACTTTATGCCGCAGGGCAGCGGAGTGGCTTCGCGCAGGGCCTCGAGCAGTCGCGCCACCAGGTCCAGGTCGCCCAGCAGCGCCGCCCCGCAGCCACGCGCGAAGACGGGCCGGGCGGTGCAGCCGAGGTTGAGCTCCAGGGCGGCGAAGCCAAGTTCGGCGGCCCTGCCGGCGGCCATGCTGATGATTCGGGGATCGCGGCCGAAGATCTGCAGCGTCTCGCGGGAGGTCTCGCGGCCCTCGGGCAGGGCGCGCTTCAGGCTGCCGCGGCTGCCGGTCCCCAGGCCTTGCGCGTCCACCAGACCGGTGCTGGTGCCGCCCGCGCCGAATTCGCGGCAGATCCCGCGAAAACCGGGAGTGCTGATTCCGGCCATGGGAGCCAGCAAATAGGGATTGGTCCAGGGAAGCGTGCCTGTCATGCAGCGGGCGGTCCGACTATGGATATGGCGTCCGGATTGCGACGGTTGTGTTACAGCAGCTCGTTCACCATTTCACGAACGCGGGCGACGGCCTTGCCGATGTCGCCCTTGAGCTCGTCGAGCACCTGCTCCTGCTTCACCGAGCGCTCCCTGACCAGCACCAGCCAGGCGGGATCCTGCTCGATCAGCCAGTCGCTTTCCTCACCGAGGCAGCCGCAGTTCTCGCTCTTGACCAGGTGGTTGGCCAGACGCACGCAGGAGAGCAGGGGGCTGCGGCTCTCGGGCTCGTCGAAATCGTGGTGCCAGCGGATCACCTCGATCAGGTTCTCCGGCAGGTGCCAGCGCTCGCCGAGCAGCGCCCCGACTTCCGTGTGATCCAGCGCGAGCAACTTCTTCTCCGCTTCAAAAAGGGGAATCCCGCGGTATTCCACCAGCCTGAGGCAGTCCACGAACTCGGGATGGAAATGCTGGTCGAGCACGATCTTGCCCACGTCGTGCAGCAGGGCGGCCGTGAAATCGGCGCCCTCGAAGTCGAAGCCCATGATCCGGGCCAGGCGCTGGGTCAGTTCGGCCGTGGAGAGGCAGTGGGCCCAGTAGGCCTCGCGATCGATGCTGCCGTGGTTGAAGGAACCCTCGAAGGCGCGCATCACGCTGATGGTGGTCACGATGCGCTGGATCTCCTGGGCGCCCAGCATCACGATCGCCTGGCCCAGGCTGTCGATCTGGCGGGACCGGCCGTAGGTGGCGCTGTTGGCCAGCTTGAGCACGCGCGCGGTGAGGGCCGGATCCTTCTGGATCAACTCCATCATCTCGCTGGAGGAGTAATCTCCCGAGGACAGCAGGCGCAGGATCTGCGAGACGATCCGCGGCAGCGAGGGGAGCGAGTCCAGGGTCTCGATGCGCTCGAGGATCGTATCGCGTCTGTGCTGGATCGCCGTATTCACAGCCATCATCGCCTCAGGAAATCATCGACTTGACGGTTTCGCCCAGTTCGCTCAGGCGAAAGGGCTTGGACATGAACTCCACATTGCTGTGTGTCACGGAGGACAGCACCTTGGCCGCGGAGTTGTAGCCCGTCATCATCAGCACGGGCATGTCCGGAAAGCGGTTCTTCACCTCCATCAGGAGTTTGAATCCGTTCATCTGGGGCATGTACACGTCGGTGAGGATGATGTCCAGGTTCCGCGGGTGAGTCACATATTTAGTTGAAATCGAGTGGCCTCACATTCATTCCCAAATGCATGAAACACATACATTTGGGGTGAGTTAAACAAGAAAGGAGGCCACTCATGAGCAATGTGCGACCCACTAGCGGCAAGTGCAAGAAGAGAAAGCGGATGGGCGAGCCGCGAATTATCCGACGCCAGGAGTATGCGGACCTGGATTTGGACAGCCGTCTGGAAATGATCCGGTCGCTGATCCCATTGGGACTCCTGGCAATCCACGAGGAGTTGGAACAGGAAGTCCAGCGGCTTTCCGGCATGTATTACAGCCGGAAGTTGCTGGATCAGCGAAACTACCGCCACGGTGCCAACCGGGGATCGGTCCGCTTGGCCGGACAACGGGTTCCGATCCACGTTCCCCGTGTCCGGGGTCCCCAGGGGGAGATCCGCTTAGGCAGCTACGAGCGACTTCAGGGGCACGGTGAACTTGACGAAGAGCTGTTCCGCCGTGTGTTCTATGGGATTTCCTGCCGGAACTACGAGCGGGCAGCCGAAGCGATTCCCGGGGCCATCGGACTGTCCCGCTCCACGGTTTCCCGCCACTTCATTGAAGCCAGTACAGCCCAGCTGCGGCAGTTCCAGGAACGCGAGCTCTCCGATCTGGATCTGGTAGTGCTGTTTCTGGACGGGAAGACCTTCGCGGAAGACGAGATGGTGATTGCCTTGGGCGTGACGCTCGACGGCGAGAAGAAGCTGCTGGGCTTTGTGCAGACGGCAACGGAAAACAGCCGTGTCCTGTCGGAGTTTCTGCGGTCCTTGACCGAGCGGGGCTTGGATCTGTCGTCCGGCTTGCTGGTGGTGATCGACGGGAGCAAGGGGCTGCGCTCG
>CAZMSD010000031.1:0-50001 GCA_964568855.1 uncultured Bacteroidaceae bacterium | reverse complement strand
GGACCGCATCGCCGATTCGATCTTCCAGCAGATCCAGACCCGGCCCGACGAGTACAGCGTGCTGGCCCTGCCCAACCTCAACGGCGACTACCTTTCGGACGCCGCGATCGCCCTGGTGGGCGGCCTGGGCCTGGGACCCGGCGCCAACATGTCCGACGAGATCGCGCTCTTCGAGGCCACCCACGGCACCGCGCCCAAGTACACCGGTCTGGACAAGGTCAACCCCGGCTCGCTGATCCTTTCCGCCGTGATGATGCTCAACCACATGGGCTGGAAGGAAGCCGCCGACATGATCATCTCGGGCATCGAACGCTCCATCAAGGAAGGGCAGGTGACCTACGACCTGGCGCGCCTGATGGTGCGCGAGGGCCGCGAGGACGTCAACGAGGTCTCGTGCTCGGGTTTCGGTCGGGCGATCATCGATCGCATGTGATACTCAGGGACAGACAACGACAATGTCGAATCCCGGCTCAGGCCGGGGTTCTCATTTCTCCACCCGGGCGTTTATGACGAAATAATGCTCCTGCCCCGGTGAAGGGCCTCCCTCCAGCGAGGCATGGCGCCTGAGCTCTCCGAATCCCGCTGCCTCCAGGGCGCCGCGCAACTCCTCATCGGACCAGGCATACAGCGGCGCAGTGTAACTCTTCACTTCAGCGGTATCCGCGTCGACTGCGTAATACACCTCCAGGGCGGCACACTCCTTCTCGTTCCACGAAGCTTCCTTGAGGCAGACATGGGGACGCTCCGAGAGCAGGCCGGACGACGAGGCGTACCAGCTCGCCGGCCGCTCGCCGACTCGCCGGACGAATTCACTGCTGTGCAGCTCCAGCGTCAGCATTCCGCCCGGGTCCAGGGCGGCGGCGGCGTCCGCAAGCAGTTTCCGGGCTTCCGCCCGGCGAAAGGCGTTGAACTCGCCGTGGATCAGCAGCGCCAGCCTGAAGCCCGTTCCAAATCCGCCCTCCCGCAGATCGCTGAGCCGGTACTCGCAGGATAGATCTTTCGCGGCGGCTTCCGCGTCGGCGTACCTGATCGCAGCGGGAGAAAAATCGATGCCGCTGCAGCGGTGTCCAAGTTCCGCAAGCCGCCGCGTATACAGCCCGGGCCCGCAGCCCAGGTCGAGCACCAGGGAGGACCGGCCCCCAAGGAGCTCGCGGTGGATCCAGCGGACCTGTCGCTCGAGTGTCCGCAGGCGCCGGCTCGCCGCGTCGTGATCCTGCGAGAGATGTTCGCGCAGCATCCGTTCGCTGAAGCCCGGAACCTCCCAGGGAATCTTAGGAACGTCCGCTCCCGCCTGCGGCGGCCCGCTTTCGATGATGTCGGAGATCTTCAGGGCAGGTAATCCTCCCGGACGGGCTAAAATACTTCGATCACCAGCGAGTCTTCGAGCACATCGGCGCCGTGCACCTGGCCGGCCGGCAGATTCCAGGAATCTCCGGGCCCTGCATCAAGTGCGCGCTCGCCGATCCGGAAGCGCAGTTTTCCCGAAACGAGGTATCCGGTCTGTTCCTGCGGATGCCGGTGATCCGGCACCGCGGAGCCCTGGTCCAGCCTGAATTCGCAGAGCATGGTCCGCTCTCCGTGGGCCATCGTCCGCATCCTGATCCCGGGCAACAGCTCCCGGTAGTCGCCCGTGGTGGTTTTCCCGACTATGCGGGGCTCCCTGGTTTTACCCGTACACTTCGCCTGGTTGATACTGGTGGACTAGCTCCTCAGTCCGCTCCGGGCACCGCCTTCGACATCAGAGTGCCGATCCTCGCCAGGTGGTGATCGTCGTGCTCGGCCGCGAAGAACATCAGGTCCAGCACGCGCATCGGCCGGGCCAGTCGCGGGTGCAGGGCACTGCGCACAACGGCGGACTCGTCAAGTTCCTCCAGTCTCTCCACCAGGCTGAAGCGCTGCTTCCGGAAACCGGCCAGGATCTCGTCCAGGGCTCGTTCGTTGTATCTCGCGGATATCGTCCTGCGGTTGCTCATGTCCGCAGGTCGCAGCTGCTCCGCGCCGGCCGCGAAATCGTCGAGACGTCCCTGCCAGAGGGATTCGACTTCCAGCAGGTGTCCCGCGTGCTCCTGGATCGACCAGGCTTGGCCCTCCCCGCTCAGCAGCAGGGCCCGCGAATGGCCGAGCAGGCGCTCCTCCAGCCGCGCGGGCGTTCCACGCAGGCGCTCCAGCAGGCCGGGAAACAATCCGGGCGGCAGGTCGAAGCTGAAACGCCGCTCGATCCAGGGAAACTGCTCGATCATCGCCGCCTCCTTCGCGGAAAATGTCCGGGTGGGTCAGAAATAGCCTTTCATCAGCTCGTCCATCCAGCCCGGCACCCTGGCGCGCTGCACGCGGTCGAAAGCCGGAACGTAGGGCTTGATGTCCAGCACGGGGCTGCCGTCGACGGCATCCAGGCCGCGCACGCGGAGGGTGTTGTCCCGTCTTGCCAGCAGCTCGACCGCCGTAACGCCGAGGGGATTGGGCCGGTGCCGGGCCCGCTGCGCGAAGATTCCCCGCCGGGGCAGGTCCTTCCTGTCCCGCGGACGTCGCAGCAGATGCCTTGCTTCCTGGTAGTCGGACCGGTGCATGTGATACACGATCAGGAGATGCGAGAACTCCTCGATTCCCTCAAGACCCCCGGCCAGGTTCTCGTTGATGAGAATCTCCGAGACTATCTCCCCCCAGGAGTCGTCGATCGCTTCTCCGACGGGAGACACGACGCAGCCGATGGGACTCAGTTCCATTGCTACCCCTTCTTTCGGTTCGTCGCCTGCGGGTTGTGTGTCATGCGGTAGGGATCCCTGAGGACCAGCCCCTCCGGCACCCGCCCGTGCGAGCGACGAAAGCCCAGCGCGACGAAGAACAGCAAGGTCACCGCCAGGCCCACGCGCACGCAGCCCCGGGGATGCGGAAGGGTCCGGATTCGGCACTCTCGATGAAGCCGCGGTCCTACTTGACCAGCAGCATTTTCAGCGCCTGGGTCCGGTCGCCGGTTTCCAGCCTGTAGACGTAGACGCCGCTGGCCAGTCCCGCCCCGTTGAAGTCCGCGCGGTGCAGGCCCGCGGGCAATTCGCGATCCACGAGAACCTTGACCAGCCGTCCGCCGAGATCGTAGAGCGCCAGGCGTGTGCGCCCCGGCAGGAACAGTTGAAAGTCGATCCGGGTGGAAGCGTTGAAAGGATTGGGATGGTTGGCCAGCAGGCGGGCGCGGGAGGGCCTCCCCCCTCCGGTGGCCGCTTCGGATTCGGGGACCGCCAGTTCGTTCCGGTACCAGGCGATCTTGTTGTCGCCCATGGAAGCGGAGGCCAGGTCCATGTCGCCGTCGCTGTCCAGGTCGCCCGCGCGCACGCAGCGGGCGCCATCGGCCAGGGAGCTGACGATCCGCCGCGAGCTGAATTCTCCCCGGCCCTTCAGATTCTCGTACCAGGCGATTTCGCCGTCGTAAGAAGAAGCCGAGACCACGTCCTGGTCCCCGTCGTTGTCCAGGTCGGCGGAATAGACGTCTCTGGCTCCGATAGCCTCCAGTGTGATCGACTGCCGGGGACCGAAGAATCCCATGCCGTCCTGGTTCTCGAACCAGGCGACCTTGTTCCCGGTGGGCGGCGAGTAGACGTCGATGAAGGCGGTGGCCAGGAGATCCTGGTCGCCGTCACCATCCAGGTCGGCGGCGTGAACACGATTAGCGCCCGCCAGCTGTGCCACATCCAGCTCCTCACCGAAGAGGCCCTTTCCATCCAGGTTCCGGTACCAGACGATCAGGCCGTCGCTCTCGTAGGGCGGCCAGCTGTAATCCGTCCAGGAGCCGGCCGCCGCCACGTCAAGGTCCCCGTCGTGATCCAGGTCGGCGGCGACGACGGACCTGGTTCCACGCAGCCGGCCGATCACCCTCCGCATGCCGAAGGAGCCCCGGCCGTCGCGGTTCTCATACCAGGCCGCAAGTCCGTCTGGACAGGCCGACAGGATGTCGGGATCCCCATCACCGTCCAGGTCGGCCACATCCACGGACCGGGCGCCGGCCTGCTCGGCGACGACTCTCCGATTCCCGAATGCCCCCGTTCCGTCCAGGTTCTCCACCCAGGCGATGCAGCCCGATTCCAGTGAAGCGTGGAGCACGTCCAGGTCCCCGTCGCAGTCCAGGTCGCCCGATGCGACCTTGGATATCCCCGTGGCTTCCACGCTGATGAGGCGCGCATTGGAGTAGTTTCCCGCGCCGTCCAGGTTCTCGAACCAGCCGACTTCGTCACTCTCCGAGGACACGAAGAGCAGATCCAGGTCGAGGTCGCCGTCCAGGTCCGCGGCCTCCACGATCCCGGCCCCCAGGGTGAGCGCCGAGAAGAGATTCCGCCCGCCGAAGCTCCCCAGGCCGTCCGTGTTCTCGTACCAGGCCAGGGCATGTCCGTAGTCCGAGACCGTGAGGACTTCGGAATCGCCGTCGCCGTCCAGGTCGGCGCACACGACCCGGTGTGGATCATCAGCCTGTGTCTCGATCACCTGCAGATGCCCGAAATCGCCCAGGCCGTTCCGGTTCTCGAACCAGGCGACTGTGTCGTCAGTTCGAGAACAGGACGCCACATCCAGGTCGCCGTCGCCGTCCAGGTCCGCTGCGGCGACGGAGCCGGCGCCCTCGGCGCTGTCCGTGATGATCCGCTGCGGGCCGAAGCTGCCCGCGCCGTCGGTGTTTTCGTACCAGGCGATCTTGTCGTCGTTGTGGGAGGCCGAAAGCACGTCGGCGTCGCCGTCCCCGTCCAGGTCCGCGGATCCCACCGAGCGGGCCCCCAGAGCTTCCGAGCTGATGACTTGCTGCTCGCCGAAGCTCCCCGAGCCGTTTAGGTTTTCGTACCAGACTATTCCGTGAGCGTCCGTCGACGTGGACAGCAAGTCCCGATCGCCGTCGCCGTCCAGATCGGCGGTCGCCAGTGACCGGGTAACGAACAGTTCCTCATCGATCATGTGCTGCGAACCGAAATGACCCAGGCCGTCCAGATTGGCGATCCAGAACAGCTCGACTCCGCCGCAGACCAGGTCCTGGTCGCCGTCGTCGTCCACGTCGAAGCTGAGCATTGCTTGGACAGGGTGCTCCGTAAGGCAGATGAAACGCCCTTCGCCGAAAGTCTCCGAGCCATCGAGATGCTCATACCAGAGCAACTGATTCTCTTCCCAGTAAGACGCCACAAGGTCTTGATCCTCGTCTCCGTCGATGTCGGCGGACCAGAGAGCCTCGAGGCTGGCCCCGGGGCCGGTGAGGATATGGCGCTGGGCGCTGAAGTCCCCCGGACCTTCCAGGTTTTCATACCAGAAGATCCGCCGCTCGTCGGCGCAGGCCGAGAGCACGTCCGGATCCCCGTCGCCGTCCAGGTCGGGAGTCAGGATGTCGAGGGGATAATTGGTCAGTCCTGAGAGCGCGATCTGCTCGCCGAAGGAGACTTCCTGGGCCGGGAGCTGAGTCCACAGGGCGCAGACTTGACACAGCCATCCCGCGAGCGCGGCGCGGACAAGTGGGGAAAGGAACCTGGAAAACAATCGCTGCTCCCTTGACTAATAAACAGCTCAGCCTGCCTGGAGTCTACAATCTCCCTGGTTGGAAAGAAATGGAAATCGCCCGGGGATTCAGAATCCGTTCTTCAAGTTCGACAAGGACCGGACCGCTGCAAGCGATTGCTGCTCAACGCGCCATGGGAGTAAGGAATCAACGACGAGCTGCTGCGGCTGAGCCGCGCGGCTGAATGACCGATGTTCCTTGGAGTATACCGAATATCCGGGGTTCGCGGGGCTGGACCGAAGCCGTGTCCTGCCCGCCCCGTCGTGGCGGATCCTCAGGCCAGCAATTCGAAACCGCCGCGCAACAGCTCCTCGGTCTGCTCCCAGCCGATGCAGGCGTCGGTGATGGAACGACCGTAGACCAGGGGTTCCTCGTTGGCCTGCCGGCCTTCCGCAAGGTGGCTCTCGAGCATCAGGCCCAGGATACTGCTCTCACCTGCCCGAACCTGCTCCAGCACGTCGTGAAACACGGCCGGTTGCCGCCGATAGTCCTTGTCGCTGTTGGCATGGCTGCAGTCCACCAGGAGCGATCGAGGATTCCGCGTGGCGCCGTTCAGCAGGACACGCGTGAAGGCGATGTGCGCCCGCGAGTAGTTGGAACCTCCGTTCCCGCCGCGCAGCACCACGTGCACGTCGGGATTGCCGGTGGTGCGAACGATGCTGGTCTGGCCGCCGGTGTCGATGCCCAGGAAGACGTGGGGGTGGGTGGCGGCCACCATGGCGTCCAGCGCCACCTGCAGGCCGCCGTCGGTGGAATTCTTGAAGCCCACGGGCATGGAGAGGCCGCTGGCCATCTGCCGGTGGGTCTGACTTTCGGTGGTCCTGGCGCCGATGGCGGCCCAGCTCACGAGGTCGGCGGTGTACTGGGGCACCACCGGATCCAGGAACTCCGTCGCGCAGGGAAGGTCCAGGCGATTGACATCGAGCAGGATCCGGCGCGCCTCGCGGAAGCCCCGGTTGATGTCGTAGGTTCCGTCGCGCCCGGGATCGTTGATGAAGCCCTTCCAGCCCACCGTGGTGCGGGGCTTCTCGAAGTAGGTCCGCATCACCAGGATCAGGCGCTCGGACAGTTCGCGCCTCAATTCCGCCAGGCGTCCGGCGTATTCCAGCGCGCACTCGGGATCGTGGATCGAACACGGACCGCAGATCACCACCAGCCGCCCGTCCTTCCCCGCCAGTGCCTTCCTCAGCTCGCTCCGCCCTTGTGTCACCGTCTCGCGCGCCCGGGCATCCAGCGGACAGCCCTCGAGCACCTGGCGCGGCGTGACCACGGACTCGAAGCCGAGGACGCGCAGATCGGATGTATCACGACGACCGTTCTTGCTCATGATCCGGATTCCTTAACTGTCAGGCAACAGAACAGGCTGGATCGATCCACCTCGACCAGCTCGGGATTAAGGCTGCGCCTCGCGCAGAGCTCACTGAAGGCCTTCTCATCCAGGGTTCCCGCCCGGAATCCGTCCCCGCAGGCGATCACTCCATCGCCCGTCCGCCGGTAGTCGATCTCGCCCAGCAGTCCCGTCCGCGCCTGCTCCTCGAACCAGTCCAGCCGGTGCGGCCAGAATTCCTCGGCATAGCTGGAGAGCAGGATCCGGCCACCCGGTCGTGTAACACGCAGGGCCTGGTCCAGCAGGAGGCCCGGGTCGACGCCGAAGGCACTGATCCCGTTCTGGACGCAAACCACCAGGTCGAAGGAATCGGCGGGCATACGAAGGTCCGCCGCATCCATCAGCAGGAACTCGCAGACCGGCCCCCTGCCGCTCCGGGCGACCGGAAGGCCGCGGGCCAGCTCCCGCGCCAGTTCCAGGCTTTCCTCGGACGTATCGATGCCCACGGTCCGGGCGGCAGACCCAGCCAGCTCGAGTGTGACTCGCCCATAGCCGCAGCCCAGCTCCAGGACTTCATCGCCCGGCAGGATCCTGCTCAACACGAAGCGGATCTCGGCGGCCAGGTACTGTTTCACGCGCGGCGGGGCGATCGCGTAACAGGCCTTCAGGCGCTCGCCGCAAAGGTTGTCGGCATAGTAGCCCATCCTGCTTACTATCGGAAATTTGGGCGACGAGCTGCACCCTGCCCGCTCCAAAGCGAACGCCCCCGAACCGAAGTCCGAGGGCGTTCTCATCAAACCGGGTGAACGGTTAGGGAATCCTCCCGCAGGATGGCGTCCCACCCGAATCGGTTTTACTTGACAAGCAGCATCTTGCGCGTGTCCACCTGCCCCTCGGACTCGAGGGTGTAGAAGTAGGCGCCGCTGGCCATGTTGCCGGCGTCGAAGCTGGCCTCGTGCAGGCCCTGCTCCACCAGGCCTTCAACCAGCGTAGCCACTTCGCGACCGGTGATGTCGAAGACCCTCAGGCTGACCGGGCTGGTCTCATCGATGCTGAAGGAGATCGTGGTGCTGGGATTGAAGGGGTTGGGGTAGTTGCCCAGCAGGCCGAAGCTCTGGGCCTGCTCGTTGGCTTCCACGAAACCATCGTCGCAGCGGGTGGCGTAGAAGGTGCTGTTGATCAGCAGGTTCTCGAAGTGCGGGCCCTGGCCGTAGCCGTAACCGGTCAGCAGGTAGAACTCCACCGGCTGGGACATCAGGACCACGTGGCCCTGGCCGTAGTTGTACTCGGCACCGGTCCAGTTGCCCACGGGATCGGTCATGATGCAGGAAGCGTTGCCCGGCAGGCCGACGAAGTAGTCGTGGCTGGCGAAGTTGCCCGGAAAAGGATTGGGAACACCGGC
The DNA here is from genome assembly GCA_964568855.1 of uncultured Bacteroidaceae bacterium. Classification (GTDB taxonomy): domain Bacteria; phylum CAIWAD01; class CAIWAD01; order CAIWAD01; family CAIWAD01; genus CAZMSD01. Next base: position 41,754 of record CAZMSD010000031.1, on the reverse strand, counting down.
CGCGATGGGGTGATTCACATTGCAGAACCAGTTTTCAGCCTGGTAGTCGTAGACCGTGTTGCCGCTGCCGGGGAAGTTGTAGATGGCGCCCCAGGTGCCGGTGTAGAACATCACGTCCCCGCCGCCGGACAGGTAGGTCTCGAGCTGCGGAACGGCGGCGTTGATGTTGGTCTCGGTAGCGTCGCCGGGCTCGCTGGTGCCGGCCTCGAGGAAGACCAGGCAGAACTGTGAAAGATCGGTGCCGGCGATGTCGGCCGTGGAAATCACGGTGACTATGGCGCCGGCATTTGTCAGGTACGGCACCACGTCGCCGTTCCAGGGCAGGTAGTCGCGGACGACGAGGATCTGCTCGCCCACGCGGCCTTCACCGAAACTGCCGTAGTAGGACGGCGTGCGAGCATCAGGATTCACGATGCCCGAGTTCGCCATGGCGCTGGCCACCAGGCCGGTCAACATGACGCCGCTGATCAGTACTCTTTGGAACAGACTCATGCTTTTCCCCTTTCTAAAGGAATGATTAACCCCGCGCCTCCTCAACGTCGCAGGGCAAGGCACAATGCACCCAAGGTGCTTGGTTCTCAGAAGTGGGGGGGATCGGATGCAGCAGGGGCGATTACTGAATCCACAGAAAGTTAGGGCAATCTATGTGCCAGTTGTTTCGAAAAGGTCAAACTGTTGAACGTCAACAACATACTTCAACATGTTAAATATTCTTAGGTTGGCCTATGTTTAGATCCTGGACAACCGCCGCCGGGAATTGTACAGAACGAAATGCGCATTCGACGCTTGACGGTGTGAACTCTTTACGGATTTAGACCGGCACACGGCCTGCCAGGCACAGAATGGTTCTGTACGGACGGTGGACGATCCCCTCGAACTCGCCGTCGATCAAATCACCTAGTTCGAGGAGCAGTCGCTCCTTTCTCTCCTGCGCGAGGCTGCTGTGGTCTGAATAGGTGCCCAGCAGTCTTAAGTATTCGTCCCGTGTGAAGGCTTTCGACCAGGTAACCGAGCGGAGCTTGAGTTCGTGGAAGTATTCGCAGCGACGAAGCTGATCGGTTAATTCCTGCATCAGGTCTTCGGCGCTTAAGGAGCCTACCTGGTCGCACCATTCGGGCACCTGGCGACGGTAGATCTCCTGCGAACGCTCGAAAAAGCCTGTGAAGGGTCGGGGATGGGTGTGCGAAAGCAGGGCCAGGATTCCATGGACGCGAAGCAGGAGGGCCGCCTTGGCCCAGCGCAGCCGCGGATCCACCCAGTGGAAGGAGGTGGCCGCCAGAATCATGTCGAAGGTCTCGGCCAGCGCCTGGTATTCCTCGAAGGATGATTCCAGGACCTGTACCTCAGGGAAGGCGGACAGTCTCCGGCGCGCAATGGCCGCCAGTCGCCGGCCGGGCTCGAGACAGGTCATGCGCATGCCGCGGCGCGCGAAGTCGAGGCTGGCCTGGCCCGTGCCGCAGCCGATTTCGAGCACCCGGGGATCGGGGCGTGAAGCGCAGGAATCGACGATCCCCCGAATCAGCTCCCGGGGATAGCCGGGGCGCAGTACGTCGTAGTCCTCCGCCGCGGCGTCAAAGGACCGGCCGCCGCACAGCCGTCCCAGGGCGGACTTGCGATCAGATTCGCTGCTCATCGGGAGACATCAGGCCCTCAAGATTATGATCACGGAATGCCGTCCCTGGAACACAGCCATTTCGCAGGCAGGAAATCATCGAACCAGCAGCATTTTACGCGTTTCCACTCGACCGCCCGCGCGCAGCGAATAGAAGTACACCCCGCTGCTCAGCCCGCCGGCATTGAAACTCACCCGCTGAAGGCCGCCTCCCCTCCAGCCGTTCACCAGCGTCGCCACCGCCTGGCCGGCCAGGTTGTAGATCCCCAGGTTCGCCGGGCCCGCCTCCGGCAGAACGAATTCGATCGACGTGACCGGGTTGAAGGGATTGGGCACGTTCCGCCGCAGGGCGAAACGCAGCGGCCGATCGACGGCGGGATCGTCGACGGCGCTGGGACTGCCGGTATTCTCGAACCAGATCAGCTCGTCGTCGCCCTCTGAGATCGTGGCCAGGTCCAGGTCGCCGTCGCCATCCAGATCGCCGCTGCGGATGGCAACCGGCCCGTCGGCGATGCTTGCTCCGCCCTGCTCGGGGCCGAAATCGGCGCTGGGCTCGTCCAGCCGGTTCTCGTACCACACGACCTTGTCGTCGTTGCGGCTGACGGCGGCGATGTCGGGATCCCCGTCCCCGTCCATATCCAGGGCCAGCAGGTCTCGCGGATCCTGGTCGAGCACCCCGATCTCCTGCCGGGTACCGAAACTCAGGCTATCCGCGTTGGACTGGTTCTCGTACCACACGACCGACGCGAAGTTCTCCGTGAACGCGGGATCCAGGTCCCCGTCGCCGTCAAGGTCGCCCAGGGTCACGTTTTTGGTATTGTTCGAATCCATATACCGTGCGCGGAAGAAAGCGTATCCGTCGTTCTCGAAGGATACGGGCCCCTGCGTTGTGGCGGAGACGAAATCCGCATCGCCGTCGTGATCCAGGTCTCCGGCTGTCACGTCCTTGCTTGGCACGGCCGGGACGCTGCCATAGCCGCTGTAGGTCCCGCAGCGGGGTGTGATCCAGGACACCTGGCCGTCACCGGTTCCCAGGAACAGGACGTCCTGTTCGCCGTCCCGGTTCAGATCCGCGGCCTGCCGGATCCGCAGGGCGCCAGTGACCGTCGTCTCGGTGAAATTCCCCAGACCGTCGTTCAGATACACCGTGCTCAAGCTGTAGCCACTGTTGTCGACCCAGATATCCATGTAACCGTCGACGTTGTGGTCCAGTGCCAGCAGATTCACCGGCGTGCCCGAGATCGTGATCGGGTGAGCCGTAAAGGAAGCGTCGCCGTCGTTCTCGTGCCACAGCAGCTCGGACCAGGTGCAGGAGACCAGGTCCAGGTCGCCGTCGCCGTCCATGTCGGCCACGTCCAGACCGGTCACGTTGTCCTCATGGGTATGGAGCGGGTGCGCCAGGATGTCGGGGGGATCGATCGGGGCCGTCGCCACGCGGAACTCGAAACCCTGTGTCACGCCCAGGTTCCAGCCGCCGGTACTCAGCAGCCCTTCGTTGACGCTCACCTCGATCCGGTCGCCCGGCGCAAAATCGAGCAGGGGATCGAAGACGAGGGTGTTCTGCCCGTCGCTGCTGAAAGATCCCTCCACCGGCCCGGCATACCGGCTGAGGACCCGGATTGCTTCGCTGTTCGCCGTCGCCATGTCCACGGCCTGGTCGAATTCGAGTCGTATCACGGTGTCGCCGGCCGCATCGTCCTCGCCGTTGGCCGGCGAAGTCAAGACGAGCTGCAGGAAGGCGTTGTTCTCGTACCAGCTCGTCGTGTAGAGGCCCAGGACCACCAGGTCCAGATCGTCGTCCCCGTCCAGGTCCGCGGCGTGGATGCCGTTGGCGTACTGGTTGGCGTCCAGGCCCAGTCCGCCCAGGGGGGCCTCGCCGAAGTTCTGCTCGCCGTCGTTCTCGAACCAGTAGCCACCCGCGAGGATGTCCATGTCCTGGTCCCCGTCCAGGTCGGCGATGTCCGCCGTGTACAGGCGCCCCGTGCTGCTGGCGGCGATGTCGTGCTGGGTGAAGTTCTCAGCACCGTCGTTCTCGAACCACGCGATGGGCAGCGTGGGATTGCTGTCGGTCGAGACGAATACGATGTCCACGTCGCCGTCGTCGTCCAGGTCGCCGCTGGCCAGGCGGCCGCGGTTGGGCGAGTCGAGCACCAGGTGTTCCGTGAAGACCTGGTTCCCGTCGTTCTCGTACCACACCAGGTTGAAATCGTCCCGGTGGAAGGCCAGGATGTCCATCGCCCCGTCCGAGTTGATGTCCCGCAGGTAGAAGTATGAATCGGAGCCGCCGCCGAAGGTGGTGGGAATTTCGTTCGCGCCGCCGAAATTGCCGACCCCGTCGTTGGCGAACCAGAGCAGGCGGTTGGGTATGATCACCGCCGCCACAACGTCCGCGTCCCCGTCGCCGTCCAGATCCCCGCCGGCCAGGGTCCAGGGATCCTCGACGCTGATGAAACGCTCGGTGTATGGCGGCGCGCCCTCGTTCTCGAACCAGTTCAGCTCCGTGTCGAAGGCCCCAGTGGCGCCGAAGTTGTCGTAGTCGCCGTCCCCGTCGATGTCGAACACCGCAAGCAACCGGAAATTTCCACCGGTGCCGTACGCACAGTATTCCCCTGCGCCGTCGTTCTCGTGGACGTTGATCTGCTCGGGAATCCCCTCGCTGCTGCTCAGGATGTCCAGGTCGCCGTCCCCGTCGTAGTCCATCGCCCGGACTTCCCGGCCCCCGGTGTAGGCGCCGCCGATCGGCCGCTGGGCCAGGGTCACCGGAAGAGCCGCAGCCTCCCCGCTGAGCGCGGTGAAGGAGTAGCTGTGTCCCCGCGCCAGGCCGTTGCCGTCTTCACTAAGCAGGGCGGTGGTCAGGGTCAGCGTGATCCGCTCCCCGGGCCGGAAATCGCCGGCCGGCGTGAAGGTCGCCGTGGCGCTTCCGCCGCCACTGTAGTCGCCCTCCAGCGGGCCGTCCAGGCTGCCCCGGACGATGAATGTCTCCTCGTTCAGGGCGGCGCCGTCGATGGCCTGGTCGAATTCGATCTCGATGATCGAACCCTGCTCGACGTGATTCAGGTTCGGCGCCGGGCTGATGTTGAGAATCTGCAGGTCCTGGGCGAAGAGCCTGGCGGGCCACGAGAGAAGAGCCAGGATGAGTATGGAAAGCGTGTGCCGGTTCATGGGGATCCCCCTCTGTTGGTGCCGGTTGTGCGAAGTGCCGGAGGGAGCGTGCACAGCTGGCGATCATGCCTTGGAATATCGGGAGACTGCCGAACACCGATCGCGTCGCGGTGAAGGCTAGCCGGCGGGAAGCTGCTCGAAGGTCTCTTCCAAGCCGATGCCTCGCTCGGCATACCCGCGCTTGAGGTCCTCGAAACAACCCTCGGTCCTGCCGAGGAACTCCGGCGGGCAGATGCCTTTTTCCGCGAACAGGCCGCGTGCCACCTGCCGCGCGACGATGGTGCAGGTATAGCCCGTGGTGCGCGCCATGGAAGTGACGCCCCGCTCCCGGTCGAAGTTGTCGAGCAGCGTGCAGCGGTAACGGAGTCTGCGCGCTCCCTCCCGTCCTTCCATCTCCACGTGCATCAGCGTGAAGTCCTCGTCGCCTTCCTCCATTTTCCACCGGTCGAACAGCAGCCGTGAAGTCAGGGCCAGCGGACGGACCATCCGGCCCTCCACCTCGAGCGCTTCGCCGCTGAAGAAACCGCTGTCGCGCAGGGTGCGCATCAGCTCGGCATGCCCCGGATAGCGCAGGGTCTTCTCCTTCATGAAGGGGATGTCCATGGTCCGGATCAACGAGCGCAGGCCGTCCGAGTTGAAGGCTTCCAGCGTGTCCACTCCCGGGAGGTCCAGCTGCTCGACTTCGCTCAGGGCCGGCCGGACCACTTCCCTGCCGTGTTCCACAAGCCGGGCCGGGCGCGTGTACTCCTCCAGGACGTCCGCGGGCGAGAATACCGCTTTGTACTCGAAGGGTCGGCGTCGTGTGACGGGCAGGCCTCCCACGTAACACGCGTAGCTGTCGGTCTTGTCGAAGCGCCGGTGGACGTGGCCGGCGATGATGTTGGAAAGTCCAGGGGCGACGCCGCAATCCACCACTGCCGTGACGCTTCGGGCCTTGGCCGACTCGTCCAGTTCGAAGGCGTCCTCGGGGAAAAAGGAGATGTCCACCACGTTCCTGCCGGCCTCGATGACCTCGCGCAGCGTATGGAAGCCCATGCAGCCGGGAACGCCACAGATCACCAGGTCGCTGTCCCCGACCAGCTCGGTCGTCCGCCCGGAGTCGCCGAGGTCGGCGCAAACGCGCTCCAGGGATTCCTCGTCCGCCAGCTCGTCCAGGGCGACGGGATCGCGATCCACCGCCCGGACCTCGAATTCATCCTCGCGGCAGAGGTCCCTGACCATGGCGCCGCCCACCAGTCCCGCTCCCAGCACCGTGATCCGCATCCCGGCCCTCCCCTGTTCACGATAGGTGATACATGCCAATTCCGCGTACTCTTGTCAGACCCTGTCTTCCCGCGGCCTTCGAAGGGAAGCTGCCGGATCACCGATCCGGCGCATCGCCCGACCGCCTCGCTTCCATCCCGCGCACGATCACGTAGGCGATCAGCGCGAAGACGAAGAACACCAGCAGCAGCCAGGCGATGCTTTGCAGGGTGCCGATGATCGTCCGGTAGACCTCGAGGGTCCAGCGGGCGCCGTTGAGCACGATCGCCTGCGCCTCCTCGGGCCGGGGTGTGATGTACTTCTCGAGGTCCCAGACCCTGACTCCGCCGGAGATCCCGACCACGTACATGGCGAAGGCCAGGTAGCGTCTCCAGGCCCGGCCGATCTCGCCGGCGGCGATCCGGTCCAGGATCGCGGTGATCGAATTCCTGAAAACCCGTACTACAAGAAATGAAACGCCTGCGGCGATCGCGAAGGTGACGGCCATCAGCACGATGAACATGAATACTCCTCGTGTGTTACATCATTTCCGCCGTGTCATCTGCGATTGCGCGGCTCAGTATTCGGGCGGGGCGACCCGGTCCAGGAATTCCGCGAAGGGAATCCAGAATCGATCGGCGGCCACGATGATCAGGTCGTTGTGGCCGGCGCCGTCGATCAGGCGCAGTTCCTTCGGTTCGCAGGCGGCCTCGTACACCGCCCGGCCCATGGCCGCCGGGAGGACCTCGTCCAGCGTTCCGTGGAATACGACGAGGGGACAATCCAGCCCGGTGACCTTGTCCACCGTGTTGAAGCGCCGGCGGACGAAGGGCGCCAGCAGGCCCAGACCCATGGCCCTCGCCACGTCGGAAGCGCAGGAGACCGGGCTCACCAGAACCGCGCCGGCGAATCCGCCCTCAACAGCGAGCTGGACCGCCACCACGCTTCCGAGGGAGCGGCCGTAGAGGACGATCCGCGCCTTCGGCACCAGCAACGTGTCTACAAGGTAGCTCAAGGCCGCCTCGGCGTCCAGGTACACGCCGTGTTCCGTGGGGCGGCCCTCGCTGTCCCCGTAGCCGCGGTACTCCATCAGCAGGACGCCGAATCCGAGCGCCCGGATTTCCTCCGCGAAACCGAAGCGCTGTGTGACGCTTCCGTAATTCCCCGGGAAGAACAGGACGAAGCGGTCGTCTTCCGGAGTTCCCATCAGGAAAGCGCGGATCGCGAGCCCGTCCTCCGTGCGCAGGCTCAGTTCCTGCGCGGAGTAGTTCTGCGCGGGGAGAACCTGGATTTTCGAGGAACGGGGCACGAAGGCCACGCTGTTGACCTGCTGCTCGGCAAGCAGGGCAAGCACGATGCCGCTTAGGACGATCAACAGGATCATCGGCGCCAGGATTCGAAATACGGGGTGCAGGACGCTGCTTCGCATGCTCCGGCCGGTTTCGCGCGTTGCCGTGTTACACAGGCGGTCTGGTGCCTGCGGCTCAGACTCCGCCGCCGCGGTCGAAGAACCAGTAGGCGATCAGGCCCGCCAGGGGCGGAAAGAGCAGCACCGAGACCAGTCTGGCGACGCTGAGTCGCCAGCCGATGATGCCCACTTCCATGGGGATGCGGTTCACCGCCCACAGCGACCAGCCCGTAAGGAAGGCCACGGTGGTGCCGATGCCGGCGCCGGAACGTACCAGCCCGGCTGCAAGGGGCAGGCAGACGAAGGGTCCTCCCGGCGTGAGACCCCCGGCGAGGGAACCGATCAGGATTCCGCGCAGCCCCGAGGACTCCCCGATCCACTTGGCCAGGAAAGCCTGCGGAACAAGTGCCTGGACCATCCCCGCCACGACGAGGGCCGCCACCAGCAAGGGGAGGATCTGCAGCATCATGGTCCCCGCGGACTGCAGACCGCCGAGGTGCTCGTTGTGTCCGCGCAGGTAGCCGATCGTCAGGAGTATCACGGCGATGACGACCATGACGATGGTCGGTCCGAGCATGCGCATTCCATTCCCCTGCGGTTTCATGGTCTCTCGGTCCGCCTCGTTCCCCGATCCCCGGTGAGCGGCTGGTTTCCTGTCGATTCCCTCGCCGCGGGCTTCAACGCTCGAGTAGCGATGTACGTGGGCGCGTAGCCGGACAGCAGGTCGCCCTCTTCCTCCCTGTCGCGATCCTCGTAGAGATCCGCAAGGAGAAACCCGGCGCCGAGCTGCCCGCCGAGCTGGTCCTCGAGGCTGTGGCTAAATTCCAGCGGCTCGCCCTTCTTCCGGCGTTCCTCGATCCGGGCCCCGTCGAGGACCTTGAGATCCGAGTACGGCAACCGGTGGACGGGCTTCAACTCTCCGTTCTCGTAGGCCTCATCGTCGAAGATATAGCGGATGGGCAGGCCGAAGGCCGCCAGCAGCCCGGCGCCCGGACGAAGCACGCGGAAGGCCTCCGCCCAGACGGGGCGCACCTCGGGCACGAAGGCGTTCGATACCGGGTGTACCACGAGATCGAAGGTATCACGGCGGAAGGGGGAGAGATCCCGCATGTCTCCCTCCACCGTCCGGAGTTCCAGGGAGTAACGCTCCGCCTGCCTGCGATCCTGCTCCAGTTGCAGCGGAGAATTGTCCAGCACGGTCACCCGCGCCCCGGCGGCGGCCAGGAGGGGTCCCTGCTGCCCGCCGCCCGAGGCCAGGCAGAGAACCTCGCGGTTCTCGAGCCGACCCAGCCAGGAGTCCGGCACCGCGCGCGTGGGCGTGAGGAAAATCCGGCAGCGGCCTCCTCTCGCGGCGCGGATCTCCTCCTCGCCGACCGGGATCGTCCAGGGATTGCCCTGTATCACCTGGGCGTCCCAGGCGCGGCGGTTGTGTTCGCGGACGTCCATTCTCAGTCCCGGCTCGCTGAAGGAGGGCTCACAACAACAACTCGACGAGGTTCACGTCCAGCAGCCTGCCGAACTTCTCGCCCACCCGGTGCATCACTCCGACGGATCGGAAACCGGCCTGCGACACGAGGCGCAGACTCGCCCGGTTCTCCGCTTCGATCCGTCCCAGCAATACGCCATGGCCGGCACTGCGGGCCCGTAAGACGAGCGCATCCAGCAAGGCCCGCCCCAGGCTCCGGTTCCGGTACGCTTCCGCGACAAACAGCGAGGCTTCCGCGGTTCGCGAATACCCGCTCTTGGGCGACCACCGGGAGAGACAGGCCCAGCCCTGGATACAGCCTTGCGTCTCGGCCACAAGCAAGGGATACAAGTCGCAGCGGTGCCCGGCGAACCATTCCCGGTTCTCTTCATCGCCGCGGATCTCCGTGTCGAAGGTGCTCGTGGACTCCCGGACTTCGCGGTTGTAGATCTCGACGATCGCCCCAAGGTCAACCGCCTCAGCGTCGCGAATTATCACCCGGCTAGTCCTGGTCGGCAAAATCGCCCACCTTGGGATCCACCAGCCGCTGGTAGTCCGTGTACGACAGGCGGATCAGCTCCGTGTGCGAACCGGCGTTGAAGGCGATTTCCTCGTCCTCGTTCAGCGGGCGGGCCACGAAGACCTCCATTCCGTAGAGGTTGCCGAAGGGAGGCATGGCGCCGATCTCGCACTCGGGAAACAAGTCGCGGAAATCCTGTTCCGTCGCCAGTTCGACCGCATCCGCTCCGGCAAAGGCCCGCAAACGATCGAAGTCGATTCTGTGCGAAGCAGGAACCACGGCCATCGCCAGTTGCCCGTCGATCCGAACGATCACCGTCTTGGCCAGCTCCTTCCCGGGGATGTGAGCCGTGGCCGCGATTTCCTGAGCCGTGTAGGCCTTGGAATGCCTGACCGTGACGAACTTGACCTGGTGGCCGTCGAGAAACTCGACGACTTTCCTTCCCGGCATGGCAGTCTCCTTTCTCCCCCATGGGATGTCATACGGTCCCGCCGGCCGGGATCCGGCGCCCGGTTCAGCGGCCGACAGTGACAGCTTGGCAGATTTATTGACGCCGTGCCACAAAAAGAAGCGGGGAACGACAATTCCTCAGGCGCGGCAAGTGTAGGGAAAGACCGGTTCCTCCAGCGGGAAGGCGCCCAAAGCAAAGGGATGGTTCCCCGCCAGGGCCTCCCTGCGCGTGTCCGCGAGTCCCAGCTTGTCGGCATGGAAGTGGAACTCGATCCGGCGATCGCCGGCATCCGCCAGGTAGCCGTAAAGAGTCTCGAAATCTGGCATGGACTCCGCTACGACGTCGTAGATCTTCAACGTGCCTCCGGCCCTCTCGAAGATGACCAGGCAGTCCAGGTCCGGTATCACGTGGACGCGCTTTCTCAAAGGATACAGGGCATGAAAGGCGAGCAATCGCTCGCTTGTGACACCCAGGCGATTCGAGACCGGCTCGCGCCGCTGCGCCAGGCGGTAGATCCGCGCGAGATCCCCATCCCTGCCCGGATCTAGCCGGACAAGTCCCGGCCGAGGTTTGAGGGACCCGGCATCGAGAACCTCCAGGTACTCCTGGAAGCCCGTGAAACCGCAGGCCTCGTAGAAGGGAATCGCCTCTTCGTCGGCGAAGAGCAGGATCGCGTCGTGGACTTCCTTTGCCCAATCAAGAGCGATCTCGGTCAGGCGCCGGTTGAGGCCCCGGCGTCGCCTGCGCGGAGCGGTTCCCACGCTGGAGAACTGCGCTATCCGCGCGTCCGCCCCGTCGACCACCGCCACGAGCGAGTACACGCAGAGGCTCGAGACGATCTCTTCGCCCTCGAAATAGGAGAAGGGCCGGAAGTCCGCGTCCCAGAAGCCCCGAGCAGCCCATTCCCCGAGATCGAGGCCGTGGATCTCGCGGAGAAAGCGCAGGAAAGCGTCTTTCGCCCGCCGATCCTCCCAGTAGTCGCTGCGCATGACCAGGTCCACCGATGCTCCTCCGAAAACCGTCCGCTGGTGATACTCAATTCCCCGTCCAAGCGCCGATGATCCGGGCCGGACGAAGACAATCCAGCCGGGCGGGTGCTACGCCCGGGATTCATCGCTGGATCAGATCCTGTTCCAGTCCCAGATCCCGTCGCGGATACGCCGGTCCACAGGGCGACCGCACTGTTTCAAGGTGAGCAGGATACTGCCCCGGTGATGGCTTTCGTGCGCGATGAGATAGCCGACCGTCGGCACGAGGCCTCGTTTTTGAACCCTGATTCCGGGAGCTTTTTCGTGAGCCAGACGGATCCACTGCTCGATGCGCCGGGCGGAGTCGTCGAGCGTCTCGACCAGCACAATCCGCACGGGCTCCTCCAGCGACTCGAAGGAGCGCGCTCCTTCTGCCAGTATCCTGGCCCTGCGGCCGAGCTGGTGCATCCGAACGTAGTGCAAATGCGTGAACTGGCGGATCACGCTGCGGCCGCCCCGCTTCGAAAGCGTGCAGCGCAGACCCTCCTCGTCGACGTGTTCGAGCAGCAGGAGATTGACCCGGTGATTGATCCGCCAGGCTTCGAGGATTTCGTCCAGCATTTCGTGACCTCTGGGCTCCAGCTCCTAGGGCCTCCGCTGCGGGAAGGTGTGCGCCGAATACTCGATCTTCCATTCGCCGTCACGCAGGACGTAGACCGCCGAGTAGGAGCCGTCCACCCTCAGCGTATCCCCGCTCGCCAGCACCGGTTCATAGTGAAAACTCGCCGTCGCTACCGCAGCGTCCCGGCAAAGCACGTCCACTCGCCGGTCCAGCCAGCGCAGGTCCGCGGAGGTCACGGCGCCGAACTGCTTGTCCATCAGCACGGCGAAATCCTCGTGCGAGCGTGTGATCCGTCCTCCTGCCACATAGACCAGATCCGGGCTCTCGCGGTAGTAGCCGAGTAATCGATCGGTGTCCACCACGTTGGTGGCCTCGGGAATCATGTCGAACAGATTCCCCACCACGCCTGCGATAACCTTCCGTTCCTCGGGGCCAAGCGGAGGCGCGGCGGATGGCTGGCAGCCCTGCAGCACGCAGACGAAAAATGTACAAACCAGGATGCCGCAGATCTTCATCAGATTCCTCCTTCGCAATTGCGGTGTTGGTTGCGGATATCCGACGACTCGTCGTGTCCCGAGCCGAAGACCTCAGCGCTTGCTGCGTTCCGACTGCAGCCAACGAAGGCTCAGTATCACAAGAGCAAGCACGCAGCAGCCCATTCCCGCGTGCAGTGCGTATCGATAGCGGACGAACTGCTCTGCGGGGAGGCTCTCGCCCAGGGCCAGCAGTATTGTCATACCGGCTGTTGTCGCTGACATGATCAGCAACCGCCTTTCCCGGTGACGGATCAGCGCCAGCCCGATTCCCGCCAGCGCGGCCGCCGCGGCAAGCATGGCGGCCGGCAAGCCCACGACCATGCCGATGACCTGATAAGTCGAGAAGGGGAGGGGCAGAACCTCCAGACCGATGGCAGCCACCGAGAACAGTGCGAGGTAGGCAAAGCAGGCGTATGCCAGACGGCGGCTGTTCATCCGTCGTTCCTTCAATTCAGCGCCTCCGCTATTCCCGCGCCGCCGCTTCTGACCGCCACACCTCATCTGCGAGGCGCGGGCTGCCGTCGTTCTCGCGCAGGCCGATGAATCGGAAAGCCGGCTGGGAGTCCTGCCCGTCCCAGTCGTGCAGGAAGAGCCATACTGCGTAATACAGCTCCAGGCTTTCGGTCAGCTGGAAGAACCGGGCGATGAACTCCGCCTGCTCCGTTTCACCACCGGAGTAGGGCGGACTTTCCCCGCCCAGCCAGCCGATCTCTGAGAAGAGCACCGGTCCGCTCCAGTGCTCGGCGATCCGCTCGTAGTAGTCGCCGGGAATCTCGTCCGGGTTGTCGTACTCGAAGTAGGGATAGCTCGTGAAGCCGAGGGCGTCCAGGCGACCCGTGTCGACCAGATCGTCCACTGGCCGCCAGTCAGCGGGATAAGACCAGCCGTTATGACTGCCCAGTCCTTCGAGTAGCTCGTACTGAAAGGTCGTATACACAACGGTGGCCGGACTCACCGCCTTGATGGCGTCGTAACACGCGGAATACTCCTCGAGCCAGCTCCGCCATTCTTCATCCGTGTGCGTGTTGTAGTACATGTTCAGCTCGTTGCCCAGGAACAGGAAGGGAGGCCGGTATTCCCCCGCCAGATCCACGACCATCGCCAGGAATTCATCCCGCGTTTCCGTGTTGGCCCAGGAGTCGTCCAGAGTATCGGTCCGGGACACGAGGTCGGGCGAACCGCCTCCCACGGTCCAGCCCAGACCGATGACCGGCGTGAAGTCGTACTGGTCCGCCGCGGACATCGCCGCCAGGGCCAATGACGGAATCTGGCCGGCGCTCTCCATCGAGTCGCGCCAGTTGCCGTGGAAGGCGATGATCCGGCCCCAGGGGGCATGCCCGGAAAAGTGGTCGATCCAGTCCTGGACCGAGCTGCCGCCCGTGTGATACCGCGGAGACAATCCGACGCCCATGCTGAAGGGAGCTTCCTGCCCGCCGCCGTCGGATCCGTCTCCGCAACCGGCCGCCGTGAAGCAGAATACCGCCCCCAAGCAAAGGGCCGGACCGAGCGAGAGATGCGCATCGAGATTCATTTTCACACAGAGTGCCTGACACAGACTACCGGCCTTGCAGGCCGAGGGCGATCCTGTTCTGCTCCGTTTCTTCGTAGATGCGCCATTCGGCCACCAGGTCGCCGCGGATCCTGGCGCTCCGGATGACGTGATCCGGCTCTCCCCCCCGCGACCACAGGGCATAGCCCTGCAGCAGCACCAGATCGTCCCGGGACTCCACGCTCGTGAAGACGTTCCTGTACTCGGGAAACTCCTCGAAGAAGCTCTTCCAGCCCCGCGTCATAGAGTCCTTGCCCCGATCCTCGACATTGTGTCGATCGATGAAGATGTGGTCCTCGGTCATCAGGCCGGCAAGCCCCTCGAGGTCCCGATTGTTGATGAACTCATTGAACATCAGCGCTGTCAGTTTCGGATCACGCTTGTTCACATGACCTCCGCTGCTGTTGCGGACTCGTTTCCCGAAATTCAATTCGTATCACGGCTGGCCTGCTGTCCCACCCGGTCCGCCGTGAGCGGACCTTTCCCGCCTCCGGCAGCCGAGGATTCCAGCGCGCCCACGCTGGGCGCATCGCCACGCTCTGATCCGACCGCATCCTGCCGGGTCCAGGGAGCCGCGGCGCTCTTCCCCGCCGCCCGGATCGGCACGCCGGGTAAGGCAAGTTGGTTCTCGAGATACCGGAGCTGCAGCGAACGCTGCTTCAATCCGGGGCTCTCCGGAACGCCCAGCCTGCCGCGGGCCACGTTGCCGGACCAGGTCCAGTTCTCGGGTTCGTCGTCCCGAACCAGCTTGACGATCTGCGCCTCGCGCTGCTCCTGTGTCACATTGTCAGGGTCCAGAAAGAATAGGTTGTCTGCGATCTCGCAGTCCTTCGGCACAGTGCCGTTGGGGTGTTTAGAGTGATTCACGCCCACCTGGATCGCCGGGCGGCAGTCGATGAAGGTGTTGAACAACACGCGGGCGCGTTCCACCCGCGCGTAAAGACCGCCGGGAGTACCGTCCATCATCGAGATTCCGAACCATTCGAGGTCGTGGAAGTAGTTGTTCGCGACCACCTGGTCATGGCCCTGCAGGCGTACGCCGCCGGTGCCGGACTCGCCGTCGCCGAAGAAGAAATTGCCGCTGACCGTGTTGCCGTGTCCCTTGCGCAGGCTGAGGGTGCCGCGACAGGCCCGGAAGGTGTTACCGCGGATTACGCTGCCGTTGGACTTGACGGAGATGATCTCTCCCTCTCCGTTGCAGCGCTCGAAAAGGTTGCTCTCGATGATCGACCCCGAAGTCCCTTCGACGGGACCGGCGGCGATCCTGCGGTCGATCAGCTGGATCGTCTCGAAGCCGTTCAGCCCGCCCTTGGGCACGTCCAGGAAGTGGTTGTGGTGGACGCGGTGTCCTTCGTTCCGGTTGAGCACCATGATCACCATCAGCTGGCACCGATCCTCCAGTCGCCGGTTGACCGTCTTGTGCTCGAAGCTGCAGTAGGCGATCTCCACGTTCCTGCTTTCGTCCCCGACGTGGATCCAGACCCCGGCCTGCGAGTCGGACCATCGACAGCGATTCACCCGGATTCCGGTTCCCCTGATCTTCAGGCAGCCCTGGTTCTCGAAGTCGAAGCCGCTGAACGAGAGGTGCCGCCCCCGGAGCAGGACGGGTCCTTGCAGGACCGCGCCGCCCACGGTCCGTGAACGGATCGTGATCGGCTTGCCGGGAAGCCCCGTCACATCAAGCGTGCAGGCCGCCGCATGGTCTCCGTCGGCCAGTACGAGGGTCTCGCCGGGCTGCGCCGCGGCGACGGCCTCCGGCAGCCGGTCGATGGAAGGCACCAGGATCTCCGGTGGAGGCTCTTGAATCACGGCCACCTGCAGGCAGGAGCACGCGAGCAGAGCGAACAGCGCGACCAGGCCGTGCGCGCATCCCCTGCCTATCCATCCTGATTTCATCAGCGGGTCCTCTTCCTTGTGTAGCACGTCCTCGCCGGCCCGGCAGGAATCTGGACTTCAACGGCGAAAACTCTGTGCTTATTCCGATGTGCGGGATGCCTCGATCGCCTTCCTCATGATCGCAATCTGTACGGCGTGATACAGGACATGCTGCAGATACCCGTGGAGGTTGTTGTACGCCGAACTGCCGCCAGCAGCAAGCGATTTATCAAGGGATTCGTCCGACAATTCCGCCACCTTGCAGCGCAAGTCGTCTTCCGCCCGTTTAAGACCATCCAAAAGTGCTCCCCTCGACAAGTTCAATCTTGCAGAAGGAGAGGTCTTTTTCCGCAATAAACGCGAGGCCCGGACAACAGGCGCGCGGCAGGACGGAAGGGGAACTCAGGTCATTCGCTTGCGAAAACGCAGAACGGCCAGGCCGAAGACGCCGACCCCCAGCACCAGCAGCGCCTCGAGCTGGGTGATGGCATCGGCGAAGCCTGCGCCCTTGAGGAACACGGCGCGGACGATCTCCATGCTGTAGCGCATGGGATTCAGCCTGGTCAGCCAGCGCAGCCAGTCGGGCATGTTCTCCACGGGAACGAAGAAACCCGAGAGCAGGATGCCGAAGACGAGGAAGAACCAGACGGTAAACATGGCCTGTTGCTGGGTGCGTGACACAGTCGAGGCCAACAGGCCGATCCCGAGGGTCACCAGCAGGTAGAGCAGCATGCCGGAGGCCAGCAGGCCGATCGAACCGGTCAAGGGCAGGCGGAACCAGAGCACGGCGACGACCGTGGCGAAGGCCAGCTCGCCGAAGGCCAGGGCCGCGAAGGGCAGCGTCTTGCCGGCGAGGATCTGCCGCGCGCTCAGCGGCGTGACCATCAACTGCTCGAGCGTGCCCAGCTCCTTCTCCCGCACCACGGCCATGCTGGTCAGCATGGCCGAGAGCACCGTCAGCAGCAGGACCACGATTCCGGGCACGATGTTCCGCCGGCTCTTCAACTCCGGGTTGTAGAAGAAACGCGTCACCAGTTCGATCCCGCCGTCCACGGCGGCCAGATCCCAACCCCTCAGGCGGGCTTCCCTGCGCGCGACCCGCTGTAACACGCCGCGAGCGTGACCGGCGGCCTGACCGGCGAGCATGGAATTCTGCCCGTCCACCGTCAGCGCCACCACCGCGCCGCAAGGGGCCTGCAGGTCGCGCTGGTAGCCGCGAGGAATGCGCAGCGCCAGGTCGATCCGACCGCGCACCAGCAACCGCTCCAGCCCTTCTTCGCCAGACGCGTGAGCCGCGGTTTCGAAGGGCTCGGCGGCGTGGAAGGCCTCCACCAGGCGACGGCTGGCGGGGCTGTGGTCGTAGTCCAGTACGCCTATTCGCACCCGCTCCAGGTCCAGGTTGGCGGCGTAACTCAACACGAGCAGCTGGATCAGGGGCATCAGGAAGATCATCCGCACCATCATCCGGTCGCGGAAGATCTGGCGGAATTCCTTCTGCACCAGGCGCAGCACTGGCACCATGGCCGCCTCCTATTCCAATCGCTCCTTGAACAACGCCGCCGCCAGCGCGATCGTGCCCAGCGCCATCGCCAGCAATACAGCGCCCTCCAGCGGATGCCAGTTCTCCCCCACGAGCATCACGCCGCGGATGGTGCGCAGGTACCAGGTGGCCGGGATCGCCTGTGCCAGCGCCCGCAGCGGCCAGGGCATGCCGGCGTGGGCGAAGATGAAACCGGAGAGCAGCAGGGTCGGCAGCAGGGTGACGGTCAGCGCGATGAACATGGCCACCTGCTGTGTCCGCGTGACCGCTGAAATCAGCAGTCCCAGGCCCAGCGCGATCAGCAGATAGATGAACGTGTAGCCGGTCAGCGCAAGCCAGGAGCCGCGCATGGGCACGTCGAAAAACAGCACCCCGGCGGCCAGGATCAGCGCGGTGTCGACCGCGCCGATCAGCAGGTAGGGCTGGATCTTGCCCAGGATCAGCTGCCAGGAATTGACCGGCGCCGTAAGGATCTGCTCGAGGGTGCCCGTCTCCTTCTCCCGCACCACGGCGATGCTGGTGAGCAGGGCGCAGATCATCACCAGCACGATGGCCACCAGGCCCGGAACGATGAAGTGGGCGCTTTCCAGCTGCGGGTTGAACCAGACGCGCAATTCCGCGTCCAGGAGCGCTGCGGTCCGCCGGCCTCCGGCGGGGACCATCCGTCGATTCGCCTGTGACACGGCGCGTTCCATGTAGGCGGCCACGGTCGCGGCCGTGGCTGCGTCCGCTCCGTCCACCAGCAGCTGTACCGGCGACGATCCGCCGGCGAGGTCGGCCCCGAAGCCGGCGGGGATCACCAGGGCCGCGCGGAAGCGACCGCTTCGAAAACCGGGTTCCACCCGACTGCGGTCCGCGAGACGCTCCGCCACGACGATGAATCCGCCGGCGCTGATCCCTTCGACCAGCCGGCGCGCCTCGGCGGAACAGTCGAGATCAAGCACCGCGATGGGCAGCTCGCGCAGTTCCATGTCGATGGCGCGGCCGTAGAGCAGGATCATGGCCAGCGGCATGACCAGGGCGACCATCAGGCTGCGCGGGTCGCGCAGGACGTGCAGCAGCTCCTTGCGCGCGATGGCGAGGATTCGATTCATCCGCTCACCACCTCGAGGAAAACCTCCTCCATGCGTGTCACGTCGTACTCGGTCTTCAGCCGCGCCGGGCTGCCCAGCGCCGCCACTCGCCCCTCGACCATGATCGAGACGCGTTCGCAGTACTCGGCCTCGTCCATGTAATGCGTAGTGACGAAGACGGTGGTGCCCGCGGCGGCGAGCTCGTAGATCAGGTTCCAGAAGTCGCGCCGGGCGGCCGGGTCCACCCCGCCCGTGGGTTCGTCGAGGAAGACGATTCCGGGCCGGTGCAGCGTCGCAACGCCCAGCGCGAGACGCTGTTTGAATCCCAGGGGCAGCGAACGGGTCAGGCTTTCCCGTTCATCCGCCAGTCCCAGGTACTCGAGCAGCCGGCCGCCGCGCTCGTCGATCTCGGAGCCGCGCAGCCCGTAGACGCCGCCGAAGAACTCGAGGTTCTCCGTCACGGTCAGGTCGTTGTAGAGGCTGAAGCGCTGGCTCATGTAGCCGATTCCACGCTTGATGCGCTCGGCGCCCGTGGACAGCGGATGCCCGGCGACCCAGCCCTCCCCTTCACTGGGAGCCAGCAGGCCGCAGAACATGCGGATCGCCGTGGTCTTGCCCGCCCCGTTGGCACCCAGGAAACCGAAAATCTCGCCCCGGGCCACGTCGAGGTCCAGGCGATCCACCGCGCCGTGAAATCGCCGAAACGGCGGCACAGTCCGCGGGCGCGGACGGCGGGTTCGGCGGCGGTCAACGGACTTCCCCCCGCCCAGGCTGCGCGCGGACTTCCCGGCGGCGATCCGCCGCGCGAACCAGCGCGAAGAAGGTGTCCTCCACAGCCGGCCGGCCCTCTTCGAGTTCGACTCGAAAGGGTTCCAGCAGTTCGCGCAAAGCGGTTTCCGCCGCTCCGCCGTCGTGGAACACGCGCACCTCGTCTCCCGTGCGCAGCACCTCGAGGCCCGCCGGCGCCCGCGCTTCCAGCTCGCGGCGCGCGCCATCGACCTCCAGCCCGCTGATGCGCAGGATCCGCCGCGGGAAGGCGGCGGCGACTTCCTCCGGCTCGCCCCGGGCCAGGCAGCGGCCGTGATGCATCAACAGGACGCGGCGGCAGCGTTCGGCCTCGTCCATGTAGGGCGTGGATACCAGCAATCCCAGGCCGCTCTCGGCCAGGCCGTCGAGGATTCTCCAGAACTCGCGGCGGCTAACCGGGTCGACGCCGGTGGTGGGCTCGTCCAGTACCAGCAGTCGCGGAGTGTGGATCAGGGTGCAGGCCAGCGCCAGCTTCTGCTTCATGCCCCCGGAAAGGGCTTCGGCGCGACGGTCGAGAAAAGGCCGCAAGCGGCTGAAGTCCAGCAGCCGGGCCGTCCGCTCCGCGCGCTGGGAGCGTGTCACACCGTAGAGGTCTGCGAAGAAGCGCAGGTTTTCGGACACGCTGAGGTCCTGGTAGAGGCTGAAGCGCTGGGGCATGTAACCCAGGAGGAGCTTGATCCGCCGGGCTTCGCGCGTGACATCCACGCCCAGCACCTCCGCCCGGCCCCCGTCCGGCCGCAGCAGGCCGCAGGCGATGCGCATGGCGGTGGTCTTGCCTGCGCCGTCCGGCCCGATCAGGCCCACGATCTCGCCCGGGCCGACCGCGAGGTCGAGGCCGCGAAGGGCCGGCCGGCCGGCGAAGGAGTGGGCCAGCGACCGCAGCTCGAGCAGGGGCGCATCGCCGCTGGATGGGTCCGCCTGCTTCAAGGAAGGTCCTCCAGCAGCGCCTCCCCCGGCATTCCCAGGTGCAGCCGGCCCCCGGGATTGGCGACCTCCAGCTCGACGGCGAAAACGAGCTGGGTCCGCGCCCTGCGCGTCTGGGCGTTCTTCGGTGTGAATTCGGCCTGGGGACTGATCCAGCGCACCACTCCCGCCAGGTCTTCGCCGGGCAGGGCGTCCAGCCGCAGGGGAATCCGTCCGCCCAGGCCTACGAGATCCACGTCGGTCTCGTCCAGGTATATTCGCATCATCAGGCGCTCGAGATCGGCCAGGAGAAAAGCCGGCGATCCGGGGGCGATCCACTCGCCGGGGTGGGCATAGCGCTCGAGCACGGTCCCCGAAAGCGGGGAAAGCAGGACGCCGTCGGCAATTCGGCGGTCCTGCACCGCCAGCCGGGTCCGCAACGCTCGCAACTCGGCGGCCAGGGCATCAACCGCGTGACGCCCGGACTCCTCTATCGCCGCGGCCTGGTCCCGGCGGCTGCGTGCTTCGTCGAGCTGCTGCTCGCTGGCGCTGCCCTGGTCGGCCAGCACCCGCAACCGCGCGTGGGTCCGCTCCGCCAGCGCCCGCTCCGCCGCCGCCCGCTCCTGCTGCAGCCGCGCCGCGGACAGCTGCGCCCGCAGTACCTCGTCGCGGGCGGCGGTCTCTTCGCGCTGCAGGAGCAGCAGCTCCGTATCCAGCACCAGCAGTGTATCACCGGCCGCCACTCTCCTGCCCCGCTCCGCCCGCGCTTCAAGCACGCGACCGGCCAGGGCAGGCGCGAGCCGGATCTCGGTGGCTTCCAGGGTTCCGGATACCGCGGCGCCCTCCTCCCAGCGCCCGCACCCGGCCAGCAGCAGGATCGCCGATGTGATCACGGCTATCGCGGCCCTCAACCTGCCCCTCATGTCCACCTCCATTCCACTGGGATCACTCGCCGTACCGCCCGCCGAGGGCGTAAAGCAGCTCGGATTCCGACATTCGCAGGCCCGCCAGCGACCGCTCGCGGTCCAGCTCGGCCAGCGCCAGGTCGTCCAGCGAGTCGAGGTGGGCGGCCCGGTCCACCGCGCCGGCGGCCAGTCTGGCCTCGCTGCGGCTCAGCAGTTCGCGCTCGAGCTCGACTCGCCGCGCCGCCGGGCGCGCTGCGCGCGCAGGCGGTCGGCCCGCCCGTTCCACAGGGTCCAGCTCAGGGACAATCCGGCGGCACCGTAACTCATCCACTCGTTGCTCACCGGGTCCACGCCCGGCCGCCCCATGTGCCAGCCGGCGATGACTCCGAGCTGCGGACGGCGCGCGGCCTCCGCCTGCCGGGCCAGTTCCTCGGCGGCCCGGATCCCGGCCTCCAGCGCGTGCTCTCCGGGCCAGCGCGCGACGCCTTCTTCGGCGCCCAGCAGCGAGCGCTCCAGGTCCCCCTCGGGAACGGCCTCCTCCCCGGGATGACCCAGCAGGCTCCCCAGCTCCAGCCTGGCCCGGCGCAGCCCGCCTTCCGCCTCGCAGACATCCTGCCGCGCGCGCTGCAGCCGGCTTTCCACCGCCAGAAGCTCTTCCTCCCCGGCCAGCCCCGCCTCGCGCGCGCCGCGCAGTTCCTCCAGGTGCCGCGCCAGACGCGCTTCTCCAGTGCGCACGGATCTCAGCACTGCTTCCGCGCCCAGCGCGCCGTAATACGTCCGGCGCACCGCCAGGTCGATCGCCAGGCTGTCCCCGGCCGATCGATGCATGGCCGCTCGACCGCCGGCCTCCGCGGCCGCGACCGCGGCTCTCAGCGCACCACCGGAATAGAGCGGCAGCGCCGCCTCGAGCGCGAAATCGACCGAACTGCCGTCGCCGAATTCCACGGTTCCTCCAGGCAGGACGATCCGCTGCACCTCGCTGACCCAGCCCAGGCTGCCGGCCAGGCGGAGTACCGGAAGCCGGGCGGCGGCCGCCGCCTCAATCATGCGCAGCTCCGCTTCGAGCCGGCTCTCCGCGGCCTGCAGCGAGGGCGCAGCGGCGCGGGCCAGCGTGATACAGCGCTCAAGGGTGAGGGACTGCGCGCAGGCGTCGTGAATCGGTCCGGCCAGCAACAGCGCCAGCAGGACCGGCAACAGGGAGTGCCGCATCATCGATCCTCCTTCAGCAGCCCGTTGCGCACGAGGTCGTCGACGGTCCGGCAATGCGCGTTCCAGACCTCTTCGTCTGCGGTGTCCAGGCCCGTGACCAGCCGCAGGAAGGGCTCCATCAGCACGCTGCCGTAGGCCAGCGACACCAGCACCGGCGGAAGATGGTCGAGGTTCGTAACACGCAGGCGACCGTTCTCCGCTGCCGTCGCTGCGATCCGGCCGATCCGGCGGCGAAAACCGCGGGGCCCGGCGTCGCCCATTTCGAGGATCAGCTCCCTCAGCCGCGGTCCGTCGGCGGCGATCTCTCTCCTCAGCAGCAGCGCGGCCCGCGGACGCCGGCGCAGGTGCCGCATCACGGCCACCGGCAGCCCGGCCACAAACTCCTCCGGCGGCAGGTCCGCGGCCTCCCACTGGGCCGTCATGGCCCTGAAGAGACCGGCGATCTCGCCGGCCAGCACGCGGCGGTAGAGGCGCTCCTTGGAACCGAAGTAGTAGTGGATCAGGGCCAGGTTGACTTCGGCGCGGGCGGCGATGGCGCGGGTGGATGTCTCGCGGAAACCCTGGTCGGCGAAGAGCTGGCGCGCAGCCCCGAGAATCCGTCCCGCCGGGCTTCGCGGAACAGGATCTACGCATGGATCGGCGGCGCCTGCTTCCGGCGGCGCGAAGGATCGCGGTTTATGGCCGGCGCCATCGGTTTGTTCCACCGGCCCGTGGGCCTGTTCCGCCGGCGGCGGTCCATCGCCGCGGCTGCCGGCGGATTCGGGCGGATTCTCAGTTGATTCGCGGCTGATCGGACCTTCACCGGCAGGCCCCTTTTCGGTTTCCGGTGAACCTGTCCGGTTCTGCTCAGGCCTGGCGGTACCCTGCCGAGAATCGGTTTCTGAATGCAGAGAATCCATGTAGCCGAAGAGATCGGTCTGGGGATCGGAGCCCCTCTTGCCGCATTGTGGATCAAGCGAATCAGTCAAGTGCTTTGGTCATTTGCTTGGGTCAATTGATTAATGCAGCTGACAAAATACAATGTTAAAAGTAAATTTCAAGAGTGGAGTAGAAATCTCCCGAATCCTGCGGAAGCCATCATAGCTGGTGTGGGATTCACGCAGGGACTGAGTTTAGAACTTTCCCGGAAAACAGATACTCAGGATGGGGAGTTCGCAGCTAGTAAGCGACGCTTGATCCACGATCCGCGATACGACACTCCCATGTTCATCGACGTCCGGTGTAGGTCTTCAGATGCTGCGCCAGCCCCTCGTCGAAGACGTATTCATCGTACCCGCTGCGAGTCGATCACCGAGAACATCACCGAGCCCAATACCTAAGCCGGGCCCTGGGATCCCGACATCTAGGAGTCTGTCGGACTTAGGGGTTCGTTACGAAAATTTCAGATGGTGAGCAGATTTGTGCGAAAACAATAAGTCCTATTTGTAGGCTAGCCGCCAAATAGGCGCATAGCTAAAGCTACGTTTCGCAATTTTTTCGTGCAAAGATGCCGTCCAGCTGGAATTTGCAGTAGATCATCCTAAGTCCGACAGGCTCCTAGGTCTTCACGATCTCCTCGTCGCCGATCTCGCCGTCGAGACTCAGCCGGATATCGCGCTCCGCTTCCGCGAAAAGTTCCTCCAGCCGCGACAGGTGCAGACTCCATTCGCGCGCATCGGCCCTCAGCGCGGCATTGGGACTCGCAGCGAGTTCGGGCAGGCGCTCTCTGACCTGGTTGATGTAGTGGATGGGCATGCCTTCGTTCGCCAACCGCCCCACCAGACCGAGTCGTCCTCTCTTGCGCACCCCGGACATACCTGCTTTCCGGCAACTGATCACTCCCGTGTGATGCATCTCAAGGGTGAAGGTTCGCATCTCGTATTTCACGGTCCGTCGGCGCGCGATCCAGGGCTTCAATGATGAAAGCGTAGAATTTCCGCTTGTCCCGCTTCATGAAGCGGCTCCAGTGGCGGATGATGGATTTGCATCCGGCAGTAGTGGCCACACTCCGCATGAACTGGTTCCGGATTTCTTCCTCATCCGCTCCGCTAGTGGCCAGCTCGAGCCAGGCGATGTATCACGCATGCTTATCGACCGGCTGGGCCTTCTAGGCCCTAGCGCAATCCCTTCAAATAGAGGATGAAGGCCACCACGGCCCGCTGTTCCTCGTCAGTCAGGTCCTCGTGGCGCAGGGCGGCTTCGAGAAATGAAGCCCTTTCCGCTTGAACGCTTCCCCCGGCGCTGACGTAGCCAGCCAGTTCCATCAGCCGCTCGTACTCGGTGTCGAGGGTCTCGGCCAGCCGCAGCAGGACGCGCGGCGAGGGGTTCTGCACGCGACCGCTTTCCAGCTTCTGCAGGTAGGCGGCGGAGATCTTCGCCGGCTTAGCCGCTGCCGCCAGGCTCAGCTTGCGCAGCCTGCGAGTGGCTTTTAATTCCTCGCCCAGCGAGGCGGTGGATCTGCTCGTGTTCTTTACCATAGTTAATGCAATATACTATGGTTGATTTCTGCGATTCAAGGGCCTATCTTGGTGCCGGGAGTACGCCATGCGACCGATCGAATCCATTCGACCGCGTCTGGCCGGCCTGGACGGCAAGGATTACGGTGCCTACCAGTCCCTCAAGGGCGCGTACCTCTACCCCGATTTCGAGCTGCACATCGACCGGATCCCGAAGGATCCCTACGCCCCTCCGCACACGGGAATCTACCGCGTCCGCGTGGAACGGGAACCGGCGGGCTTCCCCCTCGAGCTGTGTGACACGGACCTTCGCCGCGTCGCATTCTGCGACTATCTGACAAGACAGATTCGCGAAAGCTGCGAACAGCATTCCAGGCGCCGCGGAACGGGCTACAGCGGGATCATCACCATCGCTCAGCCGGGCCAGGAGGTCCTCGAGCGCACGTCGGTGGCGGTGGACGAGCGTTGCATCGAGGCGCGGGTCTTCCTGGGGCTGCCGGCCTCCAATCGAATCATCCGGGCCGAGACCGCCGCCCGCATGATCTTCACCGAGCTGCCGCAGGTGGTGGCCTCTTCGCTGTTCTCCGGTGCTCTCGACATGGATGCTTTCGACAAGCACCTGCGGATCGCCGAGGACGCCGAGTACCTTCGCGCGCAACTGCCGGAACACGGTCTGGCGGCTTTCGTCGCCGAAGGGTCCGTGTTGCCGCGCCGCAGCGGTGTCGATTCCCGTCCCCTCGACGAGGCGAGCGCTGCGCCTTTCCGCTCGCCGGAAAGCCTGCGCCGCAGCTTCCAGCTTCCGAACTCGGGCATGATCGAGGGTCTGGGAATACCGCAGGGAGTGACCCTGCTCGTGGGAGGCGGCTACCACGGCAAGTCCACACTGCTCCAGGCCATTGAGCAAGGGGTGTACAACCACGTGACCGGCGACGGAAGAGAGCTCGTTGTATCACTTCCCGAAACGGTAAAGGTGCGCTCCTGCAGCGGGCGTTACGTGACGGGCACGGACATCTCCCCCTTCATCCGCAACATCCCCCGGCAGCGGGACACGACGGCCTTCAGTTCGGTCAACGCCAGCGGGAGTACCTCGCAGGCCGCGTTCATCTCCGAGGCCATCGAGGCCGGAGCGAAACTGCTGCTGATGGACGAGGACACCTGCGCCACCAATTTCCTGATCCGCGACCGCCGCATGCAGCAGCTGGTGAGAAAGGAGCACGAGCCCATCACGGCCTTCATCGACGGGGTCCGCCGCCTCTTCGTGGATCACGGCATATCCACCATCCTGGTGCTGGGCGGTTCGGGCGATTACCTCGGCGAGGCGGACCACGTGTTACAAATGATCGAGTTCGTCCTTCACGATGTGACAGATGCAGCTGGACGGATAGTCGATGAGAATCCCTCGGGGCGCGAACACGAGGGCGAAGACCGCTTCGCCCTACCGAAGCCGCGGGTGCCAGGTCCGGAGGGCCTGGAGCCGCGCAACGAGCACGGACATTACAGGATCTACGCGCCCGGACCGCGGGAATTGGTCTTCGGGCGCATGAAGGTGGACCTGAGCGACGTGGAACAATTGCTGGATAGCGCGCAGACCAAGGCAGTCGGACTCGCGGTGGAGTACGCCAGGAGATACATGGACAGTGAACGAACGCTGAAGGAAGTGGTAGATCTCGTGATGTCCGACATCGGGGATCAGGGCCTGGACCTGCTGGACCCGAAGTTCACGGGAGATCTGGCGGCCTTCCGCGGCTTCGAATTCGCCGCTGTGCTGAACCGCATGAGGGATTTCAGGGTCGACCCCTACTCCGCGGTGACGTAGTAGAATTCCCTGATCGCGGTCGCTTGCCCTTCCCAGAATGGATCCAGGATGCCGGTCGCCGACAGGATCCAGGTGCCGGGCGCGGCGTAGGCATCCAGCGAGGAATAGACCTTGTACTGGGTGGCGGCGGGCACGGGGTCCCATTCCATGCGGATTGAATCGGCGCCGACCGCGGCGACCTGGGTGATCAGCGGCGCATCCAGGGCGATCTGCCCCGCCAGGAGAGTGATCTCATCCTGCGTCAGAGCCCGGTTGTAGATGCGCACTTCATCGCAGTGAGCCGTACCCCAGACCGTGACGAGGGGATCGACCTGGGCGCCTATATGGAGGTCGCGTTCCGAAGGAAACAGGTTGATCGCGCCGCCGTGCGACGCCATGATGCCCCGATTCTCGCCGTCGACATACAGCTGCGGGTTCCATTGCCCGTGAACAGCGACGGCGGCGACGTGATGCCAGTCGGTGTCGTAGACTCCCACGCATCCCCTGTAGCCGCCGCGAAAGAAGAAATAGAGCATGTAGGAATATGCGTGTTCGCTATGAAGAGCGAGGCCATAGTTGGTTTCGCCCCAATACCAGTCGCCTCCCTTCTCCACGACAATGGCAAGGGTGTTGACTATCGTCTTCTTGACCCAGGCGGAGATGGAAACCGTATCCGGTAGGATCAGGGAGGAGTTGTCCGGCACGTTGATGTAGCGCTCCGTCCCGGCAAAATCGTAGGCGCTCTCGGGATTGCCGAAGCGATCGTTCGTCGGCAGGGCGTTGACCACGGTGCCGTTGTTGCCGAAGCTGCTGGCGTCCTCGGCGTTGCCGTTCATGCGGTAGTGGGCCACCATTTCGTCACCCAGATCGGCATGGGCGGTGTTCACGGTACAGAGTGCGAGAAGCATGCAGGCTAAGGTTCGCATGGCCATGTCCTGGATCCTTTGATTGTCTGCTGTGCGTCTCGAAGCTTGTACAGCTTTGGATGTATAACATAGTGCCACGGATAGTGAAAGGAATAACAGCTTAGTGGACCGATTCACATGGATCGGTCCACCAGAGCCGAGATTCGCGAGGTCGGGGCTCATATCACGGCGGCAGGATTCCCTGATGGCGCGGTTCAGTCTGCCCTCTGCGGCGACCGCTTTACATCACAGGTCTCAGGAGCGTTGAGCTTCGCCCAGCAGGGATTCAAGCGCCTTGTCCAAATCGGGATGGCGGAACTCATAGCCGCTGTCCGTCAATTTCCCGGGCAGCACGCGGGCCCCTGACAGCAGCAGGGCCTCGGCCTTCTCGCCCAGCGCCGACCGAGCCAGGAAAGCCGGCATCGGCACGATGGCCGGACGGTGTAATACGCGTCCCAGGGTCTTCGCAAACTCGCGATTGCCGACGGGATTGGGTGATACGAGATTGACCGGTCCGCGCAGTGTATCACAGGCGATGATGTGCCGGACCATGGCGACCGCATCAAAGATGCTCACCCAGCTGAGATACTGCTCGCCGCCTCCGATCGCGCCGCCCAGTCCCATCCTGAACAGAGGCAGCATTTTCCCCAGGACTCCGCCCCGGGCGCTCAGGACCGCGCCGAAACGAAGCGATACCGTCCGAATGCCCGCGTCCGCGGTCGGAGCCGCGGCGCACTCCCATTGTCTGCAGACCTCGGCCAGGAAACCGCTTCCAGGCGCGCTGGATTCGTCGAGGAGTTCTTCCCCGCGATCTCCGTAGACGCCCACCGCCGACGCGCAAAGGAAGACGCGCGGCATGTGAGCAGACCTGGCGAGGTTCCCGGCCAGCATCCTGGTTCCCGCGACGCGGCTTTCCAGGATGCGCCGCTTTTTCTCCTTGCTCCAGCGGCCTCGGGCGATGCTCTCCCCGGCCAGGTGAACGACGGCGTCCAGGTTCCCAGCGTCAACCAGGTCGATCACGCCGCGCTCCGGATCCCAGGCCGGTCCGGCCGAGGACACCCGACGACGGGGCAGGGGAATCGCCTCGTGGCCTTTCTTCAGCAGGGACTCGACCAGCGCCGATCCGATCAAGCCCGAAGCCCCGGTGACGAGCACTTTCAAAATACCGCCCTGAGTTACCATGCAGCGTGAAGCCGCCGCTACCCGGTACATCCGTGCTGCGGCATGCCGCGTAAGTGCAAGGCCGCAGAGGCGAACCTGGAGCGACATCCCGTGATGCAATCTCGCAATCGGGATCGTTCTGCACTACGCCAAATAATGCTTGAACTCAGCCGCGCACGGATGCTATACTGTGAGTACCGCGAGTCACACCAAGCTACCAGCCTGAAGCACGCTCCACAACGCGGGAGCACTATTGAAACGTACAGCGTTGTTTTTCATCCCGGCGCTGCTGACCACTGCCGCCACCGGGACGGCATTCGCGGTGGACAGCCTGAATGTCAGCCTCGTGGGCCGGCTGAACCTCTGCTGGAACACCACCGGCGACCTCGACCTGCAGAACGGGCTGGCCTATCTTCCCACCGGTTACAGCGGCTTGCGCATCCTGGACGTGAGCACCCCGGAGCACCCGGAAGAGATCGGCTGGTGTGACACCTGGGGCAGCGCCAATTCGGTCGCGGTGGCCGGCGGCTACGCCTATGTCACAACCTACTGGGGCGGATTTCGAACCTACGACATCTCCGACCCAGCCCAGCCCGTCGAGACCGACGTGCAGGATCTGGAGTACATGCTCAGCGACGTACTGGTCCACGACGACCACGTGCTGGTGGCGGGACGCTGGGAAGGTCTCTACATCTTCAATCTGGAACACCCGGCCTATCCGCAACTGATCGGGCAGTGTCCGACGCCAGGTTACAACACCTTCGATCTCGACGCGGCGGGATCGATCGCCTGTCTCGTGGACACCCATGAGCACCTGCGAGTGGTGAATATCGCCGATCCCTTCAACCCTTACGAATTGAGTTCCTGCGAAATACCCCACGGTACCTCGGGCGTGGCGGTTCAAGATGGGTGGGCCTACGTGACCGGCGGCGAGTTGTACGTGGTGGACCTCTCCACGCCGGAGACGCCCCAGTTGAGCGGGTCCTGGGCGCCCGATTGTTCTGCCAACGGCGTGGAGCTCCACAACGGCCACGCCTGGGTCATGAGCACCGTCGGACTGTTCGTGGCCAGCCTTGCCGATCCGGGTGCGCCCTTCGAGGTTTTCGCCCTGGATGATTGCTACGCCAACGGGATCGCTTTCGACGGAAACCTGGCCTGCCTCGCCGCGGGCAGCAGGGGACTGCGCACACTGGACGTTTCGGATCCGGCGGGCCTCACCGAACTCGGCAACCTGGCGCGGCCGCTGAGGACTGACTACATCGCGGTCGAGGATAATCTGGCCGCCGTGGCCCTGGGCGGATACGCAGTACCCGAGGGCGGCCGGCTGCAACTGGTGGACCTGACCGATCCGGCGCAACCGCAGCGTGCAGGCGCCCTGGACCTTCCGGCCGTCCTGTCGGGCGTCGCGATCGCCGGAAACTACGTCTTCGCCCCCAGCCAAGGATACGGCCTGAGCGTGATCGACGTATCAGATCCCGAGGCTCCCTTCCCGTCCGCCGCGTGTGATACAACCGCGAGTTTCCTGGACATCGATCTGAGCGGGGACTACGCATTCGTGGCGGTGCAGCAGGGGGGTCTGCGCGCGATCGACATTTCCGACCCGCTCGCACCCGAAGGGTCCGGCGACCTCGCCATCGCCAACGGCCTGCGCGGTATAGCTGTTTCCGGGAATTACATCTGCGCCGTGGGGGATGAGTTTATCGTGGTGGACGCAAGCGATCCCGAGCAGATGGAACAGCTGGGATCCACGAATACTCTGCCCGGCTTTCCGATGCACGTGGCCGCCGACGGTACGCTGGCTTGCGTGATCTGGATAGAGGAAGGCGCGGGCGGCGTGGCCGTGATGGACATCGCCGATCCCGCGAACCCGGACCTGCGCGGCTGGTGTTACACCCCGGGCGGCGATTGCGCCAGCGGCATCACGATCCGGGACCACTACGCCTGCGTGGCCGACCAGGCCGGCGATCTGCAGATCGTGGATTTCTCCGATCCCGACAATCTTGCCATCGTCGGAACCTACCCCATGCCCGACCGCACCCGGGCCGTCGCCTGGCCTGAAGATGAATTGCTATACGCGGTGGACGGCAACGAGCTGGAAGTGTTCGAGTTCCTGCTGGAAGTCGATGTGGAACAAGAGCAGTTCCGGCCGCAGAGCTTCGCCGAGCTTAAGGCCCTGCCCAATCCCTTCAACGACCGGGTCACCCTGGAGATCCTCCTGGCGGAGCACGGCACGGCCGCTCTGGAGATCTACGACATCCTGGGCCGACGGATCGACAGGATGGAGCTGGGGATGCTGCCCGCCGGCAGCAGGCGGTTGTGCTGACGGGGACCCGGCGGTTCGGGAATCTATTTCGTGTTGCTGCAGGTCGACGGCAGGCGGCATGACCTGGTCAAGATCACCCGGCTCGAGTAGAGGACTGCCGGAGCGGACGGAACCGCATGAATGGAAGTATCACGCGGCGGTCACTTCTCCCGCGTCCAGAATACTTCGACGCCCGATTCGCCGCCGGCGGCGTAGCTGGTTTCCAGCTTGAACCGACGGCTGAGCAGGTAATCGAGCTTGACCAGGAAGGCGGAGGCCTCCCCGAGACCCTGTTCGTAGCGGATCATCAGCCTTGGACTGAGATACTTCCCCACCACCAGGGAGCCCGCATCGCCTTCCCCGCCGCCCATGTGATACTCCACAGTATCGAGACCGAGTCGACCGGCCACCCGCTGCTGCAACTCGGCGAGTCCGAGACCGGTCAGCAGCGCCCCTGCATCGACCTCGCCCGCGGCTCCGCCGCCGGTCATCAGCAGGGACAGGATCTCTCCCTCGCTCAGCTCAGGCTCGGAACTCAGGCTCAGCAGCGGGTCGCGTGCGCTGCCGGAGACAACGATCCGAACGATCGCGTCCGGGAGCTCCGACCGGAGCACGATGTCCAGGTCGGGATCGGGCTCCAACTGCCCGTAGAGCGTAATCTCGCCACGCTCCACCTCGAACCTGCGCCCCATGAACTTGTAGCCGCCGCGTAGCAGCTCGACGGTTCCCGAAACCGCGGGCGGATCGGTCGGAAGAGCCCCGGGCAGGATCCGCAGATGCAGGTCGCCGCCGAGTTCCAGCTTGAGTCCGCGACCTTGTACCCAGATCTCGCCCGGGATGAGCAGCTCGAGGTCGAGATCCACAGCCGGTCCCCGCGACGAACTCGTCCCGGCCGATGCCGCTGCGAGTGAATCGACTGCCGGCGCCGGGCTTCCTTCCGGGTTGCCGCCGGGTGAGGCGGCCGCTGACTCAAGCAGGAGCGCCGCGCCCTCGGTGGGGTGGAGTCGCGGCGGCGCGGGCGGAAGCTCGATCAGGCCCGAAACGGTCTCGAACCGTCCTCGCACCCGGGCATGGCGGGTGCTGCCCTCGACGCTTGCTTCGCAACGAGCGGCCAGCCGGGAATGCTGCATCACGCGCGTCTCGAAGTCCACAAGCTGCATTCCGCCGGCCAGCGCGAGCTCGGGAATGGACGCCGGCCCCGTCGTGTCGGCGCCGAAGGTCAGGAACTCCGGCAGCATGCCCTGGGCCCGCAGCTCAAGGCTCAGAACGCCGTTAAGGTCGAGCAGGCGGGGCAGGAAGGGATTCAAGGCCTCGAGTTGCAGGTCGGGAGCCACGATCTCGCAGCGACATGGATCCGCGGAATCCGAGATCCAACCCGCGGGCTCCCGGCTCAACCGGCCGGGCATGCTCAACTCGCCCCTCAGCAGACCGATTTCCTGCCCTAAAAGATCGAATTGCGCCGTGATGCCCGTCCGTGCAAGGTCCGCCTCTACGGCAAGCGCCAGGATGCCGGGCTGGCCCTCCGCTGGCATGAGCGCCGCCCGTCCCGCGAGCGATCCCCGGGGGGCCTCCGGACGGCCGGTCAGATCAACCTGCGCCTCCAGTGCGAGGGTGAGCTGATCCTCTCGCGGGTGGATGGTCGCGGGCAGCGCCCGGCGCAGCAGCTCCGGTGGAATAGCCAGGTCCAGCCACGCCGCCAGGGCCAGCGTATCCTTCCTGATCCATCCCTCCGCCTCGACGGCGCCCAATTCCCCGCGCAGGCAGAGACCGGCCAGCTCAAGGGCTCCGGCGGCCGGATCGACGCGACAGCTGAAGGGCTCTTCGGCGGCCAGGTCCTGCACACCGAGGCGTAGGGCCAGGTCTTCGACTTCGAGATCTAGCACCCGGGCGGTATCCAGGGTCGCGCCGGCGATCAGGGCCAGTTCTCCCTCTTCACTCGCGGCCCTGACCTCGGCGCGCAACGGGAAGGCGGTGAGGCCCTCGGCCGGCAGATCGAGGGCGATGTCCAGGCGGTCCCAGAGGAAGTCGCCCGCCAGCAGACCCTCCGGCGCCCGCAGGTCAAGACGTCGCGCCATGGGCTGCTCCAGCAACTCGAGCTCGAAACGGGGAATCTGCAGGCCGGGCAGCTGCAATCCACCTGTCCCTCGAACCTCGAGCTGCGGATCGGCGAGCTCTCCCCGTGCGCCGAAAGCAAGATCGAGCCGGCCGTCGATGTCCCGCAGCGTCGAACCGAACCGGGCGAGCAGCCGGCGGTCGAGAATCTCCAGCCGACCATCCAGGTCGATGCTCCGGGAGTCGGCGTCAAGATCACCGGCCAGTCCGCAGCGCAGGCCGGGCAGGACCAGCCGCAGAGTGTCGATCGCCAGGAATCTTCCGCGTCCCTGCAGTTCCAGCCGGCCCTCTTCCAGCCATTTCGTGTCACCGAGATCCAGAGTCAACTCGAAATCCAGGCCGGAGAGATCGGGCGGCCAGCCGCCCTCGTCCTGCGGCCGGAAGGTCTTCAGCTTGTCGATGTCCAGGCCGGCGGCGAGCTCCAGCTTACCCTGCAGGAAGCCCCAGTCCTCCAGCTCGAAGCCGGCCTCGGGCGGCAGCAGGGGCGCGAGCTGGCGCGGTCCGGGGAGGGCGAAGGAAGCCAGCGCCGCTACCTCAAGGGATTGTTCGCCTCCCGGTCGATCCAGCTCGATGTGCAGCGCCAGCTCCGCCTGCTCGTCCTCGGACCAGGCAGCCGAGAGGCGGGCGCCGTCCATCCGCGCCTTGACGGCGGGTGGCAGCACCTGGCACATGCCCGCAACCGCGGACCGGCGCCAGCGGCAGCGGATGTCGACCACGGCCTTCAGCTCCCGGTCCAGGACGGCATCCAGGCGGTAGTCGCCCAGATCCCCTGTTATCCGAAGCCGCTCGACACGCAGCGTGGAATCGGCGGGATCGAAGTGCAGGATGCCATCGCGGTCGGTGAGGGACTCGCTCGCCGATCCGCCCCCCGGCACCTTCAATTCCAGCGGCGCTGCAGCCAGGCTGAGCGCCTCGCCCAGCCTCGCGTCGAAGGACCAGCGCAGCCGCAGGTCCCTCCAGCGAGCCTGCAGCGCGGCGTCGAGGACCAGGGAATCCAGGTCTCCCGCGGCCTGGATGGACTCCAGTTCCCAGAGGCCGGCCGCGTCCCTGGCCCTCAGACTGTCCAGCCGCAGGCGCGAGGGCCGGTCCTTGGACAGGTTCAACGAGGCTTCCAGCAGGGCCGATCCGATCCGGTTCCGCTCGTCCAGGCGGATCCCGCCGATCTCGATCCGCAAGCGGCGCAGGTCCAGCGAGGGCGCCAGGGCGTGCAGATCGGGCGGCCATTCAGGAGCCGTCGGCGAGATCTCGTCGGCGGGGCGCGGCACGGTCCGCGGCCAGTACCGCCGCAGGGCGGGCAGGTCGGCGCTTACCTCGCTCAGCAGCAGGTGTTCGACAGCGACTTGGCGACTGAAGATCCGGCCGAGGTCCACCATCAGATCCAACTCGGCGATCGAGACCAGTGTATCACCGCCCGCGATCCACGAACAACCGTCCAGCCGCAGCCGACCGAGCCGCCCCCAGTCCACTCGGGCGACCTGCATCCGGCCGGGGAGCCGCTCGTCGGCCAGGTTCAGGGCCAGCCGAAATACGCCCTCCCGCAGGGGCGGGAAGGCCAGCAGCGACAGCGGCACCAGGACCAGCAACGCCGCCAGACCCAGCGCGAAGCGCAGGGCGATCCGGCGGAAGCGGCCCCGAATCCTGCTTTGTCGCCCCTCTTCCGGTAAGGGCTCGTTCTGGTTCTGGCGATCCAGTATTCGGCGACTCATCTCCGCTTTCCTGCTTGCGGCGATTCGCGTCCTGCGTTTTCGATCAGTAGGCATGGCCGATCGAGAACTGGAGCGCCCAGTCATCCCGATCGATCGGCTCGCCGTTGATATTGTAAGCCAGGTCCAGGCGGACCGGTCCCACGGGGGTATAGAAGATCACTCCGCTGCCCACCGCCCATTCCAGGTCGCCGAAATCGAGATCGCTCTTCCGTCCCCAGACCTGGCAGCCGTCCAGGAACAGGGGCATCCCGAACCAGGAGAACAAGCGGAAGCGGACTTCCGCGCCGGAGAGGACCCGCGCCTCCCCGCCCAGCGGATTCCCTTCCGCGTCCCGGGGACCGAGTTTGCGCCTCCCGTATCCGCGCATGGAGCTGTTGCCTCCGGCGAAGAAGCGCTTGTAGGGCAGGAGTCGCTCTGAACCGGCGAAGGGCTCGGAGGCCCCGACCACGAGCCGTCCCGCCAGGACCGCCGGCTTCAGCAAGTGGATGTAGACCCGGGCACCGGCCTCCGCCGAGAGAAAAGGATAGTCCGAGAGGAAACCCGGCGGTGAGATCTCACCCCGCAGGCGGAAGCGGAAGCCACGGCGAGGATCGAGCAGGTCGTCGCTGAAATTGCCCTGCCGGGTGAGCGCCAGCGTCACCAGCTCGCCGGCGCCCTCGGCGAAGACATCCGGGGCGGCCGCCCGGCTGCGCACATTCACGCGGCTGGCCGCCACCTCGAACAGCCACTGGTTCCGCCTGTCCGGCTTGAGGGCGACTGCCGCGCTCAGCTCGCTCCTGTCCGCGCGGTAGGACTCTTCGCGTTCTGCTTCGTAGGCCAGCCGCAGCCGGCTCGTCGAGCGGGATACAGGCAGGGAGGGCCACCAGGCGGTGGTCTCGACCTCGTACTGGTTGGGCGACCAGGCGCCGCCGATGGAGAAACCGCGGCCGCGTCGAAACAGGTTGCGATGCTTCCACGAGGCCTTCGCCCGCAGGGGGTGATCGGTCCAGGTTCCCAGGCTGTAGCTCGTCACGCGGTAGGCCCGCGCAGCAAGGCGGGCCACCAGCCGCAGCTCCGCCAGGGCGATCGCTTCGGTCTGAAGCTGCACCTGCCGCAGGACCTCGAGGTCCTTGAGGTCCTCCCGGATCTCGTGCAGCCTGCGCGGGGAGTAGACTTCGCCGAGCGCCCCGCCTAACCGTCGTTCCACCAGCGGCACCAGGTCGGGAGCCAGCCCTTCCACGCTCAGTTCCGTGATACGGTAGCGCTCCCCCGGCCGGACCTGGTAGTCCAGGACCACGCTTTCCGGATCCCTGCGGTGGAGGCGGGAATCCACCGTGACCTTGGCATAGCCCGACTCCCGGCAGAGCTCCGCGATCACCTCGGCGGTGGCCTGGACCCGCCGGTCCGAGTAGCGCCGGTTCTCCCGCTCGACCTCGATCAGGGAATCGGCCGCGAAGGCCGCCTCCTGGGGCAGTCCCTCAACCGCGAGATCAAGGACCAGCACCCAACGGCCCGGTACGACCTTGACGACGACCCGGATAGAACGATCCTCGACGTCCGCCTCGAAGCTTGGATGAAGTGCAGGCTCGGGAAATCCCTCCCGCGCGAGGTACAGCCTGATTCGCCGGAGGTCCTCCTCCAGCAACCGCGGCCGGTAGACCGGGCGGCGCTGTCCCAGAAAACCTTCGCGGCCATGAAGCGCCAGCCCTCCTTCCAGGGGGCCGAGCAGGCCGGCCAGCGGTGAGTCCTCAGCGGAGTCCGGCTCCGAGCCGTCCTCCAGCGCAAAACTCGCAACGTTCCAGCCGGAGTAGCGGGTACCCAGGTCGGGAGACGCGCCTTTCACGCCCGCGAAGGCCCAGGCGGCGGTCAACAGGATAAGGACAAGCCAATGTCTGATCAATTCATGTCGAATTCAACACTGGTGTTCACTTCTCCGAAGGTATCAGCAAATATTTCGATTAACTTTAAATTCTGTTTGGAAATCATCCTAGCATTACCGGCGATAGCATAAAATAAAATACTGAGTCGAGTCTTCGATTCCCCGTCACGGATGCACTCCAACTGCTGCGTATTCAATCTTTCGGCAATCCTCTTCATTTCTGCGTCCTTATCCCGGATCTCCCTGAACTTGAGGGTATCATTGGCAGCCAGGGCCGTCTCCACATCCTGTAGCATTTCCCCTAGGATCTGACCCATCTCCCGCAAACCCTCTATCTGAAAACCGAGCAGGCCCTTGTGATGGTTACTGACATGTTGATGGGAACGAAGAACAATATCACGATAACCATCATTTATTTTCTGTATTCTTCGAACGGTCTGGGCATAATTCAAGTATAGTTTTGAGTCGTCCCGCAGAAGGAGACGCATGCACTTGAACACATTCGCGATGATCGTGTTGGACCATTTCTGGATCTTGTTGGTCTTGTCCCGCTCGGATCTCAGAGCGTTTTCGTTCTGGTTGTACAGGGCTTCCAGCGAAGCGGTCAATGATGCGCGGATTTCCCCCAGGAGAACAGCCATGTGCTCAAAGGTGATGGAAATGGAGCTGCTGACATCTTCAATCTTTTTAAGGTTGAATACCGCCCCCAGATCCTTCTGCTTCGCTCTCTTACTGTGTGTGCGATGGTTCTGCCAGATCAGATAGGCAGCCGCGGGGAGCAGGACTACCAGGCCGATACCTTTGGTATAGTAGATGAACGTGGCGATCAGGCCGGAGGCCACGAAAGCGGAAATCGCGGTCAGGAACCAGCCGCCGATGACCGTGAAGACGCCGGCGATTCGATACACCGCGCTCTCCCTGCCCCAGGCCATGTCCGAGAGCGAGGTGCCCATGGCGACCATGAAGGTGACGTAGGTCGTCGAAAGCGGCAGCTTCTGGGATGTCGCGTAGGAAATAACGGCGCTGGCGACCATCATGTTCACCGAAGCGCGCAGCAGGTCGAAGGACGGGCGCTGTTCCGAGTCGGTCTGCGCCTTGTAGTGCGCAGTATCCAGCCTCGCTTCAACCCATCTCCTGAAGGAGGCGGGAATAAGCTTCCTGGTGAAGTTCCAACCGCGTAGAACCAATCCCACTACGGCCCTCGAGAGAAAGATCGATTCGAAACGTTCTTCCTCGCCCAGCTGTTCACCCAGGCTGATCTCTGTTTCGGTCACTGTCCGCGCCTTCTTCGAAAGGCACAGGGTGACGACCATGATCAGACCGGCCATGAGCAGCATGTAGGATTGCGTGGGCACTTTTGCGTCCAGGGCGCTCATCAGCGTCGTCAGCGGAGTCTCCGTCGTGTTGGCGATCGTGTAGGCCTGGAATCCTGCAACCGGAACACCGATGAAGTTCACCAGGTCATTGGCGGCGAAGGCCATGGCCAGGGCGAATGTGCCCACCAGCACAACTGGCTTGAGTACATTGACTTTGAAAAAGAGTGCGATCTGCAGCAGGACGGCGGAGATGGCGAAGATGAAGAACAGAATTTGATATGTATTCTCCTTGATCAGGGATGCTGCATCGGACGTGAGGAAAAAAGCGCCCTTGGCCCCCTTCACCAGAATGAAATAGGTAATGAAGGCGAATGCCAAGCCGCCCCAGATTGCACCATATCTCTTCAAGCGTTTTGCGTATTCAAAGGTAAAAATCAATCTGCTCAAGAACTGAACGACGGCCCCCAGGGTAAAAGCCACCACTACCGATAATAATATTCCGAATATGATCAACAGGGCCTTGCTTGTGTTAATGTATTCTACCAGTGTTCCCAGGCTATCGTCCTGCTGCAGGATTTTCAGGATGGATACGGCAACTGCTCCGCCAAGCAGCTCGAAAACAATGGAAACGGTCGTTGAGGTGGGAAGGCCATAAGTATTGAAAAGATCGAGGAGAATGATGTCGGTAATCATCACGCCAAGGAAAATTGTCAACAGTTCCGGCATGGTGAAGAACTGAGGATGAAATATTCCCTTACGCGCAACTTCCATCATCCCGCTTGAGAAACTTACACCGGCCATGATTCCCAGGCTGGCGATAATCATGATGACATATCTAGGAGCAACGCGAGATCCAATCGAGGAATTGAGAAAATTGACAGCATCATTACTGACACCGACCATCAAGTCAAATACCGCAAATGCAATTAGTAATATGACTGCAATTAAAAGCCAATCAAAACTCACGCCCATACCTCCTTGAATTATTAACAGAGCAAAGGAATTTGGGGCCGTTTCCCGTTGCACGAAAGGTAATTGGTAAGTTAGCGATTACTTATAAAAATTCATCGGGATCGAAGGTCTGTCGTCCAGCGGCGGTCCTCATAATCAGGTGCATGCCGGCTTAGCTGCGACTCGCGTTCCAGGAGAACCTTCATGCCATCGGCGATGACCGCGCGGGTGCCCTCATCCAGAGGCTCGGCCGCCCAATGTTCATCCGTCAAGCCGTACTCGACCTCGAGCCCGTCCGCGTAATGGACGCGAAGCGAAGTAAGTCGCCCGTAGTCCTCCACTTCCTGCTTCGCGACCACACCGAAGGTTTCCGCCCATTCACGGCGCCGCAGGTAGAAGTCGGCCCGGGAGGTCAGTATCACCAGATCCACGTCGGAGTCCGCCGTCGCCCTGCCACGCGCATGCGACCCCACCAGCGCGACGGCCGCAATGTCTCTGCGACCCGCGGCCCAACGCGTGAAATCGACGAGGAAGCGGTTCACTAGTTCGATGCGATAACCCGGAACCATCGATGTGATCCAGTGAGCTGGGTGTGCCATGTATTGCCCTCAAAGGTCCCGTCCTCGCTGATGTCGATCCATGATTCACCGTAGGTATCCGTTGCCTCGATGCGGAAGTAGGTTGCGCCGCTGACCTCATTCCACACCAGTGTCAGCAGTCCGCTCGTGATACTGATCGCCACTTCCGGGGCCTGTAACCCTGCATCGACGGCCGCGACGATCACGTCCTGCGTGCTCCCGGCAGCTACGTAGAATGTCAGTTCAGCCAGCGTGTACTCCGGGAGTTGTATCAGCTGCAGCAGCTCTCCCCCTACAACCGCGACTTCCGTGATACCGGACGCCAACCGGGCATGCAGTGCGGCCTCCGGAAATTCCAGCGGGTAGTCGTTCTCCACGGTTGCGGTCAGGCTGTCCAGGCTGCCGTCATTCGGACCGGACCAGGTCACCCGCAACGGATCTCCGGCACACGCATACTCGGTCGCGAAGGGTTGCAGCCCCTGCGGAGTCACACGAATCAGTCGGAAGGCACATCTATGATCCGTTACCTGAGCCGTTCGCAGCGCCCAGGGGGGACCCTCCAGACTGCCCCCGTTGCTGTGGGCGTGTCCCCAGAGCGCCAGATCGACATCCAGGGCGTCAAGGTCCAACTGCTGCGCGAAATCGAAGTGATAGAAGAGGACCTTATGTTGGCCGGGTTCGGCCAGCGTCATCGCCTGTTCGACCCAGGCAAGCTGGTCCTCGGTGAAGCTGGTCTCGCCGTAAATCTCCTGGCGGAAACCGTCGTAGTTGTCGTAGGATTCCATTCCAACCAGGTGCAGATCGCCGTAGGAGAACCAGTAGTCCTGTGTTCTCGCCGGCGCACCGGCGGGAGGATCGTCCAGCCTGGGCCAGCCGAAGAATCGCCACCAGTTGTAGCGGGCTGCACCCGCCGGCAGGGGTGTTTCCGGCCAGCCGCCGATGTCGTGGTTGCCGCTGACCACGTACAGCGGAACAGTGCATTCCGCCAGCAGACGTTGGGTTCGAGTATAGTAGCGGGCGTGCAGGAACTCCTCCAGTTCGCCCTCGTTGACCACGTCGCCGGTCAGCAGGACGAATGCCGGATTGATCACGGCCAGGTCGGCAAGAACGGCGCGCAGGTCCTCCATGGAGGAGGAGTCCTGAAGAGCGCCGGGCTCGTCGTAGTAGTCGTGAGTCGGCAGATGGGTGTCCGTGATCTGGGCGAAGTAGTAGGAATCCGGCAGCTCCGGCAACAGTTGGACGGCATTCCAGCTCGTGTCGCATGGAACCGTGTTACAGCTCAACTCGAGATCCGCCATTCCCATCCAGCCAACGGTCGGCGTGCGCAGCCAGAGCCGCCACCACTGCTGGTCGGGATCATAGTGCAGGCTGTCGACACTCAACTCGTGGCGCAGGCCGTCGCGCAGCGCGGCGGCGCTCCAGTCCGTGCTGCTGGGGGACGCCTCGGCCCAGGCTTCGAAGACATCTCCCTGTGTCACAATCGCCGGAATGTTGAGCAGCGGCCGCATGATCAGCGTCAGTGTATCACCGATGCTCTCCGACGGGAGGACCACGTAGACCGATCCATCGTCCATCCAGCCGAACGCCTCTCCGCCGAGCGAGCCGTCCAGCAGATCAAGCTGCCCGATACCCGGGGCGAGACCCTCCAGTGAAAGACCCACCAGGGGAAGGTCGCCGATCAAGACGGGTCCCTCGGGCAGGATTATACTGTATTCGCCGCCACCCAGGTCGGTCAACTGCGGGTAAAGCCCCGCGCTCAGGGATCCCTCGGTAACCACTTCATCCAGCGCTGCGACCTCTACCGGCAACTGAAAGTGGATCGAGTAGGCGCTGACCTCGTCCGAGGACTCCAGCTCTCCGCATTCAAGCCAGCATGTCGCTTCCTGTTCCAGAACGATTTCCGTGTCCCGAGCGATCAAGAAGAAGCCGGTACTGTCCGCCGCCAGGTCCTCCGGAAATCGCGGGTTGATGGCGTGGTTACCATGCTGGTAGTCGGCGATCCCGGTGATACTTGTGAAGTTCTGACCGACCTGGGGATCGATGCCCGCACCGCTCAGATTGAAGAACACGTCATCCACCTCGCAGGCGCCGCTGCCATCGTCGACCCACCATTGGCCGTAGGCATCCTGCGCCTGCGTCACGCTGACATCATTCAGCCGAGCCAACACGCCCTCCCACTGCTCCTCGCTATCGACCTGTCCGCATTCGAGATCCGCGACCGCCGGCAGCGGCTGGCCTGCGGCAAGGAGCTGATAGTCGCTGACCGGGTTGATCTCGGTATGGCCGTTGTATTCGAAGACCTCTCCCGTAATAGCGAGTTGATCACCCGGGTCCGGCTGGATGCTGTTGTCCCAGATCAGGATGCCCGACCACCCGCCCACAGTATCCTGGATGAAGAACCGTGTATCGTGATACCCAGTTGCGGTGACGATTCCGGTTATCGAGACGGTCTCCCCTTCTCGATCGGAAGGCCAGGTGCCGTCCGGCCCGGGTGCGCTGCTGAACTGCACCTCGGCAATGGTCAGGGCACGCACCGGCAGTATGGACAGGAGCGCCAGCAGGATCAGGACTTCGATACGGTTCATTGCAGTTCCCATCGATTGCGCAGCTAACCTTGGCTCGAAGCAAAGCGGAACCAGCTTGAAGGCCGGAGTTTTCGATTGATTATGCAACCTGATTAACCACCATACTCAGCAGGTTAAGTCTTTGTGAAACAATAACTGATTCGGCTCGATGTCCCATCCCTGGGCTATTCTGACGGCATCCAAACCAAGGAGGCCATCATGAG
>CAZMSD010000030.1:0-50548 GCA_964568855.1 uncultured Bacteroidaceae bacterium | reverse complement strand
CCCCCCCCCCCCCCTGTTTTTGCATATCGCCACGCGATCTCCGGCCGCGGCTCGCTCTCTTCCCTGCCGGGGCCGGACTCCGAAGATAAGGCAGAACCGTTCCCCGAGCATCACTTTTTTTCGGTCGCTGAAATGCCCGCCCGGTTTGGTAACCTTATCATCGGATGAAGGAATCGCGACTTCAGCAGATCTCCTCCGCGGGCTGCGTGGGAATGGGAGGGGCGGGTTTTCCCACCCATGTCAAGCTCAATGCCGAAGTGGACACCCTGATCGTCAACGGCGCCGAGTGCGAGCCGCTGCTGCGCAAGGACAACGTCGTGATGCAGTATTTCGCCGAGGGCGTTGCCCGGGGCGCCATGGCGGCGGCCGAACTGGTGGGCGCCTCGCGCGTGATCGTGGGCATCAAGGCCAAGAACACGGCCAGCGTCGCCGCCATGGAAGGAACTTCCCGCGGACCTGGGGGCGACGGATCCTACAGCATCGGCCTGCTGGATGATTTCTACCCGGCGGGCGACGAAGTGACGCTGGTCTACCTGCTGACGGGAAGAGTGGTTCCTCCCGCCGGCCTGCCGCTGCACGTGGGCGCGGTGGTGATCAACAACGAAACCGCCCTGAACGTGGACGAGGCGCTGCAGGGAGCGCCCGTGACACACAGCTTCCTGACGGTGAGCGGGGAAGTCCGCCGGCCGATGACGCTGCGCGCGCCGATCGGCCTCTCCTTCCGCGAGCTGGTGGAAGCCGCGGAGGGCACCTGGCTCAAGGACTGGGTGGTCCTGGACGGCGGACCGATGATGGGCCGGATCTGCGAGGATCCCGACGAGCCCGTGGTCAAGACCACCTCGGGAGTGATCGTGCTGCCGCGGGATCATCCCTACGTGCAGCAGGAACTGCGCAGCCGCCGGGCCAAGCACCGCATCGGCAAGTCCGTCTGCGACCAGTGCTGCCTGTGCACGCAGATGTGTCCCCGCTACCTGCTGGGACATCCCCTGGAGCCGCACCAGGTGATGCGTCAGCAATTCGTCACCGACTATCCATCGCACAGCCGCTGGGGCCAGGTCTGCTGCGAATGCGGCATCTGCTCGCTCTACGCCTGCCCGGAGGGGCTTTTCCCGCGCGAAGCCTGCCAGGACTCCAAGCGCAGCCTGGCCGAGGCGGGGGAAGCCTACGCGGGTCCGCGCGATGTAACACCGCATCCGATGGAAACCTACCGCCGGATCCCGACGACCAAGGTGCTCTGGCGACTCGGCCTGGCGCGCTTCGAGCATGATGCTCCCCTGAGGGATTTCGAAGACGGTGGACAGCGGCTGCGGATCAGGCTCTCGCAGCATTTCGGCGCCCCCGCCCTGCCCGAAGTGGAGACCGGGCGGGAGGTCGGCGCCGGCGACCTTCTGGCCGCCCCGGCCGAGGGAACGCTCGGGGCGCGGATTCACGCACCGCGCGCAGGCCGGGTCGAGGAACTGACCAAGACGGAGATCCTGCTCTCATGACACCCAGCCGGAACAGCCGGTTCACTCCGGAGCGCCCCCGGGACGCGGTGGGTGTGATCGAATTCAGCTCCATCGCCAGGGGCATCGAGGCGGCCGACCGGATGCTCAAGACGGCGGAGATCCGCTTGCTCGTGTCGCGCACAATCTGTCCGGGGAAGTACATGAGCCTGATCGCGGGCGACACGGCGGCGGTGAGGAGTTCCGTCGAGGCCGCCCAGCAGCTGGGAGAGCGGGAAGTTGTGGATCAGTTCGTGATACCCAATCTGCACCCCGACGTGGTGCCCGCCATCGAGGGCGTGACACGCTTCGAAGCGCTCGAGGCGCTGGGGATCATCGAGTCCTTCTCGGTCTCATCCTTGATCGAGGCGGCCGACGCGGCGGCCAAGACGGCCGAAGTGCGGTTGCTGGAGATCCGCCTGGCGATGGCCATCGGCGGCAAGGGCTTCGTGACGCTGACCGGAGAGGTGGCCGCGGTGCGATCAGCCGTGGAAGCCGGAGCGGCCAGGGCCGGCGAGAAGGGCATGCTGGTCAACAAGGTGGTGATCGCCAACCCCCGGCCCGAGGTGATGCGCGACCTGGTATAGAGACCTTCAAGTCTCGAGCAGGTCCCGATAAGCGCCGGGGACCAGGTCGTCCTTGCCCAGGCCCAGCTTCTCCAGCAGCATCAGGGCCTCGGCCCGGGCGTCGGCTTCGTCTGCACCTTCCTCCAGGACCACTTCGAGTTCCAGGAAGTCCCCCAGGCCCTCTACGCGATCCAGGTGGATGCGCGCCCGTCCCAGCAGCAGCAGCTCCCGCTCCTTGCGTACCTCGCCCAAACCGCCCAGCGCCGCCTCCAGTATCGCCGAGAGCTGCGCGCCGCGCTTCACGGGAACCAGCGCGTACTCGGAGAGCCTGGCGCCGCTCTCGTCCGGCCGGCGATAGAACACCAGCTCGCCCGTCCCGGACCGCCCGCCCGTATCCAGGCGCTTCTCGGTGCGCAGCTTGAGGCGCCCGCCCTCGGCGCAGCGAAAGAAACGATCCACCTGCAGGAGCCTGGCGGTCGGTTCCGCGCCCAGTTCCATGGCCCGCCGGCGCAGCTCCTCGAGGTCCCCGGCTCGAGCCTTCAGTTCCACGTTGCGGCGATCCGGAACCGCCGCGGACTTTCCAGGGCGAGCGCCCTTCACGGCTCTTTCGCTGGAGGACTTCTTCCTGGCGGCGCCCGCGGCCTTCATTGCGCCTTTCCGCGGCACCTGCTCAAGAACCGGCGCCGCGCTCAACTCGCCGCGCTCGCCCTTCGCGGCCCGGAGGGCTCCCGCCACGGCCAGTTCGTCTGCGCGCACGTTCTCCGCGACTCCGGCGTGGCTGCGGGTCCAGCGCCAGCGCACATCGTGGCGACCGGCGAGTTCCAGCAAGCGCTTCCAGAGCTCGGCGTTCTTGACCGGCTGCCGGGAGGCGGTGCGCCAGCCGTTCTTCCGCCAGTTGCCGATCCAGCGCGTGATGCCGTCCCGCAGGTAGCGCGAATCGGTGATCAATGTGACACGTGAGGCCGCGTTTAGGAAATCTAGGGCCCGGATCGCGGCCTGCAGTTCCATGCGGTTGTTGGTGGTGGAGGGCACAGCGCCCGAGATCTCGCGGCGGTGGCCGCCGCTGAGCAGCACCACGCCATAA
Organism: uncultured Bacteroidaceae bacterium; assembly: GCA_964568855.1. Classification (GTDB taxonomy): domain Bacteria; phylum CAIWAD01; class CAIWAD01; order CAIWAD01; family CAIWAD01; genus CAZMSD01. The sequence goes on along the minus strand of CAZMSD010000030.1, from coordinate 47,414 downwards.
CCGCCCGGTCCCGGGTTGCCGCGACAGGAGCCGTCCGTGTAGATCGTCACCGAAGTCTTCACGGAGTCCATTGCGTCACTTGAGGTAGAGCAGGCGGCGCACATCGAGCTCTCCGGCAGCCTCCAGCCTGATGAAATAGATCCCGCTGGAGAGGCCCTCGGGCTGGAAGGACAGGGCGTAGGTCCCCGCCGGATGCCGGGGATCGTGCAGCAGTTCGGCGACCTGTTGGCCCAGCAGGTTGTGCACCGTGATCCGCAGCGGACCCCTCTCGCGCAGGCGGTAGGGCACGCGCGTAACCGGGTTGAAAGGATTGGGGTAGATCCGGCCCAGCTCGGCCCGCGCCCGCGGGGGCCCGTCCCAGCCGGGGGGCTGCGCCTGCGGCACGGGACCCACGCGGATCTCGTCCAGGGCCCAGCCCCAGGTCCAGGCGCCGTGATACACGAAGGCTACCTGCAGGTATTCGCCGGCCTCCGCCGGGTCGAGCTCGAAACTCCAGGAGGTCCACATGCCGTGCAGGGTGTCGCTATCGGGCACCAGCACGGCCAGGTCCTCGCGCTCGGCGACCAGGCTCCAGTTGCTGTACAGTCCGCTGCCCAGGTTGACCCGGTAGAGCACGCGCGCCGTGTCGGCCGCGCTGTCGTCTCCCCAGGCCAGGTTTCCGTAACAGCTGAGGAAATCCAGTTGCGCCGAACCAGCGAAGCTCACCCAGGGCGTGAACAGCGTGTCCTTCTGCACGCCGCCGGACCCCTGGTCATCCGAATTGATGAAGACGAAATCTCCCTCCTGCAGCGAATCCGGATCCAGGAACGACTCCGGGTAGATCATATCGCTTTGTGGCGCGAATGCCGGGGTATTGACGTTGAGGCCGGATGCGGTGTGCTGCCAGCCCGTTACATCCGCGGGATTCCGGGACCAGCACTCGAGACCGGCGAAAGTGGAGTCGAAATCGGCGAAGAGCGAATCGTACTCGCAGCGCCGGGCTCCGATCACGGCCCTCAGCAGCAGGGCGGCGTCCGTCATCGGCCGCCACTGATCGCTCCAGATGTCGTAGTACCAGCTTCCACTGCCCTCGCCCGCGGCCACCAGGGCGGAGTCGGCGATCCATTCCACGAAGGTGTGCAGCGCCGGCGTGGTGCCTCCCATGGGATAGGCGAAGTCCTGGACGATCCAGACCTCCGATTCCCGCCACAGCGAATCCTCTTCGGTCACGGGAAAACTGAAGTCCAGCCAGCCGGTGCAGGTCTCGGGATTGAGCAGCGTGACACGCTCGCTGAGCAGGTCCCAGGTCTCCAGCGAGTCGTCGGCCAATCTGCCGGGACGTCCGCCCTGGTCGCGCACCAGCAGCATGTCGAAGGCGCCCGCCCCGCGCATCATCACTGATCCGCCCAGCGGAACCGCCTCCAGCAGGCCCTGCTGCGTCGCGAACTCCGCTAAGGGCAACCGCAGAGCGAAGGCGGCCCCTGGAAACTGGGGCCAGGTGGGATAGCGGCTCTCGTCCGCGCGTCCAGTTTCGCGGGCCAGCACGTAGTCTTCGATCAGCGGATGCGTGAAGGCCGTCTCGGCGCTGTTCCCCAGGCTGTCCACGGCCACCACCCTGCCTGTGACCACCGGACTGTCGCCGAACTGGATACCAGCCAGCGACAGGCTGCCCGACCAGTAGAACAGGGAGCCTTCACCACCCGGTGTTTCGGCCCCGGGAACCAGGTTCAGGCCCTGGCTTCTGAACTCCGGCGCGTCGAGTTCCACCCAGACGCTGTCCACGCCGTGCTCGTCGCGCGCTTCCACCAGGAAGGGCAGCTCCCGCTGGGCCAGCGCGAAGCCGCCCGAGTCGCCCGCGTGCAGAACGGGCCCCAGCGAGTCGCCCTCGGGCCAGCTGACAGCCGCACGGATGTTCAGGTCCCGGTTTTCCAGCGCCTGGTAACCCTGGGTCAGGTCCTCGACGTAGATCCAGGAGAGGTTTCCCTCGCGGCAGTCGTTGTCAGCCGTGATGTGCGGGTGGCGCGAGCCGTCGGTCTTCCGGAACTCCACCCGCAGGGTCTGCCCCTCGTCGAGCGTCAGGGGCTGCTGTATCACGAGATCCTCCGCCAGGCCGGCGCCGTCCAGGTGAATCCCGCTGGAATCGAAGAGGACGGTCCCCGTTTCGTCCAGCAGCACCAGCTGCAGGGAGTCCGCCGAGTTGCCCTCGCTGCCCAGCGATGTGACACGCAGGCCTTCGAGCAGGCAGTCGCGGGGCACGGCCAGATCCACGCGGAAGCGGGTTTCCGCGGCGGGCAGGTCCGGCCAGTACCAGGCGGAAAGCCCGTCATCGCCCAGAAACGCCAGGCCCTCGGGGAACTCGTCGTCCGCGGCGGCCCCGGCCTTGCCCGGAATCTCGCTTCCCCACGGGCCGCGGGCGGCGCCATCGGGCAGGCCTCCCGGCAGGCCGGGAGCGCAAATCAGCAGCGCCGCGGCCAACGGTCCCGCCAACCGGGCGGGAGAAAGCGTGCCGCATCGCCGGCGGGGCATCATCCCCGGTTTCCGTTTTCCACGCTTATTCAACGCCGTAGAGGCCTTGTTCCACGATGTACTCCCAGACGCCCGGCGGCAGCAGGTACCGGCAGCGTTTTCCCGAAGCCATTCTCCTTCGCAACCAGGTGGAAGAGAGTTCCATTCCGGGCCAGCAGAGGTTACGGTGCGGAACAGCGGAAGCGGGCTCCGGCGCGGTCTCACCCCGCGGCGCCGGCCGGTTGATCACCAGCAGGTCGGCCAGTTCGAGGATCCGCCGCGGGTCCTTCCAACGCCCGAATTCCGGCAGATTGTCTTCCCCCAGCAGCAGCACGGGGCGCAGCTTCAGTTCCCGGGCCAGTTCCTCGAGGCTGCGCACCGTGTAACTCGGACCCTCGCGATCTCCTTCGCGCAGGTCCAGGCCGAAGCCGCTCCCCTCCAGCGCGATCCGCAGCATGCGGCAGCGCTGCTCGAACGTGGCTTCGTGCTCCGGCTTGAAGGGGCTGCGCGCGGCGGGTAGGAAGATCATCTTCTGCAGACCGGTTTCCTGGAGTACGAATTCCGCCAGCCCCAGGTGCCCCTGGTGAACGGGATCGAAGGATCCGCCGAAAACGATCACTCCCTCCATGAAGATTTCCTCTATTGCAGGGCATCCAACTGGGCCTCCGCCAGAGGACGCAGTCTGGATTCGGGATAGGCGGCCAGGAACTCTGTGATGCTCGCCCGCGCGTCGGCCCAGCGCTTCATCTTCGCCTGGCAGACTCCTTTCAGGTAGTGGGCTTGTTCCATGATCTCCTCCTGGTCGTACCAGGTCTCCAGGATCTCGTTCAGGTACAGCAGGGCGGCCGGCCAGAGAGACATGCGGTAGTACAGTTCGGCGCTCTTGTAGTCCTTCAGCGCAAGCTTGTGCCGGCACAGATCGAGCCGCTCCTCGGCCAGGTCCCGGAATTCGCTGTCGGGATACTCGTCCAGCAGGGCCTGGTATTCCTCGATAGCCCGGTAGGTGAAACTTTGCTCCAGCGCATACCTGGGCGAGAGTTCGTAGTAGCAGTCGGCGGCGCGAAAACGCGCGTTGTCCACCAGGGGACTCGTGGGATAACGGTTGATCAGCGTCTCGAAGAGATCGGCGGCCAGGATGTATTCGCCCAACTGATACTGGCATTCCGCTTCCATGTAGTTGATGCTGTCCCTCAAGGCGCTGCCGGCGTAATCCAGGCTCATCCTGCTGAAGCGGTCCAGGGCGTCCACGGTGCGACCGCGGTTGTAATACTTCATGGCCTGCTTCATGGCATCGTCCACGCTCACCTGACGGGCGCCCTGTTTGTCGCAGGAAGCCGACAGCAGCAGCAGGACCGGGAAGCCGATCAGGAGCAGAGCTGCACGAAGTCTGAACATCGATCCTCCGTAATTAGTGGACTACCGTCTCACCGAGAACAGCATGTAGATCCCGAGTATTCCGGCGACGAGCAGCGCCGCCGCCAGGATCCACTGCTGGGGATCAGGCGCCTGGGCATCCGCCAGGACGGCCAGGCTGTCAGACCCGGCCTGCAGACTGTCCGCCGCCTGGTCCTCGAAGGCAGCGTGGGCGGATCGCAGTGCCTGACGCTCTCCCGGGCCGGCGATCGGCCACTCCGGATCGCGGTCCTGAGCCCCGGATAAACGGGAAAAAATGAAGGTAACAATCGTACTCAGAAGGCCCACTTGAAGGTCCCCATCCAGATGCCGCGGCCCGGATCCTCCGGATCGTCCATCCATCCCAGGTCCAGGAAGGTTTCCACCAGTCCCAGTCCTCGAGCGGCGGAACGCAGGAACCAGGGCTGGCCGAGGCCCAGGCCGCAGCTGGCCCGCGGTCGCTTATCGAGGTCCGCCGAGCCGCGCGGCCAGTAGATGCCGCAACGCAGTTCCAGCAGGCGGATCCAGCCCAGCGACATGCCCAGGTGCAGCTCCTGTGCGCGAGCGAGCCCCGGGCTCTGTGTCACGTTGCGCACGTCCATGGCCAGCCGCAGGTCCGTTCGCGCCAGCAGGCCTTCGCTGCCCGCCGGTATCCGCTTCGCTCCCCAGCGCGCTTCCGGGCGGCCCAGGGGATAGTAGAGAATCCCCACGTTAATGGTTTCGTCGCCGATGCGCTCGATACTCCGCCGGAGGTCCTCGCCGCCCTTCGGCAGGTGAACCGCCACGGCGCCTACGTCCATCCAGTTGTTGGCGCGCACCAGAACCCCGTAGTCGAGCGCCACCCGGCGCCGGGCGCCCTCGGGATCCCATCGCAGCATGGCGGAAATCCCCAGGCTGACCTTGCGATCGAGCACCAGCGAGAGCGCCGCGCCCGGACTCAAGCCGGATCGCTCCAGGACGGCCTCCCGGGCCGTTTCGCTCAGGTCCGCCGGTTCGGAGGGGCTGTACTCGGCGGGGATCAGTCCCAGGTTGACCGGACCCAGGCCGAAGTACAGCCCGCGCAGAAAGAGGATCCCGGGCACCAGGCCTTCGTAGGCGCCGTCAGCTTGCCCGCTCAACTCCCGCGCCAGGGCGGGACTGAGCGGATCGCAGAGCAGCAGCCAAGAGAAGCCTTGCCCATCCGAGCGCAGGGCGGCGGGGTTATAGAGGTGGGCGTCGGCGTAGCGGCTGTTGGCGGCGTAGCAGCCGCCCATGCTGAGCACTCGCGCGGCCGCCGTGCCTGCCCCGTGATACAGGTCCCGGGCCGTCGCCGCGGGCGCCAGGCAGATCGCCAGGCCAAGCAGGCAGGCCGGCAGCGTCCCTCCCTTGAAGGTCCGCGCTGAGGGAAGGTTGCCGGGATTCTCTTCCCCGCTTTCGACCTTCCCTTGGCCGCGGTCGTCTTTCGCACTGAAGCGAGCTTCCCTGCGGCGCTTCCGGCTGCCGCGGCCGCCAGGCAGGCTTAGGCGGCGGCTTCGACCACCGAGCAAGGACAGCAGCAGGGCCCAGGACAGCAGCAACAGACAGAGGCGGGGCAGCAGGTCTCCGAAGCGCGTATGAAAAGTGAAGCCCGAGTAGAGCGGAACCTCGGCGCGCAAGGCGCCTCCTTCACCCTTGGGCAGAAGTTCCCGGATCTCGCCCCGCGGATCGATCACGGCGCTGTAGCCGTTGTTGGCGGAGCGCACCAGGCAGCGACCCGTCTCCACGCAGCGCAGGCTCGCCACGGCCAGGTGCTGGTCCAGTTCCCTGGAAAGTCCGAACCAGGCGTCGTTGGTCTGGTTGGTCAGGACCTGGGCGCCTCCACGGACCATCTCGCGGGCCAGCCCGCCGAAGTTGGCCTCGAAACAGATGCTCCAGGAGAAGCAGAGGGAGTCTCCACCGGAAGGCGAAGGCAGGCATCCCGGGCTGCGCCGCCGGCCCGCGGCGAATTCCGCCTGGCCCATGTTGATGCCGCCCAGCCAGGGAAGCAGTTTCTGACCCGGCACCCGCTCGCCGAAGGGTACGAGCCGCACCTTGCTGTAGTGATCGACGATCCCGTCTTCCGTGAGCAGGAAACTGGCGTTGAGCGGTTTGTAGGCGCCCTCCACGATCTCAAGGTCGTTGGCTCCCGCCAGCAGCGCGGTGTCGAATTCACGGCAGAATGCCTGCAGCTCGAGGATCAGCGCGGGCCGGCGGCGCAGTCGGGTGGGCACGGCGGTCTCTGGCCAGATCACCAGGTCCGGCGCAATAGTGTCCCCGAGGGCCGCCCGGCTGAGGGCCAGGTGGCGATCCACGGTCCACTGGTAGGGACGGCTCCATTTCTCGTGCGGATCCACGTTGCCCTGCACGATGAGCACGTCCAGGACCCGTCCGCTGGGCCGCACGTCGCCCTGGCCGGCTCGGCCCAGCGAGAAGACGCTGAGGAACCATAGCGCCAGCAGGAGCGGGTGGCGCTGGGCGACCAGCCCTCCGAGCAGACCCGGTGGGTTCCCGGAAGAGGGCTCGGCCCTGCCGCGGAGCAGTCGCCAACGCCACCAGGAATGCAGCAGTTTGCTGAGCAGCAGCACGGCCAGTGTCATTGCGTGCATCCCGCCCAGGGCGGCCAGCGGCTTGATGAACTGGCTCTCCGCCTGGGTCGCGCCCAGCAGGTTCCAGGGAAATCCCATCTCCGAGCTTTCCACGATCCAGTCCAGGGCGGTAACTGCGAAGGGGTGGCACCAGAGGGCCGCCGGACCGATCCGGCGCACCAGGAAGGTAGCGAGCCCTCCGGCCAGGCCCCAGAGCAGCGAGAGCCAGCATACTGCGCCCGCCATGCTCGCCCAGGCCAGCGCCGGCGACGGATCGGAATTATAACCGATCCAGTACACGGTGAGCAGGTTGTAGACCAGGCCGGCCAGGAAGGCCCGGCGAAAGCCCCGGCGCCCGTCATCCAGCGCGAAGTAGAGCGGGAGCAGGGCCACCAGGCCCAGGCTGTGCAGCGGGGATGGCGGGAAAGCGGCGCCGGCCAGCAGGCCGGAGAGCAGCGCCAGCAGGTTCCGCGGAAGCTGTGGCGGAGGCGGATTCACAATCGAACGGTCCTGCCGGACCTTGACGAACGATAGACGGCTTCCAGGGTCTTCATCACCGTGTGCGCCTGTTCGAGTTGCTGCGGTTCATCCCGCCCTTCCTCGATGCAGTGGATGAAATCCTCCAGTTCACGGGCGTATGATTCGCGGAACAGGCTGGCGCCCTTGGGCAGGTTCACGGGTGTGAAGCTGTAACGCTTCCCCGCGGCGTCCCGCGATATGCGCAGCGGATTGAGAAAGGCGCTGCCCTTGTCGCCGAAGATGTAGCAGTAGGCCTTGCCCTGGTCGGGCAGGAGCGACCAGGAGGCGTCCATGTGCAGCAGGAGCTCGCTTTCCAGCTTAAGCTGGATGCTGACGGTGTCCTCCACCTTTTTCTGCAGCATCCGGTGAAAGCACTCGCCGTCCACCGTGAGGACCTCGGGGAAATCCAGCAGCCAGAGCAGCAGGTCGATGATCGCCGCCCCCTGGTCCATCAGCACCCCGCCACCGGAAATGTCCGGATCGTAGCGCCAGCTCTTCCGCGCCTCGGAACCATAGCGCTGCAGCCAACCGCACTTGACGTAGAAGACGCGGCCCAGCTCGCCCTTCTGCAAGCTGTGGCGCAAAATCTCCGCATCGCGCCGGAAGCGGCTGTTGTTCCCGGTGCGCAGAACCAGGCCGGGATGTTTCTGCAGCTCCCCGCGAATCTTCAGGATCTCCTTCGCGTTGAGCGCCGCGGGATACTCCACCAGCACGTGCAGTCCGTGCCGCAGGGCCTGGACCGTGTAGGGCATGTGCAGGTGCGTGGGAGTGCAGATCAGGGCCGCATCCAGCTCGGCGCCGCGAAACATCTCCACGGCATCCGTGAAGACCTTCGCAACGCCGAACTTGCGACCAAGGGCGGCCGCCAGCTTGCGCTGGGCGTCGCAGATGGCAGCCAGCTCCACGGATTCCATCCGTGCCAGGTTGGGCAGGTGATAGACCTGGGCCAGGGTTCCCGTGCCCACAACGCCGACTCGCAGGACGCTCATGGCGACATCTCCCCGTCTTCGCCTCTGCAGCCCTCCGCCAGGGCGTCGAGGAATTCCTGCAGGATCAGCGCCGCCGCCGCCCGGTCCAGGCGACCTTCCTCGCGTCGGCGCCGGCCCGCCTTGCGGCCCGCGCGGGAGCCCGCACCCGCTTCCCGTAGCCGTTCCTCGGCCCTGCGTGTACTGTACGCTTCGTCCCAGAAGCGGACTTCCAGGCCGTCGCGGCCCAGTGCCTGCGCGAAATGCACTATCCGCTCGTCCAGGCTGCCCGGGCTGCCGTCGCCGCGCATCGGCCGGCCCACCACCACCAGGTCCACTTCCTCGGCTTCGATGATTTCGAACAACCGGGCCAGCAGGCCGCGGCGGGCGTCCAGGGTGGCGAAGGGACTGGCCAGTCGCCTCTCGGGATCGCTGAGGGCCACTCCCACCCGAACGGTGCCGTAGTCGATGCCCATCACGCGCATGATTCAATTAAGAAAAATCAGGTCTTCCAGCCAGCGCTCGTATCGTCGCTGCCATTCCGTGGAGTCCGCCGCCACTCGCCAGTGAAAGCAGAAGTAGCGCTCGCCGTGGGGAAATACGCGCAGATCCACGCAGAATTCGAAGTCCGGATCCTCTTCCGGAAAAGGAAGGAAGCTGACGCTGGTACCCAGGCCCCTGGAATTGACCGCGGTACGACGCCGCCGAGTCTCCCGCCGCAGTCGGCGCTGCTGGGCATACTCGTCCGCCATTTTCTCCAGAACTCGATCGATGGACTCCACCCGTGGGATCACGCGCACCCTGAGCCTGGGCTCGCCCGCTTCCTGGCCGCGGAGGAACAGCACCGAACCCGTTGAATCGCTCACCGCCAGGGTGGTCATGTAGAAACTCTCATCCAGGGAAAGGTTGAAGCCGAAGGGGTGTCTGTACTCCACCAGCGGCTCCGATCGGCAGGCGAGCAGCAACAGCAACACCAATCCCTGCAATAGAAGGAGCAATCTATCACCGGGAGCGGGATTTCCCGGCGCCGGCTCGCCGATCCTTGATGAGATGCACATGGACCTCAGCTTTCCGCTCCTGGACTGCTAAAGACCCGCAGGAAGGTTGCCGATGCTGAACGCGTAACATCCGGAACCAGGCGGGATGCCCGGACAACGAACATGATGATCCGTGGATTCCCGCTCGGGCGTCGATCCAGGCTGATCGGCGCCCTTTTCTTTCGTGGACCGCGGAAACTGGTCTGAAACTTGCTCATCCTTCTGCGACCGCTTCGTTCACTGCGATCCTTGCCGCGGGCGAAGCTTCGGCGAGCCCGGTTGTTGCCTCCGGTTCACAGACGTTAGGATTCCCTTCCGTCCACGCTGGAACCCGCCAGCGCCACGGCAGCGTTTCCCAAATTGGGAAAGCGCCGCCTGAATGGGAACCCGCCGCGTTGGATGGCTTGGTCACAGCAACTATATTCACACGATTGACGTCTCCCCAGGTCGAAATGGAGGAAGAATGAGCAAGTACTGGCTCCTTTTCGTTTTCGCTGCCGGAACGGCGCTGGCCGGACAGGCCGACAATTCCGTGCTTGAAGTGGGTCTGGATTTCCGGGCCATGCTGGATGGAAACATCTACGGCGACAACTCCGCCGTTCATTACGATTCGGACACTTATCCCTTCACCGGCGATCATACTTTCGGCTTCGGCGGTTATGCCGCCATCGGCCACCGCTTCAATACAAAGCGCAGCGACTACGAATTCCTGCTGAAGTATTACTTCTCCACAACCGCCGCGGACCTGAAGTCCCGCTACGACCTGCACTTGGATGACGTGAGCAACCCCGAGGAGATCCGGCACGACGGCCTGCTTCGCGAGCACGACCTGTTCTTCACTTTCCGGCTGCCCTCGACGCTGCTGCCCTACGAATTCCTCCAGTCGAATAATCTCTACGTGGACCTCGGCGCGGGTGTCACCACGCTGGTCTACGATTACAGCGCTGAATCACGGGAAGTCACGGTGACCTATCCCGGCGGCTCCCCGGTATACACGCCGGTAGGTGAGTTCGGCGACACGGTCAACCACACCATCACGCGCAGCGGGCTGGCTTTCAACGTGGGCCTTGGTTACCGTACCGAGTTCCGCCGCAATTACCAATTCAGCCTGCGGCTGGATTTCAACATCGGCCGGATCCAGGACATCGAGGACGCCAACGGGCGCATCCTGCGCGCGAGCCCCAACACCAACAACGTGCTGCTCAGCGTGGGCCTCATCAAGTATTTCGAGACCTTGTTCTAGTCGCCGCTCCCGAGTATCCCGTCTCACAAACACGAGCACGTACGCGCCCCGCCGATGCGGGGCGCGTTCTGCGTTCGGCGTATTACACCTGTGATTCGGAACCGGCTTCAGAGGGAGGAAAGCGCCTGCGCCAGATCTCCACCATGCTGAGCGATTCCCATTCGCCCAGCAGCAGGAAGCAGAGGGCCAGCGAGACGCGCAGTGCGGAGGGCGCGGAGGCGTGATCGAGCCCGGGCAGCAGCGAGTCGGGATGCAGGAGCCACCACGGAATCAGCAGCGTGTTGATCAGCTTGTCGGCGGCCAGGGGCCACAAGGCGGGCCGTACGCCCTCGTGCCGTGCCAGCGCCGCCAGGCCGAGGGCGGCCAGGATACCCGCCAGCTGGGCCGTTTCCGCCAGGCGCAGGGTCAGGTTCAGGTCGACCGTCCCGGGGACCAGCAGCAGCGCCGCGGAAGCCGGCAGCAGGAAGGGCGTGGCCCACAGGACCAGGCAGGGAATCGGCGGGCGGTTCCGGCGATTGGATTGTGTGACAACTGTCCCGGTGGCGTGATCGGCCCGCGGGCCGGCATTCCAGGACAGTGTCAGCATCCTGCGCAGTCGGGGCAGCAGGAAAGGCAGCGGCAGCAGCGAGATCAAGAGGGCCGGCCAGCGCGCAGGAACCTCGTGAAGCACGAAGGCCAGGCAGGCGGACAGGGCGCAGGCCAGCGCGGCGAAGAGCAGGTGGCGGGGATCGTCCCCGGGCTCCCCGGCGGCGTGGGACGCGTGCGGACTCTCTTCGGGAGTCTCGGGGTACCAGCTCTCGCGATCCGGCTCCGGGTGAATGTCGCGAAAGTAGCTCCAGGCCAGCAGCAACGTCAGGAAGAGGTAGAGCAGGGCGGGCGGGGTTCTCACGGCCAGCAGGGCCGCCAGGGCGAGCGTCCCGGCGCAGGGAATGAGTATCACGCTGCGCAATGTACTCGGCAATAGCCAGCGCAGGGCGGTGAAGAGTTCGTCGAAGGTCTTGCGGAGAGGCATCAATCCCCGCCCACCAGTTCCGTCAGCCGTTGCAGCTCGTCGAACAGGGCCAGCTCGAAGCTGGATTGGCCGTTCCAGCTGGTAGTGTCCTGGCGACTTAGAGACATGTCCGGATCCACTACCTGGCAATGGCCGAGGGTGCTGTCGAATTCCTGGCGGTAGAAGAAGGTCTGGGCCATCAGGATATGCAGGTCGGCCCAGTCGATGCCGGATTCGTGCTCGAAGGAATAGTCGGGATCCTCCTGCAGGCAGTTCCGCGCCCTGAGTAGAAGCCGATCATAGTCCGGATTCTGCGCGTCCCGCTGGGCGAAGGCCTCGCCGGCCCTGCTGTCCTGCCGACCCGGTTCCGCCCAGAGCGAGTTCTGGAAATCGCCCAGCGCCTGGTCGGGTTGCAGCAGGTGCAGCCTGCACCAGCCCAGTCCGCAGTAAGCCTCACCGACGTGCCGGTCGGCTGCGACCAGGTCGAGGAAACCGCTGCGCGCCTCCGCCCACGACCTGTTGTGATACAGATTCCAGGCGTCGTTCAGCGCCGAAGCACCCTCGTCCGTCCCGCCCCCCGAGGTTCCGCATCCGGACAACGCGGACCACAGCCAGAGCGTCGCCGGCAGGGCGGCGATCCCGGCCCGTGATACATGCTTGCCTTCGCTCATCGCGCGAGCACCAGTTTGATCGTGCGCTGTCCCGCGGGGTGTTCCAGCCGTGCGAAGTAGACGCCGCTGGCGGTGGGACGCCCCCGCTCGTTCAGGCCCCGCCAGGAGAAATCGTAGCGGCCCGCTTCCAGGCGTCCGTCGTGGATCACCCGCGTAAGCCGCCCCAGCAGGTCGTAGACCGCCAACCGCGCCCGGCCCTCCGCCGGCAACTCGCAGCGCAACACGGTCGAGGGGTTGAATGGATTGGGCGTCGCCGGGTGCAGGAACAGCCGTTCGGGCAGCAGGTAGTCCTCGCCTTCGCCGGACGCCAGGCGCAGGAGGCCTCCTCCGGGAAGGCGGCAGCGTCGGCGACCGCGCCCGTCCTCCGCGTAGGGCAGGGTCCGCCAGGTTCCTTCCTCGTGGACCTGAAGCAGCCTGCCCGGCTGCGCGTGTGACACAAACAGCGGCGCGTCGTCGCCTCCGGCGGCCAGGGCGCGCCAGCAGATGCAGGCTTCGTCCTCCGGGTCACGCCGCAACTCCTGGATCACCCACCAGGAAGACGAGCCGGTGCCGGCGGTTTCGATACGCAGGCGCCCGTCCGGCGAGACGAGCCACTCTCCCGGGCCTCCCAGAACCCCGCTGCTGAGCACCAGCGAGTCGAGAGTCTCGTTTCCTTCCACCTGGGGATAGCCCGGCAGGTCGACCGCCCGCAGCATGATCACTTCCTCCCCGCCCTGCAGAACGTAGTGCGCGCGGAACAGCGCCAACTCCGGTTCACCGACCGGCAGCTCCTCGAAATCGACCGGTGCGCCGTCGGAAGCCCGGTGCGCCTCCAGCTCCCGCAGGGCTTCGTCGCTGAGCACCACCAGGTCCAGCAGCTCTGGCACTGCCGTATTGGGCAACACGCCGGCCTCGATTCCCGGCGCCTCGTTCTCCAGCGAGTGGACCTCGATCCAGGCCAGGTCGGTGTTGGTCTCCCGGTCCTCGGCCACCGCGCCGATCAGGTCCACGGCCACGTGGGACGAGTCGGTGTAGATCACGCCCATGTCCTCGGCGGGGTAATACATGGCGTAGACCGGGGAGTCCGGGGGGTCGATGAAGCTCCAGTCGATCAGGTCGCCGGCGTCCTCGTCGTAGACCCAGTTGGACATCTCGTGCAGCGTGTCATTCCCGCCGGCGATCACGTAGCGCGGCGCGAATTCGCTCACCACGGGCGGATTACCCTCGCTGACGTGCACCACCAGGGTCCCGGCGGCCGTGTTCGTTTCCGGGTCCTCGACCTCGAGTGACAGCGTCTCCTCTCCGGAATCCCAGGAGCTGGTGATCAACAGGACCCGGTCCTCGGGGCGCACCCAGGTGCTCACCAGGACGCCCTGGCTGACGGTCCAGCTCATTTCGTCCTGATCATGGTCGTAGTCGTAGACCAGCTCGTCGAGGTGCACGCTCGAATCCACTTCCGAAGTGGACATCCAGATCTCGGCGGCGGGCAGTACCACCGGGTTGCCCGAGGGATCGATCACCACCAGCGCGCCGGGATCCTCGTCCTGGTGTCCCTGCGGGTCCGAGGCGCGGTAGATCGCCATGTCCGAGCTCCCGGGGATGAAGGGCGCCGTCACCGTCACCCTGTGCGTGGTCTCGTTCACGCCGACGCTGAACAGGTCGTTGTGAAACACCTCCCAGTTCATCTCCTCGGGCGGCGTGTCCAGGTCCCACACGTGCTGGTCCAGGACGATCGAGCTGTCGGTCTCACCCGGCAGCAGCACGAGGTCGGGAATGTGCGCCACGACGGGATTTCCGCCGAGCAGGGCCACCACGGTCACCGTGTCGCTGTCGCTGTTACCGCCGGGGTCCCTGGCGAAGAAGACCGCCCGCTCGGATCCCCGCCAGGTGGATTCGGCGCTGAAGGTGGCCACGTGCGTCAGCGGATCTATGTAGATCTGGATCTCCGCATTGCCCTCCACCCAGATATCCAGCAGCTCGTCGGCGTCGTCCAGGTCCTCGACGAAGTTGTTCAGGTCGCGGGTGACTTCCTGGTGCGACTGGAAAACCACGTCGCCCATGGGACTCCAGATGGGCGGGTAGCTGGAAACCAGCACGAAGAGGGAGTCCTGGTCCTCCTCTCCGGCCGCGTCCTCCACGAGCACGAGGAAGGCCGCCTCGGTCCACAGCTCGGTGTCCTCCTGGACTTCGAGCAGCAGCAGGTGTGTCACGGGATCGATTCTCAGGGCCACCAGGCTGGTATCCGACTCCGAGCTCCAGGTCAGGGCTTCGTAGTCGTCGTCCACGTCCCAGCTGACTTCCTCGAGGTCGATCTGCGTGGGCAGGCCGGGATGCACCTCGACCTGGCCCTCGAAGAGGATCCCCGGCGGATCGTTCACCGGCAGGGTCTCGGTGGCCAGCGACGAAGTATCGGCCATGCCGCCGGGATCCTGGACCAGCAGCCAGAGCAGGTCCATGCCGTACCAGTCCGCGGGCGAGCTGAAGGTTCCCGTGCGGCCCAGGGAATCGAACTCCAGCCCGACCGTGTCGCCCGGCGCCAGCACCGACCAGGTCAGGCTGTCGGGGGGATCGTCCAGGTCGCTCGCGTAGTCGCCGAAGTCCACGACCGCGCTGGAATCCTCGAGCCAGGAGACGAAGGGATAGGCCGCGGCCACGGTATCGGCGATCACGGGCGGATCGCCGCGAAAGACCGTCAATGTATCACGCGCCTCGAGCCCGATCGCCTCGGCCACGACTTCCAGCTCCAGCCTGCGGCCGGGACCGGTGCCGCAAAGGCGCAGCCAGAAGGCGTCGGCCGTCCGCTGGCTGTCGATGCTGCAGACGTTGTTGGGATCCAGCTCGTTCCAGCTGAAAACGTAGGAGCTGTCTTCCACGCCTTCGAGCTGCTCGACGAAGTCGTAGAGGTTCAAGCTGTCGCAGGGCGCCGGCGTCGTCAGGTAGACGTCGGGCAGCGGTCCCAGCTGCATGCCCCGCACGTCGATCACCAGCGGGTACTCGTTGTTGAAGGGCAGCTCCTCGGCCGACTGCCCGGCCCAGTACAGCGTGTTGCGGAAGTGCCCGTTGTCGTGGTCGAAAAGGACCGTGTGATACTCGGTGGGCGCGAGGAAGCGCAGCTTGAAGGTGCAGGCGAAGCCGTAGGCCGGGAAGGTGGGGCGGGGATTGCCGAAGGGCGTCTGGTAACACCAGTCCAGCTGGTTGTCGGGCAGGGGGTCCATCCCGGGCCGCGAGTCGTGGTCGTCCGCGAAGACCACCACGCCGTTGCCCTCCCCGAAGATCGCGTTGTCGAAGAACCAGCCGTCGAGATCTTCGGTGTAGCGGACCGGCTCGATCAGCTCCTCGGGAAAGGTCATGAAGCACTGGAAACCGGTGATCTCCTGCCCGTACGTATCGATCCAGACAAGGAACTCCACCTCGTCGCCCACCAGGACGCTCAGCGTATCGTCGCCGTTGAGATCTGTCAACCAGATATTGGCTTGCTGGGCGAATCCGGGGACCGTCAAGAGTAATCCGATGCCCAGTATCAGGAGACGGAGCTGCTTCATGGAGATGGTTTCGGCAAGCATCATGCCAGTTCGGGCCGGAAAGACCGGAGTCGCTGCACGGGTGAGCACCTTGGAATTTCAGAACTTGCGTACTGCACTGGAAGAGTCTTCGAACCGTTGGGCCTGGACCACGGGAAGCATTTGCCCCTCGCGGTGTGCTTTTGCCGAAGTACACTCGACTTCACCACGAAGAACACGCATATTCCGAGAGATGAAGTGTTCCAAATTCTCTTCTTCCTCTTCGTGTTCTTCGTGCCCTTCGTGGTGAGAATTCTTCGTGGTGCAAGGTTCCTAAAAAAAGAGCCCTGGCTGACGCCAGGGCGAAGTCCGGAACTATCTGATGCCGGCTGGGAGCCGACATTCGTTGGCGTTAGGGAGTAAGGACTGAAGAGGGAGGGTATGTCCTTTCCTAACCGCCTTGCCCAACCATTGAAGGAGAAGTTGTGAGAAAACGTCCGAATCAATCGGTGTACAGGTTAATGCAAGCTTCAGGCCAGAAACTCTTCTTGTTTCCGCCTACTTGAAAACAAGCACTTAGCGGAATCGATGTCCCCGTCTGGCTCACTTTCGGACAATTCCTGGAGTTTTTCCGGGACGAAAATTGTCCTTGGGACAGCGAAGGGACAGAAGCCCGCCGGTCGCAGTGGACCGATTTCCAGCGGAGAGTGGATGTCATCGCTCATGTTATATTGCCGCCATGAATACCCGACGATCCGGAGTTCTTCTCCACCCCACAAGCCTTCCATCCCCCTATGGAATCGGCGATCTGGGTGATGCGGCCATCGATTTCCTGGATTTCCTGGCCGAGGCGGAACAAGGCCTGTGGCAGATCCTCCCGCTGGGGAATCCCGGCTACGGCGATTCTCCCTACCAGTGTTATTCGGCATTCGCCGGTAACCCGCTCCTGATCGATCCCGAGTGGCTGGTGGAACAGGGACTGCTGAGCCATGGCGAGCTGCCCATTCCATCCTGGGGCCGCAGCAGAGACGTGGAATACACGCGCTGCCGCAACTGGAAGGCAAAGCTGCTGCGCACGGCGTCGGCGCGTCTGGCGGCGGAAGCCTCAGGCCCGCTCTGGTCCGACTTCGAGGAATTCTATACCCGTGAAGGCTGGTGGCTGCACGATTATGCCCTGTTCATGACCCTCAAGGACCTGCACGAGGGCCGGTCCTGGAATGAATGGCCGCCGGAGCTGCGCGCGCACGAGCAGGAGGCCCTGGAAGAAACCAACGAACGACACCAGCCGCAGATCCTTTTCCACAAGTTCTGCCAGTTCGCTTTCTACACGCAATGGGAGCTGATCCGCAAAGCCGCGCGCGACCGGGACATCCGGATTCTCGGCGACATGCCCATCTTTGTTTCCTTCGACAGCGCGGATGTCTGGGGCTGGAGCGATTTCTTCCGCGTCAACGGAAGCTGGCAGCCCGAGGTGGTGGCGGGAGTACCGCCGGACTACTTCAGCGAGACGGGACAGCTCTGGGGCAACCCGCTCTACGACTGGGAGGCAATGGCCTCCGATTCCTTCTGGTGGTGGCGCAGCCGGTTCCAGCAACTGATGCGCCAGGCGGACGTGATCCGGGTGGACCACTTCCGCGGCTTCGAAGCCTGCTGGGAGATCCCCGGCGACGCCCCAACCGCGGAAACGGGCCGCTGGATCAAGGTGCCGGGCCGAGAGCTGTTCCAGGAATTACAGCAAAGTCTGCCGGATCTGAGGCTCATCGCTGAGGACCTGGGTCTGATCACCAAGGAAGTGAAGGCCCTGCGCGAGGAATTCCGCCTGCCGGGTATGAAGGTCCTGCAGTTCGCCTTTTTCGGCGACTCCGGCAATCCATTTCTGCCGCACAACTACGAGCAGCACTGCGTGGCCTACACCGGGACCCACGACAACAATACGATGCTGGGCTTCATGGACGAGTTGGACGACCCCAAGGCAAAGCGCAGGATGTTCGAGTACCTGGGAATCCACCAGGCCAAAGAGCTGCCCTGGGCGGCGGTGAAAGCCGTCTGGGCCTCCACGGCCGAATGGGCACTGGCTCCCATGCAGGACCTGCTCGAACTGGGCACGACGGCCAGGATGAACCTTCCGGGTACCGTGGGGAACAACTGGCGCTGGAGACTGGGCGCGCGCTTTCCACGCAAGCGCCTGGCGGAACGCCTGAAGAACCTGGGCCGCTGCTACGGCAGGAACCAGCTCCAGGACTAGGGCCTAGGAATCCGAACAGTTTCGAGAAAGAGAACCCGCGGCTTCACCAGGAGGTCGCGGGTTTGGATATCCAGAGGATCGGTCTTCTATTCCACCTGCTTGCCGAAGGAAGTGGTGACCACGTAGAATGCGGGGTTCGGCCGCTCGGTGTCGTGACAAAACGTCTGTTCCGTTTCAACCAGCAGGTTATCCGGCTCCAGCACCGTGTAGGGATCCTGGCTGCGGTAGACCCGATAGGTGACGCGGATAGGAATTCCGTTGATCGTGAAATCCACCGGAGCCCACTCAAGCGGTTCATCGCCGTCCACCATCGGCCCGGTGCCCACGTCGAATACGGGGGCGGGAATCTGCAGGGGCTTGACCTGCTCCGCCAGCTCCGGATCGGTGAGGACATCGCCCACATAGGGCTGCACGGCGTTCCAGAAGCATTCCCTGGCGTCCACCTGGCCGCTGGCGTTGTTCAACACTCCCGTTTCCACGGCCTCGATGAAGTCGCTGTGTCGCAGCACGACGCTTTCCGGCGCGCCATCCACGATCACGTCGTAACGATTGCCCTGAAAATGGCAGGAATCCACGTCGCTAACCGCTTCCGGTCCATGCCAGAGCGCCTCCTCGTTCGCCAGGAACATGGTCCCGCGAAGATCGAGGCAGGAAGCGTCGTTGCGCAGCGCCTGGGCCTCCCCGCTGCTGAAGATGCAGTCGCGCAGCTGAGCATTTGACGAAGAACTCAACTCGAGCGCGGTTCCGCTGATCTGGAACAGGCAGCGCAGGAAGTCGCCCTGCGCCTGGATCATGCGCACTCCCTCATCCGACTGCAGGTACCAGCTGTCGCTCATCAGCAGTTCCTGCCCCGGAACGATGCTGAGAGCCCGATCCAACTCGTTGAGGATGCAGTTCCGGATGCGCAGAGTGGAACCCGAATGACCGCGCAGATCCAGTTCGTTGAGCAGGGTGCTGATGGAAGTGCGCTCGCTGGGCAGGTAGCCCGGTTCCACGCCCTGCCCCACCAGGCTCAGCTCGCCCATCAGATCCAATCCGGCCCCGGCCGGCTGCAGCAGCGATTCTCCAGAGAACGCGAGGCATCCGGCGTTTCCCACCACCAGATCGCCGACCAGGTTCAGCTCCCCGTCCACTTCCAGCCGGCCTTCCACCAGCCGCAGGTGCCAGGCGGAGAGTGTTTCGCCCGGTTCGACGGTGAGCGTGTCCTGGATGATCACTCGACCGGCGAGGGTTCCGCAGCTGCCGCTCTGCCCTGGAAGGGGCTGCAGGAAATTGCCGGCGTGCCTGAAGTCGCCCAGGACATGTCCGGGATCGGGATCATCCGCACCCGTCGACCAGGCGCATGTCAGTCCCTTATCATCCTGGCAGATCAGGTCCAGCGATCCATCCTGATCGAGATCGAGAATCAGCGGCGCCGACCGCGCCTGGCCCGCCAGAAAATACTCCGTGGACCAGAGCTGGCCGTTGGAACCCACCACCACGATTCGTCCGGGCTTGTTCACCGGGTCGTTTTCCACCAGGGCGATCAGCAGTTCCTTGGCGATGATCCCGTTCAGGTTCACGGCCAGGGGAGCATGCGAAGCATGGCGGTCGATGCCCAGGGCCAGGCCGTCGTAGACCATGCTTGCGCTTCCATCCCCGTGGTAGGCTCTCAGGCGTGTTTCGGAGCCCTCGGCCCAGTCCACGAACAGCAGCTCCTGATCCAGGTCCCCGTCCAGGTCGGCCAGGGAGGCCGGACAGAGATGCCTTCCCGGCAGCTGCTGCTGCCAGCGGATGCCCGTGTGATCGGCCATCAGCAGGTGCTCGTAACGGCTGAGCAGCACCAGGTCGCAGTACTGGTCTCCATCCAGCTCGCCGGCCAGCATGCACAGTGGATCGAAATCGGGAACGCTGAGCAGGATGCTCTCGTCCAGTGTTTCCGGGTCGAAACGCACCACGCAGCATTCGTTGCCTACGGTGCTGTTGGCCAGGAGCAGGTATTCGTACTGGCCGTCGCCGTCCACGTCGGCCACCACGGGCGGCTGCCCCTTAACGCCCGCCATGTCGGTTCCCGAACCGGACTGCAACTCGTTCAGATCAAGATCCAGCACGTAGAGGAGAAACCGGTGCTGGTCGGTGGATACCACCAGCAGGCGTTGGTTGCCCAGTTCGTCCACGTGCAGGGCGGGCGGACTGTTGGTCAGGCCTCCCAGGGAGCTGACCGCGTGAATCGCTCCCTCGGGTGTATAACGCACCACCTTGCCCTTGCCCACGACGATCAGGCCCGGACCGGAATCGTCCTCCACCGCCAGGGGAACCGAGCTCTCCATGATCATCAGACCCTGCTGCTGCAGGTCCACGGGGTAGCCGGGCAGTGGCTGGGCCTCATCGTCCAGCCAGTGCAGCAGATCGACACGGGGATCGGTGACGGTCTGAGGCAGGCGCTGAACGAAGCTTGCGCCCAGGGCCGAGCATTCCGGCAGAAACTGGGGATCCAGCGGGTTCAGCTCGCGCTGGGACTGGTGCGGCCAGCCTGGAAGCAGATCGCGGGTGCAGACGAAATCCACTGAGGCAGTAGCACGAAAGGCGCCTTCCTCCACTTCCAGGTACAGGCAATTATGACCGAACGGCAAATTTAGTTCAAAGGGCTCGTGATCGGGGAAAATCGAACCCTGGCCCTCCAGCAGAACCTCGTCCACGCCCTGCTCGGAATTGGAGTTCCTCAGCTGCCACAGACCTTCGAGCCCGCAGGTGATGGTCACCGACACGGCGACATCCCGGTTCTGAAGATTCCACTGGCCCGGGTAATGGATGAAGGCCTGCAACCCGGAGGGATCCTGGTCCGCCAGGGCCGGCCGCAGCAAAGCCGCGCCCAGTGCCGAGAAGATCAGAATTCGAAAGTACTTAGGCGGCCTCATGGGCGACTCTCCCTTTCCTCCGGACTGTCAGGCAGTACACCCCGGCGCTTCCTGGACTTGATTCCGTACTTGGCGATCTTGTATTTCAAGGCTCTGAAACTGAGTCCCAGGTCTTCGGCCGTCTTCTCGCGATCCCCCCGGCGGAAGTCCAGCGCCCGGACGATGATGCGCTTTTCAAGATCGTGCAGGGCGCCTTCCAGGTTCATCCCGTTGGGCAATCCCTGGCCGCGGTTGATCTTGAGGACCCAATCCTCTTCTTCTCCCTGCGAAACCGTGGATGCCGCGTCACGGGCGGGCAGCCGCCTGCGAATCTCCCGATCATCGCTCAGCACGTGCTGGATTCCGAGATCAGCGGGCTCTATCTCGTGTTCGGCGATCTGGAATCCTCGCATCACTGCGTTCCTCAGCTCCCGCACGTTGCCCGGGAACGGATATTCATTCATCAGCTTCAATGCACGCGCCGAAAAAGCCTTGCGCGTGCTGTGGCGCCGGTTGAGCTCGTCCAGCAGGCTGGCGGCGATGAAGTAGATGTCTTCACGACGCCTGGCCAGGGGCGGCAGCTCGATCCGGAAGGCGCTGATCCTCATGATCAGGTCGTTGCGGAACTGGCGCTGAGCCATCAATTCCGCCAGGTCCCGATTGGTGGCCGAAACGATCCGCGCGTCCGAATAGTGGTTCTGGCCGGATCCCATCCGCTGGAATTCTCCACTCTCCAGGAAGCGCAGCAGCTTGGGCTGGATGGACAACGGCAGATCCCCGATCTCGTCCAGGAAAATCGTTCCGTCGCCCGCCAGCTCCACCAGGCCCTTGCGGTCCTGGTCCGCTCCCGTGAAGGCTCCGCGCACATGTCCGAAAAGTGTGCTCTCGAAGAGCGTTTCCGGAATGGCAGGACAGTTCACCGGCACGAAGGGCGCCTCACGGCGCGGACCGGCGTTGTGCAAGGCCCGGGCCACCAGCTCCTTGCCCGTACCCGTTTCTCCGAGGACCAGCACGGGCAGGTCGCTGCTCGCCAGGGCGTCGACGTCGCGGATGATTCTCCGCATCTCCGCCGAAACCGCCACCATCTCGTGGCTCTTGATCAGCACTTCGGCCAGGCGGAAGTGATCCTCGGTCTCCGCCTGGTGCGTGTCCAGCACTTCCTTGCAGGCCTCGCGAACCCAGGCGTCCTCGAGCTGCAGCGTATCGTTGAGTTCGAGGGCTTCCTCCGCCAGGGACACGGCCTCGCTGGCGATCCCCTCCTGCGAGCGGATGCGGGCCTGATTGGCCAGAATCAGCGGCAGGTAGCGCTCCAGCGGCTGGCGCCGGGCGAAATCCTGCGCCTTGTCAAAGAAGATCCAGGACCTGGCGGTGTCCCCCATGTCCCAGAGCAATGTTCCCATGTTGATCTCGACGCGGAGCCGGCGCTCGGGATCATCGCCCGCCAGCTCCCGGGAGCGCTCGAGATTCTCCGTCACCTGCTCCGGCTGATTCCGGTGGAAAGCCAGAACCGCCAGGTTCAGTCGCACATCTGCTTCCAGGCTGTGCTCTTCGTAACGCAGCGCAAGCTTCAGGGCACGATTCAGCTCCGCGTCGGCTTCATCGGACTCACCCAGCCGATTGAGCAGCGAACCGAGCAGGTTCCTGATCTGTATTTCCTGCAGCGGCTGTTGAACCAGGTCGCTGGCCAGGATCTCGCGGTAGAACTGGATGGCCGTGCGGTATTCGCCGAGGTTTTTCGTGGCCAGCCCCGCGTTCATCAGGGCCTTGTGGCCGATTTCTCTCAGCTTGCCCCGCAGGCGCTCCATTCGGCAGCGGCGGTAGACGTCGAAATAGGTCTCCCGCGCTTCGCGGTTTCGACCGGCTCCCAGCAGAGCATTTCCCAGCAATAAACGCAGTTGCATCCGATCCTCGGGATCGGTACAGGCTTCCAGATCCCTCGGAAAATGCTCCAAGGCTTCTGTATAACAGCGCTTTTTAAGCGCCGCTACGCTCGGGAGCGCCGATATGGACTCTCGCGACGACAAGTCGGACTGTTTTCTCAGCTTTTGTGGTTGGTCGAACCCAATATGCAGCTTTGGTCAGGTTGGATCAAGAAAAAGCTGTCATTGGACAAAATACGTCCCAAGGGGAGGAGTGACGTTTTCCGGTAAATCGTGACGCCGTTGTCACACATCGAGGAACCAGGAGAGCGACTACTGAGGCGGGATTTATGGCAGGAAGTCGTCCACCATCTCGCGGATCATCATTTCCTTGCCGCCCTTGAGGGCCCGGCGCACTTTCCAGTACCTCTGCATGAATGACTCCTGGTGGACATGGTAGATCACGCCCACCAGCTGGCGGATGCCGCTCATGGCCAGGGCCTGGGCCTGGTGGAAGCTCTCGCAGTTGTGGTCGGTATCTTCCAGGTAGATGATTCCGTCGTCCTGGTATTCCTTGTACTGCTCCTTGCCCCGGAATGTGACACACGGGGACAGCACTTGAATGAAGGAGAAGCCCTTGTGCTCGATGGCCTCCCTGAAGACCTTGGTCATGTGCTTCAGGTTGGTGGCCACCGTGCGGGCCACGAAGGTCACCCCCGTGGAGAGTGCCATCAGCACCGGATCGACTGGTTTCTCCACGTTGCCCAGAGTGGAGGTCTTGGACACCAGCTCGGGCTCCGAGGTGGGCGAGAACTGCCCCTTGGTGAGCCCGTAGATCCGGTTGTCCATCATGATGTAGGTGATGTCCAGGTTGCGCCGGGCGGCGTGGGGAAAATGCCCCATGCCGATGGCCAGCCCGTCGCCGTCTCCGCCGGCCACGATGGTTGTGATTTCCGGGTTGGACATCTTCACGCCGGAGGCGATGGGCAGGGCCCGTCCATGCACGGCGTTGAAGCCGTAGGCGTTGACGTAACCCGGAAGGCGGCTCGAGCAGCCGATGCCTGAGATGATCGCGGTCTTGTCGGGATCGAGCTGCAGCTCGGTCATGGTCTTGTAGAGGGCGTTCACCACGCCGAAATCGCCGCACCCGGGACACCAGACGGGTTTGAGCTTTCGCTTATAGTCTCTGGCTGAACGAGACGCGGCGGGTTCAGGACTTGCGTCGGGCAAGCTCATCGTGAACCTCCTTGATTTTCGCCACCAGGGGCTTGATGGGCAGGGGCATGCCGTCCGTGACCGCGAAGGGAACGGCCAGGGGCGCCGGCAGGTCGACCTCGCTGCGCAGGTAGCGGAAGAACTGGCCGCCGTAGCTCGATTCCGTGACGATCACCCGCTCGCAGCCGTCGACGAACTCCTGGATCTGCGCCTTGTCCAGCGGCAGCAGGCAGCTGGGTGTGAGGCTCTTCGAAGGGATGCCGTATTCTCGTTCGGCCTGCATCATGGCTTCCCGAACGGGTCCCTTCGAGCTGCCCCAGCAGAGGATGCCGATCTCGGCGTCCTCCGGGCCGAAGGGATGCATGAAATTGAAATCGCGCCGGATGTGTTCCAGCTTCCGGTGGCGCTTGTCGTGCATCTGTATGTGGATGTCCACGTCCGAGACGGGATCGCCCAGCTCGTTGTGCTCGATCCCCGAGGCGATGTAGAACCCGTCCTCGACGCCGGGATAACTCATTGGTGATACACCGTTTTCGGTGAACCGGTAGCGATGGAAGCCCACCGCCGTGTCCGCCGAGGAGGGCAGCTCCCGCTCCACGCGGCGCAGCCAGCCCTTCTCGATGCCCTCGCGCAGCAGCTTGTAGCGCAGCACGGCCTCCACCCGCTGGCCGACGAACTGGTCCAGCAGCACGATCACGGGGATCTGGTACTTCTCGGCGATGTTGAAGGCCTCCACCGAGATCGTGGCGCAGTCCTTGACGTCCGTGGCGGCCAGGACCACGTGGGGCGCGTCACCATGCAGGCCGTGGCAGGCCTGCAGCAGGTCCGACTGGCCGGTCTTGGTGGGAATGCCGGTTGAGGGGCCGCCGCGCTGCACGTTGACCACCACCACCGGAATCTCGGCCATGGCGGCCAGTCCGATCATCTCAATCATCAGGGAGATTCCCGGCCCGGATGTGGCCGTCATGGACTTGCTGCCGGCGAAGGAGGCGCCGATGGCCATTCCCAGGGAGGCGATCTCGTCCTCCGCCTGGATCATCACGCCGTCCACTTTCGGCAGGCGGCTTTCCAACCACTCCATGATGTCGCTGGCCGGTGTGATGGGGTAGCCGGCGAAGAACTTGAGCCCCGCCCAGAGCGCGGCCACGGCCGTGGCCTCGTTCCCCGAAAGCACCAGTTTGGCCTCGGAGGCTTCGTAGTCGAAGAAGCGGGGCAGCTCCGGCCCGTCCTGGGCCCGGAAATCCTGAGCCCACTTGCGGCCCACTTCGATCGCCTGCAGGTTCAGTTCGACGAGTTCCTTCCGCTTCTTGGCGAAGCGCTTGCGGATCTGTCCCTGGATGCCCTGCTCGGGCAGGTCGAAGAGGGACTGCAGCACGCCCAGGGAAACGATGTTCTTGGTCAGGATGTTGCCGACTTCCTTGTTGGCCAGCCGGCGCAGGGGCACCTTGATCCAGGTCTGGCTGTCCAGGATCTCGATGGGCAGGTCCGCGTCGCCGATCCGGTCGTCCTCGTCCGAGAGAATCACCGCGTCGTCACGCAGCTTGATCTCCTCGATGAACCTCGAGTAGTCGGACCAGCTGTAACACAGCAGGATCCGCGTTTCCTCGCCGATGCTCAGCAATTCCTCGTCGGAGAGCCGGATCTTGCAGGAGGATTCGCCGCCCCGGATCTGCGGACCGAAGCTCTTCAACAGGAAGGAATAGAGTCCCTCCGAAGCCGCGGCCTTGACGATGATCTCCCCGGCGCTGATCACGCCGTCCCCGCCGGATCCGACGATGGCCAGGGTCAGTTCTCGATTGTTCAAGACCCTATCTCCTCAATCTGCAGCCGCGCCGCAATGCTGAATCGTCCCGCGGAGGGCCTTCGCGGGACGACTGGTAACATCGATCTATCGAATGGTGATGTATCACGTCACAGAAGATGGGCCACCGACCCGCGGGTGAAGCGGATCAGCGGCTCCCAGTAGATCCCCAACAGGATCGTCAGGGCGCAAAGCCCGGCGATGATGCCTGTGTGAGCCGCCGGCAGTTCCGGTCCTGCCTCGCTTTCTTCGGAGGACTCGAAGTACATCGCCTTGACAATCGCGAAATAATAATAAAGCGAGACCACCGAATTGAGGATCGCCACCGTGACCAGCCAGTACCAGCCGGCGTCGATCACCGCGGCAAAGAGCACGTACTTGCCGATGAACCCGGCGAGGGGCGGCAGGCCGATCAGGCTGACCAGGAAGACCGTCATCGCGAAGGCCATCACCGGATGCCTGCGTCCCAGGCCCCGGAAAGCGTCGAGGGTCTCGTCGCCCTTCGAGATCAGGCCCACCCCGTCCACCAGCAGGAAAGCGCCGTAATTCATGAAGAAATACAGCACCAGGTAGAAGAGCAGCGCGTGCAGGCCGTCCCCGTTGGCCAGCACCAGGGCCATCATCAGGTAGCCGGCGTGGGCGATGGAGGAATAGGCCAGCAGGCGCTTGACGTGCCGCTGGCCGATGGCGGCGAAATTGCCCAGCGTCATGGTGAAGGCCGAGAGAATCGCCACCAGGAGCACCGGGGAGAACTCGCCCACCGGAATGCTCAGCAGCAGGGGGTCGCCCTGCATGCTCGGGTAGAGAAATCGCGCCAGCAGGGCCAGCCCGGCCGCCTTGGGACCCACGCTGAAGAAAGTGGTCACGGGCGTGGGCGCGCCCTCGTAGACGTCTGGACACCAGAAGTGGAAGGGCACCATGGCGATCTTGTAGCCGATGCCGGCCAGGATCAGCAGCAAGGCCACGAAGACGGTCAGGGGCTCGCCGCCCTGCTGCAGGGCGCCCTGGATTCCGACGAGATCCAGCGTTCCGGTGATGCCGTAGAGCAGGCTGATGCCGTAGAGCATGGCTCCCGACGACATGGCGCCGAAGAGCATGTACTTCAAGGCCGCCTCGCCGCTGCGTGTATCACGCCTGTCGAAGCCGGCCAGCACGTAACTCATCACCGAGACCAGCTCGAGCGAGACCGCGATCATCAGGAAATTGCGGCTGGCGGCCAGCAGGTTCATGCCCAGCACCACGGTCAGCAGCAGGGCGCAAAGTTCCCCCTGGTGGCGCAGGCGGAAGCCCACCAGGATGATCAGCGTCGTGCTCAGGCCGAAGAGCGCCTTGAAGAAGGCGGCCATCGAATCCACGGCGAGCATGCCGAAAAAGATGGTCCGCGGTTCGGTGTGGAACAGCGGCAGCGCGGCCAGCACGGAGGCCAGCAGGCCGGCGACGGCCACGAATCCCGGGATCCGGGCGGCCACCCCGGGGGCGTCGCCCGAAAGGGCCTTGCCGCGGCCGACGAAAAGATCCGCCAGGATCACCAGCAGAATCGCGGCGCTGAGGATCAGCTCGGGGACGAAGTAGCCCAGGCTGTCCAGGGCCAGTTCGGTTGCGCGCCCGAAATCCATGCGCTCTCCCTAGAAGTTCTTCACCAGTTCCACGAGGTGGACGGTCGCGTTGTCCATCAGATCCAGCACGGGCATGGGGAACACGCCGAGGATCAGCACGATCAGGCCGATGGGCACCAGCGTGAAGAGCTCGCGCCCGTTGATGTCGGGCAACTCGGCGTACTTCTCGTTCAGCTTGCCGAGGAAGACCCGCTGCACCATCCAGAGTACGTAGCCGGCGGTGAGGATGATGCCCAGGGCAGCCAGGAAGGTGAACAGCTTGTAGGTCTGGAAGGCTCCCAGGAAGACCAGCGCTTCGGAAATGAAGCCCGAGAGCCCGGGCAGGCCCATGGACGCGAAGAAGGCCAGCATGGCCACGCCCGTGTAGACCGGCATCTGCACTCCCAGCCCGCCGAAGCCGTTGATCTCGCGATGGTGGGCGCGGTCGTAGATCACACCCACCAGGAGGAACATCATGGCCGTGATGGTGCCGTGGTTGAACATCTGCATCACGGCGCCCGTCATTCCCTGGTGCGTCAGCGCCGCCATGCCCAGCATCACGTAACCCATGTGTGACACGGAGCTGTAGGCCACCAGCTTCTTGAAGTCGGTTTGCGCCATGGCGCAGTAAGCGCCGTAGAGGATGTTGATCACCCCCAGGATCGCCATCGCCGTGGCGAAGTACTTCGTGACTCCCGGGAAAATCGGGAAGCTGATGCGCATCAGGCCGTAGGTGCCCATCTTAAGCAGCACGCCGGCCAGTATGACGGAAACCGCCGTGGGAGCCTCAACGTGGGCGTCGGGCAGCCAGGTGTGAAATGGAAACAGGGGCACCTTGATCGCGAAGCCGATGAAGAAGGCCACGAAGATCACCTTGGCGAAATTCATCCCGAATATCAGCAGCGAGGGATTGGCGAATGTGCCGGCCTGGGCCATCAGGGTGAGCAGATTGAAGGTGTGCCCGCCCGTGAAGTAGAGCGCCAGCATGCCCACCAGCATCAGCACCGACCCCGCCAGCGTATAGAGGAAGAACTTGATCGCCGCGTACTCGCGCCTCGGCCCGCCCCAGATGCCGATCAGGAAATACATCGGCAGCAGCATCACCTCCCAGAACACGTAGAACAGGAAGAAGTCGAGGGCCACGAAGGTCCCCATCATCCCCGTTTCCAGCAGCAGGAAGAGCGCGAAGTAGCCCTTGACCTTCTTCGTGATACCCCAGCTCGCGAAGATGCAGAGGAAGGAGAGCAGCGCGGTAAGCAGCACCATCGGCACGGACAGTCCGTCCACGCCGAGGAAGTACTGGATGTTGTAGGCCTTGATCCAGTCGAACTGCACCACGTACTGGAAACCGTCCGGGTCGTTGATGCCCGCGAGGTTGCGGTCGAAGGTCTGCCAGATCCAGAAGGCCAGCAACAGCGGCACCGCCGTGGCCGCCGCGGCTGTCCAGCGGATCAGGTTGTGATTGTCCCTGGGCATGAAGGTGATGACCGCGGCCCCCAGCAGAGGAACGAAAGTCATCAAGGTCAGCACCCACTGTTCCATGTTGATCTCCGTGTTGGGACAACCGGGCCGCCGCGGGGCCGGTCCGGATCGTTTGTATTACAAAACCTGAATCAGCATGATCACGATGACGCCCACCAGGGCGCCCACCAGGTAGCCCTGCACGTCACCGGTCTGGATCCTGCGAAAACCCTTGCCCAGCGTGCGGCTCAGCCAGCCCAGGCCGTTGACGCCCCCGTCGATGACGCCGTCGTCGAAGATTCCCACCAGGAAGCTCTTGCGCTCCACCACCCAGGCGGTGCCGTCGACGATGCCGTCGATGATCACCCGGTCGATCCAGGCGCAGACGGCCGCCAGGCCCATGGTCAAGCGAACGGCCGTGGCGTGATACAACTCGTCGAAGAACCATTTGCCCTTCAGGAAACGGTGCAACCGGGGCAGCGCCGCGGCCACCCGCTCCGCGCTGATTTTCCGGCGCAGGTAGGTCAGCCAGGCGGCGCCGATGGAAAGCAGCACGATCAGGACCGAGAGGATCATCGCCCGGACGTGGGCCGTGTGATGCACGTGGTCCTGGTGCGCGTCGTGCCCCGCGGAGACCTCGCCTCCGTGAGCCGCCGCCCCGCCGTGCGTTTCCTCCGCGTGGCTGTCCGCTCCGCCGTCGCCGGTCACCGAGGTGGCGAAGGCCCGCTTGACCAGTCCGGCGGAAGCGAATTCCCCGGCGCCCGGGTCATCGAGTTCCGACTGGCCGGCATGTCCGGCCCCGGAAGGATAGCCCACCGAGAGCACCGGCTGCTCGGGCTGGGGCACCAGGCGGTAGAACCAGCCGGCGGCGGCGTCCGTGGGATTGGGGCTGTAGAAGAAAAAGACCGAGAGCCCGGAGAGAATGATCAGCGGGCCGGTCAGGTTGAGCTTGTTCTCGCGCAGGTGCCGCTCCTCGCCGGGCTTCCCCTGGTACTCGCCGTGGAATGTGAGGAAGATCAGCCGGAACATGTAGAAAGCCGTCAGCGCCGCCGCCCCGAAGCCGAAGACCGCCAGCAGCCAGTGGCCGGGGTGCAGCATGCCGAAGGCCAGGCTGCCCGCCAGGATGGCGTCCTTGGAGAGGAAACCGCTGGTCAGGGGCACGCCCGCCAGGGCCAGCGTGGCCAGCAGGAAGGTCCAGTAGGTCACCGGCATGTGCCGCCGCAGACCGCCCATGTTGCGCATGTCCTGGGCGTCCCGGCCGTGATCGTGGACTTCGTGATACACGTGGTGAATCGCGTGGATCACGGATCCCGACCCGAGAAAGAGACAGGCTTTGAAGAAGGCGTGGGTCATCAGGTGCAGCAGGCCGGCGGAGTAGGCTCCCACGCCCACGGCCATGATCATGTAGCCCAGCTGGCTGACCGTGGAGTAGGCCAGCACGCGCTTGATGTCCCACTGCGCCACGGCGATGGTGGCGGACATGAAGGCCGTGAAGCCGCCCACGTAGGCCAGCACCAGGCTGGCGTCGAAGGTCAGCAGGAAGAAGATCCGGATCATCAGGTAGACGCCCGCGGCCACCATGGTAGCGGCGTGGATCAGGGCCGAGACCGGGGTGGGGCCCTCCATGGCGTCCGGCAGCCAGACGTGCAGCGGGAACTGGGCGCTCTTGCCCACGGCCCCGCAGAACAGCCCGATGCCCGTGAGCGTGAGCCAGAATTCCATGTGGCCCGGGACGCCGTGCAGGCCGAAATCGGCCATCACGGCGCGCAGCTCCGCCAGGTCGAAGGTCTGGAAAAGCCACATCACGATCATCAGCGCCAGCAGGAAGCCCAGGTCGCCCACCCGGTTGACGATGAAGGCCTTCTTTCCCGCGTCCGAGGCGGACTGCTTCTCGAACCAGAAGCCGATCAGCAGGTAGGAACTCAGGCCCACCAGTTCCCAGCCGACGAAGATCCCCAGGAGGTTGTCCGAGAGCACCAGCCAGAGCATGGAAAAACTGAAGAGACCCAGGTAGCCGAAGTAACGGCTCTTCCGCGGGTCGTCCTTCATGTAGCCCGTGGAAAAGACGTGCACCAGGCCCGAGACCACGGTGACTACGATCAGCATCACGGCCGTGATGTTGTCCAGCACGATCCCCAGGGGAATGCTGAAGTCGCCGATGCGGATGAATTCCCACTTGAAGGAAATGCTCCAGCCCGGGTCGTCGGCGGGCAGCATGTGTCCGAAGAAGATCCACAGCGACAGGGCCAGCCCCGCCAGGATGGCTCCGGTGGGCACGTACCACCCGTGATCCGGCAGCCGGCGACCCACGAAGATCTGGATCGCGAAACCCAGCAGGGGCAGCAGCAGGATCACAAAACAGACACTGATCAAGGGAGGCATTGCGCTTCCTATCCTCGAAGTTGACTCACGGCGTCGATGTCGATGGCCTTGTGCTGCCGGTAGAGGTTCAGCACGATGGCCATGGCCACGGCGGCCTCAGCCGCGGCGAGGATGATCACGAAGATCCCCATCACCTGTCCTTCCACGCGGCCCGACTCGAAGCCGATCCGCGCGCTTTCGCCGGCCAGCCCGCCGGCGCCGCTGAATCGTGAGAAGGCCACGAAATTGATATTGGCCGAGTTGAGCACCAGTTCGACGCCCATCAGCACGGCCACGGCGTTTTTCTTGGTCAGCATGGTCAGCAGCCCGAGGACGAAGAGGATCGCGCCGATGGTCAGGTAGAAATGCAGACTCATCGGCTCTCCTCCCGGCGGCGGGCCAGGTGCAGCGCTCCCACCAGCGCTCCCAGCAGCAGGATGGAGGCCACTTCGAAGGGCAGCAGCCAGGTGGTCATGAAGCCGCGGCCGATATCCCGCGAGGTGGCCTCGGCGACTCCCGGCTGGACCAGCGGCCACTGGGTGCGGAACACCACCACCAGCAGCAGCGCCAGCAGCAGCGCGCCCACCAGCAGACCCAGACCGCGTTTGCCGCCGTGCGAGAAGAGGTCCGCCGTGGGCAGCTTGGTGGTCAGCAGGATGCCGAAGAGGATCAGGATCAGCACGCCGCCGATGTAGACCAGGACCTGGGTCCCCGCCAGGAAGTCGGCGCCCATCATGACGTAGAGTCCGGCCACGCCGAAGAAGGTGAAGAGCAGGCTGAAGCCCGCGTGCAGCAGCTTCGGAGAAAATGTCACGAAGACGGCTGAAACCACTGTCAGCAGGCCGAAGAGCAGCTCCGTGATCGTTTTCAGTTCCATAGGCACTCCCGCATGGGAAATCTAATCAGCCGGCCCGCTCGGGCTCCTGTTCCCCGGCATCGGCGGAGGCGCCCGCGGCCCCTCCATTCCCTCCACCGGCGTCGTCGCCCGTGCTCGCAGCGCCGGAGGCCGCGTCGGAACTCGCCGAGGCGCCGTCGGCGGCTGCAGAGGCATCTGCCCCGGCGGAGGCTTTCGCCTGCTCCGCTTCGGCCTGTGCGGCCTTGGCCGCGGCCGCCTTGGCGGCGCGTTCCGCGGCCACGGCCTTCTTTTCCTCTTCCAGCTTCCGTTTCGCCAGGGCGATGTCGTCCTCGCTCATCCGGGCGAAGCGGTACATAAGGTCCTCCACCCGCGCCTGCGAGTAGTCGAACTTCTCGGTCATGATCAGGCAGTCGGTGGGGCAGGCGTCCGTGCAGAGGCCGCAGTAGCAGCACTTGGCCATGTCGATGTCGAAGCGGCTCAGGTACTGGACCTTCTTCTTGCCGTTCGAGGTGCGGCCCAGGTCCACGTCCTTGGTGGCCTTGACGGACTCGATGGTGATACAATCCACGGGACAGCTCTGGGCGCAGCGGCTGCAGGCGATGCAGTCGTCCACGTTGTTGAAGAGCTCGGACCTCGTGCGCGCCTTGGTGGTAGCCGGTTCGTGCGGCCACTGGACCGTGTTGGCCTTCTCGCCGAGATGGGTGAAGGTCACGCGCATGCCCTTGGCCGCGGTCAGCAGGCTGTCGGCAACGTCCTTGAAATACCCCATTTCCTCCGCCTTCCGGTTCGCCGGCGAACGGCTTTCCCTAGAACACGACCTCCCACAGCGAGGCCAGGATCAGCACCGCCACCGTGATCGGAATCAGCACGCGCCAGCAGACGTACATCAGCTGGTCCACCCGCAGCCGCGGCAGGGTCATCCGGATCCAGATCTGCGCCAGCACGAAGAAGTAGGCCTTGCCCAGCAGCCAGATCGGACCCGGTACGAAATCGAGCACCGGCAGCAGGGGCTGCCAGCCGCCCAGGAAGAGCACCGTGGCCAGCACGCCGACCGCCAGCATGTTGGCGTACTCGGCCAGGAAGAACAGCGCGAAGCGCATTCCCGAGTACTCCGTGTGATACCCGCCCACCAGCTCGCTCTCGGCCTCCGGCAGGTCGAAGGGCGTGCGGTTGACTTCCGCCAGCGCGGCGATGAAGTACAGCAGAAAGCCGACCACCAGGAAGGGATTGTGATGCACGGCGAAGCCGTTCCAGTTCCAGAAGCCGCCTTCCTGGTAGGCGCAGATGCTTTGCAGGCTCATGCTGCCCGCCGCCATGACCACCGCCAGGATGGTCAGCCCCATGGGGATTTCGTAGCTCACGGCCTGGGCCACGCTGCGCATCGCCCCGTAGAGCGACCACTTGTTGTTGCTCGACCAGCCGGCCATCATGATGCCGGCGACCACGAAACTGGAGACGGCCAGGACGAAGAAGACGCCGATGTTCAGGTCGGCCGGGCTGTAGCCCCGCGCCAGCGGGAAGACCACGTAGACGGCCAGGCTGGCGCCGAAGACGACGTAGGGCGCCAGCTTGAACAGCGGCCGGTCGATGCCGCGGGCGATGATATCTTCCTTGAGCAGCAGCTTCAGAGCGTCGATCAGGGTCTGCAGGATGCCCTGCGGCCCGTTCTCCATGGGGCCCAGGCGGTTCTGCATCCAGCCCGAGATCTTGCGCTCGAAGTACACGGACACCAGGGCGTTGACCGCCACGATGCCGGTCATCACCACGGCGAAGAACGGCGCCCAGATCCAGAAGTTGCTTAGGAGCTCCTCCATCGGGATGTCCACCATTTCGTTTGCGGCGCAGCGTGCCGCGTGTCACGGACTCCTAGCGGTCGATTTCGCCCAGCACGATATCCAGGGAACCCAGGATCGCCACCACGTCGCCGATCAGGGTTCCGCGCGAGATCTCGTCGATGATGCAGAGATTGCAGAAAGCCGGGGCGCGCACCTTGAGGCGCAGCGGCTTGGGACCCCCGTCGCTCACCAGGTAGTAGCCCAGTTCGCCGCGCGGCGTCTCCGTGCGGCAGTAGATCTCCCCGGGGGGCATCTTGACCCGGGCCGGCACGGCCTCGCGCACGTCGCCTTCGCGCGGCCGCTGCTGGATGGCCTGGCGGATGATCTTGATCGACTCCTTCATCTCCAGGACCTTCACCCAGTAGCGGTCCCAGACGTCGCCCACCGTCCCCATGGTTCCCTCGCCGACGCAGATATTCCAGTCGAAGCGGTCGTAGATGGAATACGGATCATCGCGGCGCAGGTCGAAATCCACGCCGCTGCCGCGCAGGGTGGGCCCGCTGCAGCCCCAGGCGTAGGCCTGCTCGGGAGTAATCACGCCGATGTTGGCGCTGCGCTCGATGAAGATCTTGTTGAAACTCAGCAAGGGGTTCAGTTCGGTGTCGATGCGGCGGTTCAGGTAGTCGCAGAACTCGAGGATCTTCTCGTCGAGGCCCTCCGGAAAGTCGTGGCTCAGGCCGCCCACCCAGATGTAATTGTAGAGCAGCCGCGCCCCGCAGATCTCCTCGAAGAAGTCGAGGATCGTCTCCCTGTCGCGAAAACAGTAGAAGTAGGGCGTCAGCGCCCCGAGGTCCAGGCCGAATGTGCCGATGGCCACCTGGTGGCTGGCGATGCGGTTCAATTCGGCCACGATCACCCGCAGGTATTCCACCTTTTCTGGAATTTCCAGACCCATCAGGCGCTCGACGGTCACGGCGAAGCCGAAGTTGTTGTTCATGGACGCCAGGTAGTCCATGCGGTCCGTGTAGGGGAAGATCTGAGGCGGCGTGAGCTGCTCGGCGTACTTCTCGAAGCAGCGGTGCAGGTAGCCCATCTGCGGCGTGATCCGGGCGACCTCCTCGCCGTCCATTTCCAGTTCGAGCCGCAGCACGCCGTGGGTCGAGGGGTGCTGGGGTCCCATGTTGAGGGTCATCCGTTCGCCGTCCGGTCCCAGGTCGGGCACCCGGCTGCCAAGATGGAAGAGTTCGCTGGTTTCCATGGGCGTCTCGCTAATCCAGGGGCATGCCGTTGTAGGTCGAAGGTGTCACGTAGTCCTTGCGGAGCGGGTGGCCCACCCAGTCCTCGGGACAGAGGATCCGCCGCGGATCCGGGTGTCCATCGTAGACGATGCCCACCAGGTCGTAGCTTTCCCGTTCGTGCCAGTCGGCGGCCGGCCAGATTCCGGTAAGCGTCGGGCAGTGGTTGTCCCCGGTGCCGAGGACCACCTTCAGACCTAGCCTGTGGCGATGCGTGTAGCTGAACACGTGACACACGCTCCACAGGAGATCGTCCTTCACGTGCACGCCCGAGAGGCACATCAGCTGGTTGAACTCCAGCCGCGGATCGTCGCGCAGGAAGCGGCAGATCTCCACCAGCGCCTCCCTGCGGACCTCGATCCAGGGGTCCACCACCTCGAGGTGCTCCTCGACGAGCGCTTCGCCGAAGCGCTCCTTCAAAAGCTCGACTATCCGGGCGACTTCCATCTTTCTCCCGTGTTGCAGGGGCCCGGTCGGTTCAGGCCTGCGCCCGCCGTTCCTTCAGGCTGAGCTGGGCCTTTTTCGTGCGGATGATGTCCCTGAGCACGTCCATGCCCTCGAGCAGGGCCTCCGGCCGGGGCGGGCAGCCGGGAATGTAGACGTCCACGGGAACCACGCGGTCCACGCCCTTCAGGACATGGTAGCCGTATTTCCAGTAGGGCCCGCCGCAGTTGGCGCAGCTGCCCATGCTGATGACGTACTTCGGCTCCGGCATCTGCTCGAAGAGCAGCTTCAGGCGGCTGGCCATCTTCATGGTCACCGTTCCGGCGACGATCATCAGGTCCGCCTGGCGCGGCGTGGGACGGAACACTTCGCTGCCGAAACGGGCGATATCGAAGCGGCCGGCGCCAGTGGCCATCATCTCGATCGCACAGCAGGCCAGTCCGAAAGTGAGGGGCCAGAGGCTTCGCGCCCGCACCTCGTTCACCAGCCAGTCGGCGGAGGTCGTCAGGATGTTGCCACCCTCGCGGCTTTCAATCGCTTGGTCCATCGATCCTCTCGCTTAAGGTTCAATACCGGGTCATGGCCTGGCGCGCTTCCCTGCTGCGAACCCATTCCAGGTCGCCCTTGGCCCAGGCGTAGGCAAGGCCCACCAGCAGGATGGCTACGAAGACGAACATCTCGAAGAAGGCGAAGAGGCCCAGCTCCTTGAAGACCACCGCCCAGGGAAAGAGAAAGACCACTTCCACGTCGAAGAGGATGAACACCAGGGCCACTGTGTAGAAACGGTTGTTGAACTGCAGCCAGGGGGTGCCCACTGGATTCTCGCCGCACTCGTAGATCTGTTCCTTCATGGGGGTGGGCTTGTGCGGGCGCACGAACCAGGAGAAGGTGATGGCGATGATGCCCACCAGCAGCCCCATGATCATGAAGACCAGAACCACGCCGTACTTGAACAGCATCTCAAACTCCATGCGCCGCTCCTGTGCTGGGACCCTGTCGCATCGCCTCCAGCCGCGCCAGGTGCTCGTCGCCCAGTTGGGCGCTGAGGCGGAATTCATCCCTGAAGGGATCGTCGGGAAAATGCTCGCGCAGGTCGCCGGCGAGGCTCTCGAAGCGGCGCTCCAGCTCCAGCGCGGCCGTGATCCGTCGCGTGAGCTTGCGCCGGCGGAGATTGAAACGGGGCAGGCGGGTGCGCAGGCGGGCCAGGTCGCTCAGGCCGGTCGACTCGAGCAAAGCGGCCTGGGAGGCCGCCTCGTTGTAGTTGAAGGAATCGCTTTCCGCCAGGATGGAACGGAATCGCCAGAGCAGTTCGCGCTTCTCGGCCAGCAGCTCGTCCAGCAGGACGGCCGTGTCGGCCGCAGCCGAACGCCGCGCCTCCTCGATCCGGCGGATGTTGGCTCGCATGTGCAGCGACAGCAGCAGGATCCCCTCCTGAGCGGAGAGCGACCCGGGTATTCCCTGTGATATGTCTTCAGTCACTGAGAATCTTCACTGGCCGCGGAAACCCTCGATGGAGTTCCGCAAGACCGGATTCGGACGATCGCAGGCACCGAATTCCACCTGCCGTTCGACACGGCATGACATCAGGAACAAGTAAGCAAAAACCGGCCTGCCGGTACAAACGCGAGGCCCTTGTATCACCCGGACTCAATCGCGGAGCGCCGATCCGGGAGGAAGCTTCTCGAGCGAGGTCGCTCCCTCGGCCATCCAGCCGGCGATGCAGTCGATGACTTCCCCGGAACGCAGGATGTCCCCATGCAGGATCGGCCGCCCCGGATCGCCGAAGATCAGGCGCGGGATCCCCCAGCCCGGGGGTCTCGATGCCTGCAGCGCCAGCCGCCCGTCCCCGCGCGTATCCCGCCGGGCCGGCTCCGCGTCCAGCAGCTCCCCGCTCGATGCCGCGCGCAGGCTGGCCGGCGTGGGGCAGCCGCTCCCGGCGACGATCAGGGTGCGCTCGCCCAGGCGGTCCGGAAGCTCTTCCACCAGCCGGTCCAGGCGCAGGCGGCAGGCGCGGGCCGCCTCGAGCTGCCGGAGCAGGGCGGTCCGGTATTCGCCCCGCGCTCCCATGATCTGGGCGGGCCAGAAGTCCGCCTCGAGAGGGTCCAGCGGGCGCCCCGCCTCCGTGGTCAACAGTTCGTAGTCCGGGTGGGGCAGCAGGTGATACAAGGCCGGCAGGTCGCGGACCATGCTGCCGTAGGACTCGCTGCTGCCGGCTTCGGGATCGGGATCGCGGCCGCTCAACAGGACGGCGAGGACGTCCAGGCTGCCGCCGAAGGGCGGCGTGACGAGCGCCAGGCGGCGGATCATCCCGTATTCCAGCAGGCCGGCGGAGAGAGCTTCCGAAAGCAGCAACAGGCCCATGCTGTGTGTCACGACGTCGAGCTCCGGGCCCCGGGGAAGCTCCCCCGCGATCCCTTCCAGGGCCTGGGAGGGCGTCAGCCGCCAGTCGAAGGGCGGCGCCGCCAGGCTTGATTCTGCGCCGCGGTCCCGGCGCAGGTGATCGAGGAAGGAGCCGTAGAGCGTCTCCTCCAGGTCCAGGGGCAGCACCCGGACGCCCTCCTGCGCGGCGCTGCAGCGGCCGTGCTTGTCCATCCGCAGGGCGAGCTGGTAGGCGCGGGGATGATCTTCGCGGGAAAGCTGCCAGATGATCTCGCTGGGGCCGAGTCCGCATTCGGCCAGCCGAGATCCCCGGATTCCATGCAGGAAAAGGAGGGGAGTGGGTTCCATGTTAGAGTGTGGCGAATTCCAGGCTGGCCGCAAAACAGAGCGAGAATCCGCCCCGGCGCTGCGCCGCGACCGCCGGCGAAGCCCGGTGGACCGGAGATCGGCCTACCAGTCCGAGGCGCTTTCGCCCACCAGTTCCCTGAAGCGCTGATCGATCAGTTCTTCGCGTCTCTGCTTCCGATTCTCAAGTCCCTGTTTGAGCTCCTCGAGACGGAGTTCCAGGTCCCGCGCCTCCATTTCCTTGATTCGCTGCCGCAGGTCGAAGGCGCGCTCGAGCTGTTCCAGCAGTCGTTGCTCGATCTTGACCCGCTCGTCCACCAGGGCTTGACGGTATTCGCGGCCCAGCAACTCGAGGCGGCCGCGCAGCTTGAGCTCCTCGATCTGCAGGCGGAACAGTTCAGGATTCTCGTCGCGCAGGTGCATCAGCCGCAGGATCTCCTCCAGGTAGTTCTGGCGCTTCTGCCGGAACTCCTCGGGACTGGTCTCCCGGAGCTGCTTCAGCCGCCGCGCCCGTTCCGGGAAGTACTCCTCGAGGAAGCGAAAGATCTCCTGCTGGGCTGGACGCAGTTCCTCCTGCCGGGGCAGGTCCGAGGCGCGGGGGTTGCGGCGCCGCGGCTGGCTCTGTGCGTCCGGCCAGGCTCCCAGCAGCAGGAGCAGGATGAGGGACAGGCACTTAAGATTCATGGA
Source organism: uncultured Bacteroidaceae bacterium (assembly GCA_964568855.1). Lineage (GTDB taxonomy): Bacteria > CAIWAD01 > CAIWAD01 > CAIWAD01 > CAIWAD01 > CAZMSD01. Next base: position 8,857 of record CAZMSD010000030.1, on the reverse strand, counting down.
TTCCTCGGGTTCAGGTTCATCAGAAACTCTCCGCTTCCTCCAGCTGCCGGTCCAGGTCCAGCGAGAGGGCCAGCAGATCCCCGTCCATCGGGAGCAGCTCGAAATCCGCGTCCTCCGCGACCAGCTCGTCCAGACCGGCGAGGGCGCCGTCGAAAACCTCGCTGAACGCGGCTTCCCTGCTTTCCACCAGCAGCAACTCGTCCGAGCGATCGAAGGACAGACCACCGCCCCCGGGCCATCCCAGGTGCATGGTGGCCACCAGCAGGAGGGCCGCGGCGATTCCGGCGACCTGCGACAGGTTCCGCTGCCAGCGCAGAACGCGCCTTGTCCGCACGGGCCGGCCTCCTTCGGCGATCCTGGCCAGGACCTTGTCCAGCAGGCCGGCGGGCACATCTTCCGGCCGGTTACGTTGCCAGAGACGGGACAGGGCCGCGTAGGTTCGCTCCAGGCCCTCCGAGTCGTGCCGGTCCTGTTCAGGAGGTTTCATATCCATGCTCCTGGAAGTAGCGCCGGATGGACCGCACCGCGCGGTGCATGCGCGGGAGGACCGTGCCCAGCGGTTCACCGCGCAGATCGGCGATTTCCTGGAAGGTCATGCCGGTCTCCAGCCTCAAGAGTACCAGTTGCCGCTGGGCATCGGGCAGGCTGTCCACGGCTTCGTTCAGCAGTTCCTGCAGCTGGCTCGATTCCAGCATGCGGTCGGGCTTCCATTCCGGCCCTGCATCGGCGATCTCGGCCAGCGGAAAGTCCTCGTGCTCGTCTTCCACCACGGCCAGCCTCGTTTTCCTGCGCCGGGCGTGATCGATGCAGAGGTTGGAAGCCACGGTGAACAGCAGGCTCTTGAATCGCTGCTGCTCCCGGTATCCATCCAGCATACGGTGGATGCGCAGGAAGGTTTCCTGAAACAGATCTTCCGCATCCCTGCGCGAACGTGTCATTTTCACTAGAAAACCGTACAACTGAGTTTGATACCTGCCGAACAATTCGCCCAGGGCCTCGTCGTTCCCGTCCCGGCTCCTCCTGATCAACTCCGCATCGGTCATGCTAGTGGGCAACGTGGAACTCCCCGCCTTATTGCATACCGGGAAGCCGGATCTGGAATCCGGGTCTGGGTGCGGCCCTTCAGCCTTCGTGCTCCATGTACCAGCGGGCCGTCCGGGCCACGGCCTCCCGCGCGGACACCGGCGGTCGCCATCCCAGCGACTCGAGCCTGGTCATGTCGGACCAGTACCCGCTGGTGGCGAAGCCCCGTGCCGTTTCCCGCGTAAGAGGAAAACGCAGGCCCCGGGCGCGCAGGAGGTCCCCCAGCGACCCCAGTCCCAACAGCAGGGGGAAAGGCAGGGGCAGCATGTGCGGCATCTTTCCGTACTCCTCGCCGATCCATTCCTGGAAACTGCGCATGCTGGGTCCCTGCGCGTCGCGTACGTGGTAGGTTTCCGCCACCGGCGGCAGCTCTCCCCGGGAGCGGGCGCCCGCGGAATCCTCACCGGGCGGCGGGCTTCCCAGCAGGAAAAGGCAGGCGTCCAGCAGGTTGTCCAGGAAAACGACGTTGAAGCGGTTCCGGCCGCCCGCGCTGCGCAGGAACCAGTCGCCGCGCATCAGGCGGAAGATCTTGGAGGCCGAGGAGTGCCGGTTCGCGCCCGGTCCGTAGATCACGGGCGGGCGCAGCACCTGGATCCGCAGGCCTTCGATACCGGCAAGCTCCCGCTCCGCCAGGGCCTTGCTCTCGCCGTAGATCGAGGCGGGATGGAAGGGACTCTCCTCGCGCAGGGGAAATTCCTCGCTGGCGATGGGGCCGTGCGCCGAGACGCTGGAAATGAACTGGAAGCAGGCGGCCCCGGCATCGCGCGCCGCCAGGGCCAGCACCCGTACGGATTCCGTGTTGGCTCTCAGGTAGGCCTCCCGGCCTGCGTCGGCGTTTCCCAGCAGCGCCGCGCAGTGTATCACCACGTCGCCCGGTCCGAGTCCCTCGGGGGCCTCGGGGGCGTCCAGGTCGAAAAGGGCGCAGCACACTTCGGCCGGCAGGGTCTCCCTCATCCGCAGCGGATCGCGACCCAGCGCCAGCACCTCGCGGCCCTCGCGCAGCAACCTTTCCATCAAGGCGCCGCCCAGGAAGCCCGTGCACCCCGTGATCGCCGTTTTCATGCTTTTTCGCTCCTCCCGCCCGTGCGCGCGCTTCGCCGATCGGGCGCATTTCTCCGCCGGGGTTCCGGCTCGCCCAGCGGTCTGAAGTAACGTGGCCGGGCCCGCAGGGCGCGCTCGATCTCGCGCGGTTCCCGGGGAACGGCCTCCGTCAGCACCTCGCATCCATTTTCGGTCACCAGCACGTCGTCCTCGATGCGGATTCCGATGCCCCGGTAGCGCCGGGGCACGCGCCGGTCCCCGCGGTTAAGGTACAGGCCCGGCTCCACTGTGATGACCATGCCCGGTTCCAGGATCCGGGGACCTTCGTCCAGCGCGTAGGAGCCAGCGTCATGGGCGTCGAGGCCCAGCCAATGGGAAGTCCCGTGCGGGAACCAGGGCTTGTAGGCCTGCCTTTCGACCAGGTTCCGAGCCTTGCCCTTGAGCAGGCCCAGCTTCTGCAGGCCCTTGACGATTTCCGCCGCAGCGGCGTCGTGGACGTCGTAGAACCGCGCGCCGGGCCCGGCGGCCTCGACGGCGGCACGCTGGGCCGCCAGCACGATCTGATACACTTTGAGCTGGGCCGGGCTGAAGGCGCCGTTCGCGGGAACGGTGCGCGTGACGTCCGAGCAGTAATAATTGAGCTCGGCGCCGGCGTCCAGGAGCAGGAGCTGTCCCTCCTCCAGCCTGTTCACGCAGTCCACGTAGTGCAGCGTGCAGGCGTTGTCGCCTGCGGCGACGATGGTCTCGAAGGCCCGCTCCGCTCCGTGCAGCCCACAGACCGCCTCGAAGACCGCCCGCAGCTGGTACTCGTAGACTCCCGGCCGCACCTGGGACAGCATCTCCCGGAAGGCGCGCTCCGTCACCGTTGCCGCCCGCCTGAGTTCCTCGATCTCCGGCTCCTGCTTGAGCAGGCGCAATTCCGCAAGCAGCTCGCGCGGATCAAGCACCTGGCGCGGCAAGTGACCCGGTTGCCTTTTCTTGCGCTTCAGGCGAGTCAGGGCCTCCAGGACGGCGCCCTCCAGCCTCCAGCCGCCGCCCAGTTCCATGTACAGGCGCGGCCGGCCGTCCAGCAGCTCCTCGATGCGCCGGGGAAACTCGCTGAGCGGATAACTCTCGCGGGCGCCGAAATCGCGCCGCGCTCCCGTGACCCCGGCCCGGGCGCCTATCCACAGTTCCGTCGCGGGATCCCGGGGCTGGACGAAGAGGATCAGTCTGCGGGCGCGGCCGGCGCGGACCAGGACCGCCACCGCGTCGGGCTCCTCGAATCCCGTCAGGTAGTAGAAGGCGCTTTCCTGGCGGAAGCGGTGCTCGGTGTCGTGGTTCCGGAAGACCACGCCGGCGGATGGAAAGATCGCCAGCCCGTCCTCCATGGCTTCGAAGAATCGTTTCCTGCGCTCAGCGTGCATCACGACGCTCCCTTAACTGGGCTCGACCTGTGGATCCGCAAACCCGTGCCGCGCCTGGCGAGCCGGACGTAGTGTATGTGCCGCCCGGCCTCCAGGTAGCGCCGCTCGTACTCGGTGACGATCTGCTCCCCGGCCCACTCCGCCGAGTGCATGTCGCAACCCCGGTCGAGCACCACCAGGCCCTGGGGCAGAGCGGCCAGCAGCTCCTCGTAGCACTTGGCGTGATCGCTCTTGAACCAGATCTCCCCGCCCTCCCGCAGCGCCGCCAGGTAATCGTGCAGGAAGCTGCCGCCGTACATCCTCCGGCCGCGGTAGGGGCTGGTGGGCCAGGGATCGGGGAAATTGATGTAGATCCGGTCCAGTTCCCCGCGCCCGAAGATGCGCGGCAGCAGCTCGACCCAGGTGCATAGGATGACGAAAGGCGTCCGCGCGCGGCGGATGATCTTCCTGCGGGCCGTGACGCAGCGGTCGGGCTTGAGCTCGATCCCCACCAGGTTGACCGCTTCGCCGCGGGCCGCAAGGTCGGCGAGGAAGCGGCCCCGCCCCGCGCCCACTTCGACGCGGATCGGTTGCTCGTTGCCGAAATACTCGCTCCAGCGGCCCCGCCAGGCCAGGATCTCCTGCGGCGCGATCCAGATCTCTCCTGGAAAATCATGAACGGCCCGTTTGAGCGCGCCCTTCACCCTGGTGCGTCCCATGCGCGGCGCCCTTTCCTGGCCATCGACCCCGCCCGTCGCACTGCTCGCGCGGCCGGTCACGCAACAGTCAATATCGCAACTGTCCGATTGAATCGAGTGTGGCATATTCTGAGACCGGTCCCGGCGGAAGGTTGCGCTTCGACCCACGTCGCCCAGGCTTCCCGTGGCCGCGGACTGCCGGGACCGTGCTATGGGCCGGGCGGCTGGCCGGTATGAAAGACCTCTCCGCGGTGTCCTTCGTTCAGCCGCTCCGCGTGGCGGCGTCCGAGTTTGTGATACACCGCCAGCCCCAGGGCCGCGGAGAGCGACGAGCCCACCAGGAGCACGACCAGGGCCAGTATCGCCAGCAGGTTCGACCGGTCCGGTGAAGCGTAGACCAGCAGCATGCTGGCCAGCAGGAAGGCCAGGAACCAGCAGGCCGCGAAGACGGCGATGCCGGCGAGGGTGCAGTACAGGGGCGGTCGGGGCGGGGAAGCGCCCGGACGGCCTCCGGCTTGAATGCCTGGCGAATCCCGCATGCAGCGAAGATAGAAAATGACATGATACGTCTGAAGTCGCCCTCGGGAGCGGAGACCCAACACAGGGGTGGAACAAGATGAACGAAGCGGGCTGCGGACACTGGAAATTCCCGGTTATCGCCCTGATAGCCGGTCTCCTGTTCAACTGCCGGGGCATCGCGGCAGGGGAAGAGCAGGACCCGGAGAATCGCCCTTACATGGGTATCTCCACCAGCCCGGTGGACGAGCCTGCGCCGGGCCTGACGGTCCGGCAGGTGCTGCGCGACAGCCCGGCTTTCCTGGCGGACCTCGAGGAGGGCGACGTGCTGATCGCGCTGGACGGGGACTCGCTCAGGGATTCGGCCGCCCTGCTGGAGGCACTGGAAGAGCGCCGGGCCGGGGACCTGGTCCGGCTGCTGGTGTACCGGAAGGGTGCCCTGCTGAAGCTTCCTCTGGTTCTGGGACGAAGGAGGGACTACCTGGGGCCCATGCGCCGCGGGAACCGCCCGCACTTCCCCGGGGCGCCCGACCAGATCCGGCCGCCCTGGAAGGACGACCGCGCGGCGGGACTCGTCCTGGAGGCCGTCCAGGCCGCGGGGCTGGACACACAGTACGCGGCGCTCAGGGAAGCCTACGCCCGCGAACTGCAGGAATATCGCGGGTACTACACCCTGGACGCCGTTGCCTACTCGCTGCTGCTGCCCCACCAGGCGGGAATGCAGGGCGAGGAGATCATGCGCAGGACAGGCTCCCTGGGCGCCGCCTCCGCCGCCGGCCGACTGGCGGGCGCGGCCGCGGTGCTGGACGCCCCGCTGCCGGGTTTCCACGCGCCGCCGCCCACCGAATCCGGGCTGCCCGGCCTGGCGGAGGCCCTGGCCCTGGCCGACGTAGGCGTCCGGCGGGCCTTCGCAGACCTGGGCGACGAGCGGCTCGAGGCGCTGGCCCGCGAGTCGCTTCCGCTGCTGGAAAGCCTCGTGCGCTACCTGTTCATCCATACCGACCCCGAGAGCGAGCGGGTGGACGCTTTCTACGAATGCATCGATCACAGCAAGCGCATCCGCTGGTCGGAGCTGTTCCAGGCCGCCGCCGGCCTGGCGCGCCTGGCCTCGCCCGGAGTAATCGAGGAGCTGGGCGCCCGGCTCCATCGCTGGGCCGCCGGTAGATCGCCGGACGAGAACGACGTGCTGCTGGACACGCTGCTGGCGCTGGACTCGGGCGTCGTCGTCCGGGCGCGTGTCACGGGCTACGGATCGAGCGTGATCCAGGGCCAGGCCGCGCTCTCCGTGGATCTCGGCGGTGACGACGTCTACCTGGACGGCGCGGGCGGCACGTGCTACGAGATGGAGCGGGGCGCCGTGCGCCACTTCCCGCAGGGCCGGGCCGCGCTGGCCATCGATTTCGGCGGCGACGACCGCTACCTCTGCAACCGTCCGGGCGGTATCGCCGGCGGCCTGCTGGGTCTTGGCTTCCTGCTGGACGCGGAGGGCGACGACCTGTACCTGGCCGACGCGCTGGGCTGCGGGGCCGCCCTCTTCGGCTGCGGGGTCCTGCTGGATTCGGCGGGCGACGACCTCTACATGGGCCAGGAGCTGGCGCAGGGCTGCGCACTCTTCGGCATCGGCCTGCTGGCGGACGAGGCCGGCAATGACGTCTACTCGGCCGCGCGCTTCGCTCAGGGCTTCGGCGGCCCCAAGGGCTGCGGGCTGCTGATCGACGGGGCCGGCGACGATTCCTATTCAGCCGGCTTCAAGGAGCCCAACGGTTACGGCAACCGCGATTCCTGGGAGGGCTGGAGCCAGGGCGTGGGCTTCGGCATGCGTTCCGTGGCGGCGGGCGGAGTGGGCCTGCTTTCCGACCTGGTCGGCGATGACCGCTACCTGGCCGGTAATTTCAGCCAGGCCTGCGGCTACTTTTTCGGTTTCGGCCTGCTCAACGAGGGCGGGGGCGACGACCTTTACACCGGCAACCGCTACACCATGGGCGCCCAGGCGCACCAGGCCTGCGCCCTTTTCCACGAGCGCGGGGGCAACGACGTCTACCGGGGCGCCGAAGCCATGAACCAGGGAGGAAGCTGGGACGTGGGGCCCGTGTTTTTCCTGGAAGACGCCGGCGACGACGACTACGAGGGCGCCCAGTACGCGCAGGGGGGCACGGCGCAGAACGGCTTCGCCGTGTTCATCGACTCCGGGGGCGCGGACACCTATCGTTCCGGCGGAATCAGCAACGGGGAGGGCGGGGCCAACGAGTACGCGGGCGGCCGGGACGCCGCCTCGCTCAGCGTCTCACTGGATCTCGGCGGGGGCGCGGACGCCTACGACAACGAGCGCCGCGGGAACGGCATGCTGCTGCGGACCGACGACGACGATGATCCCGCCACCGGGGACGGCGTGTTCGTCGACGAGTGATGCGCCGGCTCGCCGCAGGCCCCGCGGGATGGAACTCTACGAGTCCTCGCCGGGCCTGCGGCGCAGCCGCTTGAGTTCGCCGCGGCGCCGCTTCTCGCCCAGGATCCGTTCCTGGATCCGGCGCAGCCGCCTGCGACGCAGGACACGGCTCTTGCGCTCGCGGCGCAGCTCCACCAGCCGCTGTTCCAGCACTTCCAGGGCGCGGGCCAGGTTGCGATGCTGGCTGCGCGTGTCGTCGCAGACGACCCGCAGGCCGGTGGGAAGATGCAGCAGCTCCACGCGGCTCTCGGTCACGTTGCGGTGCTGGCCGCCCGGACCGCCGCCGCGGCTGCGGCGGACGCGGCACTCGGCGAGCAGCTCTTTTCGTTTGCCGGAATCCTCGGTCATCGGGCGCTCAACCGGTGTTCATTCCAGTTCCTTCAGCAGCTCCTGCACCGCCCGCTCAAGCTGCAGGTCCCGTCCCGCAGCCAGCGAGGCGGGATCGTTCTCCACCCGGACGTCCGGGTCGAGCTGCTGGTTCTCGAGCAGCCGCCCCTCCTCGTCGAGCATCCCCACCTGGGGGATGCCGAAGACCAGCACGCCGTCCATCAGCGTTTCCCACCAGACCGCGGTCCCCGTGCCGGCCACGGGCATCCCCACCAGCCTGCCCAGGCCGTTGTCGCGGAAGGCGTAGGGAAACAGGTGGGCGTCGGAATAGTTGCTCTCGTTGATCAGCACGATCGCGGGACGGTTCCAGCGGGCGAAGGGTTCCTCGCCGATCACCCGCCCCCCGGGACGGACCACGTTGCGAAAGGTCCGGCGACCGCTGAGGAAGGCGATCAGGTCGTCGGTCAGCCAGCCGCCACCGTTGTGCCGGCTGTCCACCACCAGTCCCTCGCGGTCGGCGTAGCGGCCCAGGACTTCGTGATACACGTGCCGGAAGCTGCGGTCGTTCATCCCCCGGACATGCACGTAGCCCAGCCGGCCGTCGGACAGGCTGTCCACGTCCGCGGCGTTGCGCCTCCACCAGCGCTTGTAGAGCAGCTCCCGCAGCCCCCGGGCGCCCAGGGGCTTGATCACCTCGTCCCAGCTCCCGCCCCCGCGCCGCGCCTCGCGGACGGTCACCCGCAGGGGCCGGTCCGCCCGGCGGTTGAGCAGCGGCCACGGGTTTTCTCCCTCTCCCACCGATCGGCCGTCCAGCGCCGCGATCAGCATGCCCGGTTCCAGCCGGCTGTCCGAGCGGTCGAAGGGCCCCTCGGGCAGCACCTCCTCCACCAGCAGGCCCTCGCCCCTCCAGGCGGGATCGTGGATCACGCCGAGTCGGGCGGTGGCGTCACGATCTTCGCCGCGACGCCTGGCGAAGGCTCCGGTATGCGAGGCGTTGAGCTCGCCCAGCATCTCCGAGAGGCAGTCGGCGAAGTCGTGCAGGTTGTCGACGCCCTGCAGGTGGCGCCGGTAGGCGGCGCGGAGGCTGTCCCAGGCCGTCCCGTGCAGGTCTGCCACGTAGAACTTCTCGCGCACCTGGCGCCAGATGTGCTCGAAGAAGTACTCCCATTCCCGGCCCTGGCGCAGCGTCAGCTCCGCGGAATACGGCACCGGGTCGACCTTCCCGTCCTCAAGATCGACCCTGCTCAGCGCGCCCTCCGAGGACAGGACCAGCACGAAGTCGCCTTTGGGATCCATGGCCAGGCTGCCCCCGTCGATTCCCAGCTCGGCCAGGCGCCTGGTCTCGCGCGGGCGCAGTTCCG
>CAZMSD010000029.1:0-50953 GCA_964568855.1 uncultured Bacteroidaceae bacterium | reverse complement strand
TCTCTCCGTAAAGCCTATGAAACCAATGCTCTAGAGGATTTCTCAGGGGCGACTACTTATTGCGTACATTCGGTTTTCCGCACACTCCGGCACAGCTTGGATACTCTCGATATGCCGGGAATCAGCGGCGGTTTTCAATTGCGCATGGCAGCATCTTGCCATAAACTCATATCAAGCTACACGGCATTCGCTGCAAAATAGATCATCCAGTTCGAGCGGGAGGAATCATGCACTTGCTATGCGTGTCTACCTTACTCCTTGGTGCGGCGATCTCGAACCTTGCATGGGGCGGGGATGTCCCGGTGAGCGCAGTAGCCAGGTTTTTCGAGTCGAACGATATCGACACCGGCATGAAGAGCGGAGCATCCGATCCGGATTTTTCCAACGTTAGAATCACCATCGTACATACGATCCAGCCCGGGTGGTACGCCTTCAGTCCATATCCCGCGGACGACCTCACCTTCGGCGATTTCGTACCGGCCGGTGCCGGGGAGAGCATCGCCATCATCGACCCGTTGTTCATGGGATACTCGAAATTCGTCCACGTGGATCTGCCGGTACAGCAGGGATCCATGATGTGCGATGTAACACTGGACTACCAGACCTTCTACGCCTATTTCAACCCGCACGGCACCGCGATCACGCTTACCATAATCGGTGATCACACCCCCGTTGAACCTTTCCTATTCAAGCGCTGCTACCCGTTGATGGGAACGCAGTATTCCGGCTTCGGCAGTGGTTATCCGAACGTTATCGACTTCGGATCCGATGATCTGGGATTATCCGCCAGCGCGCCCCCGGAGATGCAAACAGGAGACATGCGAATGTACATCTACGATCATCCTGCGTGGATGTCGCATGTTTGGCCGTTCGCCTATGGGATGGTCTTCTTCACTCCTGGCGAATCCTATGTCCTCAGGGTCGATGGCGGATTTGATGATTTCGACTGGATCATACCGTAGGAATCACCCGCCGGCAAGCCCAGCCGGAATCGGACGGTGGAACTGTTTCCGAAAGGAAGAGAACGATGAGACTCGTAATGTGGATGATGCTCTTGACCGGGCTTCTGTCGAGCGGTACGGAAGCGATGGTCGTCTTCAGAATAAATCCCGCTAATCTGCCGCAGAATGCGATCGTAATGGACCTGCTCGCCGACATCGGCCCTTTTCCCGGTTATCATAATGTCTGGTCCGCCACAAGCATCGATTACCCCATCGGCAATCCGCCCACGTGGGTGGCAACCTTCAATCTCGAGGATACGTTGAGCCAGAGCTGGCCGGGCTGGTCGCTGGAACTGCAGATTCTGTGCGGTGACGAGTACCAATCCGATTTCCGTTACTACACCTTTGGGTATGGCCTGGGTCCGCCGCCCCTCGATTGCCCCGTAGTTGATTTTCCCGGATTCAATGGAGGGCAGGTCTGCCCGCCGCAGGCCCGCCCGCGTTCCACTCCCGCGAGTCCCCTGGTAGAGATCGAGTATCTACCGGAGCAGGAGCTGATCCTGCTGTCCTGGGAAAGGGTGAGCCAGTCGGTGGAAGGCCACGAAATGTACGTGTCTTCCTACGAAATCGAGCACTCGCCCGACCCGGACAGCTCCTTCGCATACATGGCCACGGCCCATGAGCTGGGATATGTCGTACCCTTGCCGGATGACACGGAATTCCATCGCTTTCGGATCAAGGCGAGCAGCGTGTTCTACGACGAATAGGCCTGCGAGAGGGCGGGAGTATCGTTTCGTCGTACCGCGGAAAAATCGTCCGGGACCAAGTGAGACGCACGGCCGGCGGGCCGAGGGGGCCGTGTTCCCATCGATTGACCGACGAATGGTGAAACAGGGGATCCCGTAACACAAGAAACCCCGGCGCATCGCGGCGCCGGGGTTTTCGATTCAGGCGGTTTCGGGTCTATCGGTCTCGTGTCCTACTTGAGCAGGGTCATCTTGCCCTGCAGCTTCGTATCACCTGCTTCGAGCTGGTAGAAGTACAGGCCCGAGGCCAGGCCGGAACCGTCGAAGGTCGCGCGGTGCTCTCCAGCCGCCCGCACCCCGTTCACCAGCTCGTCCACCAGCGCGCCGCGCAGGTCGTAGATCCGCAGGCTCACCTGCGACTGCACCGGCAGCGTGTAGCGGATTACCGTGCTCGGGTTGAATGGGTTGGGATGGTTCTGCGCCAGCCTCAGGGTCAGCGGCGCGGCGGCCTGAGGATCGACTGCGGTTTCGGAGCGCTCCTGCAGGGTCGCATCCAGGATGTTGGTCAGCGACTGGTTCGAATCGGTCGTCACGCTCTCGCTGGCGCTGTAATAGCCGTCCAGGCTGATCTCCACCGTGTATTCGGCGGCGTCCAGCAGACCCTCGATGGCATACTGGCCGTCGGCGTCACAGAAGGCGAAGCGCAGGTCGCCCATGCCGGAAGTGTGCGGCACCACGACGGCGCCGGCGAGGGGAGTACCCTCTTCGTCGCGCACCGTGCCCACCAGCAGGCTCTGGCCCATGGCGCCGTTCACGGCGGCCAGGACCTGGTCCTGCTCGGTGCCGTCCTCGGCCTCGCTGAAGGCCGTGGCGCCGTCCAGGCTGTAGCCGCCGCCGGAGAACCGCGGGGCATGGCCGGGCGCGTAATACAGCAGTGCGACTTCTTCCGTGTCGAGGTGCGTGAAGTCGAAGTTGCCCTCAGCGTCGGCGCTGACCGTGGTCACGTAGCTGCCGTCCGGGTTGAGCGCGGCCACCAGGGCGCTCGAAAGCGGATTTCCCTGTTCGTCGAGCACGCGACCGCCGATGGCGAAACCGATGGCGGACTGCGCGGCGAGGGCGAAGTTCACGTTGGCGATGCCGCCGTCGTCGCTGAAGTAGAACTGGGTGGCCGTGTTGAAGGATTCGGCGCCGGCGAAGAACTGCATGTCGTACTCGGGACTCTCGGCCGAGATGGCGAAGGGCACGATGGGCAGGCGGTCGAGCAGTACTGTCGCGTCGTAGTAGCCGTCATCGTCGGACCAGGCGGTCGATTCGAGCAGCTCGTCGTCCGAGGTCCAGAAATTGATTTCAGCGCCGGAGATCGGCTCGCCGTCTTCGTCCTCCACGCGACCGCTGACCAGCACCGTGATCTGGTCAAGCTGGGGATCGGGGATGCCGAAGTCGAGGTCCACGATCACCTGCTGCGGTTCCACTTCGATGATCGTGGCCTCGTCCAGCTCCAGGGCGTCGTCCCAGAACTCGGTGTACCATTCTTCCTCGCCGTTCTCGTTCTGGTACGGAACGTGGCAGGCCACGAAGTAGTCGCCCGCGAGAACCGGAATCTCGTAGTATCCCGCCGGCCCCGTCTCGTCGAAGAAGCTCAGGGGCTGGTCGGGATCCGCGCTGAAGGCCTCGACGATGGCGAAGACCGGTCTACCGTCGCCCTCGAATGTGACACGCCCGGCCAGGACGCCCAGGTCGTCCGCGTACTCGGGAGTCATGAAGACTTCGACCCAGGTGCCCCAGGGATGGTGGGGCCAGACTTCCATTTCTTCCAGGAAGTAACCTTCCTTGTAGGCCGTGAGGATGAAGAACTCGGCCTCGAAATCGATCTCGCCGAAGCAGAAATAGCCGTCATCGTTGCTTGCCGCGTTCCAGACGGGCTCGGGACCGTCTCCCGGAACAAGGGTGAGCGTTGCGCCCGGAACCGGCTCGCGCGTGATCCTGTCCAGGACGATGCCCTCGATTTCATGGACCTGGTCCCCGTGCTCCAGCAGGACGAAGATCTCGTTCTCGCCGGGTTCGAGGAATATTTCGTTCCAGTAGGGATGGAACTCGGGATGCATCACGTGGAGCAGGGCCGAACCGGCAGTCAGCCCGTCGATGAAGAACTGTCCTTCCTCGTTGGTGAACACCGGCTCCGAGGGGAAGTCGCCCCGGAACACCTGCACCATGGCGCCGGGCAGGGGAAACGGCTCGCCGTTGTCACCGGGAGCGGCGACGACGCCGGCCAGTACCGCCCATTCCTCGTTCTGCCCGAAGACCACCACGGTGTGGTTCTCGCCCGGTTCCAGCCAGAGCTCCTGCCACTGTTCGCCAAGATCCTCGTGCATCACGTGCAGGGCCGCCGGTCCGGGCACCAGGCCGTCGAAGAAGAAATGGCCCTCCTCATTGGTCCAGGTCTCCCAAGGATCCTGGTTGGGATCCTGGGAGATGTGCACCAGCGCCCCGGGAACTGGGAACTCGCCCTCCTCGGTGAATGCTATCACCAGGCCGGCCAGCACGGCCCAATCACCGGCGAAAGGTTCGAGAACAACTTCCACCTCGTTCTCGCCGGGCTCCAGCCATAGTTCCTGCCAGTGCGGCTGGAATTCCCAGGCGGTCACGTGCAGGGCGGCGGGCCCCGCAACCAGTTCCTCGAAGAAGAACAGGCCCTCGTCGTTGGTGACGGTCTGCTGGGGCGGATGCCAGTCGTCGCGGTAGATCTCCACCAGGGCGTCGGGCACGGGCATCAGTTCACCGTCGGGAGTCGGCGCCAGCACGATGCCCGCCAGGCTGGCCCATTCCCCCTGGCCCACTGCATGCATCACGAAGTCGTACTCGTTGGCGCCCTCGTCCAGCCAGAAATCGTGCACCATGTGCGGGTGATAGCCTTCCTTCACCGCGTGGAAGATGTTGTGGCCGGAGAAGAGTTCGCCGCGCAGGTAATAGCCATTCTCGTCGGTGAAGGTGGTCTCGTCCGTGGCGCCCACCGGGGCCAGGATCTCCACCCCCTCGAGCGGCTCGCCCGTCTCGGCGTCGAAGGCGTGCCCCTCGAGCCAGGCGTCGGGATCGGTTTCGTTCAGGGGCATCATGGCGAAGGTGTAGAAGTTTTCGCCCTGCTCTACGATTACCTGCGGGTCGAAGTAATCCTCGTACGCGTCGTGCACGGCGAACATGTGATACGGCCCCGGTTCGATGTCCTCGAACAGGAAATGTCCGCTCTCGTCGGTGACCGTGGAATGTGCGTCGAAGGGATCTCTCCCCAGGAAGATTTCGACACCCGGAATCCCCTCCTCGGTGAAGGCGTCCAGCGCCTGTCCAGCCAGCATGGCCGCCGAAGCGGAGCCGTACAGGGCCAGCAGGAAGACGCCTGCCGCGGTCTTGAACAAGGATTTCATCATTGCCTCTCCTCTTCAGCCGGGTCGGCGTCCTTCTGCCGCGTGCGGTTAACCAGCGCCGAGAGATGCGAATAGCTGAGACCCAGCTCTTCGCTCATCCTGCGCCGGTCGCCCCTGTAGTACGCGTGCAGCCAGGCAAGCACCTTCCCGTCGAATTTGCGGTTCATTTCTTTCCAACCGAGGTCCAGGTTCCGACTGACGAATTCAACCACCGCGGCCGGCGGATCCGGGGTTCCCAGCTCCCGGAATCGCCGGCGGACGTTTCCCGCGGTGCGTTCGGCGATACCCAACCGCAGAACGCTTTCCCGCTGAGTGCCGAAGCGCTGCACGGTGACGTCGAGCAGCGCGTTCTGGAAAATCGTTCGGATTTCCTTCAGCGTGTGAGACAGGACGAAGCTGTAATCCTGTTCAACTCCCCCGTCGCCGAGTGGAGCGGATCCCGGGTTTAGAGCCCGCTCTGCGGCGACCGGGTGTTCTCCCGTGAAGCGCACGTGCTCGCGGATCGCCCGCAGGCGCGTGGCCGTCGCCGGGAAACCGTGTTCCAGCAACTCGACCGCGCTCTGGTAGGCGCGCTGGTAGAAGTGCCCGGCCTGGGCGCTCTCGTCCAGGCGCTCGTGGCACTCTCCCAGGTAAAGGCAGAGCGCGGGCACGATGATCATGGTCCCTTCGCGAAGGGCCGTGTTCAGTGCGTCCGTGAGACAGATCACAGCCTCGCGGTACCGGCCCTCATCGCGCAGGCAACGCCCCTTCAGGTCGAGCGAATCGATGCGCGAGTAGGGGTACTCCGCCAGCTCGAGCGCCAGGTCGAAGTGCTCGTGAGCCTCTACAGGTCGGTCCTGCTGAAAGCGCATCAATCCCAGGTCGTTGTGCAGCAGGGCCAGGCAGAACTGCAGCTCGCGGTTGCCGCAGAGGGCCAATCCACGAGTATAAAGCTCTTCCGCTCCGGCCTCGTCGCCCTGCATGCGCCGCAGGGCTGCGATCATCCGCCAGTGGGCGGCTACGCTGGCCTTCTGCCCTTCCTGGAGAAACCACTCCGCGGAACGTTCCAGGTCGGTCATCACGCTCGTGTCGCCCTGGCTGGCGCGCCCGGCCAGGCGATAGTATTCGGCCAGCCGCAGCAGGTACTCGCTCTGCGTCAGGCGCCTCACTTCGCCCAGCAGGAGACGCGCGCTGTCCCAGTTGCCCGCGAGCACCAGGAAACGAACCATCTCCAGCAGCACGAATGCGCGGCAATCGGGCGACCGATCGTCCAGCAGCGCCCAGGCCTGGCCCAGCAGCTCGGCGCCGCGGACCAGCCGCATCTGGCTGTTCAGGCAGCGGGCGATTCCGGCATACAGGACGGCCCGGTGCGCGGGATCGCTTTCCAGCCTCAGCAGCGCTTCGAACTGCTGGCGGGTGTCGGGGATGTCGCGGCCCACGAAAAGGGAAACGTGAGTGACGGCGTCGACCCAGTGGCTGTCTGTCCGGACCGCCGTCAGGGCGTCGCCCGGATTGATCGATCCCGAAGGGGAAAAGAAGCTGGGTAGGCCGTCTGGCGCGCTGTTCTGCATGGTCCGATGTTCCGTTTGTAGCAGGATCCGTTCAGCGGTCGGCTTCGTCACACAGTAACAAAAGGCTTCGCGAACAAAATGTCAAGCACTATTTTGGAATGCAGAGCAATTATTCGCAAGATTTCGGCAACATATAGGACACTAGCGGAAAAATTGCTCCAGTGGAAGTGCCGAAGTAATAGAAGTAAGAAGTAATAATGGAAGTAGATCAGATCTCAGGAGATCCAATCGGGCATGACGGCGAATCCGCGCGGATCATCGCTCGGGCAATTTGTTGCTTGCTTGCAGGATTCGATCCTCGGGCGGCTCTTACTTCAGGAGCAGGCACTTGCGGATACTTTGCTGCTCCCCCGCGCTCAGCTTGATCAGGTAGACGCCGGCGGAGAGGTCCGCTCCCAGCAACACGGCGACGTGCTCGCCCGCCGCCCGGAATCCTTCCGCCAGCTTGATCCGCTCGCGCCCCAGCAGGTCGTATACCGCCAGGCGGATTTTCGCCGGAGCGCTCAGCGAGTACGGCACATGCGCAACAGGATTGAAAGGATTGGGATAGGGCGCCCCGAGGCGGAAGTCCGAGGGCCTCGCGGAGGCCAAATCCGGCGGCTCGACGCCCACGCCCTCGCAGGTCAGGTCAAGGACGCCCACCACGCCGCAATTTTCCGTCCAGCAGGGCGAATCCTCCTGCAGCCGGAAGTCGAGCGAGTCGGGGTCGCAGAACAGTGGGTCGTTCACCCGGTTGTAGCCCATGTTCCAGACGCCAATCGGAAAGGAGTCGCCGCAAGCGTTGTCGTACAGGATGTTGCAGCCCGCCGAGAACTCGTCGTAAAGAATCAGGTAGGTGGTGAGATTGCCGAGAAAAACATTGGCGATGCTGTAGCCGTACTCGGAATACAACAAGGCCGAGCGCGCATTGTTTTCGAAGAACACGCTGTTCAGGATGATCGACCAGCCCTCGTACATCGTCAGCACGCCGCAATAGGTATTGGAGTCGCTCGAATTGCGCACGAAGAAGTTCCGCTGTACGAACATCATTGCGTTGGGTATTCCGATCGCTCCGCCCTCCAGGGCGCTGTTCTCCAGGAAGTAGTTGTCGTAGCACCGGATCTCTTCGAGCTCGTAGTTCCCGGCGAGACCCCCGCCGTACAGGTAGGCTTCGTTGCGGATGAACTGGTTGCGGCTGAAATTCAGCAGGTCGGGAGTGGCCACCATGATCCCGCCCCCGCAGAAAGCCCCGGTGTTTTCCAGGAAAAGGTTGTCGTTCACGTGGGCCGGGTAGTTCAGCCATAATCCGGCTCCGTAATTCACGGGATGGTCCGGCTGTCCCAGCCGGTTGTGGGCCACGGTGTTGTGCTCGAAATTCAGGGGATTGCCGAAATTGAGCGAGGCCCCGCCGCCGTTCGCGAATTCGGAGACGTTGTTCTCGATCGTGTTGTACAGGATGTCCGCCGGGCCGTAGGAGATCAGGCCGGTGCCCAGGTTCCCCGAAATCAGGTTTCCCGTGATCCGGGCCACCCACCCGGGGAAGGCCCCGCTGTCATGGTGAATCTCCACGCCGGCGGCGCTGTTGCCGGAGATCTCGTTGTCGAACAGCCGCGCGCAGCCGTCGACGTACACGCCCGCGGTCGTGTGATTGAAGTGTTCGAAGTGGTGGTTTCCCGTGATCACGTTTTCGCGGATCGTCGGCGCCGCACCGTTGACGGTAATTCCTCCGGCCTGGTCCTGGTCATGGGCCAGGCCGTTGCGGATGGTGAAGCCCTGGATCACGGCGGTGGAGTCCTCCCCGCCGGAAAGCGTGATCACCACCGAGGCGCTGTCGCCGTCCAGGACAGTCTGGGCGGCGCCCTCCTCCCCGATCAGCGCGATGTTGCGACCCAGGAAGTTCAGGTGTTCGTGATACTCGCCGGAGGCTACCAGGACGGTGTCGCCGTCCGCGGCGGCGTTGATCCCCAGCTGGATCGCCGGGTAGTCCTGCGGAACGTGGATCACGAAGGCGCGTGCGCCGCCCAGGGCAAGAAGCGACAGGGCGTAGAGGATGCAGCACGGATACTTCATGGCGTGTCGTCGCACTCGAACTTGTGGCGCGTTTAGTTCCCCTTTCCTCAGACCAGCTCGCGCATCTGGTCCGAAAGGGCCTGCAGTCGATAGGGCTTCTGGATGAAGCCGTCGATGCCCAGGTCGGCGAAACGGGGAGAAACCTCCTGCTCCGTGTACCCGCTGGAGAGGACCACCCTGATCTTGCCGTGTGTCCGGCGCAGCTCGCGCACGGTCTCCTCCCCGTCCATCTGGGGCATTGTCAAATCCAGCAGCACGCAGCGAATCTCGTCGCCGTGCCGCTGAAGCTGTTCCAGGGCTTCCTTGCCGTCCCCCGCCTCGAGCACGTCGAAACCGATCCGCTGCAGCATCTTGGCGGCGATGCTGCGCACAACTTCCTCGTCGTCCACCACGAGCACCGTCCCGCTGCCCCGCCATTCATCCTGCAGAACCCTCGGTTCCGCGACCGGCGCCTGATCCTCGGAGGCCTCGGCGGACGTGGGGAAGTAAACCCTGAGAACCGTTCCGCCGCTGGGGTCGCTCAAGATCCGCAGCGTTCCCCGGTGACCGCGCACGATGCCCAGTACGGCGGCCATACCCAGACCTCTACCGGCGAACTTGGTTGAGAAGAAGGGATCGAAGACCTTTCTCCGCGTCCCTTCGTCCATTCCGCAACCGGTATCGGCGACCTCCAGCCAGACATAGCGGCCTTCGGGCAGCTCTTCTTCCAGGCCGGCCAGCGCCGCGGCTTCCGTGGCGTCCAGGCAGGCGCGGTCGCAGTCCTTCACGCCCGTGGACAAGGTGATCACGCCCGAATCCTCTCCGATGGCCTCCGCCGCGTTGGTGATCAGGTTCATGATCACCTGCCGGATCTGGGTGGGATCGCCCTTGAAGCGGGGCAGGTCCCGGGCGAAGTTGTATGTGATACGCGTCTTCTTGGGAATCGCCACCTCCAGCAGGTGACTCATCTCTTCGACGAAGCGGTTCAGCCGGATGGACTCGGTGATGAAGTGGCCCTTGCCGGAATAGGCCAGCATCTGCTTGGTCAGGTCCGCCGCCCGTCGCGCGGCCGTGGCGATCTCGCCGATATTCGAACGACCCGGCGCGTCGGGGGGGAGGTCCCTGAGCACCAGGTCGGCGTTGCCCAGAACGGCCATCAGGATGTTGTTGAAATCGTGGGCGATCCCGCCGGCCAGGATGCCCAGGCTTTCCAGTTTCTGGGCGTGCTGGAGCTGGCGCTCCAGCGCTAGACGCTCATCCTCGGCCTTCAGACGCTCGCGGATGTCCCGCTCGATGCTGAGAATCAGCTGCTTCCCGCCCGCTTCCACAAGCTGCGCGGAGACCTCCAGCGGAATCTTGCCGCCGTCCTTGTGCATGTGAATCGTCTGGAACTGCACGGCTTCGCCCGACATGATTTTCAGGAGGCGCTGCCGGATCTCCCCGCGCTGCTCCGGGGCGTCCAGATCCGTGATACGCATTCCGCGCATCTCGTCGCGCGTATAGCCGTGTCGCAGGGCGGCGGTTTCGTTGACGTTCGCGATTACCGGCCCCCGGGCGTCGTAGGGATCCACGGTCAGGATACCATCACTGGCGTGCCTGAACAGCGTCCGGAAGAGCTCTTCGCTGGCCCTGAGGGCCTCTTCCGTGCGCACCCGCTCGCTGATGTCGCGCAGGACTGTGACCCGCACCTGGCGGCCCCGGTACTCCATCATCCGTCCGCGGAGTTCGGCCGGGAAGGTGCTGCCGTCCTTGCGCAGGGCGGTGGCCCGGAACGGTTCCTCGTAGCCCGTAAGCATGTTGCCGATTACCAGTTCGCGGTCCTCGGGAGCGATCCAGTCGGTTCCCTGGCGGCCCACCGCCTCGGAGAGCGAGTAGCCGAACATCCGTTCCGCGGTCTGGTTCTGCTCCAGGCAGATTCCCTTCTCGGAGATGAAGATCGCCTCGAAGGAGGCCTCGGAAAGGCCGCGGAAGCGGGTTTCGCTGTCGCGCAGGGCCTCTTCCGTCTGCCGCAGGCGCGTCAGATCGGTGATCGCCACGTGGACCAGGTCCCAGTCGGAGGCCTGCGGATCGAGGAACAGTTTCAGCAGGATCTGCAGGCGCTCGCCGCTCAGGGTGCGCTTGACGCTCTCCGCCTCGAAGGTGGTTGCGCCGTCGGCCAGGGCGATCAACAGCTCGCGGACGGTGGCGACGGATTCCTCGGTGAAGACCTTGTCCAGCGAAGCGCGGAGTTCATCCTTGCTCTTCGCGCCGTGCAGCTCGAGGGTGGCCCGATTGACGTCGAGGATCCGCACCATGCCGACGCAGCGGAGGACTTCCTCGGGATGCTCTTCGAAGAATGCGCGGAAGTCCTCGACGCCCTGCGCGCGCAGGGCGTCCATGTGATGCTTGACCAGCGAAAGGTCCTCGCGCCAGAGGCTGACCGGCGCGTGCTCGAAGAGCTCCTGGCCGTTCCGTGTTGCGGCAGGAGAGCGGTCGCCGCCGGAGTCCGCCTCCCCGCCGACTGGATTCAGTTCATGGGCGCCATCGTAGGGTGGCCGGGGATCCTCGTGGTCGGGTTGGGAACCGGGCATGATCGCCGCTCCGAGTGGTTGTATCGCTCAGGAATGGCCGTCCAGCAGCGCCAGCACCATTTTCACCATCTGCGGCTGTGGAATCAGCGCGTTGTTCAGCACCATGTGGAATTGTGTCACATCGGCGGGGTCGGCGTCGAAGTAGCGCTGTATGAACTCGTAGCGCTCGCGGTCCTTCAGCCGCGTGACGGTCTTGGCCTCGGTCTCCGAGAGCTCGTTCAGCCGGGCGTGTTCCACGACGCGCCACTCGAAGGGCGCCACCACGCGGATGTGGATGCCGCCGCTCAGGTCGCGGGTCACCAGGCTGGAAGCCCGGCCGACGAAGATCGCCCGCCCGGCCAGCGCTAGGTTGCGCATGGCGCTGGCCCAGCGGTTGAACAGCGCGAGGTCGGAAGGGCTGGCGCCGAAGGTGGTCTGCAGGTATTCCTCGAATTCCAGGTTCCGGCGCTGGACGTGCTCCTCGAAGAACTTGCGGTTGGTTTCCGAGTCGCCCTCGATGAATTCGAAAACCCGGCGGTCGTAGATCGCCCACTGCTCTTCTTCCATCTTGCCGGCGTTGAGCTGCTCGAGCAGGGCCAGGCCCAGCCTGAAGCCCACGCAGCCGAACTCGCGCGAGACGGTGATGAAGGGTGGGGAACTGATGCGCTCGGGCTGCTGGAGCCGCTTGCGCAGCTCGAAGAGACGAGCCTGGCGCTGGACTAGTTTTTCGATGCCGATCTTTTCTTTGGCCATGCTGACCCCCAGGGATGCGGAAGGGTAGTGCACCTGGGGATAATAAAGCGAATACCACGGGAAAGGTGGGGGGATTGTTGGGGGGCGGGAAATTGCCCGGCGGGCACACTGGAGCCAGAGTTGAGACCATGAGCCCCGGATGGCCGCTGGGGGACGTGAAAGGGTTGCATCACAAATCAGCGTTGGATCCCGTACACGCATCGCAGCGCCCGCACTTTCCCGTTTCCGGGAAGCCGAAGTACTCGTGCAGGGAGGCCGCCCGGCAGGAGTCGAGGGAGGCGTATTCCACCACCTGCTGCAGGCGCAACAGGTCCACGCGGCGCTTCTCCTCGCGCAGCTCTTCGTCGGACAGCAGGGGCGGCAGGTCGCCGATCACCTTCAGGGTGCCCTCGTCGAGCTGTCCCTCGGTGACCCCGTGGCGGTCGAGCAGGTTCAGCGCCGTGTCCAGCCGGGAATCGCTGCGCTGCTTCCAGGCCAGCCGTCCGGCGAGGTATTCGCGGCCATCGTGCCTGATTTCCTCTGGCGCTTCGAGCAGGCAGGACAGGAGCTTGCCCAGGTAGTCCGCCGTGGGGTTGGCCCATTCCACGAAGTCCATCTGGATCAGCAGGTCGTCGGAGTCGTAGAGCAGCGCGCAGCGCGCGGGCTTGCCGTCGCGCCCGGCCCGACCGATCTCCTGCATGTAGGCCTCCAGGGATCCCGGCACCTGCACGTGCACGATCAACCCGATGTCCTCCTTGTCGATGCCCAGGCCGAAGGCGTTGGTGGCCAGCACCACCCGCCGCCGCCCGGACATGAAGGCATCCTGGATCCGCCTGCGGGGATCGGCCTCGAGTTTGCCGTGATACACCGTATGGTTCAGGCCGCGACCGATCAGCAGGTCGGAAAAGCGGCTGAGGGTCTTGATCAGTGCGAAGTAGACGATCACCGATCCTCGGGCCGCTTCCGCGAGTTCCAGGATCCGCTCGACTTTCTTCCCCTCGTCGCCGGCGTGGTGGACCTGCAGCGCCAGGTTGGGCCGCTCCACGCCCTCGTGATACAGGCGGACCTCGCCCGCCTCCAGTCCGAGTTGGCGCAGGATGTCCTCCTGGACCTCGGGGGTGGCGGTGGCGGTCAGCGCCATCGTCGTCGGCGCGCCCAGCGTCTCGCGGATCTCCCGCAGCCGCGTGTAGTCGGGACGGAAATCATGGCCCCATTCGCTGATGCAATGGGCCTCGTCCACGGCCAGCAGGGAGATCGATCGGCGGGAGATGGATTCGAGGAAGTCGGACTTGCGGAACC
The DNA here is from genome assembly GCA_964568855.1 of uncultured Bacteroidaceae bacterium. Taxonomy (GTDB): domain Bacteria; phylum CAIWAD01; class CAIWAD01; order CAIWAD01; family CAIWAD01; genus CAZMSD01. The sequence goes on along the minus strand of CAZMSD010000029.1, from coordinate 37,689 downwards.
GCTCAGGCGTCACGTAGAGCAGCCGGTGACGTCCCTCGGCCAGCGAGCGGTAGCGGTCCTCGCGCGCGGCCCGGTCGAGCGAGGAATTGACGTAGACGGCGTCCACGTCCTTCGCGCGGAGCGCGTCCACCTGGTCCTTCATCAGGGCGATCAGGGGCGAGACCACCACCGTCAGACCATCCCCGAGCAGGGCGGGGACCTGGTAGCAGACGCTCTTGCCCATTCCCGTGGGCATCAGCACCAGGCTGTGGCCGCCGCTCAGCGCGCGCTCGATGATCTCGCCCTGCGAGCCGCGGAAGCCGTGGTGGCCGAAGGTCCGGCGCAATACTTCCAGCGCCGCCTGCCCTGTGCTGCCGTCATTCATGGCGGGGATGGAACGGGATTACCGTTCCCCATCCGGGGTCTCCCCCGTCGGACGGCGCGTGATACCACCTTCCACGACGGCCTGCACTTTCTCCAGGCGGAGCTCCTGGTCGGTGGTGGCCTGGTTGAGCTGTTCCACCAAGCGCTCCAGGCGGGCCAGCTTCTCTTCGATGTGGATCAGGCGGTGCTCGAGTTCCTTACTCATCATTCTCTCCCGTTTTTTTCCCGGGAGCTTCCTCCGGGGGTGGCGTCGCCCAGTTTTTCGCGTATCTCCGGCAGCGCTGCCAGGGCCGCCTTGCGGCCGGCCAGCACGGTTTCCTCCACCTTGCCGAAGCGATGGAAATCCAGGCCTTCCAGGTCCGGCCGGATGACCACGTCGGCCAATGAGCGGCGGTGATTCACATTGTGCAGCTGGATGATGAAGTAGGACTGGCGCATCACGTCGAAGGGACCGTTCATCTCCTCGCCCAGCAGGGGATGCGACACGTCCACGGCGATCACGAACTCCGCGCCGCAGTCCCGGGCGCTGAGTACGGGCACCTCGTCCACCAGCCCGCCGTCGATCAGCAGGCGTCCGTCCAGCTCCACGGGGTGATACAAGCCGGGAACCGTCGCCGAGGCCAGCATGCAGTCTACCAGCGGGCCCTCCTGCAGCATTACCCGTTCGCCCGTCATCAGGTCGGTGGCCACGCAGACCAGGGGCAGCGGCAAATCCTCGATCCGCAGGCCGCCGACCACCGGATCCAGCCGCTTGCGCACCTTCTTCCATTCGAAGAAGCCGAGTCCGCCCAGCTTCCAGTCGATCAACTTGAAGATGTCCAGTTTCTCGGCCAGTCCCAGGATCGTGTCCTGCGGAATCCCCGAGCAGTAGAGCCCGCCCACCAGGCTGCCCATCGAAGTGCCCAGTACCAGGTCCGGCCTCAGGTCCTGTTCCTCGAGTACCTGCAGCACGCCCAGACTGGCGTAGCCCAGGGCCGCCCCGCCGCCCAGCGCCACGGCGATCGAGGGCTCGCCTCCCGGCGAGAGTTCCGCCCTTGCATCACGAAGGCAAAGCGATGCGCACAAGGTCAGGCAAGCCGTCAGAAGCTGCAGGGATCGAGAACTCATCGATCAGCCTTCATTCTACGTGCAGTGTGGCGCAGCGGCCGCTGTTGCGGCGGATGTTCAGCACGCCCGAGTCGAGGATCAGGTACTGGCCCTTGATGCCCAGCAGGCGGCCTTCCGCTACCGGCGCCTTTTCCAGGTTGAGCGAGCGCACTTTTCGCGGCCACTCCAGCACGGGGTAGTTGAACTGGAACACGGACGCTTCCACGGGGACCGCTTCCGAATCCGTCGCCGGCAGGTTGTCCAGCAGGCGCTGCCGTTCGGCCGCCAGGTCGACCTCGGGCACCTCGTTTCTGAGCATCCGCTGCCACTGCGTGCGATCGCTGTAGGACCGGGCGAGTTCGTGCTCGAGAAGGCCTACGCTGATCCGGTCGGGCAGCTCGAGCACGGGCAGGGCGCGGCTGGCGCCCTGGTCGATCCAGCGATCGGGAACGTTCAGGCGCCGCGTGATGCCCACCTTCAGGCCCGAGGAAACCGCCAGGTACAGCAGGTGTGGACTGAAGCAGTTCCTTTCGCCCCATTCCGGATCGCGGCAGGGATTCCCCTCGTCGCCGAAGTGACACAACTCCGGCTTGACGATGCAGATGTCGTTCTGAGGCAGATTCTGGAAGCAGGGATAGCAGGAACCCTCGCCATAGGGCTTGCGGGTGGCCCTGCCGCAGTGGATGCAGCGCAGCTCGCCCGAGCAGGCCAGGCGCACTTGGCGCCCGAGCAGTTCGTTCAGCGGCAGGCCCTCGTCGCCGGTGCCGGAGGCGTCCACCAGCCGGTAGGACACCGGGTCTTCATGTGACACGCGCATTTTGCGCAGCACGCCGCGCCAGTGGATCTGCATCGCCCCTTGCAGGCCCTCCTTTCGTCGCGCAAAGCGGGATCGCCCGCTTGCGTTGCGCCCAAGTTAGGACATGCACCCGAGCCGCGCCCCGGATTCGCGACTTGCGGAAGGTTGTCGGACAGACTTCCAGCTTTGCTATATTCTGTGGCCGAAGACTCCGCGCCGGTCGATCCGATCGGGACTCGCGTGGTGCGGAGCCGGCGGTGGATCGGTTCTCGGGGAGTGGTGAAATTCCCTGCCGGCGGTGAAAGCCCGCGAATTCCCGCATCGACCTGCGAGTCGGATTCGGGAATGGAATCCGTGGAACTCGGATGCCGACGGTGAAAGCCCGGATGGGAGAGGATCGAAGGCCGAATCGCTGAAACACGCCGGTTGCGTCCGGTCTGCGCCCCTGGGACGGGACCGGTCGTCGATCGCGCCAAGCTTGCGGCTTCGCTTCGTGACCCGGCACCTCCAGGGAGGGCGTCGCGCAGCGGATTCCCGCTGCGGGCCACGACCTTCCCCTTATCGCTTCCCCGAACAACCAGATAATGCTCCGCTGCGGTTGGATCGCCCGGTCCGCGTGAGGATCGACGGTAGGCGAGGGAGAATAGCGTGACACAGGACGCCGGCGCCGACTGGCTTCGCTGGATGAAAGAAAGCCTCGAGCTTGCCGCCCGGGGACGGGGAAGCGTGGCGCCCAACCCGCTGGTCGGGGCGGTGCTGGTCCGGGAAGGCCGGCGGATCGGCGAAGGCCGGCACCGGTACTGCGGCGGACCGCATGCCGAGGCCGAATGCCTGGCCGCGGCGGCGGACGCGGATTGCCGGAACGCCACACTGGTGGTCAACCTGGAACCCTGCGTCCATCACGGAAAGACCCCGCCCTGCTGCGAACTGATCACGCACATGGGAATCCGCCGCGTGGTCGCGGGCATGCGCGACCCCAATCCCCTGGTCTCCGGAAAGGGCTTCGAGCTCCTGCGTGCGGCGGGCATAGAAGTCGTTGAAGGCGTACTTCCGGAGGAGTGCCGGGAGCTGAACCGCAACTTCGTGAGTCACATGGAGCGCGGCCGGCCCTGGGTGACGCTCAAATGGGCGCAAAGCCTCGACGGGCGGATCTCGCTCGACTGCGGGCGCTCCGAGCGGATCAGTTCGGCGGAAAGCCGTTCCGATGTGCAGCGCCTGCGATCCCTGCACCCGGGCATCCTGGTGGGGATCGGGACCGTGCTGAGCGACGATCCGCGGCTGACGCTGCGCGACCTGCCGGGCCCCGGGCCGCATCGCTTCGTGATCGATCCTGAGGCGGACCTGCCGCCCGGCTGCCGGCTGGCGACCACCGCCCGGGAGGTCCCACTGACCGTTCTCTGCGGTGAGTCCGCGCCCCGGGAACGCGTAGAGCGACTGACGGAGCTGGGGGTGGGGATCGAGCGCCTGGACGAAACTGAAGATGGCATGGCGATTGCGGATATCCTCGCTGCCGCGCTTGAACAGGGCGTGGACGGGTTGCTGGTTGAAGGCGGTTCGCGTGTGCACGGCCGCTTCGTCGCCTCCAGGCTGGTGGACGAAATCGTCTGCATCACGGCGCCGCGGGTTTTCGGTCGCGGCACCCCCGCGGTGAGCGGCAGGCTGCAGCCCGGAGAGTACCGGCTGCGCGAGCACCGACAGGTGGGCGCGGACCTGTGGCAGGTCTACCGGCGGGCCGAGAGTTAAGGCGGGAGCAGGCATGTTCACGGGGATAGTGGAGGAGATCGGGCGGATCAAGGAGGTCCGCGAGACCGGCGGCGGCCGCGAACTGAATATCGCGGCGGACCGGGTGCTCGAGGACCTGAAGACGGAAGACAGCATCGCCGTCGGCGGCGTGTGTCTCACCGTGACACAGGTCGAACCGTCCGGATTCCGCGTCCAGGCCGTTTCCGAGACCCTGGGCAAATCCGTACTGGGAAGGCTCTCCCGCGGGGCGAGGGTCAATCTGGAACGGGCGCTGCGCCTGGATTCGCGGCTGGGAGGGCACCTGGTCCAGGGCCACGTGGATTGCGCGGCCCGTCTCGAGCGCGTGCTGCCCGCGGAACCCGGCGTGGAATGGGAGATCGCATACCCGGAAGAATACGACCGCTACGCGGCGCGGACGGGATCCATCTGCCTGGACGGAGTGAGCCTGACCATCGCCGGACCCGGGAAAGCCGGCGGGGGACGCGGCCGCGCTCGCGTGGCCTTGATTCCCTACACCCTGCGGGCCACGACGCTGGGCGAGCGCCGCCCGGGCGACATGCTGAACATCGAGTTCGATTGCCTGGCCAAGTACCTGGAACGACTGTTGCAGGCGGAACCGGGCGAGGGCTTGACCTTTGGACGGTTGAAGGAATTGGGTTTTTAACCGCACCGGCTTCGCCGTTTGCGGCGACGCCTGTATCAAGTCTGGCAGGAAGAGCGATGAGCGGACACAAGGATTTCGACAGCATTGAAACCGCCCTGGAGGCCGTGGCGCAGGGGGAGATCGTCATCGTGGTGGACGACGAGGACCGCGAGAACGAGGGCGATTTCATCATGGCGGCCGACCTGGCGACGCCCGAGAAAGTCAACTTCATGGCCAAGCACGGGCGCGGCATGATCTGCGTGCCGCTGACCCAGGACCGCTGCAAGGAACTGGACCTGGACCTGATGGTGGGCAAGAACACGGCCCTGCACAGCACGGCCTTCACCGTCAGCGTGGACGCTCGCGAGGGCACCAGCACCGGGATCAGCGCCGCAGACCGGGCGCACACGATCAGGCTCCTGACCCGGTCCGAGACGCAGCCCGAGGACCTGGCGCGGCCGGGCCACATTTTTCCCCTGATGGCCATGCGCGGCGGGGTGCTGCGGCGCGCGGGTCACACGGAAGCGGCGGTGGACCTCGCCTGGCTGGCGGGCCGCGAACCTGCGGGACTGCTCTGCGAGATCATGAACGACGACGGGACGATGGCCCGGGTGCCCGACCTGTTGAAGGTGCGTGAGACATTCGGCCTGAAGATGATCACCATCGAGGACCTCATCGACTGGCGCAATTCCCAGGAGTCCCAGGTGGTCAAGCGCGTCGAGATCGACCTGCCCACGCCCTTCGGCGATTTCCGCCTGCACCATTTCTACTCGCCGGTGGACAAGCGGGACCATCTGGCGCTGGTCAAGGGCCGGGTCGACGACGGGGAGCCCGTGCTGGTCCGCGTGCACAGCGAATGTCTCACGGGCGACGTCTTCCATTCGCGGCGCTGCGACTGCGGCGAGCAGCTGGAAGCGGCGCTGAGCAGGATCTCCGGCGAGGAGCGCGGGGTGGTCCTCTACATGCGCCAGGAGGGCCGCGGAATAGGGCTGGCCAACAAGCTCAAGGCTTACGCCCTGCAGGAGGAGGGAGCCGACACCGTGGAGGCCAACGAGAAGCTGGGCTTCCCGCCGGACCTGCGGCAGTACGGTATCGGCGCGCAGATCCTGCTGGCGCTGGGCATCCGCCGGATCAGGCTGTTGACCAACAATCCGCGCAAGATCGTGGGACTGGGCGGATTCGGGCTCGAGGTGGTGGAGCGCGTGGCGCTGGTGCTGCCGCCCAACGAGAAGAACGAGAAGTACCTGCGCACCAAGAAAACCAAGCTGGGACACATGCTGGACGTGTGACGATCCGGCGATACAGGGGAGTTCGAGATGAAGGAAATCAACGGGCAGCTCGACGCGAAGGGCAAGCGCTTCGGAATCGTGCTCTCGCGCATCAACGACTTCATCGGCGAGAAGCTGCTGGAGGGCGCCATGGATTGTATCACAAGGCACGGCGGCTCCGATAAGAACGTGATCCTTGCGCGGGTGCCGGGAGCCTTCGAGATCCCCGCGGCGGCCGCGCGCCTGGCGGAGGGGCAGCAGGTGGACGCCGTGATCTGCCTGGGGGCGGTGATCCGCGGGAACACGCCGCATTTCGACTACGTCGCTGCGGAGTCGGCCAAGGGCGTGGCCCAGGTAATGCTCGGCGCCGGGGTGCCGGTGACCTACGGGATCCTGACCACCGACACGATCGAGCAGGCCGTGGAACGAGCCGGCACCAAGGCGGGTAACAAGGGCTGGGATGCGGCGCTCGGGGCCATCGAGATGGCCGACCTGTATTCCAAGCTGTGATAATCCGCGGGATGCGGCGGCGCCGCCGGCGAGCGGGCCGCGTCTCCCCCGGGAACGGATCGAGGGCGATGATCACTGTACCGCGCTCCCGGCGACGGATCCTGTGCCTCCTGGCCGTGCTCCCGCTCGCGGTGGCAGCCCGGGAGCGCTGGGAACACATCGCCGACTACACCGACACGCGCGCAATGGCCGTGCAGGACGGCGTGATCTACGGCGCGTCGAGCAGGGGCGGTTACGCCTTCGATCCCGCAACGGGCGGCTGGACGCATTTCTCGATCACCGCCGGGATGAAGGGCGTCGACCTGCTCGACGTCTGCGGGGACGGCTCGGGCACGCTGTTCTGGGCGGGCGGCGAGGGCGTGATCTCCGCCTGGAACGCCCAGCTCGACAGCTGGTCCCGGGGCATGTTCGAGTTCCGCGACCATCCGCAGATCGTCGAGGTCTACGACCTTTTCGGTGCCGGGGGCCGGGTGAGCGTCAGCCACAGCACGGGCCTGACCGTCTTCCGCTACCTCCCGGAGGACGATGAATTCCTGGTGGAACGCAACCTGCACGTCTTCGGCGACTTCCCGGTGCAGAACCCGGTGCTGGCCTCCGCCGTGCTGGACGACTGGCTGGTTGTGGCCACTCCCCGGGGTCTGGCCTGGGCCCAGGGATACCCGGACAACATCGGCGCCTTCCAGACCTGGGAAGCGCCCGGCGGGCTGGCCTCCGTCGAGCGGGCGAAGATGGCCGTGGGCGGCGGACGGCTGTACGCGGCGCCGATCGATCCCAACGGGGACGGTCCGATACTGGCTTTCGACGGCGGCGCCTGGGAAGTGGAGGAAGAGGGCGTTCACGGACTCGCCGCCCTGGCGGCCGACGTGGATGGCTGGGTCTGGGTGCGGGAAATCGATACCGGTTCCAGCTTCCACATCTCCGGCCCGGCACCTGGTTCGTACAATTCCAACCGCGTCTGCGGTTCCCTGTGTTACTTGAACGGCCAGCCTTGGGCGGCGTTGCGCCCCGATGCCATGGCCGGCGGCCTGGCTCCGGTCGGCGCGACGGCCCTGGGCGACTTGTCCAGCCCGGACATACCCGGCGCGGAGGAGTTCGTGGACCTGGGCGTCGCCCCGGATGGAAGCCTCTGGGCGGCTGGAGTAGCCGAGGACCTGAACCGCAACGGCCTGTATCGTTTCGCCGGTGACGCCTGGGAGGCCTGGCGACTCGGCTACGGTTACCTGGGCAACTATCCCACCAGCCTGTTGTGCGACAGCCGCGGATTCGTCTGGGTGGGCTCCTGGGGCAACGGCGTGACACGCTTGGATCCGGCGACCGGGGAGAAGATCCGTTACCGGCACGACTCGCCGGAAGGGCAGCGGATCTACGGGTTCGACAACGACAGCGGTTCCAGCGAGACCTTTCCGCTGGTCAGCGACGTGGAGGAGGACGCGGCGGGAAACATCTGGCTGATCAATCACCAGGCGATCAACGACTCCTTCCTGGTCGTGATACCCGCCGCATGGCACGAGAATCATGACCAGCGCTTCTTCCGCGCGCACTATCCGCAGCAGGCCCGAAGTTTTCCCTATCACCTGGTGACGGCGGAGCCCTTCGACGTCTGGGCCGGGGTCGGCGGCAAGGACAGCCGGGACCAGACCAAGAAGATCCTGCACCTCTCGGGCTGGGAGCTCGATCAGCTTCCGCAATGGACCTCCCGCGAATTCGAGCTGGCCGACCCGGAGTACAACTTCGGCCTCGAGGAAGCGGGGCAACTCACCGGCCTGGCGCGCGACACGGAAGGATCGTTGTGGATCGCCACCGACAACGGTTTCTACTTCGGCGCTGTTTACGGCGGAGTCGAGCAGTTCAGCCGCATCCAGTTCATCTCGGGGCTGATGTCGGAGAACCTGGGCTGTATCACGGTGGATCCGCGGGACAGGGTCTGGGCGGGATCCGGCGAGGGCCTAAACGTGTACCGCCCCGATGAGGTGATCTTCGACGAGCCGGCGATCGCCGAGGAATTCAACGTGATGATCCGCGACCTGGAGCAGATCGGCCTGAACCGGGTCCTGGTGGACGGGAGCTGCGGACGGATCTGGGTGGCCACCAGCCTGGGCCTGTTCACTTGCGACGCTGGCGTCGAGGACTACGGCCCCGCGCCCGCAGCCGCGGCCGCCGCCTATCCCAATCCTTTCAGGCCGGACGGCGATTCCCGCATGCGCATCCTGCCCGCGGGCCTGGCCAACGACGCGCTGGTCAGCCTCTACGACATCGACGGCAGGCTCGTGCGCCGTTTGGATCTCGAGGAGATCGAGGAGGGCTGGGACGGCCGGGGTCCCACGGGCGAGTTCGTCGCGCCCGGGGTCTATCTCCTGCTGGTGAGCTCCGGGGGAGGAACCGCGACGGGCAAGGTCGCCGTGATACGATAGTTGAGGAGCGAGACGCTCCGAAGCCGCTGCATGCTGCAACACCTGAGCATCCGGAATTTCGCGCTGATCCGCGAGGCGGAACTGGACTTCCCCGCGGGATTCTCCGCACTGACCGGGGAGACCGGAGCGGGGAAGTCCATGCTGCTGGGCGCCGTCGCCGCAGCGCTGGGGTCGCGCGTGCACCGCGAAGTTCTGCACCCGGGCGCGACCACGGTGATCGACTGCAGCTTCCAGCCCGGCGACGCTCCGGCGGTGGAACGGCTGGCGGTCGAACTCGGCTGTCCGGAAGGAAATCCGATGAGCCTGCGCCGCGAGATCGGCGCCAAGGGGCGCAGTCGGTTCAAGCTCAACGGCCGGCCGGTCCAGCAGAAGGATCTGCGGCGCCTGGCGCCACTGCTGGCGGACTTCCACGGACAGCGGGACCTGGCGCGGCTGATGGACCGCGAGCGGCACGCCGGCCTGCTGGACGATCTCGAGTATGTGCGGCCGGCGCGGGAGCGGCACCGGCGGTGCTGGGAGGACTGGAACAAGATCGACGAGCGGCACCGCGAGTTGAAGCGGCGCGGGGATCGCCGGCGCGAGCAGCGCGAGCTGTGGGAGTTCCAACTCGCAGAACTCGCGGCCCTGGAAGCCCGCGCGGACGAAGACGCCGAGTTGGAAAACGAGCAGCGGGCTCTGTCCAATGTAGAGGAACTCAAGCGCCTGGGGCACGATCTGGCGGAGCGGCTCTACGAACACGAAGAGGGCGTCTACAACCGGATCGCCGGCGCCGAGCGCGAACTGGCGGAGGCCTGCAGGCTGGACGCGGAACTGGAGGAACCTCTGCGGATGCTGCGCGAGGCGCAGCTGCAGGTGGAGGAATGCGGCCGCCTGCTGGCGGCTCGCGCGGACACGCTGGAATGGGACCCGGAGCGCCTGGCCCGGGTGCGCGAGCGGCTGGAGCTGCTGGACCGGATGATCAGGAAGTACGGCGGGAGCCTGAACGAGCTGCTGCGTACGCGCGAGGGACTTGAGCGGAAACTGGCGGAGGGCGATTCACTCGACCGGGAGCTCAAGGAAGCCGGGCGGGAACTGGATGAACTGGGCGCCGAACTTCGCGAGGCGGAGGGCGAACTCAGCCGGGCCCGCGACGAGGGCGCCGGAAAGCTGGTGGCTGCGCTGGAACCTCTACTGGAGGAACTGGGCATCCAGGGCGGTTCCTTTGCCGTGCACATGGACAAGCCCGCCTCTGAGCGAGATCCTGTCGGCCTCGAGCGGCCCCGTTTCCTGATCTCCACCAATCCCGACACCCCGCTGGGACCGCTGGAGCAGATCGCTTCCGGCGGGGAGTTGTCGCGGATCATGCTGGCCCTGAAGGCCGTTTTGCTGGGACACCTGTCCGGGCGCTGCCTGGTCTTCGACGAGATCGACGCCGGCCTGTCGGGAAGGGCGGCTGGCGCCGTATCACGCCTGCTGCGGACGCTGGCCGCGGGCCACCAGTTGCTTTGTATCACGCACCTGCCGCAGATAGCGGCCGCCGCGGACAGCCACTTCGGGGTGGAAAAGCGCTGGGACGGCTCGCGCACGCGGATTGAAGTGCGGCTCCTGGAAGGCGAGCAGCGGGTCCGCCAGATCGCCCGCCTTCAGGCCGGGGTCGAGGAAGAGCCCGAGCTGGAGGGCGCGCGGAGGCTGATCCAGCGCCAGGGGCCGAAGAACGGCTGAGGACCGTTTCCGAAGCCGTCCGGATCGCGACGGTTCGCCCGCGGAGTGCATTCCCCGGGTACCGCTGACGCGGCGGCAGGTCGAAACACCTCATCCACAGTTTATCCACCGGAATCGCCGCCGAAATCCGCCACGCGACGAACAGGCCTTTTCCCGGTCTGCCGTCCTGCGTATTTTACTCTTCCCCGTGGAAGTCCGCCGGGTGGACTCCTGACGATCGAATCCACCGCCGACCGAGGAACCGATGCCCGAATTCGTCCACCTGCACAATCACAGCCATTACAGCCTGCTGGACGGCGCCGCCACCGTGATGCAGCTCGTGGACCGCGCCGCGGCCCGGGAAATGGAGGCCTTTGCGCTCACCGACCACGGCAACATGTACGGTACGCTGGATTTCCACATGACCGCGCGCTCCCGCGGGGTCAGGCCGATCATCGGCTGCGAGGTCTACGTGGCCCATGGCAGCCGACTGCACAAGCAGCGGGAGCCCGGCAAGCCGCTCTACTACCACCTGGTGCTGCTGGCCAGGAACACTACCGGGTATCACAACCTGCTGCGATTGGTATCCGCTGGATTCACCGAGGGCTACTACTACCGCCCGCGAGTCGACCTGGAGTTGCTGAAGAAGTATCACGAAGGCCTGGTGGCGCTGACCGCCTGCCTCTCGGGCGAGGTCAACCGGGCCCTGCTGCGCGAGGACCGGGACGAGGCGCGCCGCGTGGCCGTTCAGTACCGCGAGATCTTCGGCGACGATTTCTACCTCGAGATCCAGAATCACGGCATCCGGGAGGAGGACCTGGCGCGGGCGCGGATGAAGGAACTCTCCGACGAGCTGGCGATTCCGCTGGTAGCCACCAACGACATCCATTACCTGGACCGCGACCACGTCTACGCCCACGATATCTACATCTGCATTCGCGACCAGAAGCAGCACGATCCGCGGAACATGCGCTATTCCACCGACCAGCTCTACTTCAAGAGCGCCCGCGAGATGTACGACGCTTTCGTCGGTTTCGAGGACGCCTGCAGGATCACGCGCGAGATCGCCGGCAAGTGCGACGTGTCGCTGGAGTTCGGCACGCGCCAGCTGCCGACCTTCCCGATTCCGGAGAATGGGCGCGGCGAGGGGCTGGACCAGTACTTCGAGCGCGTATGCCGCGACGGACTGACCCGGCGCTACGGCGAGAATCCCTCCCCGGAGATCGTCGAGCGGCTCGAGTACGAAATCGGCGTGATACGCCAGATGGGCTTCCCGGGCTACTTCCTGATCGTCAAGGACTTCATCGATTACGCGCGGGCGAACGACATCAGGGTGGGCCCCGGGAGGGGCAGCGCCGCGGGCTCGCTGGTCTCCTACGCGCTGGGTATCACGAACATCGATCCACTGGAGTACGACCTGCTCTTCGAGCGTTTCCTGAATCCGGAGCGCATCTCGATGCCGGACATCGACATCGATTTCGAGGACCGCTACCGCGGAGACGTGATCGACTACGTACGCCGGAAGTACGGCGAGGAGAACGTCGCCCAGGTCATCGCATTCGGCCGTTTGAAGACCAAGGCCGTGATCAAGGACGTGGGACGGGTGCTTGGAATGAGTTTTCCCGAGACGGACCGGATCACGAAGCTGATCCCCGAGCGCATGGCCATGAATCCCAAGGTCACGCTGCCGGAAGTCCGCGAGAAGGTGCCCGAGCTGGACGCCATGATCCGCAGCGACCCCCGCAACGAGAGGATGTGGGAGAACGCGGTGCTGCTGGAGGGTTTGAACCGTACCGCCTCCGTGCATCCGGCGGGAGTGGTGATCACGCCCGGCGAACTGCAGGAATTCGTGCCGCTGCAGCGGGCGGGCGGGCAGGACGGCGAGATCACCACCCAGTGGGACGGCAACTGGATCGACGAGGTGGGCCTGCTGAAGATGGACTTCCTGGGCCTGCGCGCGCTGACGGTGATCAAGGAGACCCTCGGCCAGCTGGCGGAACGGGGTATCACGCTGGACATCGAGCGGATTCACAAGGACGACCCCGGGACCTTCGAGCTCTTCGGTCGCGCCGACACGGTGGGCATCTTCCAGTTCGAGTCCTCGGGGATGCGCGAGTACCTGAAGAAACTGAAGCCGGAGCGCCTGGACGACCTGATCGCCATGAACGCGCTCTACCGCCCGGGCCCGAGGGACAACATCCCCTCCTTCATCGAGCGCCGGCACCGGCGCGAAGAGATCAGCTACCTGCATCCCGTGATGCAGCAGCATCTCGAGCTGACCTATGGCATCATCGTCTACCAGGAGCAGGTGATGCAGATCGCCCGGGCGGTGGGCGGCTTCAGCCTGGGACAGGCGGACATGATGCGTCGCGCCATGAGCAAGAAGAAACATGACGAGATGGCGCAGATGAAGGTGGACTTCGTGCGCGGGGCGGCTGAGCGGGAGATTCCCGAGGACACGGCGCGCGAGGTCTGGGACCTGCTGGAGCGTTTCGCGGACTACGGTTTCAACAAGAGCCACAGCGCCGCCTACGCCTGGCTGGCCTACCAGACGGGCTATCTCAAAGCCAACCACACGCCCGAGTTCATGGCCGCGGTAATGACCGACGAGATGCACGACACCAAGAAGATGACCGTCTTCCTCGAGTCCTGCCGCAAGTTCGGCATCCGGGTCCTGCCGCCGGACGTGAACCACTCGTCGTACAAGTTCCGGGTGGACGACGGACACATCCGTTTCGGGCTGGGGGCGGTCAAGAACGTGGGCGAGTCGGCCATCGGCTGCATCGTCGCCGCGCGCGAGGAGGGCGGGCCCTTCGCCGACGTCTTCGATTTCATGGAGCGGGTCGACTGTTCGCGCGTGAACCGCAAGGTGATCGAGAGCCTGATCCAGGTGGGCGCCTTCGACAGCCTGGGCCTGCACCGGGCCACACTGTTCGTCAACGTCGAGCTGCTGCTCAACTTCGCTTCCGTGTTACAGGAACAGGAGGCGCGGAACCAGATCAGCCTCTTCGGCGGGGACGACGAGGTGCAGATCACGGCGCCCCGCCTGGACGAGGTGCCGGAATGGAGCGACGAGGACCGCCTGGCGCGGGAGAAGGAGCTGATCGGGATCTACGTTTCAGGGCACCCGCTGGAGCGATTCCGCCAGGAGGTCGAGAGTTTCTCCACCCTGGGCCTGGACCGCGTGGACAGCCTGGCGGACGGCGTGCCGCTGCGCTGCTGCGGCATCATCAGCGAGGCGCGCAGCCTGATCAACCGGCGCAACAAGCGGATGGTGCTGGGCACCGTGGAGGACTTCGCCGGCTCGCTGAAATTCATGGTTTTCGAGGAGCTGCTGATGCGCTGCGGCGACCTGCTGGCCGTGGACGCGCTGCTCAGCCTGCGCGGCAGGCTCTCGGTCAAGGAGAAGGACGACTACATCCTGATCGTCGAGGACGTCATCCCGCTGCAGGAAATGGTCCAGCGGCTGGGCAGGCGCGTGACCATCAGCATCGATGCATCACGTCTGGAGGGCGAGACCCTCGACCGCATGGAGAGCCTCTTCCGCGCCTGCGCCGGCGAGGCCGAGGTCCACTTCAACCTGCAGGGAAAGGACGGCAAGCCGGTGAGCTTCCTGAGCGACAAGTATCATGTGTGTATCACGCCCGACTTCATCGAGCGGCTGAAGCAGGTGCTGGACGGGCACAGCGTGGTGGTGTCGGGGTGAGGGAGGCCCCGCCTCTCCGCCGCAGCAGGAGAAGCGGGGCCCGCATCAAGTCAAGGCGCTGTGATACTCAGTTCACGCTGACAACGTAGTAGAAGCGCTCTTCATCCGGTGATACGATCCCGGCGTCGATGTACGCGGTTCCTTCGGTGCTGGCCACTTTCTGCCAGGGACCGTCCGCGTTCTCGGCGCGCCAGATGGTGTAGAGCCCGGCATCGGCAGCCATGGGCCAGCTCAATTGCACGTCGCTCTCCTCGGAGACGATGGTGAGACCCGATACGGCGGCCGGCGGATCCTGGGTGTAACTCACCACGGTGAAATCCCCGATCTCGTCCTCGGCCCAGGCCGCTGCTCCGGCCACGTTGAAGCGGCCGTCCTCAGCGAGGGCCAGGGCCAGCGCCTCGTCGTACTGCTCACCGTCGCCGGCCCAGTAGGCGCTCCAGAGCTGGACGCCGCCGGGACTGTACTTGAGGACGTGGAAGTCCCAGTCCCCATCACCCGCGCAGATCACGCCGGCCAGGTAGATGAAGCCGTTGTCATCCACCAGCAGGTCCGTCACGGGATTGCCGGTGGGATCCTCGCCCGCCGCGCAGTTGCTCTGGTCGACAATCCAGGCCTCGCTGCCGTCGCCATTCAGACTGGCCAGGCGCAGCAGCTCTTCACCGCTGCCGCCAACCACCCGGCCGGCCGCCACGACGCCGCCCTCTGGACGCGCCGCCAGTTCCAGGATCTGGTCATCGTCGATGCCGCCGCTGGTCCAGGCCCATTGTACGACACCGCTCGAGTTCAGCTTGAGCACCAGTTGTTCCAGGCTGCCCTGGTCGCTCAGGCCAGCCGCGTAAAGCGATCCGCCCGCCCCGAGCGCCAGCCGGCCAAGCCGGTCGGGCCCGATTCCGCCGTCCCAGGTCGCGCTCCACGATTGGCCGCCGGCGTTGTCGACGTGCGCCAGCCAGGCGTCGTGACTCAGACCGGTGGTGTCTCCCGCGGTTCCCGTCCAGCCGGCGAGGTAGGCCCCGCCCAGCCCGTCGGAAACCAGGGACAGCGCCTCCGTTAGCGTGCCGGGACCGGCGTCGTAAGTGTATTCCCAGAGCGGCGATCCGGCTGAGTCGAGTTTCAGCAGAACCGCTTCGCCGTGGCTGGAGTCGGCGCTGGCGCCGGCCACCAGCACGCTGCCGTCGTCTTGAAGTAATACATCGAAAGCTTCGTCGAGCTTGCCCGCCTGGTCCCAGGTGTGCGTCCACAGCGTGTCACCGCCCGCCCCGAAGGCCGCGGTGCCGATGGCGCTGTCGTCGGGATCGGCCAGGGACAGCCAGCCGGTCGCCGCCAGCTCGCCCGAGGCGTTGCGGGAGAGGTCCGCCAGCCGGTCCTCGCCGCCTGCGGCGCCCGAGAGGCCGGCCTCCCAGAGGACGGACCCGTTCTCGTCGTAGCTGCAGATGTGGTAGTCGAGGTCTTCACCGGGCTCGGCCCTCGAACCGGCGGCGATGAAGTCGCCCCCCGAAGTCACCAGCAGCCGCGCCACGTGGTTCTCCTGCTCCGTATCGCCGGTGCGCCGGTCGTCCCAGTCCTCCTGGATGCCCGCCAGCGCGACCCCGGCGGCGACTGCGCTCAGCAGCAGGAGCCATTTTCCGGAATTCGTATTCATTTGTTCTCTCCCTTCGCGCCCCTGGCGAGCTGGTCCAGCCGCGCGCGGATCTGCTCCGGGTAGTGCCAGCGCGGCGAGTTCTCGTAGGTCTTGAGGAACAGCCCGTAGTGTTCGATGGCCTGTTCGGTGTCGCCCAGCTGGTCGTGAGCCTGGCCCAGCAGCAGGTACAGCATGTCGTGCTCGGGAATCGGACCGCCCAGAGCCGCGCCTGCCGCATTCAGGGCGGTTTGAGGATCACCGTGCGCCAGGGCGTACTCTGCGCGCGTGTAATCCCGTTCGGCGGCGAATTGCGGCGTGTCCGCCGGCAGCACTTGCAGAACCAGCTCGGCCGCTTCGGCGCCGGGCCATTCGGCGCGCAGCAGGTACTCGCCCGGCTGCAGCTTTTCCGCCAGCTCCGGTCCCAGGTCCAGCACGGTCCAGGCCGGTTCGCGTCCCGCGATCACCGGCTGGGGATCTTCTTCTTCGAGTACCACCAGTTCCGGTTCCAGCTGCGCGGTGTCCAGTATCACGGCGCCGCCGGAGTCCCGGAGTTCCAGGTCCAGCTTCGAGATCCATTCAACCGCGCTGCCGGCGATGGTCCGCTCGCCGCTCCGGGCGATGGATTCCAGGTCCGGCTTGGTGGGTGAGGGCCGCCCGTCACGCTCCGCCGCCCTGCACTCGGTACGCCAGGTCCGCAGCGCCAGGTCCGTCTCGCGCTGGATCACCAGGTTGACCAGCGCGACTTCCACCAGGATCGGCTCGCCCTGGATCCATTCCGTGCGTCCCAGGCGGGCCGTGGAGCTCAGCCCCACCGCCAGGTCCGTCACGTGCGCCCAGGCAGCGCCCGCCAGCAGGCAGGTCGCCAGGGCCGGAATCATCCATTTATTTCTGCGCATCGTTTTTCCTCCTAGTCCGTGTCGTCGATCTTGACGTTCTGCAGGCAGGTCGGTTCGCCGCCGTAGCCATGATTGGCCACGGGCAGGAGCCCCCAGCCCGGGCTGCGGCTACGCCAGTAGTTGCCGCGTGGATGATAGATCAAGCCCAGCGAGCGGGCGATCTCCCGGAATGGGTAGCGCATAACGCAATTACGCGCGGCACCCTGCGAAGGCCAGTCTTGAGTGGTATTGCGGGCCACCACCGCGGGGTCGTCGATGGAGAAGATCCCCGTGTCGGGAATGCGCCGCACCGTGTTGTTGATGGTGGTGTGATGGCGCGCGTCGAGGCAGTGCCCCCCTTCGTGACCGATGATGTCGCCGATCATCTCGTTGGTCCGGGGTGAGGAGAACTGCACGAACCAGGCACTGCCACGCCGGGCTCCCGCGCCGTGGCGGAACATGCGACTGACCCGCGAGGCGCAGGCGGCGCTGATATTGGCACTGTAGATTTCAACGCGACCGTTGCGAAACGGCGGGCCCATGGGACCTGCAGTGCCTCCGTTGGCGTCGCGGCAGAGACCCCAGTTGTTCCGGTTGCCGTCGCCACCGATCACGGCCAGCCACATGCCGTGCTGGTCCACCTTGGTGTGCGAGGTGCGGTTGAAGTTGACGATTCGCGGCCCCTTGCCGGTGTGCACGGTACCCGGTCCGGGATCGTGCAGGGCGCCGTTGAACTCGTTGGCCGTGATAAAATGAATGTCCGCCGTCACGTCCACGTCCTCCACGCCCCAGGCGGCGTTCTCGCGGTAAACGAAGAGCTCCTTGGTCAGGGTCAGCAGGCGCATGTGGCTGCCCATCACGTGCGGGCCGCGCCATTCCTCGTAGCGCGTCAGCCCGTCGCCGCGGCTGGTGGCCGTACCGTTGGGCGCCTGCTCGTCGTCCCAGGTGGGCGAGGTGCCGTTGGTGGCGTCGCCCCACCAGGTGTCCTCGATGTCGTTGCCGTTGTCGTCCCGCGGGATCTTGGTCTTGGCCGGTCCCGAGATGCAGGTGACACCTCCGCCCGGTTCGCGCGGCAGGATGGTGCCCAGCGCCATGCCGTTGTCGCAGCGGATACCCGAGGCCTCGATCCACCCGAAGGAGCCGAAGTCCTCGGATTGCACGGTCACCGTGGCTTCCGTGACGCAGTCGGTGGTCATCACGCCTTCCCAGTGTTCATGATTCCCGGCGAAGTCGCATTCGTCCGTTTCCACCGAAGTGGCAACGAAGCTGCCGTAGTTGGCCGCGTGATTCATGTGCAGGTCGCCGTGCGTCTTTGTGCCCATGTTCAGGCTGTAACCGCGCTCGTGGGAGATGTCCGTCAGGTCGAACATGATGATCGAGGCGGGGCCGGGGAAAATGCAGATCCCGTTGATCTCCCAGTAGACGCGCGCCGTGTAGGTCACGGTGTTGCCGTACTCCGGCCACCAGCCCACGGGACTCTTGGTAATGTCGATGACCGCGTCGGGCAGGATGCACCAGATGGTCAACGTGTATTCGCCCTCGTAGGTGTAGTTTCCCTCGACCAGCAGCCAGTACTGGCCGGCTTCCGTGAACTCGTACTCCAACTCGCTGCTCGTATCACAGTAATCGTCGTTCGACGCCAGCTCCGCGGCCCCGGGATAGGCCGGGCAGTCGTCGTACAGACGGATCACCGTGTCGAAGTCCGTGCCCAGGTCGCAGGTGCTGAAGGTCCAGGTGCTGGCGACGGGGATGTCCACCAGGTAGAGCGCGTCTCCCGAGGGGTTGCCGGCGTAGTTCACCGCCCCCGCAGTGGAACCGCTGAGCGTCGCGTCGCACTCCGCCACTTCGGCCGTCTCGCAGGGATCCAGCCAGGTGCAGGGAAAGCAGTCCACGTACAGCGCGTAGTCCACGGGCGTCTCCACTCCGCCGAAATCGTTGTGACCCACCCAGATGTAATACAAGCCGGGCAGCAGGCAGTCCGAGAGCAGGTCCTCGGGCTGACAGTCGGGGTTGGCGTCCATCACTTCCACGATGCGGTACTCGGGCCCCTCGCCGATGACGAACAGCAGGCCGTCGAACTCGCTCACGTCCATGTGAAGCTGGATCTGCGCCGACTCGTCCAGAATGATCTCGAACCAGTCCGTGTCACGCAGCGAGTCGCCCTGGGCCCAGGTCTGACCGCAGATGGTCTCGCCGCAGAAGGCCTGGCCGAAGTTCCCTTCGCCGCCGAACTCGGGCGGCCCGCCGTTGGGCTCCTGTTCCGGCGTGCCGGTGCAGAAGACGGGGTCGCAGGGCTGCTCCTCGAAAACGTCGAGCACGTAGTTGCCCGCCTGCCCGCCGTAGCCGTCTACCACGATGAACAGAGGCAGGCCGGCGATGGCCTGCAGACCCGTGATCTCGCTGGTCCAGCCGGGGCAGGCGTCGTCGTTGCAGGCATAGGGAGCTCCCGGCGTGGCTTCGCCCGCGTAGACGTAGAGCTTGGTGTCGTAGTCCGAGCCGCCGCATAGGGAAAGCGTGAGCAACTGGTCCTGGGGCGGAGTGTAGACGTAGACCACGTCGGGCGAGGTTGAGCCCTCGTAGGGACAGACCTCGTCGTAGTCGTCCTGGTAGCCCTCGGTTGTGCCCCAGTCGGTGAATGGCAATTCGGGAATCACAGTAGCGTCGCCGATGTGCTCACCTCCCTGGCGCGCTCCGCCCGCCGCTGGCTCGACTTTGGATGGAAAGGCCTGCCGGTAAAGCTCCAGCGGGACCGGTTCCATCCTTTCCTTCAGATCGTGGATCCGCGAAACGGCTTCGGCGCCGGCCGAAGATCGGGACGGGCGCGCCGAGAGATCCCATCCGGGATGTAACTCGGCGAGGCCCTGCGCATTCCGCGCTCCTTTCTCGCCGGGGGGAATCGCCTCTGCCGCCGCCAGGACCGGGGGAACATCCAGCAGCAGCAGGATGCCCAGCAGGCCCGGCAACAGCTTTCGCATAGAATTCAACATACCTCCTCCTTTTGTTGATCCGACATCAGAGAGTGCGGCGAGATTGTGGATCTAAAGGTGGGCGTATTTTCTGCGGCAACTCGTGCCGGCAAACACGGTTCAGAAGTGATCCCTGTCACGAGCTAAAGCTAGGGGCGATTAGTGAACCAAGGATCAGGGATTGGAAACTCGAAGCGATTTGCATCCGTGCTGGATCGTACGCTTGAAGAAGGCGAAGTGTTGATCCGCCGGAAGGACGGGCAGGTATTCATCATTCGGCCGACCCGCCCCGTTTCCACTTGCTTCAACGCGGGATTCTTCATATTTCTACTTTATGAAGAAGGGCCGCCCGCTAGACGGCCCCTGTGTCCTGATCCCCGCACGAGGAACAACGATGCTTTCAAGCTCACGACGAACTGCGGATCACTCCCTTCCGCGGATAAGAAACCTGGTGCCTGGCGCAGCGCCGATCATTCTACTCGCCGTGTTACACGCGTTTTCGGCAGTTCCGGCCCGCGCCCAGTGCGACATGGGCGACTGGACGGCCCTGGGCGGAGAGAGTGCCGGGAACACCTGCCTGCATTTCGACAACGCCATGCAGACGCTCTTCGCCGGTACAATCGAGGGTTTCCTTTATCTCGATCTGGAATCGGGTTTCTGGATGAATCGCCAGGACGAAGGCTGGATCGGCCGTGAAGTGCGTTCAGTGGCCACTTGTCCGGACCAGCCCGGCCACGTGCTGACCGGTCGCGTCAACGCCTTCTTCAAGGGCTATATCGAGTTCAGCCCGGACTGGGGCGTAAACGAGGAGATCGTGCATAGTTCCACCGGCGGCGTGATCAAGGACGTCCAGGTCGATCCTTTCGATCCCGAAGTGTTCTACGCCTGCGGCTGGCAGGACGTGGTGCCCGGGGAATTGCTCAAGTCCGAGGACGGCGGGCAGAGCTGGACGCTGCTGCCGGACCAGATCCACTACACGATGACCGAGATCGCGATGGATCGCCTGATTCCGGACCGGCTCTTCGTCTCCGGCGATCAGCAGGTGACACGCAGCCTGGACGGCGGACTGAGCTGGGAGCAGGCGGCCGCGGGTCTTCCAACCTGGCTGGGCGTGTACTGCGTGGCGGTCAGCCCGGGCGATTCGCAGGTCCTGCTGGCCTCGAACGACGACGGCATCTTCCGCAGCACCGACGGCGCCGATACCTGGATCCAGGTGGACGCGCGCGACTCCCAGCACTTCGCCTTCTATCCCGCGGCGCCTGAAATCGTGGCCGCCGTGACCTTTTCTCCTTACTCGCTTCTTGTCTCAACGGACGCCGGCCTGACCTGGACGGACTGCAGCGAGGAGTTTCCCGGTGCGCACATGACGGACCTGGTTTTCTCGGATGACGGGCAGGAACTCTACGTCAGCTCGGTTTTCGAGGGTGTATATTCCCGAACCGTGGAACTGCCCGACGGCGTGATACATCTTGACATTGAGCTGGCGGGCGAGGAAGTCCTGCTGAGCTGGACCAGCGATCCGGAGTGGCCCTTGTACTACGTCTACCGCTCGCATCTGCCCTACACTGGCTTCCAGCTCGTACAGAGCACGTCTCACAACTGGTTCAGCGAGCCGCGCCAACTGGTCGACAGGTATTACCGGGTGACGGGGACGGACGATCGATATAGGTAGATAGCGCTGGGCTGGTCGATCCTAATGTTAACGTCCAGTCGTCAGATTCTTGCAGCCAGTTTCCACGATCACCCACTTGCTATTCTTCAAGAATTGCCTGTAGCATCTCACCTGCCGAGAACTATCCATATATCTTGGTTTCATACCTCCTCTAGGATCTGATTCCATGACGTATGGGCGAATATCATACGCAACTTTGTATACAAACACGTTTGGATCGATTTCGTTAGGCTTCTTGGATAGTACTCGGAAACTACGATCATCCAACGCAGAATACGAATTGTTCTTTAAGGATTTTAGCTGTCGCTTGAAGTGTTTGTTCGCCAAATCATATAGGCTGATATTGCCAGCCATGGGGATCAATTCATCGCTCTTTTCTCGTTCTTTCCACTCAAGCTTACTTCTGATGTAAGCGAGTACGGCGGTTCCCAATACTAATCCAACCAATCCTTCAATCGGTACAAATTCAGGCATGAGCAGATACAAACCACCATACAATGCAATTCCGCCTAATGCAAACACGAGCGCACCTTTGGCGTCATCCTTCTTCAGCTCCTCAACGCTCTTGCCGGTTCTTCTCTCGAAGCTCTCTAGAATTGGGATGTTCAAGTAATCACTAAGCTCTCTGGCCTTGATATAGGATGGATCAATTTCAACGGCTCGCTTGACATGTGGTTTTGCTTCTTCCAATCTTCCTTTATCAACCAGTTCGCGACCAAAGCTGTATTCCTTATATGCGTTGATCGAAGATGTTTCTTTGGTGTTTATTAACCGATGTTCAGCATTGCTAATAGGAATATTCAGATCGTCCAATAAGGAAAAGATTATTTCGTCCTGAAGCTCGAATATGTTCTCTTCCTCTCCTGTGCCTTTATGTGAGGCGACGATTTTCGTTGTTTCTGTTTCAAATAGACGGGCGTTAACACGAAGCATAGAGCCGATTCTTTGCCAGTCTCCGACCAACATGTACTGGCACCCCAGTTGCCTTCCAGCAGATACAATGAATTCCTCATCAACAAGACCCTGCATACTGTATGCAATTTCCTTGTTTATATCAAGTAACCTAGCCCGTTCGACAAGCTGGAGCTCTTCTACTTCAGCAAGATCTGTCATGAGAGTACTTGCCGTGCCCGTCGAAAGCATAGCGTCCGTTACTTCGTTACCCGTGTTTGCGGTGAAGTTTAGGACAGCAACGGTATGCCTTGCCAACGCAACAGCGGAAAGAAAACACAGAATCCCCGCCAATAGCACGATTCTGGTTACTGAATTGCTCACAGGGTATTGCCTCTTAGTTAGCAGCGCCTCTCACGGCTCCAGCACATCCAGCTCCAGCGGCCGCCCGCTGAGCGCGATCTCGTGATGCATGCGCATGCGCGGCAGGGCGTCCTCCAGAAAGCGCCGGGCCACTTTCCGCTTGTAGTCCCACTTCGCGGCCTGACCCAGCAGCAGCCAGCCCACGTAGAGGTCCACGGCCATGTCAACCACGCGACGGGCCATCAGGTCGCGGTACTCGATCCCGCGCTCCTTGACGAAGTCCGTGCACTCGCTCAGCAGCCGGCGCGTATCACGCAGCTTGTCGGCCAGGTCTGAGAGCTCCTTGTCCGCGAAGGAGCCTTCCTCCAGCGGATCCAGCAGGATCGCCATGTCTCCCCGCAGGATGCGCAGGATGGCCCAGTCCACCTGGATCTGCGAAGTGCCCTCGTAGATGTTGGTGATCCGCGCGTCGCGCACCAGGCGCTCCACGGGGTAGTCCTTCATGTAGCCGTTGCCCCCGTGGATCTGCAGCGATGTCTCGGCGACTCGGTTGCAGAGTTCGGCGGCGTAATACTTGACCATCGGCGTGAGAATATCCGCGATGCGGCCGTACCTGCGGATATCCTGCTTCAACTCCTTCTTCTCGGCGCCCTCGTGCAGGTCCACGTAGCAGCTGGTGGCGTAAAGCAGCGTACGGGAGGCTTCGGTCCACGTGCGCATGTCCGCCAGCATGGAGGCCACGGCGGGCAGCTCCTTGATCGGTTTCCCGAACTGTTCGCGCTCCTCGGCGTAGCGCAGGCCTTCGCGCAGGGCGGCCTCGCTGATGCCCTGGGACTGGGCCGCCACGCCCAGCCGGGCTTCCGCCATCAACCAGGCCGTGTACTTGGTCAGGCCGCGCCCGCGCCGCCCGATCAGCCGCGCCGGGGCGTCGTCGAAGTAGATCTCGCAGGTGGGCGAGCCGTGGATGCCCAGCTTCTCCTCTATGCGCCTCACGTGAACCCGTTCGCTCTTCTCCACCAGGAAGAAGGAGAGCCCCCGGCCGCCGCCGTATTTCTGCGGATCCTCGCTGCGCGCCAGCACCAGCAGCACTTCGCCGCAGCCGTTCGTAATAAAACGCTTGGTGCCTTTCAGCCGCCACCAGCCGGTTTCGGGGTCCTCGCCGGCCGGCAGTTCGGCCCGCGTGCGCACGGCCGCCAGGTCGCTGCCCGCGTCGGCCTCGGTGAGCACCATGGCTCCCGTCAGCTCGCCGGTGGACATGCGCGGCAGGTACTGGTCCTTGAGGTCGTCGGGCGCGAAGTGCTCGATCGTCTCGCCGATGCCCTGCAGGCCGAAGAAGTTCATCAGCGAGGCGTCGGCGCGCGAGATGATCTCGGTGGCGGCGGTGTAGAAGGTCTTTGAAAAGCCCAGGCCTCCGTAGGTCGTGCCCAGTGTGATACCGCTGAGCTGGGCGTCGTTCAGGTCCTCGAGATTCCGCCTGAGGCCCTCCGGAAAGCGCACCTCGCCCTCTACCAGCTTGCAGCCCTCCCGGTCGACCTCCTCGGCGCGGGGGGCGATGCGCTGTGCGGCCAGCGCCCCCAGTGGATCACCGAGCATGTCGATGTTGGCCTCGCGGGCCTCGTCGGCGTTCTCGAAGGGGCAGTCCTCGGCGCCGAAATTCTCGCGCATCTCGAGGATGCTCTGCCAGTCGACCATGCTTTCCATGTGGAAGCGCAGGTCGGGATTGTCCAGGTAGAAGTTCTCGTCCATGGGGGAGCCTCAGTAGCGAAAGTTGATTAGTCGTATCACGCGATGGAAGCAGGTCTGATCCGCAGCAGGCGCCTTTACTCCGGCGCGCGCAAGGTCAGCCAAGCAGTCCGATCAGCCGGGGCACCACCTCCGTCAGGTCGCCCACGATGCGGTAATGGGCCATGCGGAAGATGGGCGCCGAGGGATCGGTGTTGACGGCCACGATGGTCTTGGCGTCGCGGATGCCCACGCAGTGCTGCACCGCGCCGCTGATCCCGCAGGCAATGTAGAGATCGGGCCGCACGGTGACGCCGGTCTGGCCGATCTGGCGTTCCGCCGAGACCCAGCCGGCGTCCACGGTGGCGCGGGTGGCGCCGATCTCGCCGCCCAGGCCCGCGGCCAGGTCCTCCAGCAGCTTGAAATTGTCCGCCGTGCCCACGCCGGCGCCGCCGCCCACGATCACGCGGGCGTCCTTCAGGTTGACGGTCTTGCGCACCACCTCGCGGCGCTCCACGGCGCTGCGCAGGTCGTTTTCGGCCAGCTCCACGACGACGCGCTCCGCCTGGCCGGCGCCCCCGCCGCCCGCGGGCGCCGCCTCGGCTATGCCGTCCCGCATGCTGGCGATCACGGTTCCGCCGCCCAGCGGCGAGTACGAGGTCAGCGCCTTGGCGTCGAACTCCAGGCGGCGCAGGACCGGCGCATCACCCTCGAAGGTGAAGCCCACGCAGTCGAGCACGGCGGGACAACCGCAGCGGGCGGCCAGGCGCGGCGCCAGGTCGTTGCCCACGGTGGACGAGGGAAAGAGGAAGATCCGCGGCGCCAGGTCCCTGACCAGGCCGCCCAGCACGGCACTCTGAGGCTGGGGCAGGTAAGGATCGAGGCGAACGTCCTCGGCCGCGTGGACGGAATCGGCCCCGCGGTCGAAAAGCTCGCGGGCCAGCTCCCCGGTTTCCGCGCCCAGCAGGGCGCAGCCGGTCTTCCAGCCCTTCTCTTCCGCCAGCGACCTTCCGCGCGCCAGGCACTGCAGGGACAGGTCGGTGATCCCGTCGCCGTCGTGTTCGATGTAGATCAGGATTTCAGGCATTGGGCAACCTCACTGGATATCCCGGAGCATGTTCCGCAGGGCGTCCTCGTCCTCGGGGTCCACGTCCACCGTGTCGACTTCTTTCTGTGCCACGGGCGCGTAGCCGGACACCTCGATCCGGCGCAAATCGGCCGGGTCGCCGATTCCCAGCTCCTCGCAGCTCCATTCCGCGATGGGCGCCTTCTTCATCTTGAGCTTGAGCATGGCCTTGGCGCTGCGCGGGGTGCGGGGGTCGTCCTTGAGCAGGTAGACGCCCATCACCAGCACCGCCGGCAGAGGCACGCGGACGTACTCGCTGCCCATTTCCACTTCGCGCTTGCAGAGCGCGCCGGCGGCCGGATCGCCGATCTCCTCGATGGCGTCCACGTAGGTCACCTGGTCCAGCTCCAGCAGCGAGGCCAGGTGGGCGCCCAGCAGCGAGTTCTCGCCCTCGGGCTGGCTGACGCCGGCGAGCACCAGGTCGTACTCGCCGATCCTGCGCAGCGCGGCGGCCAGCAGTTCCGCCTGGGCGGCGGTGTCCGGCGCGAGTCCCTCTGGCGGAAGAATCCGGATCACCTCGTCCACGCCGCGGTAGAGGCACTCGCGTAATACATCAACCTCGCGCGGCGGGCCCACGGAGAGCACGGTCACCTTGCCGCCGTGCGCGTCCTTTAGCTGCAGCGCCTGCTCCAGGCTGTTGAGGTCCTCCGGCTCGAAGCGGCGGCTCAGCGCGGATTCGTTCAGCCCGCCTTCGCCCACCACGCCGGCCAGCAGGTCACGGGTGTCCCAGACCTCGCGGGCCACCACTACACAGTGAAAGGGCATATCTCACTCCTGTTGATTGCGTCTGTTCGGCGGCCTTCTGCGCGCTTGATTTCCGGAAAGCGGTAGCATGCACCGTGCCCGTGCCCGGGCGACAGGGCGCAGCCTCGACGCGATCGGTATGCGTATCAGCCGCCGGCGGCAGTCAGAATACAAATTGGCAATTAGCTTACTCATGAGAGATCTACCTCGCCGCGGAGAGCTTCGAGTAGTCGAACATTGATATAGCCGACCTTTCGACTAAACCTCCTGTTCGATCTGTATATAATCTTGGCTGATTCCAGTTTCTTCAAGTAGGCATGCGCCGTTGATAAGCTGCCGGCGACATCCCTCTCAACAAGCTGCTTGGCGAATATGATTGGTCCATGAAATAACGCGTTCACCAAGTCCTGAGAGTACATGGACGCGTCTAGAGCTCGGATTTCCCTTTTCACATCGAACATCGCAGCGCGCACATTATCCGCACGAATTGTTGACTGTTGTGCCGCAGCCCCTACGATCTGAACGAACCAGTTCAGATATGGAAGAAAGTCTCCGGATTCCCTGGTGCTCTGGAGGAGTTCGTAGTAGCGTTCTTTCTGCCGCAATATCTCGCCTGACAGGAAAAGCACCGGCGCTGTCAACTTCTTCTGCTCAACCAGGTACAGCACGACCATGATTCGCCCGGCGCGGCCATTTCCATCTGTGAACGGATGGATTGACTCAAACTGGTAATGTGCAATTGCAGCTTTAATGATCGCGTGAACGCTACCGTCTTCATTCATCCAGCTAAACAGATTGTCAAGCAGATCGCGAAGAAGATCTTCACCATCGGGAGGCGTGTAGATGATTTCTCCAGTGGAAGGTCGCTTCAGAGCTGTGCCGGGCACTCTTCTGACCTGCATGGGCTTGTTTCTTATGATGGAACAGATTTCCTCCATCACCGTTGTGCATAAGGGGCGTATGTTTGTCCAACCTCGGTGCATGGCTTCCCTGTACCGATGGACCTCCTTTGTCATTGGATCTGCAACATCACCAAACGAATGCGTACTGAACAGCTTGCTGTCCGTTGTGATCACCTGCTCAATCTCAGAGGATGCTTTCGCCTCCAGCAGAATTACACTGTGAAACAGTGCAGCTTGGTTTGGCAGGTGCTCGGCGGTGGCGGATAGCTTCGCAAGCGCCTCAGATGCGCCAACCAGATTCGTCAGCAGTTCGATCGAGCTGAATGATTGCTTTGGCGGAAGCTTGGGCAGCTCGTAGTACGGCGAGCCGGGATCAGGCATGTCTCCTCGCAGGATAATGCGTCAGATCGGAAGTTCCACTACGAACTTGCGAATATCGGCCACATTCTGCAAGTACGATACATGACAATTGCATAAGGGCGGATTTCCCGCAAGTACGCGCTACACATCTCGATATTCGTACAGCGCGTGCTATCCGTACCTGTACTTCACGCCCATGGCGCCGTCCGGGAAGCGCCAGTCCACAGATTCGGGCTCGCAGACCTGGACGCAGGTGCCGCACTCCAGGCAGTTGTCGTGAGACACCGTCACCAGGCGCTCGTCGTTGGGATTCGTCTTGTACACTTCAGCCGGGCAGCAGGAAACGCAGGGCTTGTCAGCGCAGGCGGCGCAGAGCTCGTCATTCACGCTGATGTGCGGGTGGTCCGAGTCGGGCTCGTACTTCGTGCGGTAAAGCTTGTCTTCCAGCGTCAGCTTGAACAGGTCCTCGGCCATCCGGTTTTCCTTTCGGTCCCCGCGGCGACACGTTTCTGCGTCTTACATCAGGCGCCGGGCCTTGAGCAGTTGTCTCACGAAGCGCAGCTTGGGGATGCCCCGCATGAACTCCTTCAGGGCGCGCTTCTGGATCACCGCCTTCGGCTCGCCGGTCATCGTGAAGTAGTCCACCAGCAGCCGGTTAAGGCGGGCGGGATAGAGCGAAAGCAGCTCGGGGCTGCCGCCCAGGATCTCGGGAAGCTGCTCGTATTTCCTGAGGTCCGCCAGCGCGGTTCCTTCCTGCATTTGTCGCTCGTAGGCGGCGAGGGTATCACGATCGAAACTTCCCTTGGCCCGGGCCTCCGCGGCGACCTCGCCCGCACGGCGGCCCGAATCCATGGCGTGGTTGGTGCCTTCCTTGTAGAGCGAGGCGTTCACCAGTCCGGCGGCGTCCCCGGCGATCATCAGCCCGTTGGCCGCGAGCTGGGGCACGGCCCGCGAGCCGCCCTCCGGGATCATGTGCGCGGAATACTCCAGCAGCTCGCCGCCGCGCAGATACTTGCGCACGGCCGGGTGCTGCTTGAAACGGTCGATGACCTCGTTGGGCTGCAGTCCGGACTGGCGGAAGGTCTCCAGGCGGGCCACGAAACCGATGCAGACGGTTTCCATCTGGGTGTAGATGAAACCGCCGCCGATCATGCCCTCGAAGGGTACGCCGAGGAAATCCAGCGCCGCGCCCTGGCCGTCCTCCAGGCCGAAGCGGTCCTCGATCACGCCGGCGGGCAGGCCGATCATTTCCTTCACGCCCAGGGCGAAGTCCTGCTCCGCCTTGCCGCCTGCCATGGCGAGTTCGCGTCGGGCGGCCTGGCTGAGCAGGCAGTGGGCTCCGTCCGCCAGAATCACCACGTCCGAGAAGAATTCCTCGTCCCCGCGGATCCGGATACCGGCAGCACGTCTGGAGGCTCCGTCACCCTCGTAGACCAGGCCGTCCACCACCAAGCCTTCCAGCAGGCTGGCGCCGGCTTCCTCAACCTGGCCGGCGAACCAGCGGTCGAACTGGGCGCGGTGGACCGTCCAGGTGTGGTTGTAGGGCGGATTGCCCCAGCGTGCGGCGCCGAAGTCCAGCGCCATGTGCTCCTCGCCGCCCAGGAAGCAGATGCTGCGGCGGGCCACGGGGCGCTCCACCGGCGCCTGCTCGTGGAAGCCGGGGATCATCTGCTCGAGGATGTTGCCGTAGAGCAGGCCGCCCATGTTCTTGCTGCCGGCGTATTCGCCGCGCTCAACCAGGATCACTTCCAGTTCCCGGCGGGCCATGGTGTAAGCCGCCGCCAGGCCGGCGGGACCGCCGCCCACGACGATTGCGTCGACCTTTACCTGCTCATCGTTCATCGGGAATCGCTTCCAAATCCGTGCTGTTCAGCCGGGAGTCCGACACGGTCGAGGGACCCCCTGTGCGAAAAAATGGATCATAAAGTTAACAAGGGTGGAATTGTCTGCAAAAGGAGGAGGGCGCATCTACCCGCTGTCGATGCTGTGGAGCGAGCATGGGGCCGTCTCCATGGGCCAACAATCCTACCTGTACGACCGACCCAGATCCCGGCGGAAGCGGAATCCTGGCGTGTCACAATTCTTCGGGCCAATCCCGCCGGCTGTGGAGAACACGCAACAATTCTATCCAGTCACCGCGGATTCGGTAGGGAATGATGTACGGGTACTCGGAGATGAGGAGTTCGCGCGTGCCTGAGACACGACCGGGACGCCCTATCTCGGGATTGCCAATAAGCAGGTCCACCGCATCGATGATGGAAGCCGCCACGCGCTGCGCCGCCTCGGGATTCTCGCGCTTGATGTACTCGTGGATAGAGTTCAAATCGGAAATTGCGGACTCTGTCCAAGTCACCTGCATCGCGGAGGATCCGTCTCGTCGGAGCTTCCCCATGAATCCAGCCAGGTTCTCACTTCTTCGTGCGGCACCGTCCGACCTACCTCGGCATCTGCGAGTCCCTTGGCTATGGAATCCAGGAAGCGGAGGCGTTCCCGCATTTCCTCGAATGCAGCCGGTGAGAGGATCACCGCCGCGGCACGGCCATTCTGGGTAATGATCATGGGTTCGTCTATCGTCTTCAGGATGCTGGCGGCTTTCGTCTTGAATTCCCCGAGAGGAACGATGCTGCGGGCAGCGTGAAAGTCTTTCAAAGCGGACTCCATTTGGACTGTTATACGATCCAAATTTAGTCCATTTTTCCAGCGTCGCAAGAAAATTCCCCACATGTCTTATCCCTTCCATGGCCCATTAAAAAGTCGGCGTGGATGATACGGAAGATGCTGTGGTCAGGTTTCAAGAAAGGATTGCTAACTGATTCTAAGCGTGGGAACAGTGTGGATTTGTAAACGCTTTCTCTTGAGCACACCTACAACAACGGCTCAACCCACGCCGACCAGGCCAGCTTGAGGACCGTCAGTCCCACCACCGCGAGGAAGAAGCTGCGCACGAACCGCACGTGGCGGCGGATCATCATCCGGGAGCCCAGCAGGGCGCCCAGGAGCTGGCCCAGGCCCATCAACAGACCCGGCAGCAGCAGCACGTGCCCGCCCAAGGCGAAGACGGAAAGCGAAACGGCGTTGCTGGTGAAGTTCATCAGCTTGGTGTGCGCGGTGGCCTTTTTCAGGTTGTGGCCCAGCAGCAGGACGAAGGCAATGGTCCAGATGGAGCCCGTGCCGGGCCCGAAGAAGCCGTCGTAGAAACCCATGGTCAGGCCCACGGCCAGGTAGAACAGGGGCTCGGCCAGGCGCTGCAGGCGGTCCTCGTCGCCCGGATGCGGGGAGAGCCACATATAAATGAAGATGGACACCAGCAGGGCGGGCACCAGGTGATCCAGGAAGCGGGGCGAGAGGGCCTGGATACACAGCGTGCCCAAGGCGGCGCCCGCTGCCGCGAACAGGACGCCCAGGGCCGCGCGCCGGAAACTCACCAGGCCGCCCTGCCGGTAACTGAGGGCGGCGGTGAAACTGCCGAAACTGGACTGCAGCTTGTTGGTGCCCAGGGCGAAGTGGGGCGGCAGGCCGGCGGCCAGCAGGGCCGGGACCGTGATCATGCCGCCCCCGCCGGCGATGGAGTCCACGAAGCCCGCGGCGACGCCGGCCAGGGTTAACAGGACGAGGACCAGGGGACTGAGATCGGGCAAGGGCGCTCCGGTGCGAACGATGGACTTATATTCAGCAGGAGAAGGTAGAACTCATACAGCTTGCCGATATGCTCAGTTTGAAACCACCAGCCATACAACTGCGCAAATCGCGATTAAAAGGCCCGCTGAGATCAGAATTCTAATCAAGCCGCGCCGCCTCTGTTGTTTCATTTGCTCCTCAAGTGCATCTACTTGCGCTCGGGCATCGGCCGCGACTCTCTCTTTCATGGCCGCCATTAGCTTGTCAACTGACTCTTCCTTCATCGTGCTCATTTCTCCTCCCCCCCCGCAGAGCCTTCCAACTGTTTTGCCGCGCGCCATTCCCTTTCCAGGACCTTGATGAAGTCGGCGCCCTCGCTGGTGAAGATTGTCCGGATCCGTCCATCGGCATCCGTTAGGATCGTCAGCGGCAGGCTGGCCCGGTGTCCTCCGAGCTGGTCGCTTTCGGTCGGGCCCAGACCGAAGCGTTGGCCGACCGAACCGAAGCGGTCCAGGGCGATGGGCAGGTTCCAGCGGTGTTGCCGGCTGGTCTTTTCCACGAACTCCGGCTTATCGATAAGGTTGATGAACAGCATAGTGGGCGGCTGTTCACCCTGTTCCTCCAGCTCGGCCTTCCAGATTTGGATCCGATCCATTCCCTTGATGCAATACTTGCACCAGATCGCCCAGAAGCTTAGCAGCAGCGGTTCTCCACTCGATAGAAGGGTCCTTGTGGAAATGACTCCCTGCTGCGGGTCGGGAAAGGCGAATGTCGGAAGGGGTTCACCTACCTGAAGTGGTCCGAAGCTGTCAACCGTTCGGGTCTGTCCGTTGCCGCGGTCTTTCGCTACGGCAGAACCCGCGCAAAGCAGAATCAGCAGCAGGACAACCGTCCCGCCTGAAAAACCGCGCATGCGGAATCCGTCTGAGAATCGCGGCGGCCCGAAGACCGCCGCATCGTTGCGCTTCATATTCAAGGAAGTCCTACCAGTCGGAAGCGTCCAGCTCTTTCATCTTCTCAAGAGCGCGATTGATATTCTCCCGTTGCTGGGCTGATTCAGCCGCCGCCGCCTGCTGCTGAAGCACACGCTCGAGAAATTCCTTGGCGGCACCGCGAGGCATTTTGAACAGGCAGCGGGCGATATAGAAGGTCTTGATCCGCCCGGCATCCATCATTTCCCAGCGCTCGATGTGCCATTCCTCGATCTCGCCCAGCGCCACGCCTTCCGATTTCATCTTGGTCATCTCGTCCTGCACGATGCCCGGATTGACGATGTCGTCGGAGACTCCGACCTCGCTGGCTACCTGCTGGATCTTGCGCTTGCCGTAGACGCCCATGTCGTCGACGGCTTGGATGTAGGCGTTCAGCCTGGCGTCATTGCGGGCCTGCTGCTCCATGGCATATTGGCGGGACTGGCCGGAATAGGCCTTGAAGTCCTCGTCGCTTTCCTTGCTGGGTTGGATCACCCAGCTCGGCGGGTCCGTTCCTTCCACCAGCTTCCGCCCGCCGTCCAACATCTGCTTGTGCCCGCATCCTGCCAACACCAGTAGAACCAGCATCCATCCGACTTTTCGGGTCCAGTGATTCATGGTTTCGTTCTCCCTATTGGTGCTCTGTGATACTCAGACCCAACGAGCGACACAACTCCTGCGCCCACTCTTCCGCGGCGTTGCGCGGTTCTTCCGCTTGCTTCAGCAGCTTGCGGGTGGCGATCTCCGCCGTGCCGCCGGTTTCGATTAAGCTGCTCCTCCGCTGCCAGAGCAGGGTGCTTCCATCTCTATCGCTCAACTTAAGCTCAACCAGCGCTTCGGCTCGAACCAGCCCCGCCATCACTCGATGCGTGCGGAAGCGAAGAATCCCGGTCAAGGTTAAATCGCCCGGAGCGTCAGTTTGAATCCGAAATGGCAAGCGCTCGCCCAGTCGCCCGGCAAGTTCCTTCGAGAGGAGTCCTGCAATTTCGTTTCCCTCCGCCTGGACGCTTGATACTTGTACCGAAAGGTCCACCCTGGAGAGTCGACTGCGCAGCTTCCTATCAAGCAGAGCCATTCTGGCGGTCTGTCCGGGGGAAAATCCGGAATAGTTATCCTGGAGCGTGCGCAACCCGCGTAGCAAACTGCCCGCGCGTCCCAGCAGCTCTTTCCAGTTTCCGGTCGCCCATGCGGTTTCAATCGCCTGAAAGTCATTTCCGGCCAGCACCTCCAGCCGGTCGAGATGCTCGGCCAGTAGACGGTGGTGCTGCTCTCGCGGATAATCCATCCGGCACCAGGCCACGTGCACCGGTATCACACCGGTTTCCGCGCCAAGCAATCCGCGTTCGATGTAGTACGCCCTGGGACTGACGGCGATGACGTTATTCGCCAGCGCTGTGAGCCGGGCCTCGGTGTAGACATCCGGGCTCAGAATCGTCCCGGATCGGCCATGCAGCAGGATGCTGTCCACGATGCTGGAACTGAGCCGCGATTCGAGCGACTGAATGATCATGGCTCGGGCGTTGCGTTCGGCCTCCGCCCTGGCATCCGCTTCCGTGCGGCACTCGTGTGATACGCCAACGAAAACACCCGGTCCGGCCAGGCTACGCAGTTCCGAATCGCCATGGCAGTCTTCCACGCTGAATTCGCCAGGCAGCAGGCGCAGCCGCGAGCTGCAGGCGCAACAGATCAGCAGAAGGATCAATAATGGAATGCGGAACCGTGATACATCCATCGAGCGACGCGGCCCTACCAATTCTCGCTGCGCAGTCGTTCCATGGTCTCCAGCGCCCGGTCGATGTTGCGCTGGGCTTCTTCATCTGCCTTGGACTCCGCCTGGCTCCTTAAGGCGGACTGCACGGCTTCCTCGGCGTCGGCGTTGTTCCACAGGACCAGCACGTTCGTTCGGAAGAAGTACTCCACGCCCGAGTGGGTCTTGCGTGCCCATTTCTCCACGTGGAATTCGCGAGCGCGGGTTTTCACCATGGCGTCGGAGATCATCTTGGTGGCGTCATCCACCACCAGTCCGGGATCCAGAATGGAACCGGCGGTGCCCACGGAGGAAATCACCTGCTCCACTAGATGCGTGCCGTAGGTGCCCATAGCGTCGATGATCTGCTTGCGGGCGTTCTGGAGCGCGTTGTCGCGCGCTTCGGCATCGCTGCCGAAATTGTGCGAAGTGCCGCAGAAGGCCTTGGCTTCCCGGGTGTCCTCTCTGTAGGGAGTCAGGGTCCACACCGGCGCGTTGCCGCCGCTGATCTGTTCCTCGAAGCCGATGGGCCGGCCGCTCAACCCGGCGCTGCAGGCCGTCATGAGGAAGACGAGTAGCAAACCGACCGTGCCGTTCACTCTGCGCATGAAGGCCTCCTTGTGTACTGCCGACTAGGGCCTGTTCACACTCTCGCGTACGTCGCGCAACGCCTCATGGCGCGATTTCAGGCGCAACCCAAAGGGCCGGGGCCCTTTTCCCGCAATCCTGCGTTGCCGTTCACTTGTGTAGACGAACTACTCGGCGTTCACGGCGTCTTGCCTTGCGAAAAAACGGCCTCCGGCGCGGCGCACGAGAGAGGGTGAACAGGCCCTTGTCCTTCAATCGGTGCGCTGAAGCACTGTTGCCATGTGCTGCGCCATGTGTTTTTCAGCAACTGATTTCCTGGATGATTGGCAACATCCAGGGATTAAAGAGGTAGCATTCGTTTGCTGGAATTACCAGACATGGCGGATCATCTCATACGGAATCGTACAGATTCGTCCCTGGGACTTAGGCTTAAGCACATGCCGCCCCGAGTGCCGCAGAGGCGTTCCTTAGTCGCCAATTCCGCCTTTTTCACCTACTTCGAAAACCTTACTTTCCTGTGTCACACGCTTCAGATACCAAATAAGCTGTTGACGAGGAAGAATGATCCAATAAGTGGAAACATCATTATGGGTCGTGGCATGAGATTCATTGGAATTCTTTTGTTTCTTGCCGGTATTCTTTCCGCACAAGCCGAAGAATACCTGGCTGTGCTGGATCGTAGCGAGAAGCCCATCACCGGTATCGGCGAAGCTCAACTGACTGTGATCCTGGATGCACTCCGCGGCGAGGCACGCAACGTGCTGGGCCGGCAGGCACTGGTGCTCACTGCCACAACTACGCTCCAGATTCTACGTGACAACGACAAAGATCCCAACTGCGTGGACGAGAGTTGCCAGTTGAGCCTGGCGCGTTCCCTGCAAGCTAAGTGGCTGCTTTCCACGAACATCGTCCCCTCCGTCTCCGGCGGTTTTTTAATGCAGTTGGGTTTCTACGAAACCGACTCGGGCATTCTGCTGGAAATGCGCGAAGCACGTGGAATCCACTGGGAAGCCCTTAAGGAAGCGGCGCAGGCTGAGTCAAGATTGCTCTATCAGCTTGTTGGACAACCAGGCATGGTGTCTTCAGGTCCCCAGACGCTGGTGAATGTGGAAATCTTGTCGAAGCCCCTGGGCGCGGCGATCTATCTGCCGAGTGGATACCAGGGGAACACGCCGTCCACCCTGGAGCTGGCTACCGGCCGCACTAAGTTAAAACTGGCCTTCCAGGGCTATGATGACTACCACTTGAGTCTTGAAGTACGGTCGGACACCACTCTCCATGCCGTGTTGCTGCCGGCCTTCGGCTGGATCAGCGTTCAGTCCGAGCCCACCCGGCAACAGGTTCAGCTCGATGACCGGTCGATCGGTGTCACGCCCATATTAAAGCGTGTCACATCCCCCGGCAAGCATCGCGTCATCGTCGGTGAAGAAGGCCTCTACTACCCCCGGGAGCAGCAGTTCACGCTAAGCAAGGGGGAGCACCGGGAGTTTCAGCTCGACCCGATTCCGCGTGAGGGCTCCATACGTGTGACAATCGTCGATCCTAAAGGCCGGGAAGTAACACTGCCCTTGCGCGTGGACGGCGAAACGGTGGGCGAAACACCCTGGCAGGGCCAGCTCGGCATTGGGAAACACGAGCTGGAAGCGGGCAACGCCCGCAAGACGATCACGATCCGGGAGGGTCGGCCGGTACAGTTCGATTGGCGCGTGAAGGACGAAGATGGCCCGCAGGTGACGATTCGCAGTACTCCTTCCGGCGCTGATGTAATCGTAGGCGGCAAGTCATCCGGCCGGACGCCCGTGACACTCCGTAGACTTCCCGGCAGCTACCTGGTGAAGCTGGTGAAGGACGATTACATCGAATCGGAAGAACAGGTGACATGGGGCGCGCAGAAGACCTACAATGCAGTGCTGCAGCCCATGCTGGGAAGGCTGGAGGTCAAGGTATCCGGCGGTGAGGAATCGGATACGAGCCAAAGAGTCCTCCTGGACGGCAGATACATGGGAAAGACGCCTTATTCCGGTCAGGTCCCCTTGGGCGAGCACGAGTTGAAAGTCGGACGCTATCGGACGAAGGTCGACGTCAATACCCGCAGGACGACCAATGTGGACATTCCATACCGCAGAATCCGTCCTCCCGTCAAACCGCGCAGGGGCCTGTTCCTGGGAGGCGGCATGCTGGCCCCGGACTGGGCCTCAACGGACCAGGATTTTCTGACCTGGGCCGTAGGCAAGGGCCGTCAATACCGGACGGAAGCTCAGATCGGCTTCGGCGTGGAGTATCCGCTGCTGCGCTGGGAGTTGGGCTATTCCTTCCATTGGTTGCAGTTCTTCGACGAACGCTATCAACAAGTTCCGGGTGAGCAATTCAATATTCACGATATCCGCTATGGAACCCTGGATTTGGATCTGCTGCTGCGGATTCCCCTGGACAAGTCGAAAGACTGTAACGGCTTCAAATTCAGCCTGGGTCCCGGCGCTTCTCTGCCGCTTCATCTGACATGGAAGTTCGACGGGGAAAGTATCGACGGAGAGCTGAAGGATCCCTTGGTTTTCATCCAGACCGGCTTGGGATTCTACGCTGAAGGTTTTGCGATGGAATTCCGCTATCGCTTTTTCACGGACCCGAAGATCGAACTCATACCGGAAGCGCCTTTTCTGCCCAACGCGTGGGCCGTCATTCTTTCCTGGTCCAAGTAGACCGGCTCTGATGTGTGACAATTCCCGGAGTCATGACATGACCCGCCGCCTGCTGCTCCTTTCCTTCCTCTTGACCGCCCTGATCCTCGCTGCATTCGCCCAGTCCCAAAAGATTCTTGTGGTACTCGATCGCAGCCGGCAGCCCATCGCCGGAATCGACGAGGCGCAACTGACCGTGATTCTGGACGCCCTGCGCGGCGAAGCCCGCAACGTTCTGGGCCGTCAGGTGCTGGTGCTTTCCGAAACCAACACGCTGCAGATTCTGCGCGACAACGACATTGATCCCAAGTGTATCGACGAGAGCTGCCAGTTGACTATGGCGCAAAGCCTGCAGGCCGTTTGGCTGGTTTCATCGAATATCATTCCCACGGGTGAGGGCGGATTTCTGATACAGCTTGGCTTCTATGAAACCTCCACGGGAAACTTGCTGGAAATGCGCGAGGCTCGCGGCCCTGGCTGGCTGGCTCTCAAGGACGCCGCGCAGGCGGAGGCACGGCTGCTGTACGTGCACGCCAAGCCCGAAGGTCTACGCCTGGGCGGCGGTGCTTCTCCAGGCTCCGGCAGTGCTCCGACAAAGGATTGGAATTTCGATCTCCGCACCGGCCACCTGATCACCTTCTC
>CAZMSD010000028.1:0-51612 GCA_964568855.1 uncultured Bacteroidaceae bacterium | reverse complement strand
GGATTGAAATGGGGATCCGTCACGCAGTCGGGATTGCCCGAGGCCGGATCGGTGACGCACCAGTAGTAGACGTAGGGATCCGTCGAGCACTCGGGGAAAATGTCCGGGTTGGTGTAGTCGCAGTCGGGATTGCCCCAGTAGGGATCCGTGCTGCAGTAGGGTTCCACGCCGGGAATCGTGACGCAGTTCGGATTGATGTCGGGATCCGTGATACACCAGGGATCGACGTAGGGATCGGTGTCCTGGCAGTCCGGGTTGCCCCACTGGGGATCGGTGCTGCAGTAGGGCTCCACCAGAGGATCCGTCAGGCAGTCGGGATTGATGGCGGGATCCGTGATACAGAAGGGATCGTGCCAGGGATCGGTGGTCATCGGGTCGCAGAGGGGATCCCAGTCGGGATCCGTCTGGCAGTTGATGTCGAATTGCGGGTCCGTTTCGTAGCCGCAGCCCACCGGATCGAAGCGGGGATCGGTCTCCGGATTGCAGTTCGGATCGGCCCAATAGGGTGAAGTCGGTTCCGCGCAATCCGGATCGAAGAAAGGATCGGTCACGCAGATGGGATCGTAATCCGGATCCGTCTCGCAGACCGGGTAGATCAACGGATCGGTGATTTCCTCGATGGCGCCGTCCCCCGCGCCGGCCGGAACTCTTCCAGCCTGCTGGACATCCGTCATCATGTCGTTGAAGCGAGTGACCGTGGCCTTCGTGTGATGCTCGAAAAGCGGCGAGCCGCTCGCGGCGATACATGGCGCAACCAAGAAGGCCGCCAGTAGGGTTGGGCTGATAACCCACTTGACCATTGCTTTCATCTGTCTTTCCTCTCTGTGTTTGTGATAGGGCCGAAATCTGATTCGGTGCTAATCGACGGTCGTCAGGGCGAGCCGCGGGAACAGAGTTTGCCGCCCGATCGCCTTGCAGGCCTGGAGGCGGGATACCCTTCCGCCGCAGCGCTCAAGTGGATTGATCCACTGGTCGGGGATGGTCCGGGGGGGGGGTATTGGGGGGCTCAAGGTCTTAGGACAGGGGCGGTTTAGATTGTGAAGGGTGTTCAGTCAAGCAATATTTGTCTATCCGAAATTATATCCTGGCCATTAAGATTATTTGGACTTGCAAGTATTTACCGGATCTCTTGACATATAACGGCAACTCTGACTATGTGAAGGATACCTGCTGATTCACTCGCAGCGCCTTGGTTCTCCGCGACTTCCAGGTGAAAAGGAACCCCGCCCTCCGGGGAGGGCGGGGTGAACAGCAATCGCGTCGTCTGTAGTGTGGTTCGGACCTGCGGGTCCGGGTGGGATTATTTAAGCAGGATCATCTTCTGCGTTTCAACCTGCCCGGCGGCTTCAAGGGTGTAGATGTACACGCCGCTCGCCAGGTGTCCCGCGTCGAAGACCACGCTGTTGGAACCCCTGGACACCAGGCCGTCCACCAGCACATCCACTTCCTCGCCGGCCAGCGAATAGACCGCCAGGCGCGCCTGGCCGGTTTCGGCCATCACGAATTCGATGGTGGTGCTCGGGTTGAAGGGGTTCGGGTAATTCTGCATCAGTCCGAAGTCCACCGGCCGATCCTCGGTACCCACCTGGATGCAGTCGGGATTGCCCCACTGCGGATCCGTGCTGCAGTAAGGATTGACAACCGGATCCGTCACGCAGTCGGGATTACCCGAGGCGGGATCGGTGACGCACCAGTACCACATGAAGGGATCGGTGGAGCACTCGGGGAAGATGTCGGGATTCGTCCAGGTCTGGCAATCCGGGTTGCCCCACTGGGGATCGGTGCTGCAGTAGGGCTCGCTCGCGGGATCCGTGGTGCAGTCGGGGTTGATCCCGGGATCGGTGATGCAGAAGGGATCGTGCCAGGGATCGGTGGTTCCTCCCGTACAATCGGGGTCGAAGGCGGGATCCGTCTGGCAGGCGATGTCGAAAGCCGGATCGGTCTGCGGCAAGCACGCCGAATCGAAATAGGGATCGGTGTACGGGAAGCAGTCGGGATCACCCCAGTAGGGCATGGTGGGCTCCGCGCAGTTGGGATCGAACCAGGGATCCGTCGCGCAGCCGGGCTCGTAGACGGGATTCGTGGAGCAGATCGGGTAGAGCCAGGGATCGGTCACGTTCTCGATGGCGCCGTCCGGATCTACTGGAGCCTCCTTGGGCGCCTGCTGCACGTCCGTCATCAGATCGTTGAAGCGGGCAACCGTCGCCTTCGTGTGATGCTCGAAGAGCGGCGAATTCCCCGCGGCGATACAGGGCGCAACCATGAAGGCGGCGATGAGGGTCGGGCAGAACACCCATTTGACTGTTGCTTTCATTGTTCCTTCCTCTCGTTTTGGTTGAAGGGTCGATTCTCTGTGTTAATGGTTCCCGGGCGTACGACTCCGCGCGTACTCCACAAAGCACTGTTTCCCGAAAACCGATGGACGATCCGCGTCGACGGAGGGTCCGCAGAATGAGGGGATTTGCGAGCCGGCGGGGGGGGGCACTCAGCCTGAGGTCGTTCCGCTTGCTCGATGGGTAAGATAGGCTCTTTGCGCGCTTTCGCTGTGATGCGCGTCAAACATGCGTGTGACGGTTGTCACACGGGTTCGAGATCCTGTCCGATCGGGCGGGTCGTCAGTCGGTCCCGGGACCCTCTGCGGCCCCGGCGACCTCGAGGCGCCCTGGCAGCTCCATGCCCAGGTGCGCGTAATACATCAGCAGGTATTCAAAGGACAGCTCGGAGGGTACGGAGTCGTAGCGCCCCAGGTGCTGGTTGTTGAAGCAATCGGCCAGGCCGCTGAGCACCAGGCTCCCGGTTCCCACGTCGCGCCTAGTGGCCACGGCGCAGCCGTCCTCCAGGAAATAGAAGGCCTCGCCGCCCTCGACGGTCAGCGCGCGGTCCACCCAGACCGGCAGCGTGTGGACCGGACTATCCACGATCGCGTCGCGCACGGCCCTGGTACCGAAACGCAGGCCGAACTCGTCCAGCCAGGCGTTCACGCCGTAGTCCAGCCGTCCGGGCATGGCCGCCAGCACCAGGGTGCCGCCCTGCTCCATGAACCGGCGGTACTGCTCCCGGTGCTCGGCGCTCGGCCGCCCGGAGGGATTGACCAGGACGTGCATGGTGGAATGCTCGGGGATCGCTCCAGCAGACAGCACGGGAATCTTGCCGGATCGATAGAGCCAGATGAAGAAGGTCTCCATGTTCAGGGGATCGTCCTGCTCCGGCTTGGTCCTCAGGGGCACGTTCAACTCGGCGTAGAGGGTGTCCACCGAGATCGAGGGCAGCGCGCGCTGCTCCTCGGGCAGGGGGTAGGCCGCACGGTCCAGGCCGCGCAGCAGCGGCAGCACCAGCACCAGGGCCAGCGCCGCGCCGGGCAGCAGGTCCTCCCGCGACGGTCCCCGACCGCGCGTACCCAGGGCCAGCGCGACTATACCGGCCAGCATCATCAGCAGGCGCCAGGGGATCGCCGAGTTTCGCCGGTTGAGATACTCGATGATCGAGAGCAGGTGCTCCAGCCGGCCCGGCCAGAACATGGCGAAGTTGGAATAGGTGGTGCTGTCGCTGAAGCCCACCACCCGGCCGCGGCCCTTGTGCGCCACGACGGTCTGCACCAGGTTGCCGAAACGCAACTCGGTCCGCGGGTAATGGTTGTCGAAGAAGTTGGAGATGGCGTAACACAGCAGATCGGAGCCCGCCTGGGGCCCCACCATGGCCAGCTCGCAGCCGAGACCGGGCCGGATCGAGCAGCCTGTAAGATAGCGATAGTAGGGCGTGTGATGCACCGCGGGGTGGACCAGCAGGTCCTCGGGCTTCCAGAACTGGTCCTTGGTGGACCAGAGGTCGAAGACGGAATCCTTGTTGTAGCTGAAGCCGAAATGCTCGGCCAGCACGTTCAGGTGGGTGCTCATGCCGAAGACGTCGGTATGATCGCTGATCATGTACAGCCCGCCGCCCCGCTCGACGAAATCGAGGATCGCGGCCTGCTCCTCGTCGCTGTAGGCCCTGGTGGGCGTTTTGAGAATCAGCACGTCCGTCGAATCCAGCAGCGCGGGCAGCAGCGGTTCGAAGGTGATCCGCGTATCGTAGTAGCGGGAGAGCAGCCGGCCCATGCCATGGTAGTTGTAGGTGGTCTTGGTGCCGAACTGGGAGGTGTTCATGGGCTCCGTGGACCATTCCCAGTCGCTGTGCCCGTCGTCGATCAGCACCCGGCCGGCCTTGCGTGTCCCCGGGTCGTGGAAGCAGAGCCCGCCGGCGATCAGGCCCGTGCAGAGCACCACGCTCCAGAATCCCGCGGAGCGAAAGGCCGGTGTCAGGGTGGGCTCCCTGCCCGGGGTAGCCGCCGGCCCGGAGACGCCCCCCGCCGCCTGTTCAACCGGTCCCTCCGCGGAAGCGGCCGCGTACGCGGAACTCCCTCGAACCCCGGCGACGGCGTAGGCCAGCAGCACCAGGGGCAGGGCGAGGGCGACCTGGAAGAGGGGATTCCAGGGGTACTCGTAGAACTTCAGCGCGGCTCCCAGCTGGTACTGGAACAGCAGCATCAGGCCGCTCCAGGCAACGAAGAGCGCGAGATACAGCAAGAGGCGCAGCAGGAGTTTCCGCGGCCGATGAAGCCAAAGCAAGCGCAGAAAGATCCCCAGGGCGACCAGCCGGAACAAGGGAGCGGTCCACTCCAGCGCAACTGAAAAGGGCAGGTTTTCGTCCGGCGTAGCCAGGTACAGGTCCCCGCCCAGCAGGCTGGCGCCGGCCTGGAAGAGACGGCCCAGCCACTGGGCTGCCCAGGCCGCCGGCAGGTCGCGCTGCAGGTTGGCGAAGAGGAAGATCGCCGGGTGCACCAGCAGCAGACCCACAGCAAGTCCGAAGCCCGTCTTGAGCAGCGCATCCGCTGGACGCAGCAACAAGGGCGAGCGCGTAGCGTAGAGCAGTCCGCCCAGCGCCAGCAGGCCGAAGCTAGCCCACCAG
The DNA here is from genome assembly GCA_964568855.1 of uncultured Bacteroidaceae bacterium. Lineage (GTDB taxonomy): Bacteria > CAIWAD01 > CAIWAD01 > CAIWAD01 > CAIWAD01 > CAZMSD01. Next base: position 46,668 of record CAZMSD010000028.1, on the reverse strand, counting down.
GCGGACGGATAGATCCAGCAGAGAGCCACGCAGCACAAGGCCAGGATCAACGGCCGGCCGCTTCCCGCGAACCAGCTTGCCTCCGGCAGGCGAAACAGGCGCAGCAGAACCGCCAGCGCCAGCAGGGCGTAAGCCATCACGCGATGACCCGGCGGAAGCGTCAGCAGCGGCAGGAAGAAGGCCGCGGCGGAAACCGCCAGGTAGGTGGAAATTCCGGGCAGTACGGCGGATTCACTTCTCATCGCCCCAGCCTCCCTGCTTGGCCTCCCGGGCTTCCCGCCTCTGCTGCCGGGCATCCGCTCCCGGCCGATTCCCACCCGGCGGCCGCAGCGCCCCGGGAGGCGGCATGCCTCCGCCTGGTGGAACTCCACCCGGCCGCTGCAGCGCCCCGGGAGGCGGCATGCGGCCGCCTGGACCACCGGGTCTCAGCCCGCCGGGCGCCTGCCCCCTGCCACCCGCGCCGCTGCCGCGGCTGGGCCTCGGCTTCCACCCGCCCGGCGGTTCCTTGGGATCGATGTTCAGCAGGGAAAAGGCGAACCTGCGCCGCTTCTGGACGAGGTTCGGTCCCGGCGTTTTTCGGGGGGTAGTATGCGACTGCAGCTCTTCTCCGTGCTCGTCCAGGTACTCCTGCTTCAGCGGACTGGGTCGCGGCGTGATCCGGCGCGGCCTGCGCATGCGGTCCCGGAAGCGGCTGGCGTTGACCAGCACCTGGTCCTCCGCATCGCCCTCGAGGCTTTGCTTGCTGAAGAACTTGTCATCGCCCACCGCGATCACCACTCCCGCGCCGAAGCGCTTGCGGACCACAACGGGATAGTCCCAGCAGCTCACCAGGGTATCCATTTGACCCACCTGTGGATGCTCCCCGGGGACCGAGCCCAGGTCCTGTACCGGCCAGGCTTCGTAGAATTCGAAATCGAGCGGCAGGCCGGAGCTGTCCCGGGCCACCGGGGCGGTTCCCAGCGGCACGTCGTCCAGGCCCAGGCCGAAGGTCCCAAGGAGCCGTTCGAGCGCGGCGGCGCGCCGGCAGTCCCCGGCGATCACCAGCCTGCCCCCGCCGGCCACGAACTCCATCAGGTCCGCGCATTCGGCGGAACTGTACTTCCGGGCTGCGCCCTCGATGAGCAGGAAGCGCGAGCCCGCGAGCTCCGCGGGGCGGAATTCGCTCATCCCCAGCGGGATCAGGTCAGCGTCGAGCACCGCCTCCATCAGCGCCATGGCGTTCCAGTCCACCTCTCCGGACTGGATCCAGTTGGCTTGGTGTGACAGGTCCACCCAGCCCACGCGATCGGGCTGGGGAATCGACGGCGGAGCCGCCGCGTATTTCGCTCCGGCCAGGAAGCACAGGGCCGTCAACAGCAGGCCCAGCGCTATGGGTGGATCCAGGGGCACCGCTTCGCCGCCCGGGGCCGCGCCACTTCCGCGCAAAAGCAGCAGCCCGCCCGCGGTCAGGGCCGCCAGCAACAGTCCCAGCAGCAGCCGGTGCTCGAGCAGCGGCGAACGATGCGCCAGACTGGAGGCGAGGGTCAGGTAGTTCCGCCAGACGAAGGGCGTGTTCAGGGACATCAGGCCCGAGGTGTCGCCCAGCACCACCAGGATCCCCTTGCCGATGGGCTGGGCCGCGAGGAGTGGAATGCTGCCGTAGCGTTCTTCCCAGTCGTAGCGCTTGTTGCCCATCAGGCCGCCCTGCTCGTTCTCCGGATCGCCCGTGTCCGAGAAGGCCATCAGACCCGTGATCAGGGGGTAGGCTGGATAACTGAGATCCAGCGAACCGCCCACGCTGACTCCGAACTGGTGCGCGTTGCGCAGGCCCCGGTTGACGGGAGCCAGGTAGTACTTCTGGTTGTAGTCCCAGTCCCAGCCGTGCAGCGTGCCCAGCGCGCTGTCGTCCTTCAGGCGCATGCCGGTGCCCTGAAGCAGGGAATTGCAGCCGTGCATTATCTCATGGACGTTGGTGTGCTCGCCCACCAGCACGATAGCTCCCCCGCCTTCCATGTACTCCATGAATCCGTCCACCATCGCGGGGGAGATCAGGGTGTCGGGGTGCACCACGAAGAGCAGGTCGAGATCGCCTGGCGGCAGCAGCTCCTCCTCGTCCAGGATCAGTACATCGGCGCCCCAGATGCGCAGCACTTCAAGCAGGCCGCCGATCCGGGGACCGGGCCGCTCGCCGAGTCGGGTCAGGTGCCAGGACCATTCGCCCTTGTCCCGGATGCCGATCTTGAGATCCTCCACCGAGGTCGCGCGCCAACCCACCGTTCCCGGCAGCAGCAGCAGGCCCGCCAGGAGGGGCAGGGGCAGCCAGCGCCAGGCGCGTCCGCGGGGACTGCGCGGCAGCCCCGGCCGAAAGAAGCCGTCGGCGGCAAACATGGGCAGGAAGACGCTCATGGCCACCCAGAGATCGATATTCCGCGGCGGCCGACCGTGGGTCCAGAGGAAGACCAGCAGCATCAGCAGGCCCAACGGCAGCCCGACGGCGAAGGGCAGCAATCCACGGGCGCCGCGCCCGTTCAGCACCCGCGCACAGGCGCGCAACAGGAAAAAGGCGAGCACGTGGATTCCGCTGACCCCGTCCCCCCAGTCCACCGGCTGGCTGGCGAAGATCCGCAGCAGGCGGTTCAGGCCTTCCTGCAGGGCGGCGGTGATGAAGTAGAACTGCGGCATGTTCATGAAGAGGCTGTAACACGTCGTGAGAAAAGAGAGTAGCAGCCAGAACCGGGCGCGGAGCGGGCCGGGCGGGACGCCTCCTTCGGAGTCCCCGGCTTCCCGCGCTTCGCGCCAGTGCAGCAGGGCGAAGAGCAGCACCGGCGGAAAAGCGCGGAAATGGTCGGGCGCCATGCCCGAGAACAGCAGAGGCAAGATCAGCAGCAGGTCCGCGGCGCCCCAGGATCGCCCCGTCATGTAACACAGCAGTCCGGTGGCCAGCAGCAGCGGAACCGCCATGGCTGCCATTTCGGGGTGGATCACGGGCAGAAGTCCGCCGGCGCTCATCAGGGCCAGGCTGAACAGGATATCCGCCGTCAGGAATCGAAAGCTGAAGGACTTCTGTCGCATGGCCGCGCCTCGCTGATCGCCGTTACGTATGCTGGGGGGCTTGGATTCGTATCACGCAGAATGGGACACCCGGCGGCGAGCCCGAGCAAGTCGGAGATCCTCTGATACAGCTCCACCGCAAAAGCATAGAAAATGACGGTGGAAGCTCCAAGGAGTCGGGTCTCGCGAAACCCGCGACGCTGTAATACAAAGACGAGGCGCCCGCGGGCGCCTCGTCTGGTTCAGGATGCTAAGATGTCGCTGTTCGCAACTGCTGCGACCCCTCGATGCTGTATTTGAATCACCGCACGGTGCGAAGATCGCAAGCACAGCAGCGCCGGTGCTACTGTACGGCTGTTACATGGAAGAACAGCGTGCCCACGGCCGGGATGACATAGGTCGTGGCGCCGCCCGTTGAGGTGCCGGCGTCCCAGCCTCCGTAGGCCTCGCCGCTGGTGTACACCATGTAGTCGGTGGCCTCCGCCACGGGATCCCAGCTCAGGGTGACGTTGCCGGCGTCGTAGACGATGCTGACAACCGGGGCTTCCAGGCCGGCGCAGAGTTCGATGTCCTCCAGTGTGAAGGGCTCGATCTTGAACTCGTCCCAACTGTAGTACATCGCGCCGTCGATGTTGTAGCATTCACCCAGGGTGGGAGTGAATCCCAGGCCGTAGATGAACAGGTCGTCCACCACGGCCGTGTCCGTCTCGGTGGCGATCTGCCACTCGCCGTTGCCCAGGTCCACGTTGGAACAGGTCACGTTCTCGACGCGCACCGCCACGCATTCGTAGTCTTCGACGAAAGCCGTGGGGATATCCAGCAGCAAGGGCGCGTAGGGCGGATTCCCGCTTGTCAGCACCGTGTAGGCCGTGGAATCGGAAATGGCGATCTGCGTGAGCCCGAAATACTCATCTACTACGCCGGTCAACTCCACTTCGTCGCCCACGGCCAGTTCGGCGTTGGCGCCGTAGACCTGGATGCCGGACCAGGCCGCCGCCGCTTCCTGGATGAAGAAGCTGCCGTCGCCCGCACCGGCGAGACCGCTGACGATGCCCGAGGTGATCACGGTCTGCCCCAGCAGCGGCGAGACGTCGGTGGTATCGACGGGAGTCTGGATCTCCGCGATGGTGGCCTCAATGGGCACGATTTCGGTTTCGATGTCCGTCAGGAAGCGCGGCAGGATCTGGTAGCCGTCGGTCCAGGGCAAGCTGGTGTCGTACTGGCTCAGCAGGCCTGTCACGTCGAATTCGCCGGTCGGCGCAGCAGTGCCGTCGATGTCCGTATCGCTGTCGATCCGCAGGGTCAGCGTATCGCCCGCCTGGGCGATCAGCAGACTGGCCGAGCTTCCGGACGCCGGCCAGTTCTCGGGATCCACCAGCGTGACGCCCTCCACCTTCAGCAGCGAGGCTTCCAGCGGTTCCGGATCGGCGTTGATGGCGGCCAGGGTCATCACCGTAGCCGCGGGCGCGCCGGGGCTGCCCGTCGTGGTGACGGAAGTGGAATTGACGATCTGAGTCAGGCCGTTGTAAAAGCCCACTTCACCGACGATGGCCACCTCGTCACCTATCGCGAGACTGGTGGAATCGGCGAAGGCCCCACCGTAGACGCCCGTGGAGCCCGTGGCGTGAGTCAGGTAGCCCGGGCCCGCGGTGCCGAATTCGTGGGCGGCCGTGAGCACGCCGCAGACCATTACGGTCTGTCCGAACATCAGAGGATAGCCGTCGCCGTCGTCGGCCATCACGTCGGCCAGGTCGGCGCAGGTCAGTTCGTCCGTTACGGTGTACGAGAAGGTATCGCTGGTAGTGGTGGCCATGCTGTCGTCCGTGGCTTCCACCCAGTACTGCACGACCGAACCGTCCGCCTGCGCGGGGATGTCGCCGCCCCAGGTGTCACCCGTGACCACTGCCATGCCGACGGTGTTCTGCCCGCCTCCGTCGACCGTGTAGAGCAGGTCCACGTGGTCAATGCCCGACTCATCCGTCACGTCGGCTGTGACGGTGACCGGATCGGCGCTGGTGGGCAGGTTCGGATCGCGGTCCACGTTGCTGATTACGGGCGGCTGGTTTCCGCCGGCGCAGAGCTCGATGTCGGCGGCACCGGTGGGTTCAAGGCGGTACTCGTCCCAGGTCCAGTAAATGATACCTGTGACGTGGTAGCATTCACCGAGCGTGGGAACATACTCGTAGCAAAGGTCGTCCACGTAGATCGGACCCGATGCGTCCTCAATAATCCAGTAACCGTGTTCATCGGGCAGCTGGGTGCAGGTGCCGTCCTCGACCCGAGCCAGCACGCTTTCGTATTGCTCGTCCTGGGCTGCGACGGCGGTCAGCAGCAGCGGAGCGTAGCGCTCGTTGCCGGTGCTCAGGACGGTGTAGTCCTCGGAACCGTCGATGAGCAACTCGGTCTGGCCGTAATACTCCTCCACTTCTCCCGTGGTTTCCACTTCGTCTCCGATGTTGAGGCCGGCGTTGGTCCCGTAGACCTGGATGCCGGACCAGGCGGCCGCCGCGTCCTGAATGAAAAAGCTGCCCGTCCCTGAAGTGCCCAGGCCGCTGACGATGCCCGTGAGGGTCACAACCTGCCCTTCGTAGGGCGAAGAATCGACCATGCCCTGCACGTCGGCGATGCTCAGACCGCCCACCATGTAATTGTAGTCGGCAGAAACGGCTGTCTGGGGCAGGTCGTCGGTGGCTTCAATGCGGTAGACCACCAGCGAGCCGTCGGCCTGGGCGGGAATGTCACCGGAATAGGTGTCGCCAACCGTATTGGTCATGGCCACCGTGTTCTCCGGACCGCCGTCCACGGTGTAGATCAGCTCCACCGTGAATACATTAAAATAATCGGTCACGTCGGCGGTCACGGTCACGGTCTCCGTATCGTCGGGGATCTCGGGGGTGTGCGCCACGTTGCTGATGATGGGGGGCAGGTCGTCCAGGTTGTTGGCCTGGCCGGGGGTGCCGTAATCACCGTCGCCGTAGGTATGCGCGGCGGTCTCTTCCACCCAGTTGGCGCCCACGTTGTTGTCCAGCGCTTCGTCGAGCAGGGCCATGCTGGCGCCGTTGGGATCGGGAAACTCGGGGCCGCCGTCGTACCACACCTCGTCGATCACAGTGGTGGAATCGGTGTCGTAGAGGATGATCTCGTCGCCGGAATTGCCGACGAAGAAATTCGTCCAGACGTAATCGACCGGGGGCAGTCCGCCATTGACCAGCGGATCCCCGTTGCGGGCGAAGAGTCCGTAGCCCCCGGCGGCGATCACCACGGACGATTCGATTTTGAAGGTATTCGTTCCGTTCTCGCCAAAGTGCATGTTCTGCATCTCGATGGCACTTTCCGTGGCGTTGTAGACCTCGAACCACTCGCCCACGTTATCAGAGACCGCGGCAGGATTCTGCATGATCTCGTTGATCACCAGGTCCCCCGGGTCCACGGCCCAGGCGTTGCAGGCCATCAGCATCGTGAAAACCGTCAGGATCCGACTCATCTTCATTGGGTTCCTCCGGATGTCTTCGTTCTTCTCTGCCTCTTGCTCGAACAGGGTAGGATGCGTGCATTGGAGAGGCATTTGGAACCGGTTATCGTTCGAATAGTGAGTGACCAGGGCCCGTCCAGGATCTACATGTGATCGTCATGGTGCAGGACTGGGCGGAATTCCGGGTGTCATGCAGGAAAGGACCTGAGAAATCGCCATCCCCGCCGCACCAGCGGAGGTAACAAACTTTAACAGCAAGGATTGTGCCGGGGGATGAAGCTGCCCCAAGCTGGCTGACACATGTTTCATCCCGTTGAGATTTATCTATTTACGCTGACATTCAGAAGCACTGGGCGCAATCAGGCCGGCCCGAAGTGCCCGATATTTCACGTACTCATCTGTCAGTGGACCTATCTCGTTAAGGAACAGGTACTTCTTTTTGTTCAATTTCCACTTGAGGGAGTCCAGGATCGGGCGGGCAGCGCCCCCTCAAGCGCTGTAAATGGGAATCCGGGTGTTTCACGGAGCAGATGGGGCACAGCTCGGCGCTTTGAGAAGGGACGGCGCCGGGGAAGGGCAGCAGGCGGATCCGAGTTAGAAGGGCCCCGGCGGGTTGTCGCAGCCGGGGCCCGTGCAGCGCTCGATTCAGGGTCGAGACGCTCATGTGTTACAGGTAGTTCTTCAGGGCGTCCACCAGCGTGGGACTGCCGATCTCCTGCAGTTCGTAGTACACGCGGGTGGCCGGCTTTTCGATCTCGAGCACGCGGCGCAGGTCGATGGGCGTGCCGATGATCACCGCCTCGCACTCGGTGGCGTTGATGGTCTGCTCCAGGTCCTTGATCTGCCCTTCGCCGTAGCCCATGGCGGGCAGCAGGGATTCGACGTCGGGGTAATTCTCGAGGGCCTCCTCGATGCCGCCCACCGCCCAGGGGCGCGGGTCCACCACATCCACCGCGCCGAACCGTTCGGCCGCGACCATCCCGGCGCCGAAACTCATCTCGCCGTGGGTCAGGGTGGGTCCGTCCTCCACCACCAGGCATTCGCGGCCGCGGATCACCTCCGGATCGTCCACCCGGATCGGGCTGGCGGCGTCCACCACCAGGGCGTCGGGATTGAGCAGCCGGCAGTTGGAGCGGACTTCCTCCACGTCCTCGGGCTGGGCGGTGTCGATCTTGTTGATCACGATCACGTCGGCCTGGCAGACGTTGGTCTCGCCGGGGTAGTAGATCAGTTCGTGGCCCGCCCGGTGGGGGTCCACCACCACGATCCGCAGGTCGGCCTTGAAGAAGGGCGTATCGTTGTTCCCGCCGTCCCAGAGAATCACGTCCGCTTCCTTCTCCGCTTCGCGCAGGATGGCCTCGTAATCCACCCCGGCGTAGATCACGTTGCCCATGGCGATATGCGGCTCGTATTCCTCCATCTCCTCGATGGTGCAGTTGTGACGCTTGAGATCCTCGAGGGTGGCGAAGCGCTGGCATTTCTGGGACGCGAGGTCGCCGTAGGGCATGGGATGTCTCACGCAGACCACCTTGCGGTTCGCCTCGCGGAGGAGTTGCACCACGCGCCTGGTGGTCTGGCTCTTCCCGCAACCCGTGCGGGAAGCGCAGACGGAGATGACCGGCACGCTGCTCGAGAGTTCGGTCAACCGGCCGCCCAACAGGCGGAAATCCGCGCCGACGGCGTTGACCAGCGCCGCCCGGTGCATCACGAACTCGTGGGGCACGTCGCTGTAGCTGAAGACCACTTCCTCGATTCCGTGCTCGACGATCAGCTGCTGCAGGCTGCTTTCCGGGTGGATCGGAATTCCCTGCGGGTAGTGCTCGCCGGCCAGCTCGGCCGGGTAGGCCCGACCGTCGATGTCAGGAATCTGGGTGGCCGTGAAGCAGACCACTTCGTATCGCGGATCTTCGCGAAAGACGCAGTTGAAATTATGGAAGTCGCGTCCGGCGGCCCCCATGATGAGAGTCTTGATGCGCTTCATCCGGCTCTCCTTTATTTATGTCTTTGATGGATCATGTAACCGATTGTCGTTCGCTGAACCGCGGGCCGGCGGATTAGGTGCGCGCGGCCGGTCTTCAGCTTCCGCCGGCCGCCGCCTCGAGGGCGTCCTTGATGCCGCCGGGAGCGCCGACGATCTTCATGAAGGTTCCCATGCTCAGGTCGGGAAAGGAGACCGCGATGCGGAACTTGCCGTGCAGCATGTAGACCCGCGCCCCCGCGACCAGCAGCTCGTAAGGCAGGTGGGCCGTCTGCTTGAGCTCGCCGAAATCCACGGTGGTCATGACCGCGGCGTCGGCGCCCGGACCTTCCTTCAAGCCCACGCAGAAGAGGATTTCCTCCTTCCCGGGCACGCTGACCCGGCAGACGCGCTCGACTCCGCCCGCTCCCGCTTTGAGGCCTCTTTCAAGGGTCTCGAGGGCCGCCTCGTGGCTGTCGTGCTCCGCCAGCAGGACCGGATCGTCGAAATAGGGCATCAGCATCATGTAGTGATACTTGCGGAGCTTGGACTCCCGTAACCCTTCCTTCGAACCGAAGGGGCTGCCCCCGCCGAGGGCCGTGTTCAATCGCCGCGCCACGGAGGCCAGGTCTTCGGCCAGGCGGTAGGCGTGGGCCCAGTAGACGGGGTTCGTCCAGGCCAGCTGGACGGCATCTCCGCAGAGCGTCAGGGAGACCCGCTGTATCACGCCGTAGCCGCCGAAATCACTCGCCGCTGCAACTCGCTTGAGTTCCCCGTCGGTGATCACGGCTACCCAGGCGCCTTCGTAGGGCGAGTAGGTGCCCGCGATATCGAAACCGGCTTCCTCAAGTGCTTGTATCACTTGCGGTCCGGCCTGATCGAGGGAATCGAAGCTCCGCGTGGAAAGGATGAAGGGTCTGTGGATTTCCTCGGCCCGCGCGCTGCCGAGTGTCAAAGCGATGAGGACGAAAGCGCACAAGAGCCTGCTGCTGATCCGCATGCCTGGTTCCTCCTGCATCCGCACCCGGATCCGAGTGCCTTGGGAAACGCCGAATCCGCTATGGGTTCGTGTTACACGAAGCCCGGCGGCCGTCAAACCGCCGGGCTGGAAAGGCCTGGTTGACAGGCCCTGAATCGGGGCGACTGGATTTGAACCAGCGACCCCTTGACCCCCAGTCAAGTGCGCTACCAGACTGCGCCACGCCCCGATCTATCCAGGATCTCCAGGATCTCCCGGAGTTCTTTCCTCAGCTGTTCCACCTCCGGCGGGGGCAATCCGCCGGGGTGCTTCAAGCGCCTTCGGGCCCCCTCGAGGGTGTACTTCTCGTCGTGCACCAGGCGCTTGATGCGGCCGATCAGCTCGATGTCTTCGCGCCGGTACCTCCGCGTGCCCCGCGCGCTCTTCCGCGGCTTGAGCTGCGGAAACTCGCCTTCCCAGAACCTCAGCACGTGAGGTTCCAGTCCGCAGATCTCGCAGGCTTCGCCGATGCTGTAATAGAGCTTGCCCGCCGTCGATTCGGCCATGGCGATCACCAGAAAAAGGCCAACGAAGCTTTAATTCTATCAATCAGCAGCATGATTCACAAGGAAGCTTCGTCCCAATTTCGCCGACAGGCGCGCTCCCGCCCGGGCCAGCTTCTGCAGGGGATCCTGGGCGCCTCCGCGCAGCATGGATTCCAGGCTGCGCCCGCCGTGGGGAGGATAGATCATGTAGCGCGGCAGGTCCAGGGGATGCTGGCGCTCCCCCGATCCGAAGGCCAGACGGATTCCCGCGGCGGAAGCCACGTTGACCGCACGCCGGTCGCAGAGACCGAAGGGCCAGGCCAGCAGGCGGACTTCCCGGTCGAAGCGCAGCTCCAACTCGGCTCGGGCCTCAACCACTTCGCGCTCGAGGACCTCGAGGGAGGCCCCGCGGAGCGTCCGGTGGCTGCGTCCGTGAAGTCCCAGCGACCAGCCGCGTTCGAGCAGCCGGCGGATCCCGCCCTCGTCCAGGTGCCGGAACCTGCGGCCCAGCAGGCCGGCGTCCCAGCGGTTCTCCCTGCCGATGTAATCCATGACGGGAAACAGCACGCCGCTGAATCCGTGGTCCTCCAACACCGGGGCCGCGTGAACCTCGACACAGTCGTAGGCGTCGTCGAAGCAGATCAGGCAGAGCCGCTCGCTCCGCGGGGCCCGGCCTCCGCGCCGCACGAACTCGCCGGCGCTCAGGCTGGTCCAGCCCCCGTCCGCCAGGTGCTCCACCTGCCCGCGGAAGCGCCCCGGCGAAACGCGGGTGATACCCGGTTCCCTGCGGGTGTCCACCTTGTGCCAGGTCAGGACTGGAATCAGGGGGTCCAAGATTCGTGCTACTGCCCGGTGTGACCGAAACCGCCCTCGCCGCGGGAACTGGCGGGCAGCGAGGGAACCGCCCGCAGCTCCGCGCGCAGAACGCGCGCCAGCACCGCCTGGCAGATGCGCATGCCGCGAGTGATCCGGAACGTGTCCTCGCCGAAGTTGGAGAGGATCACCTGGACCTCCCCGCGGTAATCGCTGTCGATGGTCCCGGGACTGTTGAGCACCACCAGCCGGTGCTTGAGGGCCAGGCCGCTGCGGGGACGGATCTGCAGCTCGTAGCCGGACGGCAGGGCCAGCTTCAGGCCGGTGGGAATCAACTCGGTGCGCCCCGGTTCCAGGATCCGCTCGTCCGCCACCGCGGCCAGCAGATCCATCGCGGCGCTGCCCGGGGTCATGTAGGAGGGCAGGGGCAGGTCCCCGGCGTGCTCGAGCCGCTCCACCAGGATTTCAACGACGCGCTCTCCCATCATCCAGCCTCCGCGAAGCCTTGACTCAGCTTGATTTCCCGGGCAGGATGCGGCTGACGCAGAACCGCTCCGGGTCGAGCCAGCGGCGGGCCACGGCCCCCAGCTCGTCGAGGCTCAAGCTTTCCAGGCGCTCGAGTTTCTCCTCCACGCTCACCGGGCGGCCCAGCGTGAGCTCGCTGCGGGCCAGCCGCACCATCCGGTTGATGTTCTGTTCCAGGCCGATCATCAGTCCGCCCCGCACCTGGCGGAGCGTGCGATCGAGCTCGTCCTCCCGCGGGCCGTGCTCGGCCAGGTCGCAGAACTGGGCGCGGCAGGCATCCAGCGCCTCGTCGGCGCGGTCTGTATCACAGGCCATGTAGCACCCTGCGGCGCCTCCCCCGCCGATGCCCTCCATCCAGGAATAGACGTTGTAGCACAGGGCCCGCTGCTCGCGGAGTTCCTGGAAAAGGCGGCTGCTCATCCCCTCGCCGAGCAGCGTGCTGAGCAGCGCCAGGGCGTCGTACTCGCGGCCGCCGAAGGGAGGCGTTCCGGCGCCCAGCTGCAGGTGGGCCTGGCGGGCGGCCGGGCGCGGATGGTCGTGCCTGCCGGCGGGGACCTCCGGCACGGGCAGCGGCTCCACGGCCTCGCCGGGCGGCAGGTGCCCGAACAGGCGCTCGACCGCGGCGACGAACTTGACGTGATCCACGTCTCCGGCCTGGGCCAGTACCAGCTGGGTCCCCGTGGTGCAGTCCGCAGCGTAGCGCAGCAGCGTCTCGCGGTCCACGCCGCGCACCTGTTCCGCCGTGCCCTGAACCGGGTGGCCGTGCGGGCTGTCGGGAAACATGTCCCTGAAACCGAGATCGTAGAGTTCCTCGTCGGGCAGCTCCTCGACCATGCGGATCTCGTCGAGGATCACCGATTTCTCCTTCTCGAGCTCGGCTGCATCGTAGCGACTGTTGAGCACCATGTCCGCCAGGATCTCCAGGCAGAAGGCCCAGTCCTCCACGAGCGAATTGGTGTAGAAGTAGGTGCTGGAGCGGCCCGTCGAGGCGTTGATGCTGCCCCCGCGGCCTTCGATCGAGGTGGAGAGGTCCCGGGCCGTGCGCGTGCGCGTGCCCTTGAAATTCATGTGCTCGTAGAGGTGGGTGATCCCCAGGGGCCAGCCGTTCTCCGCGCTGCTGCCCCTGCGCAACCAGAGCCCGGTGCCGCAGACGGACGTACCAGGGACGTTTTCGTTGAGCACCGCCAACCCGTTGTCGAGGACGGTTTTCCTGAGCACTCGGGCCTCCCTTGTGGACCGATTCACATAGATCGATGGTTCTGTGCGCTGTTGGGCTGTCTATGCGAACCAGTCCACAGATCAAAACAGCCGGCTGCAGCCGGCTGTCGGTGTGATTCAGTTCCGGGGTCTTCTGCCCCCCCTGCGGCCGCCGCCGTCCCGGGAACCCTGTCCCTGGCGCGGGCCGCCGCCCGGACGACCGCCGGGTCCCCTGTCACGCGGACCGCGGCTTCTCGGCGGGCGCTCCGTGTAGCCTTCGGGCTTGGGCAGCAGCGCCTTGCGCGAGAGGCTGTACTTACCGTTCTCCACGCTTTGCAGCAACACTTCCACCTTGTCGCCCACCTTGAGCACGTCGGCGGCGTGCTCCGTGCGCTGCCAGTCGATCTCGCTGATGTGCAGCAGGCCCTCCCGGCCGGGCAGGATTTCCACGAAGGCGCCGAAGTCGGTGATCGAAACCACCTTGCCCTGGTAGGTCACACCCTCCTCGGGTTCGGCCACCAGGTCGCGGATCCAGGCCGTGGCGCGCTCCAGGGCCTCGCCGTCATCGGAAGCCACGGTCACGGTCCCGTCGTCCGCGATGTCGATCTTGGTGCCGGTGGCTTCCTGGATCTCGCGCACCATCTTGCCGCCAGGGCCGATGATCATGCCGATCTTGTCCACGGGCACCATCACGGACTCGAGCCGCGGCGCATAGGGCGACAGCTCCTCGCGGGAGGTGGGGATGGCCTCGTCCATGCGCTCGAGGATGTGCAGCCGACCCTCCCGGGCCTGCGCCAGAGCGCGTTCCATGATCTCGTAGGTGATGCCGTCGATCTTGATGTCCATCTGGAAGGCGGTGATGCCGTCCCGGGTGCCGCAGACCTTGAAGTCCATGTCGCCCAGGTGATCCTCGTCGCCCAGGATATCCGAGAGGATCGCCACCCGGTCCTCTTCCTTCACCAGGCCCATGGCGATCCCGGCCACCGGCCTGTGCATGGGCACGCCGGCGGACATCAGCGCCATGCTCCCGCTGCAGACCGTGGCCATCGAGCTGGAGCCGTTGGACTCGAGAATCTCGCTCACCAGCCGGACGGTGTAGGGAAACTCCTCCGTGTTCACCAGTCGCTTGAGGGCCCGCTCGGCCAGGTTGCCGTGCCCCACTTCGCGCCGGCTGGTGCTGAAGAAACGCCGCACTTCCCCGACGGAGAAGGGCGGAAAATTGTAGTGCAGCATGAAGGTGCGGGTCCGCTCGCCGAAGATGCCGTCCATGCGCTGCGCGTCCTGGCCCGTTCCCAGCGTGATGCTGCCCAGCGCCTGGGTCTGGCCCCGGGTGAAGAGCGCGGAGCCGTGGGCGCGGGGCAGGATGTCCACCTCGCAGGAGATGGGCCGGATCTCAGCCGGGTCGCGGCCGTCAAGGCGCCGCTGCTGCTCCAGGATGTTGCCGCGCATCACGGTCTTCATCCGGTCGTGGATCACTTCATCCAGCAGCCTCGCCGCCTCGGCGGCGCGGTCTTCGTCCCCGTTGTCCACGAAGGGATTCAGGATCCGCTCGCTGAGTTCCTTGACGGCGATCTTGCGTTCGGTCTTCTCGGCGATAAGGCAGATCTCGTCCACGGCACTGAAGGCCTGGGCCTCGAGATTCCGCACCAGGTCCTGGTCCGATTCAGCTTTGGGCACCTCCCACTTTGCGACCTCGCCCAGTTCGCTCAGGATCTCCTCCTGCAGGGCGATGATCCGCTGGATGTGGCCGTGGGCGAAGCGCACCATTTCGAGCATTTCCTGCTCGCTGATCTCGCCCGACTCGCCTTCCACCATGGTGATGGATTCCCTGGTGGCGGCCACCACCATCTCGCTGTCGGCGAGTTCCAGGTCCTCCAGCTTAGGATTGACCACCAGCCTGCCGTTTACGCGGGCCACGCTGACCGAGGCCACCGGCCGGCGGAAGGGAATCGGGCTGGCCAGCAGCGCCAGGCTCGCCGCGCAACAGGCCAGCGGTCCGGGTTCGCAGCCCCGGTCGTAGCTGAAGACGTTGCAGATCATCTGCGTCTCGTTCATGTAGCCTTCGTCAAAGAGCGGACGCAGTGGGCGGTCGATCAGCCGCGCGGAGAGGACTTCCCCCTCGCTGGGCCGGGCCTCGCGCTTGAAGAAGCCGCCAGGAAAGCGGCCGGCCGCGTATTGCTTTTCACGGTACTCCACGGACAGCGGAAAGAAGGGCTGTCCTTCGCGGGCTTGTTCCTCGGCGCATGCCGTCGTCAGGACGATGGTGTCCTCGAAGCGGATCCAGACTGAACCCTGGGCCTGCTTCGCCACCTTGCCCATCTGCATGGTGAGGGTGCGCCCGTCGAGATCGATGGATTTCTCGACAAACATGTGTGCTCCTGTTTCTGAACGGCGCGTGGCCGCCAGGTGAACGTCCACCAGCCCCGGATCCGATCCAGAAGGAGGCACACCGGTGGAAGGACGAAGATCCTCCCGCCGCTGTGCCTGAATCTTTCCAGGACCCAGGCCGGAATCCAATGAAATTCGGATGAGCTGCGCGGACCGGCGCCTCAGCGACGAAGTCCCAGCTCCTTGATGAAGGCGCGGTAGCCTTCAAGATCCTTGCGCTGCAGGTATTTCTGCAGGCGTCGCCGCTGGCCCACCAGCATCAGCAGTCCGCGGCGCGTATGATGATCCTTCTTATGCAGCTTCACGTGCTCGGTGAGGTTGCGGATCCGTTCCGTCAACAGCGCCACCTGCACGTAGGGATCGCCAGTGTCCCGGTCGCTCTTGCCGAACCGGCTCACGATCTCCCTGGTGCGTTCCTTGGTGATGGACATGTGGTCCTCCTGGTTCGTCCAGGGTCAGCCGGGACGCTGCACCTCGCGTCGAAGCCATCCCTGAATGCGCTTGCGGTCTTTTTCCAGTTGCCGGGCCAACTGGCCGCTCGATTCAAACTTAATAGTATCGCGAACGAAGCACAGAATCTCAACTTTGAGCTCCACGCCGTAGATCGTCTCGTCGAAGTCGAAGAGGTGCACCTCGGGAACGATGCCCTGTTCGTCGAAGGTGGGGCGCGCGCCCAGGTTCATCATCCCCTCGCGATGCCCTTCCGGACACTGAACGCGAACGGCGTAGACTCCCGAGGGCGGCAGCAGTTTTTCAGGCGTTCTGAGCTGCAGGTTCGCCGTCGGGTAGCCGATTTCATGACCCCGGCTGCGCCCCTTGACCACCTGTCCGGTAAAGGAATAGGGCCGGTCCAGCATTCGCTGCGCCCCCTCAAGATTCCCCGCCGCCAGGGCCTTGCGAATCCGGGTCGAGCTGACGGCATCGCCCTCCACGAGCACGGGATCCAGCACTTCGAGCTGGAAATCCAGTTGTCGCGCCAGACCGCTCAGGGTTCGGGCATTGCCGCTTCGTCGATGACCGAAAGCGTGGTTGTGCCCGATGACCATGCAGCGGAAACCCACGCGGGCGGCCAGGATCTCGCGAATGAAGGCCTCGGCCGGCATCAGGGCCAGCTCGGGTGTGAAGTTGACGATCACCACCCGCTGCAGGGGCGTCCTGCGCAGCAGTTCGAGCTTCTCCTCCATGTCGCTGAGCACATCGATCCGGGGAGGCGGATCCTGCAGGACCAGGCGCGGGTGAGGCGAGAAAGTGACCAGGGTACTGAGCAGGTCCCGTTCCGCGGCGATCCGGCAGACGCGGTCCAGCAGGCGCCGGTGCGCCAGGTGCACCCCGTCGAAGGTGCCCAGGGTCAGCACCGTATCGCGCACCGGCTCCAGGAGATTCACGTTGCTGCGGACTACTTCCATGGAATTCCGTGATACACAAGTACGCGCGTGTTACAAAAGAATCATTCTTCGCCAGGTCCTGCGTCGGCGGATCCTTCCGCGCGGGGTTCCACCGCGCCGCCGGCCTCGTTCGCGGGGTTCTCCAGGCGCTCGAGGGGCAGCGCGTTCTCGACGCAAAATGAGCCCGACGCCGTGCGGCGCAGTTCCTGCAGCAGCGCGCCGCAGCCGAGCATCCGTCCCAGGTCGTCAGCCAGGCTGCGGATGTAGGTCCCTTTTCCGCAGCGGACGTCCAGCAGCAGCCGGGGCCACTCGAAACCCAGTACCTCGATCCCGTCGATCCGCACGCGCCGCGGCACTCGGGCCACTTCCTCGCCCCGGCGAGCGCGCCGGTAGAGTCGCTCGCCGTTCACGCGCAGCGCCGAGTACATGGGCGGCACCTGTTCGATCTCTCCGGTGTGCGCCGCCAGCGCTTCCTCCAGGCGGGCGTCGTCGAAGGGGCAGGCGCCCCCCTGCAGTACCCGCACCTCGCCGCTGCGGTCCAGGGTGTCGCTCACGGCGCCCAAAAGCAGTTCGGCCAGGTAGCGTTTGCGGCTCGCCATCAGGCGATCCTGGAACTTGGTGGCCCGGCCGGTGAGCACCAGCAGGACGCCGGTGGCCAGGGGATCCAGCGTTCCGGCGTGGCCCACCTTGCGCACTCCCGCGAGACGCCGGACCCGTCGCACTACCCAGAAGGAAGTGCGTCCCGTCGGCTTGTCAATATTGAGCACCGTTCCCGCGGCGAAGTCGGCGTCCTCCAGGCGCGAGGCGTTGCGCCGGTCGATGAACAGGATTTCCGGAGGCAGGTCGCGGCCGGGGTCCATTTCGGAGATGTCCCTCGCGCCGGAGTTCCGTGGAACCTGCCCTCCCGGCGCCCCGCCGGACCCGGACCCGGCGAGCTCAATCAAGGCGGGACTCCGGACCCGGCCCATCGTCGATCCCGGGTTCCTCGCCCCGTTCGGCGCGGATCTCGCCCAGCAGGCGCTCGATGCTCTCCGCATGATCGAGGCTCTCGTCCAGCAGGAAGCGGATCTGGGGCACGGCGCGGATCCGCAGCTTGTGCGCCAGCTCCCGGCGGATGTCCTTGTTCGCGTGATGCAGCGCTTTCAGGCGATCCTCCCGCGCCGGGGATTCGTCCATCACGCTCACGAAGACGCGAGCGAGCGAGAGGTCCCGCGTGAGACGCACTTCCGTGACCGTCACACCGGAGAAGGCGCCGTCACGGCCGTGGAGCAGGATAGCGCCCAGCTCCTTGCGGATCTGCTCGGCGACCCGCTGGATGCGTTTCTCGCTGGCCACCGATCAGGCGTCCCCGGCGCTCAGGTCCAGGCGACGCAGGACCTCCTTCATCGTGTAGACCTGGATCATGTCGCCTTCCTGCAGGTCGTTGTATCCACTCAGCTGGATGCCGCACTCGAAACCCTGCTGGACCTCCTTGACGTCCTCCTTGAAGCGCTTCAGGCCCACTACCTCGCCGTCGTGGATCACGCTGTTCTCGCGTATCACGCGGGCCGTGCGGGTGCGCTCGATCTTGCCGTTGACCACCATGCAGCCGGCGATGGCCTTCTTGGCGATGCGGAAGACCTGCCGCACCTCCGCCGTGCCGACGATTTCCTCCTCCACGTCGGGTCGCAGCAGACCTTCGAGAGCGGCGTGGATCTCCTCGACCACCTCGTAGATCACGCGGTAGAGGCGTACGTCCACGCGTTCGCGCTGGGCCAGTTCGCGCGCGTTGGGAGTGAGATTCACGTGGAAGCCGATAATCACCGATCCCGAGGCCTTGGCCAGGAGCACGTCGTTCTCGGTGATGTTGCCGACGCTGCGCTGGATCACGTTGACGCGCACTTCGCTGGTCTGCATCTTCATCAGCTCGTCCGCGATGGCGCCGATGGATCCGTCCACGTCGCCCTTGATGATTACGGGCAGTTCCCGGATCTCGCCCTTGGCGATCTGGTTCGATAGATCGGCCAGCGAGGTGAAACTCGAAATCCGCTGCTGGCTCTGTTCCCGCTGGATCTGCCGGCGCTTGAGCGCCACTCCACGGGCCTCGCGCTCGGTCGTATAGACGACAAGTGTATCACCTGCCTGGGGCACGCTGTCCAGGCCTAGCAGCTGCACGGGAGTCGAGGGAGGCGCCTGCCCGCGCTCCCGGCCGCGCTCGTCGAGCATCAGCCGCACCCGGCCGATGGCGGTTCCGGCCACCACCGCATCCCCTTTGAGCAGGGTGCCCCGCTGGACCAGCACGGTGGTGACCGCGCCCCGGCCCTTGTCCAGCTTGGATTCGATCACCACGGCCCGTGCCTGTCCCTCGGCGACGGCCTGCAGTTCGAGCACTTCGGCGCGAACCAGGATCTCCTCCAGCAGTTTGTCGATGTTCTCGCCCGTCTTGGCGGAGATGTCGACGCACTGGTACTCGCCGCCCCAGTCCTCCACGAGGATATTGTACTCGGCCAGCTCCTTGCGGATCTGCTGGGCGTCGGAATTGGGCTTGTCGATCTTGTTGACCGCCACGATGATCGGAACCTTGGCGGCCTTGGCGTGGTCGATGGCTTCCTTGGTCTGCTCCTGCACCCGGTCGTCCGCCGCCACCACCAGCACCACCAGGTCCGTGGCCTGGGCGCCCCGCGCGCGCATGGCGGTGAAGGAATGGTGCCCCGGAGTATCGAGGAAGGTGATCTTCTGCTCGTTGTACATCACTTCGTAGGCGCCGATATGCTGCGTGATGCCTCCCGCCTCGCCCTTTACGACGCTCGACTCGCGAATGTAGTCGAGCAGCGAGGTCTTCCCGTGATCCACGTGTCCCATCACGGCGACCACCGGGGAGCGCGGTTCCTGCAGCGCCTGGTCCTCTTCCTCGACCACTTCCTCTTCTTCCTCGAACTCGCTGAGGAAAGCCACCTCGTAGTCGTAGTCGTCGCAGATCAGCTCGATCAGCTCCCGCTCCAGGCGCTGGTTGATTGTGATCATGGTGCCCATCAGGAAGGCCTTCTTGATCAACTCCGCCACCGGAGTATCGAGCAGCTCGGCCAGCTCGTTGGTGGTGATGAACTCGGTGACCCGCAGGACGTTGGTCTCCTCGTTCACTTCGCCCACGCCCCGCACCTTGCGATGCTTGCGTTTCTTGCGCCCCTCCATGGCGCGGGTGGTCTCGCGCACGGCCGCACGGATTTCGTCCTCGCTGATCTTGATCTTGCGACTCTTCTTGCGCCGCCGTCCGGCGCTGACTGCCCGCTCCTCGCGCTGCCGCTCGAGCCGCTGCAGGTGCTGTTCCTCGGACTTGGTGCGCTTGGCCGAACGGCGCCGGCCCTTCTTCTCCTCGCTGGCCATGGCCGATGCGGCAGGGTCGCGCTGTCCCTCCGCGGATTCCTCCGCGAGGGCCTTCTTCCGCCCCCGGGGCCGCGATTCGGGCTCGGGGTCCTTCTCCACGCCCAGCACCTTGCCGGGCTTGAACACCGGCAGATCGATCTTCTCGCTCTCGCGGTCCTCGTGTGCCACGAGCTCGCGGCCGGTGGTCGTGGTCCCGACAGCCTCCTCGTCGGCTTCCACGGCAGCCTCGTCAGGCGCCGCGCCGTCCGCAAGCGCACCCTCCGCGGGATCGCCGGGGGAGGCATCCGCCGGCTCAGCGGTTTCCTCGACCGGCACCTCCGCGCCATCCGGCGGTCGAACCTCGAGGATCTCGGCTTGATCCCTTTCGGCGCCGGTTTCCCCGGCAGCGATGACCTTCAGATCGCGCAGGCGATCCATGGCGCTGGTGGTGAACTTCTCCTCTTCCTCCTCGCCCCCGGCCCGCAGAATGGACTCCACTTCCTCGCGGCGGATGGAATCCGCGTCGACCCCGCTCACCTCATCGACGGTCTCGAAGGAAGTGCGGTAACTCTCGAACAGCTCGGGAGCGTACTTCTCGAGCACCGTGCAGTACATCTCCTCCGAGATGGCGGCGTTGGGAGTGGAGGGCGGTTCGAAGCCTTCCTGCTCGAGGTAGTCCGAGACGTGGGATACCGTGAGCTTGAGCTCCTTGGCGAGATGGATCAGTTTGTGCTTCTTATTCTTGGCAGCCACCCTGCTCTCCCCTGCTTGTCTTCGGAAAATAGCGGTCGAGTCCCCGGCGGAAGGCCGGGTCCGCGACGGCTACGACCTTCACGGCGCGCTTGCGTAGGAAGCTCGTCCGCTGCTCGAAATCCGCCAGCACGGCCGCCTGTACGCCACTGCGCGCATCGGCGAAGCGCTCGATGTCGCGCAGGGTGCGGGCCGCCAGTTCCGGATGGGCGAAAACCCGCATCGGCGCGCGGCGTTCCGCTTTACGCCTTACGGCGTCGAAACCCAACAGCAGCGCGCCCTTGCGGCGGGCGAATCCCAACAGGTTCTCCAGCTGTCCGTCGCCGCGCATGGTAGGCAGCATCTTCGCTCCGGTGCACATCTTGTTACACCCCGGCGCCGTGGAATCCCGGGCGCCAGGACGTGTTACACTTCCTCGTCCGTTTCCGCTTCCGCCTCGGCTTCTCCCTCAGCTTCTGCCTCCGCTTCAGCTTCAGGGCTTCCCTCTGCTCCTTCCTCTGCCGCTGCTTCTTCCGCTGTTTCCTCGGTTGCTTCAGCCTCTGCTTCCTCCACAGCTTCTTCCGCTGCTTCCTCGGTTGCCTCAGCCTCTGCTTCCTCCACAGCCTCTTCCGCTGCCTCTTCTTCGATTCCCTGGCTGTCGAAATCTCCGAGAATCCGCATCACCTCGTCGAGGTCCTCCTCGGCCAGTCCCGTTTGCTCGGCAGCCAGCTCGCTCTGGGCGCTCAGAAACTCGTCCACCTGGTTGAATCCGCCCGAGATCAGGGCGTCCTTGTAGGCTTTGGGCAGGTCCACCACGTCGACGATCTTGAAGTCCTGGAAGTAGGTCGACACGCAGCGTCTCACGTGGCGCAGGGCGTCTTCATCAAGCCCCGTCTTCTCCTGGAGCTTCTGCAGAGGCTCGTCGAGCACCTTCTCTGCCAGGTAGATCCCGGCATCGATCAGTGCGGCGGTAACTTCCTCGCTGACGCCCACCACCTCCGTGATCCGCAGCTCTTCCTCGATCTCCTGCTCGTGCAGCTGGATCGCCAGGTGGTCCGTCTCGTTGACCAGCTCGAGCTCGTAGCCGCTGATCTCGCTGGCCAGGCGGAAGACCATGTCGTCCACGGGATCGAAATCGAACTCATCCTCGGGCTCGGCGCGGGCCTCCCAGCGGCGCTTCTGGCGCTCCACCATCTTGGTGTATTCCTCGTCGCTCAGCACGACCAGGGCCCTGCCGGTCTCGACGATTCTGACCTGGAGCGGCTTGTTGGGACTCATGGCCTTCTTGATGAAGGTCTCCGGGTCGCTCGAGAAATTGATGATGTCGATCTTCTCGTTGTCCAGCTCGCGCACGATGGCCTGGATGCGCACGCCCTTCATGCCCACGCAGGAACCCACGGGATCGATGCGGGGATCGTTGGATTCCACGGCGATCTTCGTTCTGCGGCCAGCGACCCGCGCGATCCGCCGGATCTGGATGATCCCCTCGGCGATCTCGGGCACTTCCACCTCGAACAGGCGCCTGATGAAGGCCGGATCGGCGCGGGTGACGATGATCTCGGGGTCGCGGTTGCTCTCCCGCCGGACGTCCTTGATCAGCACCCGCAGCGAGGATCCGCGGTAATACTTCTCGGATCGGACCTGCTCCACGGGCGGCATGCGGAACTCGGTGCGGTCGATGTTGAGGATCACGCCGCGTCCGCGATCCACCTGGTGCACCTCGGCGTGGATGATCTCGCCCACCCGGTCCTTGTATTCCTCGTAGATCGCGTTCTTCTCGATCTCGCGGATCTTGTGCATCAAGGCCTGCTTGAGATTGGTGATCGTCCGCCGCCCGAACTTTCGGTAGTCGATGATCTCGACGAACTCGTCGCCCACCTCGACCTCGGAATCGTGCTTCTGCGCCGAGGACAGCTCCATCTCGAGGTGTTCGTTCTCCACTTCCCCGTCGGCCACCACCTGCCACTCGCGGTAGATCTCGATGTCGCCCTTGTCCATGTTGAAGGTGACGTAGAAACACTCTTCGGAATCGAATCTCTTCTTGAGCACCGAGATGAACGCCGACTCGACGACTTCCTGGAAGTCGCGGCGGTCGATATTCTTGCTTTCCAGGAGCTCGACGACCGCGTCGACAATGCTTGTCGCCTCGCTCTTCTGAGCAACCTTCATCGCAATATCTCTCCTTGCTTGTCTACCATTCGAGCTCGTAGCGGACCTCGTCCACCGCATCAATCCGGAATCGCTGTGACACACCATCGACTTCCAGCAGCAGGGAATCCTCGTCCACCTCCAGCAGGCGCCCGACGATCCGCTCCCCGTCAGGTTGACGCTCAACGTCATCCACGAGAATCAGACGCACCATGCGGCCCTTGGCATTCCGCAGCAGCCGGGGATGCCTGAGCGGGCGGTCGAGACCCGGGGAGGCGACCTCAAGGCGGTACCTGAAAGGCACCAGGTCCTCGCGGTCCAGCAGGTCGCTCAGGGCGCGGCTCAGCCGCGTCAACTCGTCAACCTTGACGCCCTCGTCGGTGTCCACGACGAAACGCAGCACGCGGTTCCCGCCGCTTCCCGCCAATTCGAGATCCACCAGAAAGAACGGTTCCCGGAAGATCTCCAGGGAGCTCAATTCCCGTATCCTGTCCAACTGCAGCATCTCAGGTCGCCCTCTTCAAATAAAAAGTGGGTCGGGACCCACTCATCCACTTCCATCGGCGGTCCCGCGCCTGCGCGGGCTCTTCGCCGGAAGGCCGCTCGGATCGCGGGGTCCTTCCTGCGATGACTCCGGAGGGCCCGTCGCGTCTCCGGAACCGCCGGATTGAGTCCGGCGAACTGCGGGCGGTTACTTCATTGCGTCCAACCTCATCAGCACGATTTCAGCCCGGTTCTTCAGCGTGGAAGAAGGGTACTTTTCAAGCAGACGCTCCAACAGCGGGCGCGCCTCGTCCGGCCTGCCCGCGGTTTCGTAACACAGCGCTCCGTTCAGCAGAAACTGCGGAGCGTTGAAGTTCTGTTCCTCGTGACTCAAACCGGCCCGCGCCCATTCCTCGGCGGCGGCCTGCCAGTCGCCTTCGGCCTCTGCGCAGGCGGCGATGCCTCCGTGGGCGGCCCCGATCATGAATCCGTTGAGTGGATTCCCACCGAGGTATTCCTCGAGCATGCGCCGGGCCGTCTCCGTGTCGCCCTGAACCAGGGCGGAAACACCGAGGAAGTATCGCGCGTCGAGGGCCGCGCGGGTCCCGGCGTACAGCTCCAGGGTCTGGCGGAAGTACGGATCCGCGGCCGCGTAGTCGTCGGCGTTGTAGAATTCCATGCCCCGGTTGAGCAGCACGCCGGCGCGCGATTCCTTGAGCGAGTTGGAGCGGATCACGTAGAACGTGAACAGGGCCGCCAGTGCCACGACCGCCAGGGACCCGAAGACCGCGAACCGATTGCGCCGCACGAACTCGTAACCCTTGATGGCGCTTTCCACAAAGGCATCGTGCTCGATGTCGTCGTCTTTTCGCAGATCCCGGCTCGTCAGGTTCATCACCACTCCAGTCCGACCCTTGCATTCGATCGCGCTTCCGGACCAGGCCCGGGAACGATGCCCCCGAGAGGACTCGAACCTCTGGCCTACGGTTTAGGAAACCGTTGCTCTATCCACCTGAGCTACGGAGGCGCACAAGATCTAGAAAGTAAACCTATGATTGGGAAAAGGCAAGGCAATCAATCCATCGTGCGGCGCAGAAAAGTTGGTGTCTCGAGATCCTCGTTCTGCAGTTCACCCGTGGCCTTCTTGCGGTACTGCCGCAGCTGAGGCTGCTCCTCGGGTTCCGGCGGAACGAATGGATGGGTCCGCGATCGCTGGTCCTGCCTGACCAGCGCGGATTCGTCGGGGCTCTCGCCGCCGTCCCAGTCGATGACCAGGTTGGCGCCCTTGAGCGAGCGGTCCCTGGCGGACCGGTTCTTGGCGCCCCCGGAGTCGCCCGCCCGGCCGATCCCGCCCCGCCCGTGTCTCACGTGGGAATTGCGCGAGACACCGGATGACAGGGCTGATCCTGCGGCCTTCGCGCCGCTTCCGGAATGGGCTTTGAGTTTCTGCATCCGCGAAGCGTCAACCAGTTTCAGCTCCGGCTCCATGCTGATCCCGGTGGCGATCACGGTGACCCGGATTTCTCCCGCCGCACCCGAATCTGTAACCGCCCCGAGGAAGACCTCCGCGTCCTCGCCCACGGCCTCCAGGATCACCGTGCTGGCGTCGTTCACGTCGCTCAGGGTCATGTCCTCGCCGCCCGTGATGTTCACGAGCAGCGAGGCGGCGCCTTCGATCGAGTACTCGTCCAGCAGCGGGCAGGAGATGGCCCGCTCCGCAGCCTCGATCGCCGCGTACTCGCCGCTGCCCGAGCCCACGCCCATCAGCGCGTCACCCTTGACGCTCATCACCGCCTGCACGTCGGCGAAATCCAGGTTGATCAGTCCGGGAACCGTGATCAGGTCGCTGATCCCGCGGACCGCGCTCATCAGCACCTCGTCGGCGATGCGGAATGCATCACGCAGGTGCGTGTTCTGGTCGACCACCGACAGCAGTCGCTGGTTGGGCACGAGGATCAGCGTGTCCACGTTCTCCTTCAACCGCGCGATGCCCTCTTCGGCCCGGCGCATGCGGGGCCGGCCCTCGAAATTGAAAGGCCGTGTGACCACGCCCACCGTCAGGGCTCCGGCTTCCCTGGCCATCCTGGCGATTTCGGGAGCGGCCCCGCTTCCGGTGCCGCCTCCCTCGCCGGCGGTGATGAACGCCATGTCTGTATCACGCAGCAGGCCTTCGATCTCCGCCCGGTCCTCCTGGACGGCCGCCAGCGCCCGCTCGGGATCCGCTCCGGCGCCGAGGCCCTTGGTGACCGTTTTGCCGATCTGGATCCTCACCGGCGCCGCGCTGCAGTTGAGGGCCTGGACATCCGTGTTGACCGCCGCGAACTCGACGCCACTGATCCCGGCCTGCACCATTCGATCCAGCGCGTTCCCGCCGGCGCCGCCCACGCCGACGACCACGATCCTCAATCCGGCGACGACGCTTTCGTCGTACTCGAACAACAATCCTGACATTATCGATCTCCCCGTACTTGCACCGGATCTCCGACGTTTGAATGCCGCCGGCGGCGGCGAATCAGCAGATTTCGAATGCGGCGTAACCGCGCCGGCCAGCGGATCGTCCGGCCCGCGCCGCGCGGTCGCTGGATCGCGTGGAGCAGGGTCCCCGCGGCGGTTGCCCAGCGCAGCGGTTCCGGCAAATCGTCCAGTCCCTGGATCCCTTCCGGTTCACCCAAGCGGACGGGGAGCGCGAAACGATCCTGGATCAGCTCGGGCAGCCCCTGCAGCAGGGCGGCCCCGCCGGTGAGCACGATACCCGCGCCGAGCAGCCAGCGCAGGTCGCTGGTCTTCAATTCCTCCTCCGCCAGGTCGAGGATCTCCTCCATCCGGGGCTGGATCACCTGGCAGAGCTGGCTGCGACCCGCCTGCAGCGGACGCTCCGCGCCGATCGTATCGATGCTGAAGCGCTCTTCGCGCCGCAGCAGCTTCTGGCAGCAGCACCCGTGCCGCAGCTTGATCTTCTCCGTCTCCTCGTGCGGGGTGCGAAAGGCCATGGTGATGTCCCGGCTGACGGCGCCGCCGCCGAGCGGTATCGTTGCCGCGTGTCTCACGCCGGCCTCGTCCTGAACCAGCAGGTCCGTGCTGCCCGCCCCCATGTCCAGCAGGGCGACGCCCAGTTCCAGTTCGTCCCGCCTGAGCACGGCTTCCGAGGCGGCCAGGCTGCAAAGCGTCACCGAGGCGACGTTGAGACCCGCCCGGTTCACGCAGCGCTTGAGGCTCTGCAGCACCGTTACAGGTGCCGTCAGCACGTGTACGCGCCCCTCGAGCTCCAGGCCGTTGATGCCCACCGGATTGCGCGCTCCTCCCACGCCGTCCACCAGAAACTCCCGCGGCAGCGCGTGCAGGATGCTGCGGTCGATGGGCAGGGTTTCGGCGCTGCAGGCCTGTTCCAGCACCCGCTGCACCTGGTCGCGAGTGATCACGCTGGACTTCGTATCACGGGGATTGCGCGTCACGATGCAGACGGAGCGCCCGTCTGATCCGCTGACCTGCGCGCCCGAGATCGCCAGGTGCAGGTCCTCCACGTGGATACCCGCTTCCCGCTCGGCCTGCGAGACCGCGAACTCGACGGCGGCGATGGACTCGTCCATGTCGGCGGGCACGCCTCTGTTGAGTCCCGGGCAGGGCGCCAGACCGCAGCCGATTACTCGCGGCTCGTCCCCCTCGCGCACCTCTGCGCAGAGCACGGCCGCCTTGGTCGTCCCGATGTCCAGCGCGGAGAGGATGCGCCTGCGGGTTCTCATGCGTTTCTCCTGCTGAGCAACTGGTCCAGAACGCCCCGGATGCCGCGCCGGGGCCGGCCGCGCGCGGGGCCGCTGGCTTCGAATTCACCCACGATCGACTGCCCGCCGCCCTTGAAATCGGTCCTCCGGCCGGCTTCGTGCAGCAGGAGGCCGAGGGCCGCAGCGAACTTGCTCGAGGCGAGAATCCCTTTCGGGCCGAGGAAGTCCTCGGGTATGCCCGCGCGCACCGGAATGTTCATGACCCTGGCGGCCAAACCGCAGATTCCCGGCGTGGCGGCCACTCCGCCGGTGATCACCAGGCCTGCGGACAGTTGACCCATCAGGTGCAGGCGTTCCGTCTCGGCGGCCAGGTGGGTGAAGACCTCCTGCAGCCTGGCGCCGATGATGCGCGCCAGGACGCCCTTGTGCACGCTGTGCCTGCCGTTGCCGCTGACTTCGGGCACCCGCAAGGGCCGTTCCATGTCGCCCGCAAGCTGCGGATCCGTGTGTCCGTGCTCCACCTTGAGCCGTTCCGCGTGGGCCATCGAGGTCTTCAGCACGACCGCCACGTCGCGTGTCACGCGCTCGCCCGCGTAGCGGAAGACCCAGCAGTGTCGCAGTGCGCCGTCGACGAAATAGGCCGCGTCGCAGGTCCCCCCGCCGATGTCCGCGAGTACCACGCCGTGTTCCAGGTCGGTCCGGCTGAGCGTGGCGTAGGCCGCGGCCAGGGGACTGAACACCAGATCGCCCACGCGCAGCCCGGCTCCCTGGAGGGAGCGCAGCAGGTTGCTGCGGGACGTAATCCCGCTGAGCACCAGATGCGTTTCGGCCTGCAGCCGGAAGCCGGACTTCTCCACCGGGTTGCGCAGTTCCTGCCCGTCCACGTCGTAGCGCTGCGGCACCACGTGCAGCAGGCACTTGTCCATGGGAAGCTGCACGGATTGGGCCGTTTCGAGCGCGGCATCCACGTCCTCGTGCGTGATGCAACGGCTCTCGCCCGGGACGCTCGACTTGAGGGCGATGCCGCCGTTGGAGTTGATCGACGAGATATGGTCGCCGGTGATCGACGCGGCGACCACGGGCATTTTCACGCCGGCCATCTGTTCGGCCAGGTCCATCGCCTGTCGCACGCAGCTGGCTGCCTGTTCCAGGTCCACCACCACGCCCTGCTTGAGGCCCTGGGTTTCCGCCAGGCCGACGCCCCTGACGCAGAGCACTCCGCTGGGATCGATTTCGCCGATCAGCGCGGTGGTCGCACTGGTTCCCAGATCCAAGGCACCGAAGCTCCGGTTAGGCATCACTCCCCCGCAACACGATCTTGTTGGTGAAACGCAGATCCAGCTCCGCCCGTTGCCGGATCAGCTCGGGTCGCATCCGCCGGACGACTTCGAGCAGCGAACACGAATGGCGCCAGCCCTCGCGGCTGAGCAGGATCGTTGACCCGCCCCCCCGCAGCCTGAGTTCGGGGACCGGACCCCAGGCAAGACAATCGATCTCGGCGAAGATCTCCGGGTGCGTGGTCCTGACCTCGAGCAGCGCCCGAGCCGCTTCCGCCAGGACGGCGGCCCGGCTCATCCCTGGCGGCGAAACCACCTTCCTCAGCACCGGCAGGTCGAGGGGGCGATTCGCGGCGGGCGGTACCAGCAGCCGGCCCTCGTTCGTCAGGCAGCGCAGGGACGGTCCGTCGACGAGGAAGGCCAGGGGCCGGCGTTCCTCGACCACCAGGCGCAGGGAACCCGGCCAGCAACGCAGCAGGCTCGCCTGTGCGATCCAGGGATCCTGCGCCAGGAAGTCGCAGACCGTATCCACGTCGACGCGGCGCATCCCGGTACCCACCAGCTCGTCCAGCGCATCCCTGATGCGCTTCTTGGCGCAGTGACGCACGCCGACCGCCTCCCAGCTGCGTACCCGGAGCAGGCGGTCCAGGTCCACGTGCCGCAGGGCCAGGATCACCAGGAGGGCCAGCGCACCCGGCAGGCAGATGAGCAGCAGACCCAGCACGGCGCGCCGGAAGCGCCGTGCGGCACCCCTCCTCCGATGGTTTCCGAGTCTCACGCGGGAGCGCCTACCGGACATAGGTGAACTCCTCCTCGAGCCTGACGCCGGTCCGCCGCAGGACCTCCTGCTTGACCCACGCCACGAGTTCCAGCGCATCGCTCGCGGTGGCCCCGCCCTCGTTGATGAAGAAGTTCGCGTGCAGCGAGGAGACCCTGAGACCGCCGCTGCGGGCGCCCTTGAGCCCGGCGGACTCGATCAACCGGCCCGGGTAGTCTCCCGGCGGCCGCTTGAACACGCTGCCGCAGCTCGCTTCGTCGAGCGGCTGGGTCCGCCTGCGGGCTTCCAGCATGCCCTTCATGCGCTCCGCTACCGCACCGGGATCCGAGGCCTCCAGGCGCAGCCGCGCCTCCAGGGCGACACTGTCTTCCAGCCCGGCGCAGCTGCGGTAGTCGAATCCGAGCGCCTCGGTCCCCATTTCGAAGACACGGGCCTCGCGATCCAGCATCCGCACGCGTGATACGCAATCGGCGATTTCGCAGTCGTGGGCGCCGGCGTTCATCTTCAACATGCCGCCCAGCGTAGCCGGGATTCCCGCGGCGAATTCGAGACCGCTTAGACCTTCCCGGGCGGCTGTACGACAAAGGCTGCCGGCGGAAGCTGCCGCGCCGGCGCGCAACTCGAGTCCGCGCCGCTCGACAAAATCGAAGCCCCGGCCCAGGCGTATCACCACGCCCCGCAGTCCCCGGTCGGGGAACAACAGGTTGGATCCGCGGCCCACGATCCACCAGGCCGCGCCCGCGTCCGCCAGGAGTTCCAGCAGTCGCCGCAATTCATCCTCGTTCTCCGGCCGGCAGACCAGGTCCGCCGGCCCGCCGATGCGCCAGGTGGACAGGGTCGACAGCAGGACGTCCCGCTCGCAACACCCCGGCAGGAGCTCCTCCACCTCTGCGCGGATGTCCGCGGGGCCGCTCATCTCCAGGGATCCAGGTTGCGAGACTGGTAGGAGATGTTCAGCAGGACGCCCAGCGCGCCCAGCATGGTCACCAGGGCGGTGCCGCCGTAGCTGAAGAGCGGCAGCGGCTGCCCGGTAACCGGGATCAGGCCCGTGGTGGCCATCATGTTGACCAGGGCCTGCGTCAGGAACAGGATCGTGATCCCCGCCGCCAGCAGCCTGGCGAAATCGTCGCGCGAGCGGCGGACGATCCGCATGCCTCGCAGGAAGACCACGGCATAGAGCGCCAGCAGCAGCAGGCCCCCGCGTAACCCCCATTCCTCGCCGAAGATCGAGAGGATGAAATCGTTGAAGGGTTCGGGCAGGTAGAACAGCTTCTGCATGCTGCCGCCCAGGCCCTGTCCCAGGATTCCACCCCGGCCGAAGCCGATGTAGGACTGCATCACCTGCTCGCTGGAGGTCTCCATGGAGGTCCAGGAAGCCAGCCACTCCATCACGCGCTCCCAGCGATACGATTTCGCCAGCATCAGGAGGGCAGTGGGCAAGGCCAGGGAGACGGCCAGCGCGCCGTACCACAAGAGGGGGAAACCGGCCAGCAGCAGCAGGGCCGCGGTGACGGCGCCCAGGATCAGCAGCATCGAGAAATTCGGCTGCAGGAGCAGGATCAGGGCCCCCAATCCCACGAGGATCATCACTGGAAGCAGCCGGCCCAGCTCGCGACGGAAATCCTGCACCTCGCTCAGCCGGGCGGCCAGGTAGAACACCAGCGCGAATTTGGCCGGTTCCGCGGGCTGGAAACGCACGAAGCCCAGGTCCACCCAGCGGCTCGCGCCGTTCACGGGATCGCTGCGCAGGGCCAGGCCCAGCAACAGCACCGCGATGCAGGCCGCGGGCATGGCCGCACGCTTCCAGATCCGGTAATCCACTTTCATCGCGGCCAGGCAAACCACCAGTCCGATGGCCACGCGCTTCAGGTGACTCAGGAAGTAGGCCCCGGAGTGAGCGCCTTCGGCCAAACCGTGCTGCGACGAGGCCGAGTACACCGTGACACACCCCGCGGCCAGGATGCCCAGCAGACAAAGGGCCGTCAAGCGGTCGATCGTCGCCGGCGCAGGGGCTCGCCGGGCCGATCCCGACCGCTCCCGCGCCTTGACGCGGGCCGGTCCCGCCGTGGTCGAAGGCCGCTTTCCCGCCATCAGCTCAGAGCCTCCAGCACTTTTTCAAGCTCATAGGTGCGACTGCCTTTCAGCAGCAGCAGGTCGCCCGTTCCCAGGTCCTCGACGGCGCTGGCCGCGGAAGCGGGAGTCTCGACTCTCGTGACGCAGGACTGGCCGCCCTCGCGAAGTCCTGCTTCGAGCGCGTCCAGGTCCGGGCCGCCGCCCACGAGCACGAATTCATCCAATCCCAAATCCGCCAGCTCGCGGCCCGTGCTGCGGTGCAACTCGGCGGAGCCGTCCCCCAGCTCGTTCATCCCGCCGAGCACGGCGACCCGCCGGCCGGCGCAGTCCATGTCGGCCAGGGTGCCCGCGGCCGCCTTGAGAGAAGGGGGATTGGCGTTGTAGCTGTCGTCCAGCACCCGGGCGCCCCTAATCTCGCAGAGACTCATTCGCGAGGCCATCCCGCCGTAGGACTCGAGGCCGCGAGCAAGGGCCTCCTGCCCGGCGCCCAGCCAGGCGCAGATCGCCACGGCGCAGGCGGCGCACTCGAGAAAGGCGCGCCCGCGAACCGGCAGGCTGAGCTCCCGGTTCCCCAGCGCGATGCGCGCACGGGCCTCCGGGTCCATGCCCAGGAATTCCATGGCGAAGGCGGCGCCGGTCTCGCCGCGGGCCAGGGAGAAGTCCCGCCTGCGCGGCACTCGCCGGGCCCTGTCCGCCACGCGGGAGTCGTCCATGTTGACCAGGGCCAGGCCGTTGCTTCTGGCCAGCCAGTCCCATAGTTCCGCCTTGGCGCGAGCGACCCCTTCGAGGTCGCCGAAGTGCTCGAGGTGCGCCAGATCGATGTTCGTGATACATCCGGCCGCGGGGCGGCACAATTCGCAGATCGCGGCGATCTCCCCGAATCCGGAGGCTCCCGCCTCCATGATATAGACGCCCGCGTCTTTAAGCGCGTTGATCATCGCCAGAGGGGCGCCGAGGGTGCTGTTGTAGTTGCCGGGACTCCCGCTGCAGGACCGGACTTCACGCAGCAGGTGCAGCGCCAGGTCCTTGGTGGTGGTCTTACCGTTGCTGCCGGTGACCGCCAGCACCTTGCCCCGGTACGCTTCGCGCGTTCTGGTCGCCAGGGCGCGCAGGGCTCGAAAGCAGTCGTCAACGGGGAGGATCCGGCCCTCTCCGGCCAGTCGCGCCGGCAGACGCCTGCGCTCCGCGATCACGGCGACGGCCCCGGCGGCCAACGCCTGCTCGATGAACAGGTGCCCGTCGGTCCGCGCGCCGGGCAGGGCCATGAAGATCTCCCCGGGCGCAACCAGCCGCGAATCGATACGCAGGGCGGTCGGCCGCTGTTCCGCGTGTCGCACGGGCAGCCCCAGACAGTCGCATATTTCGGCCAGATCGAGTCGCATGCCGTGGTCACTCCAGCCAGATTTTCAGACGATCCGAACGGCCGGGATCGCCGCCCGGGCGCGGATCCTGCGCCTCCACGGCTCCGGAGCCGATGACCTGGACCTCGAGGTCGAGGTGTGATACACTGCACAAAGCGTCGCGCAGACACATTCCGGACAAGTCCGGGATCCCCACCCCCCGAGCGACCGCGGGCGGATCGGGAAGTGCCGCGGGATCGGATTCCACAGCCCAGTAGAGCGGCTTCGGCGTACCCGGAGCCTCGTCGCGCGTCATGACGATCCTCTGCATTACGGACCTGAACACGGGCGCCGCCACCGTACCGCCGTAGACCTCGCCGCGGGGAGTATCCAGCAGCACGAAGCAGACCAGGGGACGTCCTTCGATCTCGGCGAAGCCGCCGAAGCTGCTGACATAGTCTTCCCGCGAGTAAGCGCCGGTCTCGGGATCGATTTTTTGTGCGGTGCCGGTCTTGCCGAAAATCCGTATACCATCGACGGCGGCTTCCTTTCCGGTTCCCTCGAGCACGGTCTCGCGCATCAGCC
Organism: uncultured Bacteroidaceae bacterium; assembly: GCA_964568855.1. Classification (GTDB taxonomy): domain Bacteria; phylum CAIWAD01; class CAIWAD01; order CAIWAD01; family CAIWAD01; genus CAZMSD01. The sequence goes on along the minus strand of CAZMSD010000028.1, from coordinate 13,924 downwards.
GCCTGAGGATCCGGGCGGTGCGTTTTTGTATTACACGGCGGACCCTGAGCGCCCGCGTCTCCGTCCGCGTCCCCTTGCCGCGGACGGCTTGCAGAACGCGCGGCCGGATCAGCACCCCGTCGTTGGCCACCACGCCGAAGGCGCAGGCCATCTGCAGCGCGTTGACCGCCACGCCCTGGCCCATGGCGATGTTCGCGTACTCCACCGGTCCCCAGCGCTCCAGGCGGGGCAGGTGTCCGTCGACCTCGTTCGGCAGGTCCACGCCCGTGGCGCGGCCGATCCCGAAATTCCGCGCCATGATGTAGAGCTCGCGCGGCTCCATCCGCCGGGCCAGCAGCACGGTGCCGATGTTGGACGAGAGGGTGAAGATCTCCTCAACGGTCAGGGTGTCGTAGCCGCGCCCGTTGGAATCCCTGACGGGCACGCCGTGAACGAAGAGACGCCCGTTCAGGCAGTCCACCCGTTCCTGCAGGTCGCCGATCGCTCCCGCCTCGAGGGCCGCCGCGAAGGTAACCAGCTTCAGGGTTGAGCCCGGCTCGAACTGGTCGCTGACCGTTCGCTGGCGGGCCGCGGCGGGATCGTAATGCCCGAGCTCGTTGGAATCCATTCCCGGCAGCGAAACCAGCGCCAGGATCCGCCCTTTCCGCGGGTCGAGCAGGACCAACTGCGCCGAGGCCGCCTCCCAGCGCTCCAGGGCCCGCGCTAGTTCTTCTTCGGCGATGGTCTGGTAGCGCAGATCGATACAGAGTTCGATATCCGAACCGGGCACGGGCTCCACGCGGGGCATGCGATCCGCGCTGTGAGCGCGTCCAGACGCCGTACGCACGTGATACTCGACGCCGTTCCTGCCGCGCAGCAGGCTGTCGAAGCGCGCTTCCGCTCCGCAGAGCGGGCGGCCTTTCCCCGTCAGCCGGCCCAGCAGGTTTCCCGCGATCCGCTCGTTCGGGTAGTACCGCCGGCCGGTCTGCTCGAGATACACCCCGCTGAAACCAGCGCGGCGGATTCGCCGGGCAGCGTCCTCGTTCAAGCCCCCGGCCAGGCGGAAGTGCCCCCTGCCGCCGTCCAGCCGGCTGTCGAGGCGCGCCCGGCCGATTCCCGAGGCGCGGCTCAGCGCCTCCACCACTGCATCATCGCCTTGGAAGCGGGAAGCGTCGCAGGCCAAGTTGTAGACGCGGCTCAGCTCAACCGCCATCAGGCCGCCGTTGCGGTCGGTGATGTTTCCGCGCGGGGCGACGATGACGCTGGTTCCGATGAACTGGCGATCCCCGAGCTCGGTCAGCGGCTCGTGCCAGACGATCTGCAGCACGGCTATCTTCAGCGCCACGGCGACGAAACCCAGGACCCCCAGGATCCGGAGCATCGCGATCCGTCCCCGGAAGCGGCAGGGCGATCCATGGATGTTCATCTTGCCCATGCCGTCTCCTCGCGCGGCCGGGGCGGCAGCCGCGGGATCTCCTCGCCGACCTCGAACCAGTCGCCGGACACCGCAATGCGCTCGAATTCCCTGCCCGCTGGCCGGAGTTCCAGTTCAAGGGCCCGCGGAGCGAGGCGGCTGAAGGAGGTCAGGAACAGGTACCGCGCCCTGAGTTGCTGCCATTCGCCTTCCCGGGAAGCGCATTCCCGCTGGGCGAGGTAGATCCTGCTGCGCTGTCCGTCCGATTCGACGGCCTTCCAGACCTGGATCAGACCGATCACCGGCAGAAACGCGATCAGTGGCCAGAGCCGCGCCAGGAAACCGAGTTGCTGGCTGAGTTTGAGCGGGGGCGCTTTCCTCCTGGCCATCTAGAACTCCTCCGTTCTCACCGCCAGCCTCAGCCGGGCGCTGCGCGAGCGGGGATTCACTGCCCGTTCGGCGACTCCGGGCGTGATACCCCGCCGGGCCATCAGGCGCAGGACGGGACGCACCGCTTCCGGCGGGAGAGGCAGGTGGCGCGGCGTTCCCGTCTCGCCGCTCCAGCGTCGGAAGCGATGCTTGACGATCCTGTCCTCCAAAGAGTTATAGGTGATCACGGCCAGCGTTCCGCTCGGCCGCAGGAGCCCGACTGCCAGCTCGAGACCCCGCTCGAGATTCTCAAGTTCCTCGTTGACCGCGATCCTGAGACCCATGAAAGTCTGGCTTAGGATCTTGTAGCTGCCGCTCCGCCCGACGAGTCCTTCCACCACCTCCCTCAATTCGCCCGTGGTCTCCAGGCCCTCCCGCTCGACCCGCCCTCGGATAGCGGCGGCCAGGCGCCTCCAGGGCCGGACCTCGCCGTAGTCCCGCAGGACCCGTCCCAGCTCGCTCTCGCTCAGGGTCTTCAGGAGCTCGGTCGCGGAAACCGATCGGCGGCGATCCATGCGCATGTCCAGCGGCCCGTTGCTGCTGAACGCGAATCCGCGATCGCTGTCGACGTGGTGCGAGGCCATTCCCAAGTCCAGTAGAATTCCATGGAATCCGTCCCGGCGCATCGCGGAGGGCAATTCGTCCAGTCGCGCGAAGTTGAGGCGCAGTCGGATCACGCGGGGATCCTCCTCGAGGTCGGATGTTCCGAGGGTGTGGGCGTCCTCGTCCCAGTCCAGAGCCACCAGTCGTCCGTTCGCGTCGAGTTCGGCCAGGATCGCCCTGCTGTGCCCCCCTCCACCCAGGGTACAGTCCAGGTAGGTCCCTCCCCGGGAAGTGACCAGGCGCTCAACCACTTCCCGCAACATGACCGGCGTGTGATACATGGCTTCAGACGAAGAGGTTTCGGGGGATCCCCGCCCTGGAATGCCGGCGGGCCTCGACGGTGTCGAAACCCGAGAAACGAAGCTGTGTACCCTGCGGTGCGTTCGAGATCACGTTCAGGAGCAGCCTGGCCGCCTGCGGCCCGGTGGCGTTGTCGACCCTGCTGAAATCGAACTGGATCGTGCGGGATTCCCTGCACCGGTTGAGGATGAAACCGAGCTGTGCCACACCCGGATCGTCCAGCTGTCCCTTCAGCCGGTAGAGGTCGATTCCCAACGTGTTGCTGCGGATGATGTGCATGAGCGGGTCGACTTTCTTCAGCGAAGGCGGGTCCCGGGAGCACTGCTGCCCGCTCCCGGATCCACGGTATACTCAGCCGTCCGACTGCATGGACTTCAAATACTGTTCAGGATTCCAGATCTGCACGTAGTGCACGAAACCGGCGATTTTCACCGTTCCGCCTTTTTCCAGCCGGGCATGCTTGATCAGCTCCACCGGGACCTTGATGCGGAGCTGACTGTCCACCTGGCATTTGAAGGCCGACGAGATCTGCTTCCGGATACGGATCCGCGCCTCCTGGTCCTCCATGTCCACGTCATGGAACCCGGCGCGCAGTTTCTGGTATTCTTCGGGAGTATAGACCGCGATGCAGGTCTCCACGTCGCGCGTGAGGAACAGGATCGAGTTCTCTCGGGGAGCCAGGTCGGCCTTGAACGGAGCCGGGACCTTTACACGTCCTTTATTATCAAGAGCATAGGAATATTCTCCCATGAAGAAGGGCAAGGCCGGTACTCCTGATTACCACTAATCTCCACTTTCACCCCAACATACACTCGTTCGCACCCTTGAGTCAAGCGCTTTCTCACTTCCAGGGCATCTTGTAGCCTCACACAGGGACGATATTGGCTCCACTTCACATCCCTCGCGCGGCTTGCTGAGTTTCTATACTTTTGTAATTACAGTAATTACCCTAATCGAGTATCGATCACGCTCCGGTCAGTCAGGTGGTGGCGATTTGTGGCGATGCTGAACACGAGCTGCAGGAAAACAGCGACCACGAAATACTATGCTCTCTGTGAAATCAGGGCAATCGGGACACGTGTCGAGATGACCGAACAGGACCGGGAGCTGCGCAGGCTCAGGCTGCGCGCGCTGGCGGACCCGCAACGGGCCGGCATCCTGGAGCGCCTCGCCCGCGCGGACGCCTCGGTGGGCGACCTGGTGCAGGAGCTGGGGCTGGCGCAATCCACCGTGTCGCACCACCTGGCGCAGCTGCGCAAGGCGGGCCTGGCGGGCCTGAGACGCGCGGGCCGCCACCACGACTACTTCCTGATCGCCGGCGCCCTGGACGACCTGTTGAACTGGATGCAGGAGCTGCGGGAACTGCGCATGCGCCAGGGTTGGGCCGCGGAAGGCTACCGCGAGGAGGTGATCCGCGGCTTCCTGGAAGACCGGCGCGGCGTCCTCCCCGACCACCCGCGCAAACGGGAAGTGGTGCTGGACTGGCTCTGCGCGATGCTGGACGAGGGCCGGTTCTACGCGGTGGACGAGCTGGGGGCCCTGTGGTCGACGCACGTGGAGGACTGGCGGGAGCTGCTGGAGGAACTGGAACAGCGCAGGATGATCAGCGGGAACGGCGAACTCTACATTGTATCACGATGAAGCCGCGGAGGTTGCTGGGTCAGGATCTGGACCTGGTCCGCCTGGAGGCGGAAATTGGGGACGATCAGCTTGAGCAGGCTGACTACGTTACGCATCACGTTGTCGATGTCCTTGCAGGGAAAGGGTTCGCTCAAGGCGCGCCCGATGAAGTCCTTGTCCCCGATGCGCCGGACCTGCAGGAACTCGGTGTTGCCTTCCTTGAAGTAGACCTCCATCGCCTTCTTGCAGTTGTCCAGGTTGTCCTGGAGCCGCTGGGTGATCTCGACTCCGATGAACAGACCGCTCGTGCCTGGCGTCATGTGCCTCCCTTGGTTTCCTGCCCTTGAATATAGCTGGATTCCGGATCAGCCGCCACAAGTCTCACGCGCCGGCCGGGGCTCGGTCCTGATTTCGCTCTTCCTCCCCGGCGCGCGCCCAGGGAGTCTCCTCGCGGTCCACCCTGAACCAGTCGATCAACTCCGGGTAGGCTTCTCCCAGCAGCCGTTGCAGTTCCACCGCAGCGAGGCGGTAGGACGGGTGTCCGCTGCGGGCGCTGCGCAGGCGGACCAGGTGCTCGCACTCGCGGAGATTCATGCGCAACGTGAAAGGAATGCGGTAGGCCAGGGGCACGAAGTACGAGGCGGCCTGAGCGTTGTGCCCGCTGATGCGATGCCAGGTCTCAGCGGCCCGTTGCATCAGCTCGTGGAAACGCCCTCCGGCGGGCAGACGCTCCAGCGCCGGCGGCGTCTCGTAGGACCACGCGCAGTCCAGGGGCGGCACGCTCTGCGTGGCCATGCGGTGGCGCTGCAGGTCCCGGAATGCCCCGAAATCCACGCAGAATTCCACCGTGACCATCACCTGTTCCAGGGCGCGGGGCGGCCAGTCGTGCGGGCCCATGCGGTCCAGCGCCGCTGCAAGCAGTCGCCGCCGTCGCTGGAGTCCCATTCCGCGGGCCAGGTGCCCCGCTTCCTCCCGCGAACGCTTCCCCGACGCGTAGAGCAGGTCCGCGCAGACCGCCTCTCCGCCCTCGGGATCGTGATCCACGAGTCGGACCCGCGGCGCGGTGTGACGGGCCTGCTCGTCCTGCGGCGGAAGGTCCAACTCCCGAAGTACGGCCTTGAGTCGCTCCCCGCGCTCCAGGGCGTAGGATCCCGGTCGGGCATGTTTCAGCAGGACCGGGCAGATCGCGGTACCCTCCCGCTCGAGCTCGTCGCCCAGCCCGCGCATTTCCGCCAGCGGGTGGGCGCGCAGCTTGCGGATCATGTGCGCCGCCGAGCGCGCGTTGGCCGTGATGCCGAGGCTGGTCAGCGTGCCGGCGGGCAGGATGTAGCGTATCACGTCGCAGACCGCGGCGTGCAGGGTTCCGCGCCAGGCCCGCTCTCCCAGCCCGGTCGGACGCTCGGTTTTCGCCGCGAGCAGCTCGCGCACAGGTTCGTAAAGCTCGCCGTAGGCGCGGAACAGGTCCCCCACCAGGGCGTGGGCTTCTTCCCGCAGCGGGCCTGGTTCGAGCTCCGCCGGCCAGTGGAAGCGGTGGAGATCAAAGACCTGGTAGCGCGAGCTCTTCTCGGTGAAGGAAGCCAGCCGGTTGTCCTCGAGGATCTTGGCTGCCAGCATGGATACGTCCTCCACCGCGAAATGCAGGTTCGCGTGCTCGGCCACGCTGGCGTGCCCGTACTCGAGCACCCATTTCTCGTGAAAGCGGGAAGCCCGGGCCGAATCGAAGCGCGGACCCGGATCCTCCGCGGCGAGATCGAGCTCCCCTTCGCGCAGCAGCTTCTTCAGGTTTTCTCGGAAACTCAGCGGGCTGCGGCTCACGTAGGCGAAGAGTACGGCACGGACCTCGGGCGGCAGGCCGCGCAGGCAGTACACGCGCCGGTCGGAATTGGTGACGTAGCGATCGACAGACTGGTGCTCCGATTGCATTCCTGACTCTCCGCGATTGTGGTTGATCCGCGTGTTACACCTGCCTGGCGCCACGCTGCGGCGAGGTCGACCGGCTACCTGTGATACGGCCGCCCGGCCAGGACCATCAGGGCGCGGTACAGCTGCTCGAGCAGGACCACCCGGACCATCTGGTGGGTGAAGGTCATCCGCGAGAGCGAAAGCACCAGCCGCGCCCGCTCCAGGACGCTGTGGTCCAGGCCGCTCGCGCCGCCGGTCAGCACTGCGATCCGCGAGTTCCCCTCCAGTTGCCAGGCACCGATCCGACGCGCCAGCTCCTCGCTGGCCAGGTTCTCGCCCCCCGCATCCAGCGCCACCGGGAACTCCCGCTCCTCCAGGGAGCCCAGCAGGTTCCGCGCCTCGACCCGCCGGATGGCCGCCGGGTCCGCTCCGGCGCCGAGGGGGGCCGCGCGGTGTATCACGAGTTGGACATCCGCCAGGGGCGTCAGGCGCTTGAGGTATTCCTCTTCCGCCGCCCGCCCCCAGGACTCGCGCGTCCTGCCCACGAGGTGGATCCGGAACCTCATGCCGGCCATCCTACAGGTCCCGCTCGGGCCAACAGCGGCGCAGGTATTCCCGGATCCTGGCCTCCAGGCCGCGGTCCTCCGGGCGGTAGAACACGCGGCCCTCGAGCTCGGCGGGCAGGTACTGCTGTGACACATGGCTGCCTTCGTGATCGGGAGGATAGAGGTAGCCGTCGCCGTGCCCCAACCCGCGGGCGAGTTCCGTGGGCGTGTTGCGCAGATGCAGGGGGACCTCCGCGGCCGGGGACTCGCGCACCAGCCCGCGGGCCTCGAGGATCGCCGCCGCGCAGCGGTTGGACTTGGGCTGCCCGGCCAGGTAGGCCGTGCACTGGGCCAGCGGGTACATGGCCTCGGGCAGGCCCAGCTTGTGGACGGCTTCGAAGCAGGCGTTGGCCAGCACCAGCGCGTTGGGCGCCGCGTTGCCCACGTCCTCGCTGGCCAGGATCAGCAGCCGCCTGGCGATGAAGCGCGGCTCCTCGCCGCCCTCGAGCATCCGGGCCAGCCAGTAGATCGCGGCGTCGGCGTCGCTGCCGCGGACGGACTTGATGAAGGCGCTGATCAGGTCGTAGTGCTGGTCGCCGCGCTTATCGAAGGGTTGCACTCTTCGCAGCAAGGCGCTCTCCAGCGACTCAGCGTCCACCGTCCGTCTGCGATCGCGGTCCGGGCGGCTGACCGAGACCGCCATCTCCAGGTACTGAAGCAGCTTGCGTCCGTCCCCTCCCGCCAGGGAAACCAGCCGCTCGCCCACACCTTCGGCGAGCACTACCCGCTGCTCATTCAGCCAGGCGTCCTCCTCCAGCGCCCGTTGCAGCAGCGCTGCGAGAGCCCCGTCGCCCAGCGGTCGGAACTGCAGCACGTGACAGCGCGAGAGCAGGGGCCGGATCACCTCGAAGCCCGGATTCTCGGTGGTGGCTCCGATCAGCGCCAGGGTACCCTCCTCGACGCAGCGCAGCAGGGCGTCCTGCTGGGCCTTGTTGTAGCGGTGGATCTCGTCGATGAACAGCAGGCTGCGCTCGCCCCGCAGGCGCAGAGCCTCCCCGGCCGTGGCGATGACGCGGCGCAAGTCGGCGACGCCGCTGGTCACCGCGCTCAGCGTGTGACATTCGGCGTCGCATTCGCGCATCAGCAGCCGCGCCAGGGTAGTCTTACCCGATCCCGGCGGTCCCCAGAAGATCAGTGATTCCAGGTGCCCGCCCTCCAGCAGGCGCGCGATCAGGCCCTCGCCGCCCGTCAGATGCTCCTGGCCCAGGACGTGCTCGAGCCGCCGGGCCCGCATCCTCTCCGGCAAAGGCGCCAGGGAGGGAACGTCCTCGTCGCGCTTGAAGAGATCGGCTTTATGGTCGTCCTGCATGGAAATCCGTGTCTTTTGACCGCATCCGCCGGGCGGATACGGCGGCTCCAGTCGCCACAATATAAAACCCACCCCGAACGCGGTCGAGGTGGGTTGTGATAAGTCCCGCCTTTAGCGATCGAATCCGCCTTCTACCTGCCCTCAGGGGCTTCCTGATCCAGCCACACTCCCTTTCCTCCGCTCGCGATTTCCCCTCCCGTCGCAACCATCTCCCGCACCGCCGTCACCAGGTAGTAGTATTCTCCGGTCGCGTCTTCGGAGAAGATCGTCTCGCTTTGACTCGCGACCAGGTTCCCCGGACCCGGCGTGAAGTAGGGAATGAGGTCGCGGTAGATATTGAAATAGCTGTACCAGATCGGGTAGCTCCAGGTGAGCGTCACAATTCCGTAATCGCTGTCGTAACCGATCACGAGGTCGGTGATCGGCGGTAAGGGCAGCCAGCTGATCGACGCCGGACCGCCGTGGTTGTTGTTCTCATCGCTCTCGTCGACCTCCTCCGCGCAATCGGCCAGCAGCCAGGAGGACCAGTCGGCGGCGGTTTCGGATGTTAGCCAGAAGGAACTACTGTAAGTGCCGCTGGGTGGAATACTGCCGATGATCAGCGACTGGTCCGGCGTGTCCATGGTGGTGGGGGGAACCGGCGAATCGCTGTAGAAGCCCAGTGTGAACTGCCCGCTGGGAACGGCTCCCTGATTCTCGACTGTGAAATGCAGTTCGACATAATCGAGCAGGTACGGATCGGTCTGGCTCCAGTAGAGATCGCTGATCAACAGATCGGGATCGCCGCCCGCAATCCAGTCGATGGCGTTGTAGGGATCGCTCTCAAATTCTTCCCCGGAGAAGCCTCCTGTGGCGCCGGCGAAGGTTACCGTTTCCATCGGTTCGTGATACACCGTCCTGGCGGCGTTGTACATGCCCATCCAGGTGTTGTCCGGGAATACGGCATCGTTGATGACCAGTCCGGACTGGTTGTTGTTGATCTGCAGCAGGGTGCCGAAGAGCGGTCCCTGCTGGAACGTACAATGATGCAGCGTGTGCACCGGGTCCAGGTAGCCGGCGTCGGTGATGTCGACGCCCTGCGTGTTCATGTACTCGAAAAGTGCGTACTCGGCGCTGAGGGTGCCTCCCCCGCTGACGGTGCAGTAGTAGTGACCACCGCTGCTGTGGCTGAGAATCGCCGGGTGCGCTTCCACGCCGATCAGTTCCAGCCGGCCCATCACGAACACGCCGCCCAGGTCACCCAGCAGCAGCTGGGAGTCCTGAGACATGTTCAACACGCCGTTGGATTCGATCAAGCACTCGGCCCCCGTCTGACAGGCTCAGTACATGACCATTCAACTGCAGGGTTCCGGCGGTCAGCTGCAGACCACCACCCGTGAGGTCAAGATCACTCAGCAGTATCGCCGGTTCAGAACGGTCCTCTCGAGTCTGTCCAGCTTCCTTGGGATCGCTAAGGATCGGCAGTCCGTCGCGGGTCTCCGGATCGGATTTCTGCACGAGCAGGTTGGTGAACTGGTAGGTCCCCTGCAGGTTGACCAGCTGCTCGGCCGCTCCGGTCAGGCAGATATCGGAATTGGGATCGTAGATGTCGGTACAGGGAGTCTGGTAGATGTCGCCCTCGAAGTAGTGGATCTCCACGGGCTCATTGAAGTTGCCCAGGTTGCCCGACAACAGGTTGAAATCGTGCTGGATCCACAGGTTGCATTCTCTGACCACAGTCCCGCCGGGCTTGTCGATGGTCAGGTCCCAGAACTCGGCGGTGGGCCAGGTCTCGATCCACTGCTCGCCGGAGCCGTCAAAGGTGACCATCGAAGTTCCGGGATTGAATCCCACGCGGTAGTCGTAGGTGGAGTTCCAGTCGTACCAGCTGCCTCCGCAGTCGATTGCGATGCCGTTGTAGAGCGGATAGGCGCAGAGGCCGGCACCGCCGTAAATGGTAATATCACCGTCCACATCCAGCGTGACTTCGTCGTTCAACATCAGCGGTCCGGTAAGAACCAGTAAATCGCCCAGCACGTCTATAAAGAGAGAATCCTCGATTTCGAAGAAGTAGCCTGTCGCCGTCGGTTTGTCCACCGTCAGGCCGTGGAATGTTTCGTCGTTGAGGATGGAGGCGGGAGTGTCACCGAAAAAGGTGACGCTGGAATTCGTCTCCAGGAAACCCTGGGCACCACGCAGGTTGGTCCAGTTCAGACCTACCGACACGCCACCCTCGTCCGGATCGAGTTGTCCGCCGGTCTCGATCAACAGGTCTCCGCCTATCGTCAAAGCGTTAACCATCGTATTCAGGGCGCGGTTGACCAGGTGCAGATCGCCGTTGACGGTCAGCGGATCCAGCGTGGAGACGGTGCCGCCGCTCTTGTCGACGATGAGATCATGCAGCCAGTTGTCCTCCGACACCTCGATGGAGGGATAGATGCTGCCAGTGAATTCGAACACGCCGCCGGCGGGCTGCAACCCCATTTCATGCAAGGCGCGCAGGTGGCCGCCCAGGCGGAAGGCGCCGCCGGAGATGGTGCTGCCGTTGGCGGCGCCGAACTGCAGGCCGTCGTTGCTCACCTCGAACAAGCCGTCGCTGAAGTTCAGCGCGCCGGCGATGCTCATGAAGTTGCCGGTATAGGCGCGGTCGCAGAGCACCTGGCCGCCGGCGAGGTTAAGAGTGGCGCCATAGCTGAGAACAAAGGTGTCGTGCACCGTCAACGAGCCCTCACCCAGTTCAAGTTCACCGCCGATGGTGACATCGTCGCCTTCGATCAGACCACCGGCGTCAACGGTGATCGTCGCGCCGAAGGGCAGCTCAAACGGGGACTCCAGGTTTAGAATCGCGCTGTGCACGTGTAGATGGTTTCCAGGATTGACGTGCAGAGTACCAACAACTTCATGTGGATAGCCGTTGTCATCCAGGGAGACCAGGCTGCCCTGGAACTTGTCGATCCACAGATCGCCGAACTGTGCGTTAAGACTGTAGCTGTAATTGTGGATTTCACCTGGGCTCATGCCATCCAGGTAGACCCTTACCACCGGTTGCAGCGGGACATTGCAGCCATCGTAGAAGATCCAGTTGCCCTCGCAGTGGAACTCGCCGCCCGCGGCGCTGCACTGCGAACCGTCCCGCCAGAGGACGTCCGTACCCACCCTGATGTAATCGTCGCTGTCTAGATTCAGCTGATCGGAAATGTCGAAATCACCATCCATGTCAACGACGTTGGAGTCCGGAACGAAGAAACCGCTGATGAGCAGCAGGTCGCCGTCGATGTCCAGGGTCGAGTTGACGGTGACGGAATTCATGCGCGATACGGAGTAGGAAGTGCCGTCACGGTGGAAGCGGATGGTCTGCTCATTCACTACGGCCCGGTCGGACTTGAGACCGGCTTTCCCTGGCCCAGCCGATCGCCGGCCCCTTCGCCCTGGCGGTCTGCTTCCTTATCGATCCGAACGTCGTGGAAACTACTGCCGATGCCGTGACCCAAATCGGCGTCGTTGCCGCCGTACAGTTCGATTGTGCCGCCGCCCGGATTGAAGTCGTGCCGCGCGCCGGTGAAGTTGCCGGAAGTGCGGATCGTGCCGCCGGTGATGACGTCGGTCAGCAGGTAGGCCCCGTCATAGAGGTAGATGCCGTTGTCCACGAAGTCGAGCACTCCGTCGCTCATCGTGATGGAAGCGTCCTGGGTGTAGGGCCAGTAGCTGTCGATCGGATAGCCGCCGAAGACCCGCATGGTGCCGCCGGTGATGGTGATCCCGGCGTTGAGGTCCACGTAGTCGGCGGCGTCCTGGTACAGGTTGAGTTCCCCCGCGTCGACGATGTACTCTCCACGGAGCGTTGTACTGACGATATCAGCAGCATTGAAGACCGCCCCGTCGATATGCAGCGCACCCACGGTCCATTGCCAGTTGTCACAATTGATAGCGCCGGAGGGGCAGTAGAGTTCACCGAAGAAATTCTGCAGGTGAAGCGTCGGAAAATCGGTGTCGCCGATGAGCGCCTGGTCCGCATCCACGCCGCAGAAATGAACCGTGCCGGTGGCCGTCCCCAGTACGCCGGCTCCGGCATGGTTGTTCCAGTGGCCCTGCAGGTAGAGATCGTAAGACCCCAGGTTGAGATGTCCTGAAATGATCTTCAGTTCACCATTCACGTATAGATCGCTCTGCAGGTCGATTTCGCTGTCGAATAGCGTCAGGTCGTTGAAGTAATCCATCGCCGTGGTGGTCAGATTCGAGTTGGATCCGCTGAACATGAACTTCCCGGCGTTGAAGTTGAAGTAGGACCCGGGCAGCTTGTAGATACCCCCGCTGAGCTTGACGCGATGTTCCGAATCACACTGCAGTCCTGCATCGTTGAGCAGGATCAGGTTGCCGGTGATGGCGAAATCCTCGGTGCAGTAGCTGCTGAAGTGGAGCAGCCCGGGATACTTGTGGTATTCGATGTTGTGGAACGAGGTGCGATAGTCATGATTCTGGATCTCGGAACCCTCATAGCCCTCGAAGATGAAAGTGCCCGCCTGCGGATCCACCAGGGCACCGGTTTCGACGACCAGATTGCCGGAAATCCTGATCTGGGTGTTCTCCGCCATGTCGAGGTCGCAGCCCGGTTCACAGTAGAAGTGATAGGCCACATTGAATACGGAGTACTCGTCCGCCATGTGCAGATCGCCGGCCACAAGGGCGTGACCGCCGACGTGCAGATCGTGATTCAGGGTCAGGGAAGCGCCCGGCTTGACCTCCAGGTCGTCGCAGTGAGCACTGGCACCTTCGATGATCGGATAACTAAGACGACCGGCGGTGATTACGACATTCGTGGTGGAATCCGGCACGCTCAGACTGTACCAGTTGAGCGGATCGTGCCAGTCTGTGGAGACATCACCGCTCCAGCTGCCGTCCAGGTGGATGTGCAGCCTGAACTCGCCGTATCCATCGGTGCGGGAGCTGATGCAGAGCCCGAACCAGTCCGCCTGAGTCACCTCGCAGGTGAAACTCTCATCCTCCCATGCACCCCAGTTGTTCGAACTCGCACTCTGGTAGAACTCGTTGCGGGCTCCGTAGTACGGATCTCCGAGATTGTATAGAGCCAGGTCCAGGTTGGCGATGCCGGTTTCCATCCGTTCCAAGTGGAAGGAATACTCACCCGGTTCCAGCCAGATATCGTACATCTCCACCACTTCGAAGAAGGGCCAGGTTGAGAAGTAGTTGCCTCCCACTGTCAGGGTTTCCTTGCCTCCTTCGAACTCAGCCAGCGCCATGTCTCCGTCGTCCGGCCCGGTGACCTTGATCCCCCGGTACTCCTCCGGAAGATTATGTCCGTCCAGCACCACGTAGGGGACATCGTATCCCCCAGGGATGGAGACCAGCGGATCCACAAAGGAAGTGTCGCCGTAGAGCTCGATCCCCCACTGTTCCCCCAAGAAATTGCGCACGCCCACCGCGCACCAGGTGCTGTCCGATTGCCTGAACTTGAAGTAGTCGGGATCGTTGTCGCAGTCCCGACGCACATCGTTCGCCAGCTCCGGTAGACCGCCACCCTGGTAGATCGTGAAATTCCCCCAGCTGCCGTCGGCACCCACCAGCGTGCTACCCAGATCCTTGATATCGACCCTGATCCGGCATTCGGTGGAATTCAGGCCGTCCGGAATCTGCCACTCGTAAACCCCGTCATTCTCGTCGTAGCTGACAATCTCCTGCCAGCTGTAGTCGGAACCGCCGCTGAGTGAATAGTAGATAGTCGACCCTGAAAAAAGCGCTCATGCCGCGTCGAGCGCCTGAGTCCGT
>CAZMSD010000027.1:0-52267 GCA_964568855.1 uncultured Bacteroidaceae bacterium | reverse complement strand
TCGTGAATACCTCCTGGGAAAAGGGTAAGGTGTCCACGAAAGCGGGTCAACTCCACAACAGCATGTTCAGTCGTGAGATCCCACCGCTGTATTTCAGCGGCACATGGAACGAACACCATGAAGAAGAAATCGATCTGATCCGGGAGATGATTAATCTGGACCTAGCCGAAACTGTAGCTGAATAGACCTGCCAGCACCCCCAACAATTCTGCCTTCCCGACAAATTCCTAGAGTTGCTTATATTTCTAAGTCTAGCCGTAGTTACGGCTGGGATCCGCGGTATTGAGGGAAAAGCTGTTTCCGCGGACCTTGGCGTGGACGCACCTGGCTGCGGCTGATGAAATCGGTATAGACTGAGCGGAAAGGCTCCATGACCCAGCGCTACGTGCTCAAGCCCCGGATTTTCGGATTCATCTGCACAACCTCCCACCCGGAAGGCTGCAGGCGCGAGGTCCTGCGCCAGGTGGAACTCGCTCGCGAGGGTGTGCCGGAATCGCCGGAGGGCGGCAACATGCTGGTGGTGGGCAGCTCCATGGGCTACGGCCTGGCCGCCCGCATCACGGGCGCCTTCCACCACGGCATGAACACGCTGGGCGTGGCCTACGAGCGGCCGGCCCGGCTCAAGCGCAGCGCCACCGCCGGCTGGTACAACACGGCGACCTTCCACCAGGCGGCGCGCGAGCAGGGCCTCTTCGCCGACACCGTCATCGGCGACGCCTTCTCCAATGAGATCCTCGAAGAGACGCTGGAACACGCGGCCCGCCACCTGGGTCCGCTGGATTACTTCGTCTACAGCCTGGCCGCTCCCCGGCGCACCGATCCCGAGACCGGGGTGGAATACCGCAGCACCATCAAGGCCGTGGGCCGGGCGGCGCGTACCCGCATGCTGGACACGACCACCGGCGAAGTCGGCGAAGCCGTTTTCGAGGAGGCCACCGAGGAGGAGATCGCCGGCACGGTGGCGGTGATGGGCGGCGCGGACCTTGAGCGCTGGACCCGGGCGCTGCTGGATCGCGGCCTCTTCAAGCCCGGCGCCCGTGCGCTGGCTTTTTCCTACATCGGCCCCGAGGTCACGCACGCCATCTACCGCGACGGCACCATCGGGCAGGCCAAGCAGCACCTCGAAACCACCGTCGGCGGGCTGAACGATCTGCTGGCCCGCGAGGCCGGCGCCTCCTGTCACACGGTGGTGGCCAAGTCGGTGGTCACCCAGTCCTCTTCGGCGATTCCCGCCATCGCGCTCTACATCAGCCTGGTCTTCAAGGTGATGAAGGAAAAGGGCCTGCACGAGGAAGCCATCGACCAGATGCTGAGGCTCTTCCGCGATCACGTGGTCCCGGACTCTGAACCTCGGACAGATGAGGCCGGCCGGATCCGCATCGACGACCAGGAGCTGCGCGAGGACATCCAGCGGGAGGTCCGCCGCCGCTGGGAGCTGGTCGGCACCGACTCCGTGAACGAGCACTGCGACCTCGAGGGCTACCGGGCGGATTTCCTGCGGCTCTTCGGCTTCGGCGTCGAGGGCGTGGACTACTCGCGGCCGGTGGACCTCGATATTCGTCTGTGATACACTGCCGCATCGCCCGCCCCGGCATCGTGTGCGGAAGGGAGTTTTGGCGCGCCGGTCGACCGCGAAATCATTCAGGATCAAACTCAATTCCCCGGGATCGCCTCATCCTGCTTGACCTCCTCCCGCGTTTGTGATACCTAGTAGCCATGGCGGTGTATGAACACTTCGGGCCGGATTCCGGGCGCGGATCGCCTCCCCGGCCCTTTCCGGGCAGCTACTGGGTCCTGCCCGGGTGCTTCCTGGCGGGACCTCTGCCCTGGGATCGCGACGAAGCGGCTTCCCGAGCCCGGCTGGGCGCCCTGCTCGAAACGGGTATCCGCAGCTACATCAGCCTGATGGAGATCGACGAAAGCGACGGAAGGGGTCCCATGCGCGCCTACGAAGTCCCCCTGGCCCGTCTGGCGGACGAACTGGGAGTCGACGTGCGGAGCAGCCGCTTCCCGATTCCCGACATGGGCGTGCCCACACCGGAACGGATGAGCCGCATCCTGGACGGCATCGACGAATACCTGCGCCGGGGCGAGGCGATCTACCTGCACTGCTGGGGAGGCGTGGGCCGCACCGGAACGGTGGTGGGCTGCTACATTGTCCGCCACGGGCTGTCCGGGGATGTGTCGCCCGTCGACTTCCTGAACGGCCTGCGCCGCGCCGACCCCGGCACACCGCGCGAGGCACCCGAAACCGAGGTGCAGCGACGGATGGTGGAGTCCTGGAAACGGGGCGAGTGAGAACGGCGATTCCCGTTGATCCTGCGACGAAGCGAGATACCCATGAATGATCCACTGATCATCGCCGTCCTGGTCCTGCTGGCGGTCCTGCTGATCCTGGCGGTGATACTTCTGTTGCGCCGCCAGCGCCTGGATGTGTCACCGCTCAGGGCCGAGCTGGAACAACTGGAAAAGGCCCTTGAGCGCAGCGAGCGGGCCTTAACGGAAGCCTACACCAGGGGGCGCGAGGAGAGCTCCGCGAGTTTCCGCGAGTTCCGCTCCGAGAGCGGCGCCGCGGCTGGAGAGCTCAGGCGTGAGACGGGCGGCCTGCTCAAGGACTTCAACGATTCGATCCTCAAGGCTGTCACGGGCGTCTCGGCAATGCAGAAGAAAGAGCTGGAGAGCTTTGCGGAACAGATCGGCCGCCTGGGCGAGCAGACCGAGCAGCGGCTGGAGAAACTACGCAGTGTGGTGGACGAGCGCCTGAAGCGGATCCAGGAGGACAACGACAAGCAGCTCGAGCGAATGCGCTCCACCGTGGACGAGAAGCTGCAGAGCACGCTCGAGAAGCGCCTGGGCGAATCATTCAAGCTGGTTTCCGAGCGCCTGGAGCTGGTGCACAAGGGCCTGGGCGAGATGCAGGAACTGGCCTCCGGCGTGGGCGACCTGAAACGAGTGCTCAGCAACGTCAAGACCCGGGGCACCTGGGGCGAGGTCCAGCTGGGCATGCTGCTCGAGGAAATGCTGAGTCCTGAACAGTACGCGCGCAACGTGCGGATCAAGGAGGACGGACGGGAGATGGTGGAATTCGCGGTTCGCCTGCCCGGTCAGGGCGGCGGGAACGATGAACCGGTCTGGCTGCCCGTGGACGCCAAGTTTCCCCGCGAGGACTACGAGCGCTTGGTGCAAGCTCAGGAAGAGGCCGATGCCGATGCCGCGGAGGCGGCGGCGAAACAGCTTGAGCTGCGCGTGCGCGCCAGCGCGAAGGAGATCCGCGAGAAATACATCCATCCGCCGCGGTCCACCGATTTCGCGATCATGTTTCTGCCCACCGAGGGTCTCTACGCCGAGGTGATCCGCCGGGGCGACCTGGCGGGCAGCATTCAACGCGAACAGCGGGTGATGGTCACGGGCCCGACCATGCTGGCCGCGCTGCTCAACAGCCTGCAGATGGGCTTCCGGACCTTGGCGATTCAGAAGCGCAGCAGCGAGGTCTGGGAGCTGCTGGGCGCCGTGAAACGCGAATTCGAGAAGTTCGGCGACTCGCTGGACGGCGTGAAGAAGAAGCTCCAGGAAGCCTCCAACAAGATGGACCAGGTGGCGACCCGGAGCCGCGTTCTGGGACGCACTCTGCGCGACGTACAGGAGCTGCCTCCCGGAAACGGCCCGGCCTTGCTGGGCGAGCTGGACGATGGAAACGGCGACGACGGAGAGCCCGAAGCGTGAGGGCCGTAATACAGCGCGTATCGCGCGCCGAAGTGTTCTGCGAGAGCGGCAAGCGGGAAGCGGTCGGGCGCGGCTACCTGGTGCTGCTGGGCGTCGAGTGCGAAGACGGTCCTGAGGACGCGGAATTCCTGGCCAGGAAGACCCCGCAGCTGCGCCTCTTTCCCGACGCGCAGGGCGTCATGAACCTCTCGCTGCTTCAGATGAACGACGCGGAGGCCGGAGAGCACGCCGCCGCCCCGGAAGGCACCCCCGGCGAGATCCTGCTGGTCAGCCAGTTCACCCTGCACGCGGACACGCGCAAGGGCCGCCGCCCGCACTACGGCAGGGCCGCCCGTCCCGAGCAGGCGATCCCGCTGTATGAGCGGCTCGCGGAACTGCTGCGCTGCCAGGGAGTTCATGTGGCCACGGGCGTCTTCGGGGATCACATGAAGATCGACATGGTCGCCGACGGCCCGGTGACCATCCTGCTCGACTCCATGGATAAATAAAGCCCCCTCCGCCGTAACGAAGGGGGCTCGATTTGTGTCACGGATCCGGCCTCTGCGGTCCGAATCCGGTGCCCGTCCCTTTATTCGTTCACCGCCGTAACCTTGATGTTCTCGACCGTGTCCGGGACCACCGGCAGGACCGCGAAGGTGTCGGTGGTTTCCGTCAGCAGCGTGTAGCTGCCGTAGGCGTCGGTCGAGGTGTAGACGCGGTAGGCCGTCGCATCGGGCACCGCGTCCCAGCTCACCATCACATTGTTCGGATCCAGCACCTCGATGGAGACCACGGGCGCGTCCACGCTCTGGATCAGCACCGAGTAGTAGCAGTCGGACGAGGAGGAAGTGTTGGCGTTGGGCGAGGCGTCCACGGCCTCGATGTGATACACAACATCGGAGCCGCCCGGTTGCCCGGCGATCGTGCCGGCCCAGATGTCGCCGATGATCAGGCTCATCGCCGCGTACTGGTCGCCGCCGCCGTCAACCGAGTAGACCACCGTCGCGGAGGCCACTCCCGATTCGTCGGTGATCGTGGCGTTGACCGTGCGCGGACCCTCGTCGTAAGTGTCCGGCAGGCAGCTGTGGCCGATCACCGGCCCCTCGACGTCGCCGGACCCCACATTGAAGGTCACCGGGATGACATGCGTCCCCGGCTCGTTCGTGTTGATGGTTACCGAGCCGGTGTAGGTGCCGGCGCTCAACTCGGCGGCGCTCATCAGGATGTTGAATCCGTCCCAGCCGCCCGGCACGATGCTGCCCGAGTTGTCGTCCACGGTGAGCCAGGTGACCTCGGTGCCTTGCTGTTCGATCAGCAGGGCCATGTTGCTAGCCAGGTAGGCGGCGTTGTAGACCACCTGCGTGGCGATGCTGCCGTCCAGGTTCTCGATGCCCACGGTGGCGCTGGCCAGGTCGCCGTCTAGAGTACCGTACTGGTATTCGATCCGGCCGTCATCGTACAGGATGGCTTCGAAAGTGAAACTGCCGGTGCTCGGATACTGCGGCAACTGGTGCCACTGAACGATGAAGTACCCGGCGAAGGCCTGGTAATACACGGTGCCGCCGCTTGCGGGATTGAAGTCGTCCCACATGGGCGCGACGATGTTGTTGGGTTCCGAGCCGCCCGGAATCGGATCGTTGGAATAAGCATCCGAACTTGAAGTGAAGCTCAGGAAGCCGTTGGAACAGATCCGCACCGAGTTGTAGGTGTTGCCGTAGAAGGTGAAGTCGAAACCCAGGCCGAAGGGGCCCTGGTTGTCGTCGTCCGCCATCGTCAATTCGGTGCCGCTTCCGGAAATGTCGATGAAGTTCACCGCCGGACCGCCGCCCTCGTTGGAGTCGATCCACACGTAACCGCCCGCGTCGGGCCCGCCCGAATCCATGGGCAGAATGCCCGGCCGCGGGTCGATTTCCCCCTTCTCCAGCGGCAGTGAGTCGTACTGCTCGCCGGGACTGGCGAACATGGGATCCTGCTCGACGCTGACGGTCCAGTCCAGGGTCTGGCCGCCGACGTTCTGTAGGCTGACGGGGACGCTGTCCGAGCCGCCCACGTCCGCCGACCCGTCGGCTGATGCGGGACTGTATTCGAGCTCGGGCGGCGAGACCGAATCGAGCACGTCGAAAAGATTCGGTCCGAAAATGTCGGCCACCACCTGGCCGAAGCCGCTCAGACCCGCCGTCTCGAAGGATCCGGCCACCGTGATACGCGAAGCGTCCTGGTAGTATCCGCAGTTGTAGGACGGCGACTGGTTGCTGAAGAGCAGGCTCGCGCCGGCGGAGCCCAGATGGTCGATGTAGCTGTTCTCGCCGCTGTAGGAATGCGAACCCGAGGTTGGTCCGTACCCGATGACGGTCCCCAGGTCGCCAGTGCCGTCGCTGCTGGCGCTGACGCCGAAGAGGCTGTTGAAATCGTGGCCACCATGGTCCGGATCCCAGTACCAGACATCGCCGCCTTCCATGTAGACCTTGCCGCCGGCGTTGACGAAGTCCTCGATGGCCAGGGCGGTCGCGCCTCCGTCGGACAGCACCGTGTTGTTGTTGTAGATGCCCAGCAGCACCACCAGGACGTCCACGTCCTCGCCGAGGACGATGCCGTCCAGGTTGTCCACGTTCATGATCACGCCCGCGTACCCGGCGTTCGTCAGCTCGGTCTCCCACTCGCTGCCCGAAGAGTGCGAACTGCTGGAGGGGGTCAGGAGCACGATGCCGTTGGTGGATGAGAGAATCGTGAAGGAATAGGTGCTGGTGGTGCCCGTGTTGGGCGGATCGGCCAGGTCGGTGGCGCTGATGTAATAATCGATCACGCTGCCGATGGACTGGCCGGGAATCTCGCCCTGCCAGTCGTTGCCGCCCAGGTCGGACATGGCGTCGGTGGTCCAGCCGCCGCCGTCGACGCGGTAATACACGGTAGCCGAGGCGACCCCCGAGGGATCGGTGATCGTGGCGTCCACCACGTAGGGCCCGGTCGTATCACCGGTGTTGCCCAGCGGAGTATGATTGATCGAGGGCGGCGTCGTGTCCGGGCCCCCGCCGCCGATGGCTGCGATCAGCTCCTCGAGGTCGGGCATGTTGGAAATCGGGCGCGTGCCCGCGTCGCTGGCCTGCGGCGTGCCGTAGGTCCTGAGCAGGTTGCGCATCTCCCAGGCGTCCAGCACGGCGCCGCCGTTGGCGGCCTTGTAGACGCCCTGCAGGGCGGCCACGCTGCCGGCCACGATCGGGCCCGCGCTCGAGGTCCCGCCGAAGTCGGAAGTGTAGTACTGGCGATCGTCGCCGCCGCCGCTGAACAGGTCGCCGTAGCCCGCGCTGTAGACGTCGGTGCTCCAGGCGTGGGCGTCGATGCGCGATCCATAGTTGGTGTAGCAGATGGGATCGCCGCCGGGGTAGATGCCGCCGATGATCAGCGCACCGCTGTCGTAGTAGTCCAGGTTGTACATGTTGTTGTAGTAGCTGTGATCCATGGGAACGCAGCCGTTGCCCGCGGCGACCACCACGATCCGTCCGTTGGCGGTGACGGTTTCGATGGCGTCGAAATCCGAGGAATTGGACTCGGGGGGCTGGCTGCCGGCCTGGCCCGGATTGCAGCTGCAGCTGTAACCGGGAGGCAGGCTGCCCCCGTAACCCCAGGAGCCCTCGATCACGTCGCCCGGTTCGAGCAGGTTGGATGACGTGATCCAGCCGTTGGGCCCGCTGCCGATGCCGTAGGCCATGATGGAATCCTGGTTGTAGGCCAGGCCTGTGACACCATAGTTGCCGGCCCGCCGGGAGGCCATGATGGATACGCAGGCCGAACCATGATCATCCCAGCCATAGGTGCCGCCGCCCTCATAGGTCAGGTCGTAATCCTCGTGATCCACGACCCAGCCGCCTTCGAAATGGACGATGCTGATGCCGGTTCCATCACCGCCGGATTCAGCCCAGGCGTGCGCGATTCCCACGCCGTAAGGCGCGTTGTCGTGGTAGTCCTGGTAGGGTTCGTAGTTCGGCGTGGTGGGAGGAATGTCGGTGGCCATGGGCATCGGGATCGGCGTCACGGAAGCAGAGCGGATGTGCCGGTTCCCGGCGAGTTCCTTGGCCAGGCTCTGGGCGGCGAGCTCCGATTCCAGGACGCAGGTGTACCAGTTGTTGAGGTCCGGCAGCGTCTTGCCCGTACGCTGCTCGCCGTCCAGCTTCAACTTGGCCAGGCTCTCGATGTTGTGGTCGAAGAACAGGCGCTGCAGCCGCATCACGGAATGCTTGACGAGGATGGATTCCACGTCCGCGTAGTCCCATTTCAGCTCCGAATGGAAATCGTTTCCGGACAGGCGCACCTGCGCTTCATCCTTAAAAGCGAATTCGACGCGGTGGTCGGCGTGGTAACCGAAGCTGGGTCGTTGGAGTTCTGAAGACTGATCGGTTGAGGGCTGGAATGCCTTGGCCGGAAGGGCGCATAGAAACGCCATCAGCATCAGTTTCGAAAGAAAGCTCGATCGGTCCATTTTCCCTCCAGGTAATTCATGTTTCGACGCAGAGAACAGGCTCAATCACCGGAGCTGAAGCTGAACGAAGCCACCTGCCGGTCGAGGCCGGGGCTGTTTCTCTGTGGCTGTCGCTGCGGTGTACGGTTGGGTTCCCACAATGATAAAAATCGCAGCTTTGAAGTCAATCGGAAAAGACAGGTCGCAGATTTAATTTCATCGCCGAGGTTCGGGTAAAAAATTAACCGCCAGCTATCATGTAAGGTGGAAGAATTGACTTGACGACTGAACACATGTTTACTATCATATGAACAACAGATGCCACGGATACTTCGTACCGCAGCATCTGCTTGCGTATGCAGCCAACGCCCCGCGCAAGCAGAAGGAAGTGCCCCATGCATTCTTAGCGCGGCTGATACGCAAGGACTTCGCCGGGGATGTTTCGTCCGCTCCTGGCGGTGCGGTCCGTAATACACAGTGCGTATCACACATGACTAGTGGACCGATCCATGTGAATCGGTCCACTAGACCTGCGAACCGGAGTTCGGCAACAAGAGGAGCCGATCGATGAGCCCGCGCCCCTTCAATCGCAACCTGACCAGTCGCCAGGAGGAGGTTCTCGATTTCGTCCGGGAAGTGGTGGAAGGAGGCAGCGCGCCTCCCAGCTACCGGGAGATCGGCGAACATTTCGGCATTCGATCCACCAACGGAGTGAAGGTGATCCTGGATGCCCTGGAGCGCAAAGGATTTCTTCGCAGGCAGGCCAACCGGGCCCGTGGAATCGAACTGACTCCCCTGGCCCGTGAACGATCGAATGCGCGCATCCAGGCGCTGGCGATTCCCCTGCTGGGCCGCGTGGCCGCGGGCGATCCCATTCTTGCCGCGGAGAACCTGGAGGGCATGGTCCAGGTGGACTCACGGATGCTGCACGGCGAGGCGGATTTCGCCCTGGAAGTGAGGGGCGACAGCATGACCGATGCCGGTATCCTGGACGGCGACGTGGTCATCGCCCGCATCCAGGAAACGGCACTGACCGGGGACCTGGTGGTGGCGGTGATCGGGGACGAGGCAACGGTGAAATTCTTTTTTCCGGACGGCGGGCGAGTCCGTCTCCAGCCGGCCAATGAAAGGTATAAACCGCTGTGGGTCGATCGCGAGTCGGCCGACTTCCGGATCGCCGGCAAGGTGGTCGGGCTGCTGCGGCGGTTCTGAGTATCCACCGGAATCGACGAACCGGCCCTCGATCCCTTCCTGACTCCTAGGAGCCTGTCGGACTTAGGGGTTCGTCACGAAAATTTCAGATGGCGAGCTGATTTGTGCGAAAAAATGAGCAGCATAGCTAAAGCTATGTTGCGCAATTTTTCGTGCGAAGATGCCGCCCAGCTGGAATTTGCAGTAGATCATCCTAAGTCCGACAGGCTCCAAGCACGTATCACGAGGAACAAGTGTGCGTTACGAGGATATCGGCGACCCCATCGAGGTGATCACACTCTTCCAGGGAGGAAGAATGCGGCCGCTGAAATTCCGCTGGAACAACCGCGTGTACCGGGTCTCCAAGATCAACGGCGGCTGGGTGAGCGACGAAGGATACAATCGCCGCCGCCACTACGCGGTCTGCGCCGATGGGCCCGATGTATACGAAATCAGCTATTCCATCGAAACCATGATCTGGGAGCTGACCCGTGTCTGCCTCGTCGGATAATGCGGCTGCTGAAACCTGCACGGACGCCGATCCTTTCCCGGGGCGGGTGATTCTGCACGTGGACATGGACGCCTTCTTCGCCGCGGTGGAGCAGCGGGACAATCCAGCCTTGAAGGGCAGGCCGGTGATTATCGGCGGGGGACCTCCGCCCTGGCAGAAAGATGAACGCAAGAGGCGGAGCAAGGTGAGCGAGGATACCCACGCCTGGGAAGCGGCAAGTTCGGGCCGGGGCGTTGTCACCACCTGTTCCTACGAAGCGCGACCCTTCGGCATCCATGCGGGGATGCCCATCTCCCAGGCATGGAGACGTTGTCCCCACGCGGTCTATCTCTACGGTTCAAGAGGCAAGTACGGAGCCTGCTCCCGGCGGGTGATGGAGATCCTGTCTTCCTTCAGCCCCGAACTGGAACCGGTGAGCGTGGATGAAGCCTTTCTCGATGTGACACGGACACGGCACCTGTTCGGGGGCGCCTGGGCCGTCGCCAGGGGCATCCAATACAAGATTCGAAGACGACTGGATCTGACATGTTCGGTGGGCATCGGGGGAAATCACCTGATGGCCAAGATGGCCTCCAAGATGCGCAAGCCCGCGGGCATCTTCGAAATTCCCGACGCCGAAGCGAGGGAGATTCTCGCCCCACTGCAGGTGGGGAAAATGCACGGAATCGGACCTTCCACCGAAGCCATGCTGGAGAAACTGGGCATCCGTACCCTGGGCCAGCTGGCTGAATATCCCGCCAAGGTGCTGATGCGGCACTTCGGACCGGCCATGACCGCATCCCTGCACAGGATGGCCCGGGGGGAGGGCGGGCGTGTCACGCGTCCCTTCGGTTACAAGACCGTTGAGAAATCAATGGGACATTCCCGCACCTTCGGGGTGAATATCAAGGAGACTCAGGCCATCGAGGCGGAACTGCTCGACTTGATCGAAAGAGTCTGCCGGCGCCTGCGCAGGGGAGGATGGCGGGGGAAAAGAGTCAGCCTGCAGCTCCGCTCCCCGGCCTTTGTCAATCAGCACCGGCAGGCTCCCCTTCCCGAAGCTACCTGCAACGATCGCAGCATCTTCCTGGTGGTCAGAAAACTGCTGCACGACAACTGGAAACCCGGGGAACCCCTGCGCCTGGTGGGGGTATCCGTTTCCAACCTGGTCCCTGATGAGGCCTGTTCCCTGCAGCGAAATCTGCTGGAGGAGGAGGTCCTGCTGCGGGAGGAATCCTTGAACCAGGCCTTGGACGACCTGAAGGATTACTGGGGAAGGGAAATCATCAGCCGCTGTAATGCATCAATGAGGCGACGCTATCGAGTGGAAGTGTAACCGGACAAGAGGATTCTCCCCCGTCTTCGGAAACGTGCTGTTGGATGGTTGAACGAACGGTGGAGAGGAATACGACGGGCTTATGCCGGCTCCAGGACTTCGCCGGCATCTCCCGCGCCCTCATGGGGAGGTCGGAAGGATTTATCCCGCGGACCGGCTTTCTTTCTCTTCGATCGGCGAGTGGTGTCTTCGGAATCCGCTGAGTCGTTACTTGACGCTTGTGCCGACTCATCGGAATCCGCGGGTTCATCAATGGGCATGTCCTGCGGGCGGCTCTCCTTGAAATTGAGATCGATGGATCGCTTCTCGGCCTCGGGGAGGGTTCGCGACATCCTTTCTTCCAGCTCGGAGTACAATTGTGCCGTGCCGGTCAAGATGAGCTTGATGGCTTCGGGGTTCGCTCCTTCATGCAGGAGTGTGCTGGCTGCGTTGTTTAGACGTATCAACGCATCAGCATAGGTTCGATACCGGATAAGCTCTTGTTTTTCCATTACGGGTGCCACATTAACCAAGTTCCTCGGCTGCAAAGGCCATACCACATCCGATGTGTGTTCGTATGCCTTTGTTATTTATTGAATTGACCTCATTATTTTCAACAGTTCAATTGTCGCTCTTGTTCAAAATTGGTCGGGCCGGCTTCTGAAAAATGAGAATTGCAGAAATTTGTCTTGACTGCCTAACTTCATCCTATCGGTGATGACAGGGAGAGGAGCTTGAATACCCGGTTCCATAACGGTACAAGCCGCGCGATGTTCAGCATCGTCTGGCTGCTTCTCGCTGTCCTGCTGATGTCGGCCGGACCCAAACAGGAAGAGCGCCAGCTTCAGGCTCGTATCACGCAGCTTAGCGCCCGCGGCGACTATATGGGAGCCCTGCGGCTCATCGATGAACTGACGACCCGCAATCCCAGCTACAACAATCTGAAGCAGAAACTGGATCTTGAGCTGCGGTTGAAGCGCGAGGCGGACGCCAGGCTCAGCATTCTTCATATTGAAGCCGGTCTTGACGGCTGGCCCGATCGCCTGTCGGGTTTCTCTGCCTTTCAGCAAGCGGCCACCGTGGCGGAATCATGGTACCGGGTCGGTGAGCGGGAAAAGGCGGAATTCACCTGGAACCGCATGAAAGAGCTGGCGCAGAGTCCGAATCTCTCCATTACCGTCTTCCAGAGTTATCGGCGGATCAAGCTTTTTGATGATGCCCTGGACTGGGTGCGCGGGCAGCGCCTGCGGTACTCCGACCCGGACCTCTGGGCCCTGGATGTGTCACAGGTGCTGGAGCAGCGCGGCGAGTGCGAGGCGGCCTTCGAGGAAGTCGTGCTCTATCTAGGCGGGGCGGGAGACCGGGGTCTGCGCAGCGCCGGACGGCGAGCCCTGAAACTGGCCCAGGATTGCGCCGGCGGCGACTCCCTGTTGTCTCACATGCGACGGCGCGCACTGGAGGAACTTGAAAGCGGACGCAGCCGGACGGCCATGATCGTGATGGACGTGATGGTCCAGCAGCGGCGGACGAAAGAAGCCGGCGAACTGGTCTGGTTGCTGGACAAGGGCGACGGGTCGTTGCCCTTCAACCTGGCGCAGACCCTGGCCAACGACCGGGAGTGGACCGCCGTGCTGGCCATCCTGGAGCGCATGCGCGCCGACTCATCGCCCTTGTGCGGCATCGAGGAATTCAGCCTGCTGATGGGGCAGTGCCTGAGAGAGCTGGGTCGCTACGCCGAGTCGCTCGCCGAATTCGTCAGCCTGGGCGATTCCTCATCTCCGCTGGGCTGGCGCGCCCGCCTGGAAGCGGCGAGGCTGCTTCACCGGCCGCTGGGGAAGATCGAGCAGGCCGAAGAGCGGCTGGCCCGCGTGCTCGAACTAAATCCCGAGCTTTATGAAGCCGCGCTGCACCGTGTTCAACTGCTGGGAGTATTACAGCGCTACAAGGAAGCGGATCGCCTGCTGCGGAGCACTCGGCGGACTCGCAAGCCCGGATCCGCGGCGGGCGTGGAGCTCGAGTTCCTGGCGATTCGGCTGGCCTGGTGGGAAGGACGTATCACGGACTGCCGGTCAGCCATCAGTGAATTCCTCACCAACAGCGACGCTCATCCCATCTTCAACGACGCCATCGATCTGATGGACCTGCTGAGCTTTTCGACGACCGATTCCATCGCGGTCGTGCTGGCCGGGCGCAGCGACCGGCTGGCATTCGGCGGCAGGGTCGACGAGGCCCTGGAGATCCTGGGCGAGGCCGCGGTGACGGTGGGTTCCGGGGCGGCCGAATGGCTCGACTGGCGGGCCTGCGGACTCTCCGCCGCCGAACAGGATCCCGCCCGGGCCCTGGAGAGGATCGAGGGCTACCGCGGACGGCACCCGGATTCCATTCGCCTGGACCGCCTGGCCTGGATGGAGATCGAGCTCATGGAGCGGCTGGGCGTCCCCGGCGAGCGGTTGCTGCGCGCCTGCGAGGATTTGCTGGAACGCTGGCCCGCCAGCATTCTACAGGACCGGGTGCGGCGGAAGATCCGGAGGCTCGAGGAGGAGGGCGCATAGTGTGCGGCATACGCCGGCGTAATACATCCATCAGAGAGGATTCGAACGGGACCGGGCGAAGCGGCCCGCGCGAGCGTCTCCGCGTGAACCGCCTGCGGTCCGCGTGCTGCCGGCTGCTGGCCATTTCCCTGCTGAGTCTCTCCGCGGAGGCCAAGATCCTGATCCCCATGGATCTCTCCCAGCGCGACCATCTCAAGGCCTACGGCGCGGCCTGGTGGACGCTCAAGCAGGGCGTGGACGTGGAATGGCTGTTGAACTACCGCGGCGGATCATTCCTGATGGACGGCTTCGATGAACTCCTGCGCGAGTTGCGCGTCCGGGGCGTCAGCCACGAGGAGCTGGGGGGAGCGGCGACGGCTTCCGCGTACGCCGAAATCGAGCAGTCCAACATGGAGCGGATCCTGCTGGAGAAGGCCCCGCGGGTGGCCATTTACACTCCGCCCAACAGCCAGCCCTGGGACGACGCCGTGACTCTGGCCCTGACCTACGCGGAGATCGAGTACGAGACCTTGTGGGACGAAGTGGTCCTGGCGGACCGCCTGAAGGAGTACGACTGGCTCCACCTGCATCACGAGGATTTCACGGGCCAGTACGGGAAGTTCTATGCCCAGTATCACAACGCGCCCTGGTACGTGCGCCAGCAGGCCGAATTCGAGGAATTGGCGGCGCGACTCGGTTTCGACAAGGTATCACGCCTGAAACTGGCCGTGGCGCTGAAGATCCGCGAATACATGGAACAGGGCGGCTTCATGTTCGCCATGTGCTCCGCCACCGACAGCTACGACATCGCCCTGGCGGCCATGCACACGGACATCTGCGACCAGGTCTTCGACGGGGATCCGCCGGCCGCGGACTGCCGGCGGAAGCTGGACTTCTCGCAGTGCGTGGCCTTCGAGAGCTTCCAGCTGGACCTTAATCCGCTGGTCTATGAATTCTCCGACATCGACCGCTCGCCGCTCAACGGGCGTTCAATCGTCCAGGAGCAGGACTGGTTCAGCCTCTTCGATTTCTCGGCCAAGTGGGACCCGGTGCCCACGATGCTGACGCAGAATCATACGGCGCTGATCAAGGGCTTCATGGGTCAGACCACCGCCTTCCGGCGGGACCTGGTGAAGGACCACGTGACCGTCCTGGGGGAGATGGAGAGCGCCGAGGAAGTGCGCTACATCCATGGCGTAGTGGGGCGCGGCAGCTTCACCTTTCTGGGCGGCCACGATCCCGAGGACTACCGGCACATGGTGGGCGATCCCGAGACCCAGCTCTCGCTCCACCGGAATTCCCCGGGCTATCGCCTGATTCTCAACAATGTGCTGTTCCCGGCGGCCAAGAAGAAGAAGCAGAAGACCTGAGCGGCATTCCGCGGTCCCTGCCCTGCCGCGTCCGCCCGGTCGCACACAGAACGACTCGATCCACGTGAAAAGATCCGCCAGTATCACGTCCCGGCGACCGCCCCTCCGCTTCGCGGTGCGGGACCTTTGCGAGGCCGGGTACAAGGACCGGGAAGGTGCCGGAGCGGCCGGCTCGGGCTGGATTCCCGGCCGGGCGCGGAGGGGGCGGCGCGTCCACCGGCACATCCAGGAGCACGAGTTGACCGCTTCCGAAACCTGCCGCAGCGAG
This sequence comes from uncultured Bacteroidaceae bacterium, assembly GCA_964568855.1. GTDB lineage: Bacteria > CAIWAD01 > CAIWAD01 > CAIWAD01 > CAIWAD01 > CAZMSD01. The sequence goes on along the minus strand of CAZMSD010000027.1, from coordinate 36,947 downwards.
GTTGATCTGCGCTGGCGCGGGAGCCTGCTGGATCGTGACCTCGAGCTGCACGGGCGGGCTGACCTGGTCTACGGGGACGGCGCGGTTGAAGAGATCAAGACCGTGCTCTTGGAACCCGGACGCTTCCGCGACTGCGGTCCGGACGATTTTCCCGCCCCCGTGATGCAGGCCCTGATCTATGCCTGGATGATCGAACAGCGGGACCGCCTGGAAGCGCGCCTGCGCGTGGTAAACCTGGCGAGCGAACCTTCGACCGACGACGGGGCTTTTCGGGAGGGCGATTCCGACGGGGAGGACGACGCGGCCCCGGGGGGAGAGCGCCTCTTCCGGGTTTCCTGCAGCCGCGATGAGCTGCTCCAGTTTCTTGAAACCCAGGTAGCGTTTTGTCAAAGCGGAGAGGAGGCCCGCCGGTTCAGGCACAAGCGCCGGCGACGACTCGGCTCCGGGCTGCGCTTCCCTTACCCTGAAGCGAGACCGGGTCAGCAGGAACTGATCCGCGAGCTTGAACTCTTCCTGGCGCGCGAACGGGTGACCCTGCTGAGCGCTCCCACCGGCCTGGGAAAGTCCGTCTGCGTGCTCTACCCCGCGCTGAAGCGGGCGCTGCTCAACGACCGCCGCGTCTTTTTCTGCACCGCCAAAAATACCGGGCGGGAAGCGGCGCTCAAGGTCCTGGAAGCGTTTCACGCCCAGGGCGCTGAGATCGGCTGCGTTGCCATGGCCAGCCGCGAATCCATGTGTCCGGCGGAAACCTACTTCTGCCACGAGGACCACTGCCCATTCCTGCGAGGATTCCGGCAGCGCCTCGAGGCCGCGCTGGCCGATCTCGACGAGCGGCTGATCGTGGGCCGGAGGGAACTCGAAGCCGCCGGGATCAAGCACCGCCTCTGCCCCCACGAACTCGCCCTCAGCCTGTGCGAAAGCCGCGACCTGGTGATCGGCGATTACAACTACGTTTTCGATCCCCTGGTGCGCCTGCGGCGCCTCTTCGTGGAAGGCGATCCCGACGAGCTGCTGCTGCTGGTTGACGAGGCGCACAACCTGCCCTCGCGCGGGCGCGGTTATTTCAGCGCCGAGCTGCGCCTCTCGCGCATCAGGGACATCGTGGAACTGGTCAGGCAGCGCGGCGCGCTGGGCGACCTGTTCCACGGAGGGCCGCTGAAGGGAGTCTACGTCGGGCTGATCCGCGCGCTGGAGATGCTGCAGCGGCTCGTCGAGGACTACCAGTCCATGCTCGACGATGAATTCGTTTTCGCCCGCGAACAGGGACGATGCGTTCTAGGGGTTTCCATCGACCTGGTGAGACTCGACGCCGCGCGGAGCGCCTACGAGACGCACCTGGTGGACTACTTGCTGCAGACCGTGATTCACGGGACGGCGGTGAACCGCGATCCGCTGGTCGAATTCTACCGCGAACTTGAGCGTTTCGGCGAGCTTGCCGCGCGGGATGCCCCTCCCATGCGTCACGTGGCCGTCGTGGAACGGGGAGCGGCGGGCGAGGACCTGGCCCTGGCCGTGAACTGCGCCTGGGCCGGAGACTGGATCGGCGAGCAGCTGGGCCGGGTCCATGCCGCCGTGCTGTTCAGCGCCACCCTGAAGCCCTGGGAGTATCACAGGAGCGAGCTGGGTATCGACGGCCAGGGCGACGCGGGGCAGCTCGAAGCCGAATCCCCGTTTCCGCCGGAACACCGCCTGCTTGTGATACACGAAGGCTTCTCGACCAGGTTCCGCCACCGGCTCCCGGGCATCGGGAGGCTGGCCGCCGCGGTGACGGGCTGTTTCGCCGCCGTCGGCGGCAACACGGCGGTCTTCCTGCCGTCCTTCGAGTACCTGCGCCGGCTGCGGGAGGCGCTGCCCGGAGACCTGCCGCTGCTGGTGCACGACGGGAGCATGGAGCCGTCGCTGCGGGCGGCGCTGCTCAAGAAACTGTCGCGGGGCGGGCCGCGGCTCCTGCTGAGCGTGATGGGCGGCATCTTCGCCGAGGCGGTCGACTACCCGGGCCGCATGCTGGAGTGCGCCGTGGTCGTCGGTCCGGGCCTGCCCCAGCTCTCGTACGAGCGCGAGCTGGCCCGGCTGTATTACGAGGAAACCGGATCCGCGGGTTTCGACAGGGCCTACCGGCTGCCGGGTCTCTGCCGCGTGTTGCAGGCCGCAGGCAGGGTGATCCGCCGCAGTGAGGATCGCGGCAGCATCGTGCTGCTCTGCGATCGGTTCAATGAATGGGAGAACCGCCGGATCATCGAGGAGTATTTCGGAGAGGCTCCGGCGATCGTTTCGGATCGACGGGGACTGGTGAATCTGCTGCAGGAATTTCATGGAAACCACATCGAAGAGTAGAAACATGGACCTGCTGGGCATCGGACGCTGCGTCCTCGACCATGTCTACCTGGTGGAACGGCACCCGCAGGAGGACAGCAAGGTGGAAGCCGTCGACGCCGCGCTCTGTGGAGGCGGACCTGTGGCCACCGCCTGCGTGGCCGCCGCCCGGCTGGGACTGCGGGCCTCCTTCATGGGCTTCATCGGAGACGACTGGGCAGGGCGGATCCTGCGCGAGGAGTTCGAAGAGGAGGGCGTGGACCAGGCGCAGCTCGAGACCTGCCCGGGCCGCGCGACGCCGACCGCTTCCATCTGGACCGTCGCGGGCGGGGGACGACGCACAGTGGTGCTGCACCGGGGAGACATCCCGGACCAGGAGGCTTCCCGCCTGAAGGACCTGGACTTCTCCCGCTGGAAGATGCTGCTGCTGGACGGCAACGAACCCCTCTGCCAGGAGGCCGCCGAAGGAATGCGCGCCGCGGGCGGCGAAGTGATGCTGGACCTGGGAGGCCCGCGCGAGAATCCGCTGCCCCTGATCGAGCGCGCCGACATCGTGGCGGTCAGCAAGGCCTTCGTGATGCACCAGTTCCCCGAGGCGGAGCTGCTCGAGGCGGCCGCCGCTATCCGGGCGATGGGACCCCGCCTGGCGGTGATCACCCTGGGGCCCGGCGGCGCAGTGGCCAACGAGGGCGCGACCTCCTGGTGGTTTCCCGCCTGGCCTCCTCCCGAGACGCTGGACGGCACCGGGGCGGGCGACGTGTATCACGGCGCCCTGGCCTGGGCCCTGCTGCGGGGCTTGCCCACTCGCCAGGCGCTGGCCTCCGCCGCGATCGCCGGCGGGATGGCCTGCAGGCGCCTCGGCGGAAGAGCTGGCGCCCCGAACCAGCGGGAACTGCAGGAAGCGCTCGCAGCCTGGAAATGGGAGTGAAGCGCAGGTCCTTTCCCGTTGCAGCGGAGGTTGACGAAGCTGAAATTGCCACATTGATGCGGGAAGCTGACCGAGCTTCCGGACCGGTTCACTGGAATCTCCCGCTTGGACTCCGAGGTGTGGATGAATATCAACCAGAACTACGATCTGGAAATACCCGACGAACTCCCGCTGATACCCCTGCGGGACGTGGTGATCTTTCCCTACATGATCTTTCCCCTGCTGATCGGCCGGGATTCCTCCATGAAGGCCATCGAGGAATCCATGGTGCGCGAGAAGCTGGTCTTCGTCGTGGCCCAGCAGAATCCCGCCCAGGAGGAGCCGCGCCGTCGGGATCTCTTCAACGTGGGCACCGTGGTCAAGGTCCTGCAGATTCTCAAGCTGCCCAACAACGTGATCAAAGTCCTGGTGGAGGGCGTCGCCCGGGCGCGGCTGCGCAGGCTGAGCAGCCGGGGCGGACTGCGCACTGCGGTGGTGGAGGTGGTCGACGAGAACGAGCTGGTCACTCCCGAGCTGGAGGCGGGCGCCCGCGTGGCGGTCAACCTTTTCCGCAAGTATGTCAGCCTGAGCGCCAACCTGCCCGACGAGATCCTGGCCAGCATCGACCAGGTCAACCGGCTGCCCGTGCTGATCGATTTCATCGCCGCTCACGTGATGCAGGGCGTTCCTCAGAAGCAGCCGATCCTCGAGACCATCGACCTGGAGGAGCGGCTGGCGAGGATCAACTCCCTGCTGGAGGGCGAGAACGAGATCCTCGAACTCGAGAAGAACATCGAATCGCAGGTCCGCGACAAGATCAGCAAGACCCAGCGTTCCTTCTATCTCCAGGAGCAGATGCGTGTGATACGCAAGGAGCTGGGCGACGAGGCGGAGGACGACGAGGGCGTCGTCTCGGGCTATCGCGAAAAACTGACCAAGACCAAGCTGCCCGCCGAGACCCGGGCGCGCGTCGAGGAGGAACTCGAGCGGCTGCGGCAGATGACTCCCATGTCCCCCGAGGCGAACGTGATCCGCGGCTATCTGGACTGGATCTTCGCCCTGCCCTGGCAGAAGAAGACGCGGGACAACCTGGACATCGACAACGCCGAGGCGATCCTCCACGAAGACCACTACGGGCTGGACAAGCCCAAGGAGCGGATCCTCGAGCACCTCGCCGTGCTGAAGCTGGTGAAGAAGATCCGCGGACAGATCATCTGCTTCGTCGGACCGCCGGGCGTAGGCAAGACCAGCCTGGGGCGCAGCATCGCCCGGTCGCTGAAGCGCAATTTCGTCCGCCTTTCCCTGGGCGGCGTGCGGGATGAGGGCGAAATCCGCGGGCACCGTCGAACCTACATCGGCGCCATGCCCGGCCGGATCATCCAGAGCATGAAGCGGGCCGGCAGCCGGAATCCCGTGATTCTGCTGGATGAAGTGGACAAGATGTCGATGGATTTCCGGGGCGATCCATCGGCGGCGCTGCTGGAGGTGCTCGATCCCGAGCAGAACAACAGTTTCGGAGACCATTACCTGGACCTGGACTACGACCTGTCGGAGGTCATGTTCATTACCACCGCCAACGTGGCCGCCAACATTCCGCCCCCCCTGCGCGACAGGATGGAGATCATCTACCTGCCGGGCTACCTGCTGCACGAAAAGCTGGAAATCGCCAGGAACTTCCTGGTGCCGAGGCAACTGAAGGAGCACGGCATCAAGCCGGAGGGGCTGAGCTTCAGCGACGGCGCCCTGGAAGGCGTCATCGGCCGCTACACCCAGGAGGCGGGCGTTCGCACCCTCGAGCGCAACATCGCCAAGATCTGTCGCAAGGTGGCCCGGCAGATGGCCAGCCGTGGCGGGGGGAAGACCCGCACAGCGCGCAAGGCCGGAGTGTTTCGGATCACGGACAAGCAGCTGGAGAGATACCTGGGCGTGCCCGAGGTCGCGGAAAAGAGCGCGCCCGACAAGCCACAGGCGGGGCGGGCCGTGGGCCTAGCCTGGACGGCCGTCGGCGGCGAGTTGCTGCACGTGGAGGTCGGCGTACACAAGGGCAAGGGCCGCCTGCAGCTGACGGGCAAACTGGGTGAAGTAATGAAGGAGAGTGCCCTGGCCGCCATGACCTGGCTGCGGATGAACTCGACCCCTTATCGCATTCCCGCCCAGTTCTTCGACAAGCACGACGTGCACATCCACCTGCCCGAGGGATCCATTCCCAAGGACGGGCCCTCCGCGGGGATCACCCTGGTCACCGCGCTGTGCAGCGCCGCCTCGGGGCGCAAGGTGCGCAACGACATCGCCATGACCGGGGAGGTGACCCTGCATGGTGAAGTTCTCCCGGTGGGGGGCCTGAACGAGAAAGCGATGGCCGCCCTGCGCGCCGGGATCCGCACGGTCCTGATTCCGCGAGCCAACGAGAAGGACCTGAGTGAGATGCACATCTCCATCCGGCGGCGCCTGGATCTGAAGCTGGTGGACGACATGCGCGACGTGCTTAAAATCGCCCTGATGCCGAAAGCCCGAACGAACACTCGCCGAGCGGCGACGGGAAGCCGTCGAAGCGGAAGCGCGGGCGTGACGAAGCGAAAGCGATCCTGAGCGGGGGCCGCCGTGATCCTGCTGGTGGACAATTTCGATTCCTTCACCCACAACCTGGCGCACCTGCTGGCCGTCACCTGGAAGGAACCCCGGGTGCTCCGCGTCGATCGAATCTCCGTATCACAGGTGGAAATGCTGCGACCGGAAGCCCTGGTCCTTTCCCCGGGACCCGGGCGCCCGGAGGATGCGGGTTGCCTGAACGAACTGGTCGCGGTCTTCGCGGGAAGGATTCCCATGCTGGGAATCTGCCTGGGCTACCACGCCCTTGGGGAGTATCTGGGGGCCCGGGTGACCGTTTCCGATCCGCCGATCCACGGAAAGACCACGCTGTTGAGCCATTCCGGAAAGGGTCTTTTCAGGGATTGTCCGCAGCCGCTTCGAGCGGCGCGCTATCACTCGCTGCGCCTGAACTGGCCGGCCGATCCGGAGCTTGATCCAGGGTCGCTGCCTGCTCGCGTGGGCGAGGATCTGTGGATCGACGGTGCCGCTGGAAACCACCAACCCATGAGTCTGCGCAGCGAATCACTGATGCTGCACGGTCTGCAATTCCACCCGGAATCCTTTCTGGGACAGGCGGGGGACAGGTTCATCGGCAATTTTCGCGAGTTCTGCCGCAGCCGTCGGGCTGAGTACCAACCGCAGATGTTCGCTTCTCGACCTGCTTGCCCGGATGCAGCCGCGAGGCCAGAGATACAGATGTAGCGCCGGTAGAGGATCCGCCCCAGCGGCAGCGGATTTGGAGATGAGTCGCCCCTGGGTTGCCACTTTGCGCCGAATCTGCCTCATTTCGCGATAAACGTGAAACGTGAAAGGAACATATAGATGAGCGAAAACGGACTGCGTGAAAAGATCGAGGCGATCCTGAAAGAGAAAATCGCGCCGGCGCTGGCCATGGACGGCGGTTTCTGCGAGCTGGTGGAAGTGCGTGAGAAGGTCGTCTTTCTGCGTCTGGGCGGGGCCTGCAGCGGCTGCCCCTCCTCTGCGATCACCCTCAAATCCGGGATCGAAAGGATCTTGCGGGAAGAGGTTGATCCGGAGATCATCGTGGAGCAGGCCTGGTAACCGGGGCCGGACGCTCTTCGCCGGCCTGGAACGGCTTATCGACCGGCAGCGCGGATCCCGTTTCAACGAGTGGATGCGGCCAGCGAACATGCCGAAAAACTGAGGGATAGCCCCGATTTTCCGGCGACAGTTTCTCGTTGACATCGTCGCCGGGGCTTGATTCTTTTTCGTCAGCGAAACGAACCAATAGCATTAAACATAGGGCGTCGGCTCCCCGCCGGCGACTGAACCCGCGGGAGGGAATCATGACACCTCGGACACTGAGTGCGCTGGTACTGTTCCTGGGCCTGGCGCTTGCAGCCTCCGCGTCCGCACCCATGGTGGCGCCGGAGGGCTCCGGCGGCGGATTCGGCTATCACGATCGCAGCCGGCAGGACACGACCCTTTATGAAAGCAGTTTCGACAGCGGTTTCGAAGACTGGACCAGCGTCGACAACACCGCGCAACTGTCCACCTGGCACGTGGACCCCTTCAATCCTGTGGACGGAACATGGAACTGGTGGTCGGCCGACGCGGCGGTGGGCGGCTACGTGAACCACTCCCTGCTGTACCTCGAGTTTCCGCCGATCGATCTCAGCGCCACCGCCAATCCGGAACTGAGCTTCGATCTGTATTACGCCCTGGAGGATCCGGAATCAGCTCCGGAGCCCTATGACGCCTGGGATGCCTGCCACGTGGAGGTTCGCATGTCCGCCGGTTCCTGGGAGATCCTGGAACCCACAGCCCCGGCCTACGACGCCGAGAACGCCTTCTGCTTCGGCGAGATTTTCGGCCTGGAGCTGACGGCGGGCTGGGCGGGGCAGTCGGGGGGCTGGCTGGAAGGCGTCTGCGACCTGACCGATTACCGCAGCTCCGCCACGCGCGTCCGCTTCGCCATGTGCAGCGACGACGGCACGGCCTTTCCCGACGATCCCACCTTGACCGGCATGCAGCTGGACAACATCCAGATCGCCGACGGCGACAACATCCTGATGCAGAACGACGCCGACGGAATCGATTTCCCTGGGCCCACGCTGCACTACTCGGGTGTTTCCGCCGCGGGTGACAACTGGCAGGTCTCCGAGGACGCCGCCAGTCCGCCCTTCAGCCTGCGCTGCAACATCGAGAATCAGGACGTGCCCATCATCAACAGCGCTGTCTCGCCCTGGATCCCGCTGCCCGCCAACTATGAGCTGGCCATCGACTTCTGGATGAAATGCGACATGCTGGACGCCGACGGCGACGGCGACCAGGCGCTGGAGGACTATTTCCTGCTGGAGTACTCCGATGACGGAGCGATCTGGGAGGAGCTGTTCTACGATTACTACGACGATGAGACGGGCCTGGGGCAGTGGTATCACTTCGTGGATGGAGGCGGTCACGATCGTCCGACGGATATCTCCTTCCTGGGAGGCCAGACCGTGATGTTCCGGTTCCGGGTCGTGACGGATGGAAACCACGACGGCGGCACGGGCTCGGGCATGTTCATCGACGACTTCCGCATCCAGGGCGATCCGCAGCTGGCCCAGGACGCCGGCATCGTGCAGTTCCGGCTGCCCTACCCGAGGACGCTTTTCCGGCCCATTCCCGCCGAACTCTGGGTGCAGAACTTCGGCAGCGAACCGATCGATGACGTCGAATGGGGTGTATACATCGACAACAATCCAACCGCCTACACAGGTACGCTGGACATTGGGCTGAGCGAGGTGGAGGTGGCCGCCTTCGATCTCGTTCCAGACGAGGAGAGTCTGCATTTTCCGGAGGGACGCCTGCTCAGTGGAGACCAGTTCGAGGATAACGACGTGCTGGAAGTGCCCAGCTACATCGTGCGTCCCGAGGGCGTCCTGGAGCTGGCCAACGATTATGCCTGGGACGTGACCGATTCCGAGTTCATGCACACCACGGGCGCCGGGGACGATGTGGGCATCGCCTATGCCCAGGGTTTCCAGTCGCCCGAGCTGCCGGAAGACTACGCTTACATGCTGGACAGCCTGCGGTTGCGCTTCGCCTCCTTCAATATTCCGCCCGATGAGAGCGCCGACTGGAGGTTGGAGGTTTACGACGGCGATCCCGAAACCGGCACGCTGGTGCACAGCTCCGATCACGTGTACGCGCCCACCTACGCGGGCGGCAACGCTTCCGCCGACTGGGAGACGGTCGACCTGTCGAGCCTCAACCTGTATTTCGAAGGCGAGTTCTGGATCGCCGTGGAGACGCTCGAGCTGGGAGACTACCAGACCCCCGGCGACCCGCGCCCCGTGCCCAACGTAACCGTGGTGGACCGCTCCTGGGAGGATCAGGCCTCGGGCACCCTGGTGGACGGTTCCCTGCAGATGCTGCAGAACCACCAGTACAACTTCCACACCTACGGCCACGAGTTCGACACAGATGTGGTGCTGCGCACCCTGCCCGAATCAACGGGCATCCGCGGGGCCTGGCCCAATCCCTTCAACCCGGCGACACGCATCGCTTTCGTGCTGGATCACGCCGCGCCAGCGGAATTGAAGGTCTACAACCTGCTGGGACGTGAAGTAGCCGTGCTGGCGTCCGGCCATCGGCCGGCCGGGAACCATGAAGCGCTGTTCGACGGCAGCGCCCTTTCCAGCGGCGTCTACGTGCTGCACCTGTCCGTGGACGGCCTTCCGAGTGATACAAGGAAAGTGCTGTTGATGAAATAAACTTGGCGCGGACACTTCGTGCCGCGCCAAGCTCCCGCAGATGCAGCGGACGCACTACCCTGCGCCGCTGATCTGCGGCCGCCGGCCGCACCGTGCCAATATCGAGACATCGAAAAACCCCGGCAGTGGAGCCCGAGAGGCCCGGCCGGGGTTTTCTTTGTCTTGACTCCAAACATGTGGTGCCGGGAAGGTCTGCGCCCTATCCGTGCTGCGGCTTCAGGAAAACATCAAGTGACAGATGAAGACCGCCGCCAGCAGGCCCGCCAGGTCGGCGCAGAGCCCCGCCGGGACTGCATGGCGGCTCTTTGTGATCCGCACCGAGCCGAAGTACACGGCCAGCACGTAGAAGGTGGTCTCGGTGGAGCCGTACATGGTGGAAGCCAGGCGCCCGATGAAGGAATCGGGTCCGTGGACATCGATCAACTCGGTCACCAGGCCCAGGGTGCCCGACCCTGAAAGCGGGCGCATCAGGGCCGCCGGCAGGACTTCCGCCGGCATGCCCACCAGGTCGGTCACCGGGGAAACGAGCCAGGCGAACCAGTCCAGGGCCCCGGAGGCCCTGAACATGCCGATGGCCACCAGGATCGCCACCAGGTAGGGAATGATCCGCAGGGCCACGTCGAAGCCTCCCTTGGCGCCTTCGACGAACTCCTCGTAGACCTTGACCCTGCGCGCAAAGGCCACCAGGGGGACCAGCGCCAGGAAAACGGGCACCAGGGCCTGGGACACCATCTGGACGGCGGGACGCAACAGCTCGAGCATCAGGCCTCCCTCCCCTGCGAGGCGGAATCCTCGCCCGTCGAGTCTCGATGACGGAAGAAGCGCTGCAGGAATCGTGATACAAGGATGGCCACGACAGTGGCGCAGCCCGAGGCGAAGATCGTGGTGCCCACGATTTCCGCCGGGTCGGCGCTGCCGGCCGACGACCGCACCGCGATGATCGTCGTTGGTATGATTGTGATACTCGCCGTGTTGATCGCCAGGAAGGTCACCTGGCTGTTGCTGGCCGTGTCGCTCTTGCGGTTCAACTCCTGCAGTTGTTCCATCGCCTTCAGGCCGATGGGGGTGGCGGCGTTGCCCAGGCCCAGCCAGCTGGCGCTGATGTTGAGCATTATCGTCCCGAGCACCGGGTGGCCTTTCGGGATCTCGGGAAACAGGCGGCTGAACACCGGGGCGAGGATCCTGGCCAGGAACTGGACGACACCGGCTTTTTCAGCCACGCGCATCACGCCGAGCCAGAGACTCATCACGCCGATCAGCCCCAGCGAGATCGTGACCGCCGTCTCGGCCATGTCGAAAGCCGCCCTGGTGACTTCGTCAAGGCGGCCCGTGAAGAAACCCACCACTACGCTGCCGGCTACCAGGCCGACCCAGATGTAATTCAGCATGGGCAGCTTCCTTTCAGTGACGGAGGAGACTCCGCGAGACAGCTCCAGCATGTCGCGTCATGGCTACTCGTGGTGCCTTTGACGCATGAGCAGGTTAAGCTCCCCGATCAGGGGAAAGGTCCGACGCAGTCGTTGCTCGAAGAGTTTCCCTTCAGCGTCGATCTGATCCTGGGGAAACCCCGGGGGATAGACCAGTGCGACACTGACCTTCACCTTTTCGCCGGCGCGGGCCAGGCGCAGGTCGTGATACTGCACGGCGGAAAGGTGCTCGAACTCGCTCTCGATCTGCGCGGCGATGGAGTTGCGGAGCTCGTCCGAAGTGTCGATCGGGTCCAGGTGAACGGTCACGTGGGCCCCGGCGGCGGCGGTGACCGAGCGCTCCACCTCTTCGGCGATGTCGTGGCCTTCCGTCAGCGAGAACTCCTGGTCCACTTCCACGTGCAGCGACACATAGCGGTTCATTCCATAATCATGCACGATGATACCGTGCACGTCGATCACGTCCTTTACGCTCTGCACGGCCTCCATGATGCTGTTGAGCAGCTCTGGCTCCGGCGCTTTTCCGAGCAGGCGATCCACCGTGTTACGGGCGATACTCACGCCGGACCAGGAAACGAGGAGAGCCACCAGCAGGCCGACCGCCGCGTCCATGGCCGGCAGGCCGAAGCGCTGCAGCGCCAGCGCAGCCACCACCAGGCCGGTGGAAAGTTCGTCCAGCCGGTGATGCCGGGCGTCGGCGCGCAGGGCATCCGAGTCGATGACCTCGCCCAGTTGCTGCGACAGGTCACTCAGGCCTTCCTTGACCAGGATGGTCAGGATCAGCACGCCCAGGACCCAGTTGCCGATTTCCAGTACCTGCGGCTCAAGGAGGCGCAGGAAATTGGCCCGGGCCAGCTCCAGCCCGGCGATGATCAGCAGGATGGCGATGATCAGGGTGCTGATGTGTTCCACCCGCCCGTGACCGAAAGGGTGCTTCCTGTCCGCGTCGCGGTGGCTGAACCGGAATCCGACGATCACCACCAGGCTCGTGAGACAATCAGAAATGGAATGGAAGGCGTCGCTGATTACCGCCAGGCTGCCGGTAAATATCCCCGCGATCAACTTGAGGACGAAGAGGACGAAGTTGAGCAGGATCGAAAGTCTTCCCTCCACCACGCCCAGGCGTTCGCGCTGCACGTCCCGAGGGAGTTCGGCCCAGCGCGCCTGCAGCCTGCCGATGATCCGGCGGTTGATGTTGTGAAAAAAAACCACGAGCGACTTTCGACTATGCGTTCCAAAGATAGCGCCTGTGGCGGGAATTCAGGTTTTACGCGGGACCGGCAGCGGCAGCCCGGGGTCGACGCTCCACCGGTCCGGTGGACCGATACACGGAAGCCACATCGCCCGACCGGCGCCCGATCCTGAACAAGCCGGGCACAATCCACGTCCCCTTGAAATTTGAAGTGGAGTAGAAACAGGCCCCTAGGAACTGGCATAGTATCTGCACTAGCTTTATGGAGTTAGCAGAATCGTATCCAGACATGATGTGAGCGACGGGTATCCATCCCCTGAGATTCGGGGGCGTGCCGCGAGATCTCCAGGAGATGAGCGGACGCCGCCAGGAGCCAGTTAGGCGGCTGAGCTCTGTCTTGACCAAATGAGGCTGTTCCACCCGGGACGGCCTCTCTTGTTTATACCCCCGGAAGCCCGCCGGCAAGGCCGTCCGTCGATTCCGGAACAGAAGCTCCGATCGTTACATTGCCCATCCCACTGCAAGAGCGACAGGTCCACCAGTTCTTGACCGGCCGGGTTGCGCAGGGCCCCATGCCGCCGTCCGAGCTGCACGGGAGGATTGATGACGGAAACAACGGGCGCACGTCCAAGCTGGGACGATTACTTCCTGGGCTTGATGCGCGAGGTGGCCAAGCGCGCCACCTGCGATCGAGGAAAGAGCGGCTGCATCATCGTCAGGGACAAGCGGATCGTCTGCACGGGCTACGTCGGTTCGCCCCCCGGGCTGCCCCACTGCGACGACGCGGGGCACCTGATGAAGAGCGTCACCGACGAGGACGGGCGCAGCAGCCAGCATTGTACGCGAACGATCCACGCGGAACAGAACGCCATCTGCCAGGCGGCGCGACACGGAGTTTCGCTCGCAGGCGGGACCCTGTACTGTTCGATGGAGCCCTGCCGCGTCTGCGCGATGATGATCATCAGCGTGGGTATCCGCAGGGTGGTCGCCGAGCGGCGGTATCACGCGGCCGGCGAGAGCCGGGAGCTGTTCCGCCGGGCGGGCGTGGAACTCGAAGTGCGCGAAGATCGAATCGCTGCTTATTGAAGGCTGAACGGAAGCGGGATTGGCGAGACTTGACGATACGGCGGGTGCGGCGGACGGCCGGGTCAAGCGCCTGGACACGAAGTACTTCTGCATTCGCTGCAGGATGTACGTGGATCTTTGCGTCTGCGACGTGATCCCCCGCCTGTCGACGAGTACTCGCGTGATCGTGATCATGCATCACGCGGAAGCCATGCGGCAGAGCAACACCGGACGGCTGGTTCCCGTGGCCCTCGAGAGCGGTGAGATCCGCCTGCGCGGAAGACCCGGACGCCCGCTGGAGACCGGCGGCCTGGTGAGCGGGGATCGCCGGACGCTGCTCCTGTTTCCCGGGGAGGAGGCGGAGGACCTGGGTCCGGACCTGCTCGAACGCGACCCGCGGCCCGTGACACTCGTGGTTCCTGACGGAAGCTGGAACCACGCCCGCAAAGTGTCCTACCGTGTTCCCGCGCTGCGGCGGGTCGAGCAGGTGCGCATACCCTACACCGGCGGATCGACCTACGCCCTGCGCAGGCAGCCGCGCAGGGACAAGCTGGCCACCCTGGAGGCCGTCGCGCGTGCGCTGGGGATCATCGAGGACGAGGGGATCGGACGGCAACTCGAAGTCCTGTTCCACGTCGCGGTGGACAGGATTCTCTGGGCTCGGGGAAGGCTCGAGGCGAACCGCGTTCGGGGCGGCCTGCCGCCAAACCTGGTCAGGCCCTGAGTCGTGACACAACGGAGAGGAGGCGCGATGAACGGCGCGAAAGGAATCCGCGGGGCCGTCTCGCCGGAACACGCGGACGCCGGCAGGCATGGTCGGGGCGGAAGCATGGTGCTTTGCCTCCTTTGCGCGGCCGCCGTTCTGCTGCTCGACCTGTCCTGCGCCACGATCCAGGCCCCTGCGGACGTCCGCAAGGCCTTGAAGTCCGCGCGGGACAACAGGGGCGAGCTGGTGCGGGCGATCCGCCATTTCAGCCGGCTGGAGGACAGCCTGAAGCTCAGGGCGCTCTATTTCCTGATCGAGAACATGGAGGACCACGGTTTTACGCGGGCGGCGCTCTACGATTCCGCCAAGGTAGAGATCGATTTCGCGGCTGAGCGCTACTCGAGCTATGACGAGGCCGTCGCGGCGCTGGACTCGCTCGAGGCGGCGCATGGGACCCTCAACTTCGGGCGCAAGGCGTGGATCGAAGATATCCGAACCGTCGACGCCGAGTACCTGATCGAAAACGTCGAACTCGCGTTCCGGGCCTGGCAGTTCCCCTGGGCCGCCCACATGAGCTTCGACGATTTCTGCAACTACGTTCTGCCCTACCGCGGCAGCAACGAACCGGTGGAGCGCTGGCGCGGCGAATTCCTGGAGCGCTATCGCGAGACGCGCTCAGAGATCGGGGACGAGGACGATCCGGTCCAGGTGGCGCACCTCATCAACCAGGAATTGAAGAGCTGGTTCAGCTTCGATCCCCTGTACTACCTGCATCCCACGGACCTGGGTCTTACGGAGATGCTCGAGTGCGGCATGGGACGCTGCGAGGACATGACCAACCTGGCCATCTACGCCCTGCGGGCCAACGGGGTGGCGGTGACGAGCGACTACACCCCCCACTGGGCCGACACGGGCAACAACCACGCCTGGAACGCCGTGCTCGAGCGGGACGGTCGTGTGATACCGTTCATGGGATGCGAGGCGAATCCACGCGAATACAGCCTGCGTCACCGGATGGCCAAGGCCTACCGGAAGACTTTCTCACGCCAGCAGGACAACCTGGCCGCCCGGCTGACCGAATCCGAGTCCGCGCCGCGCTGGCTGCGCGGGCGGTATTACAGGGACGTCACCGCGTCTTACACTGATGTGGCCGATGTGACACTGAGTCTCACCGAACCGGTACCGGAGGGCCAGCGCTTCGCCTATCTCTGTGTATTCAACTCCGGCTCGTGGAAGGCGATCCACTGGGCCGAGATCACGGGTACGGAAGCGACTTTCTCGGACATGGGCCTCAACCTGGCCTATTTACCGATGTACTACGTCGAGGACGAGCTGACGCCCGCCGGGCAGCCCTTCATTCTGGGTCCGGAGGGAAGCCTTCGCTGCCTGGACGGGGATCAGGGACTTGCCCGGAGCGCGGCATTGATATCAACGACGCGCGTGACCGTCGAACAAGCCACCGAAGGAATGGAAATAGACTTCCTGGAAACGGGCGCCGAGTACGAGCTGTTCTTCTGGGACGGGGAATGGGTCTCGCTGGGATCCCGGCGAGCCGGTGGAGAGCCGCTGCGTTTCGACGAGGTGCCGGTCGACCGGCTGTACTGGCTCGTCCAGGCGGAATCCCGTCGCGAGGAACGCATCTTCACTCTCGAGGGCGACCGGCAGATCTGGTGGTAGCCGCCGGGTCGTCGTGAGCCCTGGAGCAGCGCCGCGAGCAGCCCTGTTCAGATTTTATCATATTCAGCGATAGCATTGTGATTCGGTGGAGAACCTGAGAAATCGCGGATTGACCTCCACCGGCCCGTCTTCACACGCAGCACATCGAGGGAGAATCGAGTGGCAGTACTGGAGTGGACTGTGCGTATCCTGCGTCTATTGTTCAGCGGAGAAACCCGGCTCATCTGGGTCGACCCGATCGACAACAGCAACGAAGGCCGTTTGGACACGCAGGAGGCCCTCCACCATTCGGACGCGAAGTCAGGACCATTGAAGCGCCGGCCCGAAAAAGAGGGCCCCGATAGTCCGTAAACATACCGGGGCACCAGGGAGGTGTGAAACGGGTTCTCGTCGTCTGGTTCTGTATCCTTAAACGATATTGCGATTTAAATATCAATGTACGCCCCAGGACCGATGCTGTCAACATGGGAAGCAGATCAATGAAGCGTGACACCCGTCAACGGCGCGCTATCCGACAGGTACTCTTGACCGTCGGCAGGCCATTGAGTCCGCTGGAAATCCTGGTGACCGCACAGCAGGAAGTCCCCAAGCTGGGGTTGGCGACAGTCTACAGGAACCTGAGAATCCTGCTCGAGGAAGGATGGCTGCGCGAGGTTCGGATTCCCGGAGAGGCTCCGCGCTATGAGCTGGCCGGGAAAGGGCATCACCATCATTTCTTCTGCTTCCGCTGCGGGAAAGTCCTTGAAATCGACGGCTGCCGTCCCGAGGTCAACACCCTGGTTCCATCGGGCTTCACCCAGGAATTCCACGAACTGACCTTCTACGGAATCTGCGCCGAATGCAACGCCGGCGATACGTCTGCCCGATCCTGAGCAGCGGCACTTGGACCGCTGTCGGAATCGCCGCTTCCTTCTGGCACAGGCCTTGCACAGTATCCCCTGGACACCCTAATGCTGGTACCGAAATCCGAGGAAATTCGGAACTCGTGTAATAACAAGGGCATCCGAGAAAATCCGGATCTTCAGGCAGACTGGGATATCGCTCCCGGCAAGAAAACCTTACAGCCTGCCTGATTCCTGGACCGATTCTCCGGGGACCTGAAAACACTGGTGGAAATAGAATGAGAAGTGCCATGGTCGACTCTTCAACTGCGACGGTTCTCAAAGAGAAGCGAAGTGTCCGGGGCTGGGTTTTCTTGCTGTTGCCGATTCTGTTGTCCCGGACGGTCTGGGCGGATCCCGTGGTCGAGAAAACCGCACGGCAGGTGGCCCTGGACTGGTACCTGCATTCCCGCCCTGTGGAACATCCGGGAAGCGCCACGCTCCTGGAGACGCGGCACTTCGCGATGGAAGCCGGTCGCCTGTACATCTTCACTTTTGCAGAGGGCGGTTTCGTCATCGTTCCCGGCGACGATCTGCTGCCGCCGGTCCTGGGCTATTCCCACCGCGGGGCGATGGACCGGGCCGTGATACACCCTGCGTTTGAAGCTCATCTGTCGGCGTGCATACTTCAGATGGAGCAGGCCGGAGCGACCGACCAGCAGGAAACCTCGGTACTGCAGCGGTGGGAGCGGGCCCTTCGCGGAGACTTCGAGCAGGGGAGTCGCGAGGTCGTCGTTGCTCCGCTGCTCAGCATGGAATGGAACCAGGGCTGGCCCTACAACGCCGATTGCCCGGCTGATGCCGCAGGGCCCGGAGGTCACGTCTGGGCGGGATGCGTCGCGGTCTCGATGGCCCAGGTGATGAAGTACTGGAACCAGCCCCTGCAGGGCGTCGGCTCTCACAGCTATTACCACTACGAGTACGGCTGGCTGTCCGCGGATTTCGGGAGCACCGCCTACGACTGGGCTTCGATGCCCGAAAACGAGAGCAGCCCCGAAGTGGCCCAGCTGATGTATCACTGCGGCGTGGCGGTGGAGATGGAGTACTCGCCAGAGGGCTCGGGCGCCTGGGTGGGCTGGGGGCCGCACTGCGCGCTGAACGCGATGGAGGATTACTTCGACTATCACCCGCAGGCGGAGTTCGTGGAAAAAGCCGGTTACTCCTGGAATTCCTGGCGCAACCTGCTGCGGACGGAACTGGACCAGGGACGGCCGATGGTCTATCGCGGATTCGGTTCGGGCGGACACGCCTTCAACCTGGACGGCTACGACGAGGACGACTACTTCCATTTCAACTGGGGCTGGGGCGGTTCATACAACGGCTGGTTCCTGCTTACCGCGCTCGAACCCGGCGGCTACGATTTCAGCGATGATCAGGCCGCCATCATAGGGCTCGAGCCCATGTTCTGGCACCATCCGCCGGTGCTGCTCGCCCCGGCCGACGGCGCCGGGGACGTTCACGCATACCCGGTCGTCTTCGATTGGGCGGAGGAGGACGGCGCCGATTCCTACGCGCTCCAGGTGGACGACAATTCCAGCTTCAGCTCGCCGGAGGTTTCGCTCGAGGGCCTGCAGGTGACCGGTTATGCGTCGCAGGAACTCGAGTATTACAAGTTGTACCACTGGCGCGTCCGCTCCAGCGGCGACTACGGCGACGGTCCCTGGTCGGCGCCGCACAGCTTCACCACCGAGTACGGGCCCTACATACCGCCGCCGAACCAGATTTCCCCGCTGGACGGAACCGACGACGCCAACTACGCGCCGGCCGTCTTCGTCTGGAACTTCGTCCCCGGCGCGGAGAGCTACGGCCTGCAGGTGGACGAGGACGATGATTTCGTCTCGCCCGTGATACACGAGACCGGCCTATCGGCCAACTACCTGATCACGGAGCTGCTTGAGCCCGAGACCGAGTATCACTGGCGGATCAATTGCCTGGGCCCGCCGGGGAACAGCGAATGGTCCGAGCCCTGGAGCCTGACCACCAGGCCGGAGGAACAGGTGGACCTTCCTCCGGGCGAGCTGGACGACCTTCCCGTCGGTTGGGCGCTTGAGCAGAACGTTCCCAATCCCTTCAACCCGGCGACGACCATCTCCTTCGAGTTGCCCCGTCCGGCCGAGTTGCGGATCCGGGTGCTCAACATCCTCGGGCAGGAAGTGGCGCTGATGGCTGAGGGCCGCTTCCCGGCCGGGCGGCACGACCTGGTCTGGGAACCGGCGGGACTCGGCTCGGGCGTCTACTTCTGTGTTCTGGAAAGCGGGGAATTCAACCGCGTGATGAAGATGACGCTGCTGCGCTGATCCGCCGATCATGCTCCCGGCGCTCCCGCGCCTCACGTTCGAACAACAGGTTTCGCAGCACATCCAGCAGCTCCAGAGGCGCCCGCTCGAAGCCGCCGGCGGCGATGATCTCCTCCTGCGCTTCCAAAGCTTCCGGTGCGTAACACCGCAGACCTTCCAGCATGCGTTCCTCGTCGGACCGTTGCTCCTCCGCCTGGCGGATTCTCAGGTACTGCAGCAGCCTTAGACCGTCCAGCCTCTCGTGACAGGCCCTTGAGAAGCGTTGTGGATCCGGGTGATTTCTGCGCAGCGGCGCCCAGGGATCGTCGGTTCCGAAGAGCCGCTTAAGCCAGGGATCCATCGGCGTGTCCACTCTCGATCGGTGCAGCTCCGGGAAGCGAGAGGCCGTCGCTTCAATTTCGCGGAAGGATGAAAGGGCGTAGATCGGGTAGCGGTGCCACTCGCCGCGGTGACCGGCGAGCATGGCCGGCCCGGTGCCGAAGATCACGCGCTCCGAGAATCGCGCCGCCGGCCGCACGGGATGCTCGGTCCAGAGCAGCAGTGGTCCGGTCTTGCGCAGTTTCTGCAGGAAGTAGAAATCCTCCCCGCTGGCCTTCGGCGTGATTCCTCCGACGCGGCGGCAGGCGGCCAGGGGCGCGGCGGTCCCCGAGCCGAGGGCCGTGAAGGCCCAGGGCGAGCGGACTGTCAGCAGGCAGAGCAGGTAGTGGCGCAGGTAGAACTCGTAGCGCAGCACGGCCCGGTCCGCGTCCTCCGAATCGCTCAGCGGATGGTAATACGGTGCCGAGAGTCCCACGGCGGAGGGCTCCGCTGCGAAACGTTCGCGGATCCCCGCGAGGTAAGCGCGTTCCAGCAGCGTGTCCGCGTCCAGGCCGACCAGCAGGTCTTGCGGACCGGCCCGCTCAAGGATCCGGTCCAGCAGCGTTTTTCGTGCCCAGCCGATGCCGTCTCTGCCGGGCGGCCAGCCGCGGCCCCGGCTGGAGCGGTCGATGACCTCCAGCCGCGATTCATGCCGCTCTTCGAGCAGGGACAGCAGTTCCACGTTGCGCCAGCAGATCGGCCGGCGACGGGGATCGCTCCACCAGGCTTCGGGCTGGTTCACGCAGATCCAGGTGCGGAAATTGCTGTCGGTCTGTGCGTCGAGGGCTTCCAGGCAGTGCGGCAACCGCCGGTTTTCGTCCAGGGCGGGAATCGCGACGTGGATCGTGGGCTTCAATTCTCCTGCATCACGTGCTCGTCGTACTCCGTCTCGAAATGCAGCTTGTGCGAGGCCTCCTCGCGCGCCAGCAGCAGGAAGGCCTGCCGGAGGTCCTCGCGCTCCACCGCCCGCGCGAGGTCCGAGTAAAGCTTGTAGGCCTTCTTCTCGCGCTTCATGGCGAGGACGATGGCCGTGGCATAGTCCATGTCGGGATCGAATTCAACGTCGACCAGGTAATCCGCCACCTTGAGGTTGGCCACCTTCGTGTCCGCGTGAGACAGATCGCCCGTATCACGGATCGCGGCCAGGCGGTCGCGGTGCTTTCCTTCTTCCTCGGCCATCTCGAGCAGTGCCTGCTTCATCTCGCGGCGCTTGGCCCGCTCGGCCAGCCGCTTGTAGAAATTCACCGCGTCTTCCTCGCGGCGGATGGCGAAGTTGAGCACGTCTTCCGCGTTCTTCCACCTTTCCTGCATGGCTCAGACCTCCAACGACATCAGGTATTCGTGCATGGCCTTCGAGGCCTCCTTACCCGCCCCCATGGCCAGAATTACGGTGGCCGCGCCGATCACGATGTCCCCGCCGGCGTAGACCGCGGGAATCGAGGTCAGGCCGGTGTGATCCTCGGCCACGATGTTGCCCCACTTGTTGATCTCCAGGCCCGGGGTGCTTTCTGGCAGCAAGGGATTGGCGCCGTTGCCGATCGAGACGATTACCGTATCGATCTCCAGCTCGAACTCGGAACCCTCCACCGGCACCGGGCGGCGCCGGCCCGAGGCGTCGGGCTCGCCCAGCTCCATGCGGATGCAGGTGATCGACCGGACGTTGCCCTTCTCGTCCCCGTCGATCTTGACCGGGTTGCAGAGCAGACGCATCTGGATGCCTTCCTGCTCGGCGTGGTGGATCTCCTCGATGCGCGCTGGCATCTCCGCCTTGCTGCGGCGATAGATCACGCTGACTTCCTTGGCGCCCACCCGCAGGGATGTGCGCGCGGCGTCCATGGCCACGTTCCCGCCGCCGAGCACGGCCACCTTCCGGCTGCGTCGCACAGGCGTGTCACACCGCGGGAAATCCCAGGCCTTCATCAGGTTCACCCGCGTGAGATACTCGTTGGCCGAATAAACTCCGTTGAGGTTCTCCCCCGGGATGTTCATGAAGTAGGGCAGGCCCGCGCCCGTGCCGACGAAGACGGCGTGATACCCTTCCTCGTTCAGCAATTCGTCTATCGTGAAGTATCTGCCGATGACGGCGTTGTAGACTATGTCGACGCCCAGGCGCTCGACGTAGTTGACCTCCGCCTCGACGATGGCCTTGGGCAGGCGGAATTCGGGGATGCCGTACATCAGCACGCCGCCAGGCTTGTGCAGCGCCTCGTAGATCGTCACCCGGTGGCCCAGCTTGGCCAGCTCGCCGGCCACGGTGAGACCGGCAGGCCCGCAGCCCACCACTGCCACGCGGCGTCCCGTGGGCGGCGCCACCGGCGGAATTCTGACATCGCCCTGCTTGCGCTCCCAGTCGGCGGCGAAGCGTTCGAGCCGGCCGATGGCCACCGGTTCGAACTTGCGCCCGATCACGCAGACCTGCTCGCACTGGGATTCCTGAGGGCAGACCCGCCCGCAGATCGCCGGCAGACCGTTGTCGTTCTTGATGATGCGGATGGATTCCTCGAAATCGCCCTCGCGGATGGCGGTGATGAAGCCGCGGATGTCGATGCCCACGGGGCAGCCTTCCACGCACTTGGGACTCTTGCACTCCAGGCAGCGGCTGGCTTCCAGCATGGCCATCTCGGGCGTGTAGCCGTAGGGGACCTCGTCGAAGTTCCTGCCGCGCTCGACGGGGTCCTGCTCGGGCATGGACACTCGATCCACTTCACCGGGCTTGGTTTTCTCCAGCGGTTCAAAGCGGCGATGTTCGGCCACGTGGCGACTCCTCGTTAGCTCTCATCCCTGCCGATCCGGCACTTGTGGAACAGGTCCCGGGATTCCTGCTCCAGCTCCGCGTAGGCCTGCTGGCGCAGCATCAGCTCCTCGTAGTCCACGAGGTGCCCGTCGAATTCGGGACCGTCCACGCAGACGAAGCGCACCTTGCCTCCCACCGTGACGCGGCAGCCGCCGCACATGCCCGTTCCATCCACCATGGTGGCGTTGAGGCTGACCACCGTGGGAATACGGTGCCTGCGGGTCAATTGTGATACGGCGCGCATCATCACCACGGGACCGATGGCCACGCATTCGGCGATCTGCTCGCGCTCGTCGAGCAGTTGCTGGATTCCGTCCGTGACGAATCCGTGCAGGCCCCGGCTGCCGTCGTCGGTGCAGATCAGCAGCTGCTGCGAAACGGAGGACATCTCCTCCTCCATGATCAGCAGGTCCGCCGTGCGGGCGCCGATGATCGAGAGCACGCGGTTGCCGGCCTCGTTCATCGCCTTGGCGATGGGATATACGGGAGCCACCCCGATGCCGCCGCCCACGCAGAGCACGGTTCCCCGATTCTCGATGTGGGTCGCCCGGCCCAGTGGTCCCGCCAGATCCTGGATGGAGTCCCCCACCTCCAGCTTTCCCAGCTCCAGCGTCGACTTCCCCACTTCCTGGAAGATCAGGCGGATCCAGCCTTCCTCGGCATTCGAATCGGCGATGGTCAGGGGGATGCGTTCACCCTCGTCGGTGGCCCGCAGGATGATGAATTGCCCCGCACGCCTCTTGCGGGCGATGATGGGCGAATGCACCAGGATGTCCTTCACATCGTCCGCCAGTGCGCGCTTCTGCAGGATCTCGTTCATTGGCAATCAAGCTTTAGGTTTTCGGGGGGTGATCATATCAGAACGGTTGGATCTCTTTCACTCTTCCGGGTGCGACAATGATCCCGGTCTAATCAGCCAACTGGGTAACGAACAGGTCCAAGGGCCTGTTCACACTCTCTCGTGCGCCGCGCCGGAGGCCATTTTTCTGCAAGCTAAGGCGCCGTGAACGCCGTGTAGTTTGTCTACACAAGTGAACGGCAACGCAGGATTGCGGAAAAAGGGTCCCGGCCCTTCGGGTTGCACCTGAAATCGCGCCATGCGGTGTTGCGCGTCGTTCGCTTAGAAGCACTAAGCTTCACTCCGCGCGCCTTGCCTGATCCGATTTCAGGCAGCAACGCGACGTACGCGAGAGTGTGAACAGGCCCTAGTTAATTAACAAACATTTTTGACACCTGCCGCTTTGGGACTCAGCTTTGGCAACCTTTGAAAACCTGTTGAGAAAACTGGGGGTATGTAGTACCATTGCCCAGGTAATTCCGTCCCGCTGTTCGCCGCAGGCGAATGCGGCGCGACGGGAATTTTCGCCCGACCGGAGCCCAAAGCGAAACAACCGCGCGAGTGAACGGAGTGCTGCCGCCGCAGGGCGGCGCATCGCCGGTGGTTCACCAACAGCCGGAGAGTCTTCCCATGATCCGTACTTCCTTGATTCTACTCATCGCCGCAATGACGCAGATGGCCGCCGCCGGGCAAGAGCAGCCTCCGCGCGATCTCGAGCGCATGACCCGGACCTGGTTCGAGGCGAATCCGTACTCGCTGCCGCACTGGCTCACGCCGGAAGAGCAGGGCCGGCTGGACGAGGTCGGCCGGGATTTCTACGAAACCGATCCGCCGCCCGGAGTCGTGCGCAACATCGCCGAGTTCGAGCGCATGGAAGGCGTCTTGATCCGCTATCCTTTCGGAATCACCACCACGCTGATCGCCGAAATGTCGCAGGACATCACGGTGACGACCATCGTCACCGGTCCCAGCCAGGAGAACACGGTCCGCAACACCTACGACTCGGCCGGCGTCAACCTGGACAACTGCAACTTCATCCACGCGCCCAGCAATTCCTACTGGACGCGCGATTACGGTCCCTGGTACGTCATGTACGGGACGGCCCAGGTGGGAATCGTCAACTTCCCCTACAACCGCCCGCGGCCGGACGACAATGATATCCCGATCCGCGTGTCCGAGCACCTGGGCATCGAGCTGTTCGGCATGAACCTGATCCACACCGGCGGCAACTGGATGTGCGACGGCATGGGTATCGCCTCCTCTTCCGAGTTGGTCTGGGAGGAGAATCCCTCGCTGAGCCACGTCGAGATCGAGGTGCTGGTGGACGACTACCTCGGTATCGGCACCTACCACGTGATCCCCGACCCCAACGGGACCTACATCGACCACATAGACTGCTGGGGCAAGTTTCTCGACACGGACAAGGTGCTGATCCGCTCGGTGCCCGCCGGCCACTCGCAGTACGACGAGATCGAGGCCACGGCGGCCTACTACGAGTCGCAGCTTTCGGCCTACGGCTCGCCCTACGAGGTCTACCGTGTATACACGCCCAACGACCAGCCCTACACCAATTCGCTGATTCTCAACGAGAAGGTGCTGGTGCCGATCACGGGTTCCTCCTGGGACGACGACGCGCTGGCGACGTACGAGGCGGCCATGCCCGGCTACGAGGTCCTGGGGTTTACGGGAAGCTGGGTCTCCACCGACGCGCTGCACTGCAGGGCCAAGGGCATCGCCGACACCGGTCTGCT
Organism: uncultured Bacteroidaceae bacterium; assembly: GCA_964568855.1. Lineage (GTDB taxonomy): Bacteria > CAIWAD01 > CAIWAD01 > CAIWAD01 > CAIWAD01 > CAZMSD01. The sequence goes on along the minus strand of CAZMSD010000027.1, from coordinate 12,434 downwards.
GCATATCCGCCACGCGGCGCTGTGGGGCGAGCAGCCCGTGGGGACGCCCTACGCCGTCGACGCGGAGATCGTCGCCTGCAGCGGGCAGGCGCTGGATCCGGATTCGCTGCTGGTGTATTACAGCGTGAACGGCGCCCCCTTCTCTCCGCTGGCCCTGGCCTCGGCCGGGGGCGACAGCTACACGGCCGCCATCCCGGCCCAGGTTGAAGGCGCCGAAGTGGCGTACTACATCCACGCCGCCGACGCTTCGGGGCGCAGCGAGGATCATCCCTTCATCGGCGCGCCCGATCCGCACCGCTTCACCGCCGGGGCGCCCGTGCCGCCCGAACTCTCCGTATCACCCTTCTCCTTCGACGTGGTTCTGGAGCCTGACGCGGCCGCGACCGAATACCTCTACGTCTCGAACATCGGCGGAGGCTCTCTGGATTACGACATCGTCGTGCAGAACCCGGGGCCGCAGGCGCGCGACGTCACGGGCTCCAGCGTCACCTGCTCCGCCGCGGAATACATGCCGGGCGAGACGACCACCTGGACAATGGAGGTCTACAACGGCAGCGTCGACAACGAATGGCTCGAGGACGTGGAGATCGACTTCCCGGCCGGTGTCACGGTGCTCTCCAGCACGGATTTCACGGGCGGCTCGGGGGGCCCGATGGAGACGGACGGCGCCACGGGCGACGGGGCGGTCGTTCACTGGCACGGTGAGGACGGCTCCGGCTGGGGCGTCGTCTATCCGGGGGAGAGCGCCTTCGCGGACGTGCAGGTGGCCATCGATGCGGCCTTAGGCGGGGACCTGGTCCTCGACTGGCAGATCGACGGAGACGTGTACGGCGATCCGCCCCATTCCATCACCGGGCAAACCGTGATATACGAGGGAACACCCCCGGTCACGTGGATCACCGTGAATCCCGAGTCGGGCTCGGTTCCCGGCGGGGAGACGGACACGGTCGCCGTGGATTTCGACGCCGCGGGCCTGGAGGAGGGCCTCTACACCTGCGAACTGGCGGTCAACGGCGAAGTGACGATCCCGGTGACCCTGGAGGTGCTGACCCAGGTCCAGCCCTCGCCGCCTGAGAACCTGGTCATCGCCGTCGCGGGCGACACGGTCCTGCTGAGCTGGGACGCGGTGCCCGGCGCCACGGGCTACCGCGTGTATTCTTCGACGGAGCCCTATCAGGCCTACGCGGAAGACCTGAGCGGGATCTACGACGGGGCTTCCTGGTCCGCGCCCCGGACCGCCGGAAGCCGCTTCTACCTTGTGACGGCGCTGATCGAATAGCGGGCGGGCGACGCCGGGTCAAGGCGTGTCACACCGGCGGCTGACTCTCGATCAGGAGGCGGATCCGCTCCTCCGTAGCGCACGTTTCGGCGCGGATGGCCTGCAGGTCGGCGTCGGAGAAGCCGTGTTCGTAGTAGGCGGGCGGGCTGAGCCTCGAAGCCCGCGCCCGCAGCGTTTCCTCGTCGATCTCCAGCCCGCAGTGCCCGTAGACGCGGCGCAACACCCGCTCGGACTCCGCGCAGAGGTCGTCGTAGTGCACGATCAGCGTGCGGGTGGAAAGGGCTGCGTTTTCCTCGAGGAGCCCCGCCACGAATGAGTACGCCGAAGACCACAGCGCAGCCAGGCCCTGCTGCTCCCGCCCCGTGCGCCACAATTCCCGGATTCTTTCCGTCGCCGCGCGGTCGCCGAAATTGACGGCGCGCCGGTCCAGTCCGAACTCGAAGTGTCCGGCCCGGCGCATGTAGTCCAGCACCTTGGTGTCCCTCCGCTCTTCCACACAGAACAGGCGGTGCTGTTTAGCCAGCGAGGCGACATGGCTCACGGGATTCCGCACGGGCACGAGGAAGAGTGCGTCGGGGAACAGCCGCCGGAGGTAGCCCAGGCGGCTGATGCTGTAGTTGTTCTTCGCCAGGTAGCGGCACCCTCCCCTGAGCAGCAGGATCTTGCGGATGTGTTCCCGGTAGAACGACTCGAAGTCCGGGAAGCTGCGTCGCCCATCGAGCACGTTCGTGACGGCCGGATTGTGACACTCCGCGAAGAAGGCCATCCACAGGGATTCTTCCATGGCTTCCGGACTATCCGGAGTGACCATGATCCTGTCGCGGTGCGCCCGCTCGACCGCCGCCTGCGTCCCGGCGCCGGCGTGATCCAGGAACCAGTTCCACCAGGCGGGTATCTGGATCAGAGGGAAATCCCGGTAGCGGTGGGTCGCGGTATCCCGGTGTCCGGCCAGGAGCTCGAGCAGGACCGTGGTTCCCGAACGCGCCAGCCCGCAGATGAAAATCGGGCGATCGATCCGCACCTCCGCGAGCCGGCGCCGCAGACAGCGCGATTCCAGGCGGCCCAGTTTCAGTAAGAACCGGGGGTACTTCTCGCTCAGTCGTCCGAGCAGGTCCTGCAGTGGTGATACAGTCATGGTCGTCGATTGCGGCATGGTTCGAAAGCGTTGAACCGGCGCACGCCGCTCAACGGATCTTGAACAGCAGCTTCAGAGTCAGGGCCACGGCCGCTACACAGAGGAAAAAGGGCAGCTCCCATCCGGCTAAGCTCGCCGGCAGCCGTCCGACGACCCGCTTGCGCGGAAATTGCAGTCGCAGCTCTTCGATCGGCGCCGCGGGAACAAGATACCCGGCCGGGGCAGGCACGATCAGGCTCCACCACCTCTTCCAGCCGATGCGGGGCGCCGGCGGATGAAAGGGATCTCCAACGTAGACCGTCCGATTTCCGACCGAAATCGATACCTCCATCCCCGGCTCTGCAGGAGGAAGCAACAGCAGTCCGTCCTCGCCTGCCTGCTGCAGCCGCTCCCCGGGTTCGGCGCCGAGTTCCGCGACAGCGGGCCGGGTGTCCAGCGGAATCCCCACCCCCTCCGCGAAGGTGGAATATCCGTGATACGCGTGGAGCCAGAGGGCGAGAACAAGGACCGGCAGCGCCGACAGCGTCGCCGGACCGAGCACCTTCGACGCCAGTCTAAACGCAACGCGCAGGTTCATCGTGGCCAGCTTGAGGTATTCGGCCTGCGTTTCCAGCGCGGGATCGAGCATTCGCCGGCGCAGCTTCCTGCTTTCCGATTTCAGGCCGGCGATGGCGGGCTGGTTCGAGGAAAGGGAGTAGAGCCCGATGGCTGCAACCCCGGCGAACAGGCCCCAGCAGCAGATCCTGGCCGGGAGGGGCAGCAGGGGGGAGAGCCAGGAATCGAGCAGGCTCAGCGCATGAAATGCTACCCTCAGCATTGCTCGTCGCGCGAGGTCTTGGATTCGCCGCTCTCTTCAGGATCGGATTTCGCGGAGGATCCCCGCAGGCGGCGCAGAAGCGCTCGGAAGGGCCAGGCCAGGATTCCGCCCATGACGAACACGACGGCGAGAATCACCGCCCATAGTGCCCCCAGCGCGGTGATGCCGACGCCGGGCCCGACGTAGGCCGAAGCGGCTTCCGCCAGGATCAGCGGAAGAATCAACGGAAGTGCCCAGCCGCGTATCACGGCGGGGACGGCCCTGCGGGAATCGTCAGTCGCCATGGAATCGCTCCGGTTCCTTGGTGAATTCCGCGAAACGGTCCGGGTATCGCAGCGCCTCGCTGAGCACCAGCACTTCGTCCTCGTCGTAGCGGTGAACGTATGTCCAGACGATTTCACCCGCGGGAGTCACCTCGAAGGCCCGGCCCGCTTCCGACTCGACGACGAGGATGTTGCCGTTCTCAAGGTACTGGTGCTTGCCCATGATGTTCGTGAAGAAGGGATCGCCGTCGCCGCCCTCGTAGACGGTGCGGAACTCGCGTGTCACGGGGTCCATGGCCAGAATCCGGCTGCCGCCGAAGAGGGATCCGCCGGCCTCGTCCTTCCGGTTGTCGAACACCGAAATGTGGCCGTCCTCGCGGAAATCGGGGTCATGCTGGCGAATCCATGGACCGACCATCGACCACTTGACCTGTTCCGTTTGCGGATCGATTACCAGCAGGGCGTTCAGATTGCGCAGTGAGACCAGCACATCGCCCGCCTCGAACAAGGGGTAGCGTGCCGCGCAATCCGCTTCCAGGATTTCCACGTCGTTCAGGTGCGTATAATCCCGCTCCCAGAGCGTTTCCTTGACCGTGAGGGGATCTCCATTGGCGAAGAGCAACGCTTCGCGGCCCGAGCGATAGAGCACGTCCAGAATGGAAATCTCGCGCAGGATCTCGCCGCCGGGTGAGACCTTGAGGATGAACTCCTCCTTGGCCCGGGGATTCAAACCCGGCAGGCGCTCCTGCCGCTCGACAAGGCTCTTCAGCCCGCAGGTCCAGAGGTTTCCTTGCGCATCCTGGTACAGGGAATGATGGGTGCGATAGGGCAGCTTCCAGATCAGCTGCGAATGCTTGTCGATCCTGACCAGTCCGAATTCTTCGAAATTGAAGACCACGTCGCCGTTGGGAAACAGCAGAGCGCCGTGGATCTCCGCGTCCCAGTCCTTCGGTCGAGTCTCGAGATGCGGAGCCTCCGGCCAGATCTCGTTGAAGGAGACGCGCCAGCGATGGACCAGCGAGCCGTCCATGCCGACCAGGTTCATTCCATGGACGCCGTCCCACAGGCTGCAGAGGAAGGTGCATCCCGGCTGCGCCTGCCGTGGATCGTGTATCGTCACACCGCTTCCCTCGTGACGGGCTTGCCGTATCGACTTCTCGGGTCGGATCCCGGCATAATGCCTCCAGTTGTTCTCGAGAAACCAGTCCTGGGCCGCATTCTTCATGGTTCGCATCGAGTTGTATGGAAATACCTGGTAGTGCCCGACGACCGTCCCGTATACGAAGATGATCAGCAGCAGGGACAGGCAGAAATAGAGCTTATGCCAGTGTTTGCGAGCTGCCTGAAGTGCTTTACGAAACATTGCTTCGGGAGGGCCGCAGTTTCATGGGACGACGTTCATACTAGTCATAAGATAGTCCGAGACCTTGTGGACCGCTACCCGCGCACGGAATCGCCGGGAATTTCCATACCCGGGAGGATTTTCACGGAACCCGCACGAAAAAGACCGGTATGTAAGTAAGCACTTACTTGGATAGAGTGAACCTGTCCGCGATGAAGGGGAGCTTCACGATGCATCGCGACGGCCGAGCGACAGGGAGTAGCGCATGAGTACACAGAGGCTTCCCAGGGAACAGCGGATCGAGCAGATCCTCGACGCGACTCTGGGACTGATACGCGAGAAGCCGATCCCGTCGATCCGGAGCGCCGAGATCGCCCGGGCGGTGGGGATCTCGGAAGCGGCCTTGTTCCAGCATTTCGCCCGCAAGGAGGACGTATTCGAGCAGATCATTCGGGGTTACGTCCACTGTCGCCATCCATTAGCTCCCGCAGAGGAGATCGAGAGTGTCGAGGATTTCCGCGCCGTCATCGAGGAATACGTTGAGAGCATGATGCGCCTCCTGCCCCGGCGGATCGCCTACCTGAAGTTGCTGCTGCAGATCAGCATGAACCGGCACCCACTGGCACGTACGAAGTACGAGCAGGTGCGGGACGGGTTCTGGGCCCTGATGGAGGATCGCATCGAATACGGCAAGCGTCACTGGGGCTTCGATCCCGATTTCGACACGCGGGCCCAGGTTCGCCTGTTTCACCTGGGCCTGTTGATGTTCTTCATCGAGCAGGAAGTCTTCGGCGCCGATGAATACGATCGCTTCGACATGGCGGAAGTGCGGACTATGGCGGTGGATAACCTGCTTGCGCTGCTGCAGGCAGGCGATCAAGCGCCGCGTGGGGAAGGTTGAAGCTGAAGATGACCCGCGTTCTCCTATTTTCGACGACCGTGCTTGCAACACGAACAGCGCGGTCTTCAGGCGCCAGTCGGCGGGCTGCGGTTCATCCTGCGGAGGAGCAACGGTGTAAATCAAAGCCTCTTCGAAGGCTATTCGGTCGTTGGATCCTGCTCGCGGCAACCAATCCGTGAAGGATCCGGTCGATTCTTCCCCCGTCCAAGCTAAACCCCCCCGAAGAGTAGTAGAAACAGCGCGGTTTTTCTTGAACCGGAACAAAAAGAATGCTTAATTGGTTTGGTGAACCTAACAAAGATCGGCGTAGCGGGGCTACCTTTCCCTATCGCAGCTTTAAGATGCTGCGCCGAGAACCTGGAGCTGCAAGCTGTGCGGCTCTTGCGCTGAGAAGACGTTGGACGGGTTCCGAGGGCTTTCGCTCCGGGCTCGACCATATCGATACGGGAAGGATCATCAGGCGACCGGGGGGCGTCTGATGAACTATGCGCCTCGAGTTTCGACTCGGGGCGCTATTTTTTTGCCCTTTGCGGGAAGGAGTCGGATATGGATGGGATGAAAGCCACCAATGAACAAAACAACCAATCTGAAGGGAGTCGGCGTACTTGGAGCGCCCGGGTCCGGCCGGCGGTCACTCTCATTTTCATGTTGTTGATCGCCGTTAAAGCCCTGGCGCTCAATCTGAGTCTGCTGGACACTCTCGATCCGAGCAACCACGAATTGCTGGACGTGGAAATCGAGGGAAGCCTGATGGTTGTTCCCGGCGGGCTGGGCGGAGCGGTCTTCTTCGACATCACCAATCTGGAGCAGCCGGCGGAGCTGAATAGCTTCATGCTGGCGAATTGCGACTGGGGCCGCAGCTACAACTGGGAACTGGCCGGCGATCTGGCCTTCGGGACCGCCAGGGAGTGCGGCATCGGGGTGGTGGACATCGCCAATCCGCACCAGCTGCAGCTGCTGGACATGATCAACGATCCGCCCTATGCCTACGAGGACGTGGAGGCCCACGGCGACCTGCTCGTCACAGCCGCCCGGTCGGACGGAGTCTGCTTCTTCGACGTGGCGGATCCGGAGAACTCGGAACTGCTTTCCGTACTGCCCACGACCGGGGCCTGGTCCGTGGCCCTGCGGGACTCCCTGGTCTACGTGGCCGACGGTGAAGCGGGCCTGAGCGTCATCGACTTTCACGATCCACTGGCGCCGGACCTGCTGGGCGTTTACTCCGCGGCGGGTTCGGCCAAGGACGTGCGCCTGGTGGGGGATCAGGCCTGGCTGGCCCTGGGCAGCTCAGGAGTGGCCGTTTACGATCTGTCGGATCCGGCGGTACCGACGCTGCTGGACATCCACCCCACCACGGGACTGGCCACGCGCCTGGCGCCCATCGACGAGGGCGTGGCGGTCTCTGCCTGGGAAGAGGTGGAAGTCCTGGCCTGGAACGGGGATTCTCTCGCTCGGGTGGGACACAAGAACACGGGCGGCAGGGTGATGGCGGTGGGCGGCGCTGGCGACATCGTCTACTCGGCGGAATGGGGAGATCTGCAGGTTTTCCGGTACGGCGAAATCAGCGGTCCCGACCTGGATCTCAGCCCGCGGGAGCTCCTCTTTCCGGACACGCCGCCGGACAGCAGCTCGGTTCTCGGGTTGAGCCTCACCAACAACGGCGGCGCCTTCCTGGCATTCAACCAGGTGAGTATCACGCACCCCGATTTCAGCCTGGAGAGCCAGCCGGTGGACCTGTTTCCCGGCGAGGCCATTCAGCTGAACGTGCAATACGACCCGGTGCAGGAGAACGCCAGCGGCCGGCTGGAGTTCCACACCAACGACCCGGACGAGCCCGTGGCGGACGTGGACCTGTTCGGCAACAATCCGAATGCGCTGCAGGTCGGCGATCAGGCGCCGGAATTCGCACTCCCCGTGGTGGCCAACGGCGGCGGGGAGTTCGATCTGGCCGGGCATCAGGGCGAGGTAGTGGTGCTGGCCTTTTTCGCCACCTGGTGACCGGTCTGCAGTCCGGAGTTGTCGGACCTCGAAACGGAAATCTGGCAGGAGTACGCGGATCACGGCGTGCAGGTGGTGGGAATCTCGAGCCAGTCGGAGGAGATCATCCAGCAGTTCGCCCTGGACAACGGAATCAGCTTTCCAATGCTTCGTGATATACAGGGCGTCTACAGCATGTATTACATACCCGGCGGGCAATCGCCCTATCCCCGGGATTTCATCGTGGACCAGAACGGGATTCTGCAGTACGCCAGCACCGAGTACGACGGCGACGCGATGGAATTCGTCGTGCGCTACCTGGTGGGACCGATCGCTCCCGTCCTCGACATCGGTGTCGAGGGCTCCGAGCTGCTGCTGGAGTGGAGCTCGGTGCCCGGGGGGCTGGAGTATCGCCTGCTGCGCTCGGAAGACGCCTACGACTTCGATGCCGCGGTGACGGTCTACCAGGGGCCCGCCCTGAACGCGACGGATCCCCTGGGCCAATCGGCGTTCTACAAGGTCGTCGCCGAGCTGGACGACTGATCGCGGCGGACCGCGGCATCTTGGAATCCACGAAGGGGAACGGTTTCTTGTCTGCAATCCTACCAGAAATGCCGGGTCGAGTGATTCGAAGCCCTCCAGCGAACCGGTCCGCCGGGCGAGGGGAAACGGAGGAGCCTGATGCCGGTCATTATCCGACACGGCATTCAGGAGCGGCCCATGAATCGTTTCGCGAACTTCCTCCTCGTCGGTTTACTTCTCGCAGCGGTCCTTCCCGCGCAGTCGGCGGATCCACGAATCTACCGCACCGGCCGCATCGCCGGCAGCGCGCCCGTGATCGACGGCCGGCTGGACGACGCCGCCTGGAAACAGGTCGCCTGGGCCGGGGACTTCGTTCAACGGACGCCCTACGAAGGCGACCCGCCCTCCCAGGAGACGCAGTTCAAGGTCCTCTACGACGATCACGCGCTCTACCTGGCATACCGGGCCCACGACAGCGACCCCGGCGAAATCGTCGAACGCCTGGCGCGGCGCGATCATTTCCCCGGAGACTGGGTGGAAGTAAACATCGACAGCTACCACGACCTGCGGACCGCCTTCTCCTTCACGCTCAGCGCCTCCGGCGTCAAGGGCGACGAGTTCATTTCCAACGACGGCGGCAACTGGGACACCAACTGGGACCCGATCTGGGATGGCAGGGCCGCAGTCGATGACGGGGGCTGGAACGGCGAGCTGCGCATCCCCTTGAGCCAGTTGCGGTACTCCGGCGAGAAGGAGCAAGTCTGGGGTATCCAGGTCACACGCCGGATCTTCCGCCTCGAGGAACGTTCCGTGTGGCAGCTGATCCCGCGCGACATATCGGGCTGGGTCTCGCGCTTCGGAGAGTTGCACGGCCTGCTGGACCTGCCCGTCCGGCGCCGGCTGGAATTGATGCCCTACGCGGTGGCCCAGACCGAGCGCTACCAGGAAGAACCGGGCAATCCCTTCGCCGGCGGGAAGGACAGCGAGCTCTCCGGGGGACTGGACGGCAAGCTGGGCGTGACCAGCGACCTGACCCTGGATTTCACCATCAATCCCGACTTCGGACAGGTGGAGGCGGATCCCTCCCAGGTCAACCTGACGGCCTTCGAGACCTTTTTCCAGGAGAAGCGCCCATTCTTCATAGAAGGCAGCAGCATCCTGAATTTCCGATTGGCGCCGGCGATCACCGGGGGCGGGTTCACCCAGGACCTGTTGTTCTATTCCCGGCGCGTCGGGCGCTCGCCGCACTGGTACCCCGACCTGGGAAACGAAGACTACGCGGATTCCCCGCAGCACAGCTCGATCCTCGGCGCCTTCAAGCTCTCGGGCAAGACCGCGGGGGGGCTGTCCCTCGGCATCATGGAATGTGTCACGGCCGAGGAGAGTGCGGAAGTGCGGCGAAGCCTGCCGCTGCGCGAGGCGGCCGAGCGGATCAAGGACCCGGCCATGAGCGGGTGAAGTATCACAACGTCCGGGAAAGCGAGACGGTCGAGCCCTTGACGAGCTATTTCGCCGGGCGCCTGCAGCAGGACCTGGACGGCGGCAACCTGCTGCTGGGAGGAATGCTGACCGCCGTGCACCGGCGCATCGCCAATCCGCACCTGGAATTCCTGCACCGCGCGGCCTACGCCGGCGGGCTGGACTTCCAGCGCTACTGGAACGACCGCAGCTGGTACATGGCGGGCACCGGACTTGCGAGCCACGTCCGGGGAAGCAGCGAGGCGATCTACGAGACGCAGACTTCGTCGGCGCGCTACTTCCAGCGGCCCGACGCAGACCATCTCAACCTTGATCCGAACCGCGAGTCGCTCTCCGGCAGCGCGGGCTCCTTTCGCCTGGGCAAATCCGCGCCCGGGCGCTGGCGGTTCCAGACCTGCCTGGCCTGGCGCACACCCGGCTTCGAGATCAACGACCTGGGCTACATGCGCACGGCGGACGAGATCAACCATTCCACGTGGGTGGGGTACTACATCGAGGAGCCCTTCTCCGCGTTCCGCAAGTTCTCGGTCAACGCCAACGAGTGGGTCTACTGGGACTTCAGCGGGAGGAATTTCGCCCGCGCGGCCAACCTGAATACGCACGCCGAGATGCTCAACAACTGGAACTTCAACGGTGGTGTGACACGCAACTCGGAGGAAGTCTCCAATTCGGCGCTGCGCGGCGGTCCCTCGCTCAAGTTCCACGGTTCCTGGGACGCCGATTTCCACGTCCGCACCGATTACCGGCGGATGGTCCACGGAGTCTTCGGCGGTTGGGCCTGGGCCGGGGACGACGGCGGAAAGGCGCGGGGCGGCTGGTTCGAGGTGAACCTGCGCCCTTTCAACCGGTTTCTGATCACCTTCAATCCGGACTACAAGTACCGGAACCCGCGCCAGCAGTACGTCGGAGCCTGGTCGACGGAGGACGGGGACCGCTACGTTTTTGCCGAGCTCGAGCAACAGACGCTCACGCTGACGGTCCGGCTGGAATGCTATGTCACGCCGGATCTGAGCCTGCAGTACTACGGGCAGCCCTTCGTCTCCGCGGGCAGCTACGGCGGCTTCAAGCGCGTCGCGGATCCGCTCGCCGATTCCTGCGAGGATCGCTTCCACGAGTACGCTCCCGGGGAAATCGAGTGGTCCGCCGCCGCCGCCGCGTACTACATCGACGAGAATGGGGACGGCGCCTCCGAGTTCGAAATGGACGATCCCGATTTCAACGTCCGCGAGTTCAACTCCAATCTCGTGCTGCGCTGGGAATTCGGTCCGGGCTCGATCCTCTACCTGGTCTGGTCGCAGGGCCGGTCGGATTATGTATCACAGGGCCGCTTCGCCCTGCGCCGGGACCTGGAGGATCTCTTCGACGTGCATCCGCACAACGTCTTCCTGCTGAAAGTGAACAAGTGGTTCACCTGGTAGGAAATCCCGCCCCCCGACGATTCTGCTGGACTCTGCCGCCGGAGTGGTCTATCCTGTAAGCGTCCATCGGGGACCAGGCCTCGGCGGACTATGATTTGCGGCCGTCCGCATCGGAACGCGCCGCGGGAGGGAAGAACATGAAGACAAGACTTGTTTCCGCATTGCTGCTGGTCCTGGTGCTGGGGATCGGCCTGGCGGCAACCGCCGCGCCCGGGGGAACATCGCCTGTCGATGGCCGGAGGGCTTACTCGGCGGGCTTTGTCGACCTGAAGAGTCGCCTGGACCGCGGCCAGCTGGCGGCGATCCACGACCGGCTGCTGGAGCTGCATCGGCAGGGAGCCGACCGCGAGGCGATCTGCCGGGAAAGATTTCGCATGCTGCGCGAATACGGAGTGCCGGTTCCCGGCGGGCTCGAAGAGAAGTGCTTGCGCGCGATGAAGCGGGCTTTCCGGGGCAGGCCTTCGGTGCTCAGTCCTGAGCAGCGCCGCGAGATCGATGGGCTGGTCCTGAGCTTGCGGGAAAACGGCGCCGATCGCCGCGAGATCCACCGGGCCGTGCGTCAGAAGCTGAAGGAATTCGGCGTCAAGCCACCCCCGCATCGGCGGCCCGGCGGGGGCCTGGGCCGGCTGATGGCCCGGCTTGAGAAAGAGCAGCGCTCGCTATTCAGGGCGCGGATGCGGGACCTGAGGCGTTGTGGCACGGATCGCCGCGAAATCCTGCGTGAACTGGGCGACCTGCTGGTTTCCTGGGGCATCGAGCCGCCTGCCTGGATGCAGCCTTTCCAGGAACCGCGCGAGCCGGAACCCGCCGAAGGCCGGGAAGCGACTGCTGCAGCCGTCGGGGAGGCCGAAACCGAGGTTCACGATTTCAACCTGGGCAATTATCCAAATCCATTCAACCCGGACACGCGGATCACCTTCAGCCTGCCGGAACCGGCCGATGTCCTGCTGGATATCTACAACCTGCGCGGTGAGCGGGTCCGTCGCCTGCTGAGCGGGCCCTCGGAGGCGGGAACCCATTCCGTGACCTGGGACGGGCGCACCGAGGATGGGCGGACGGCGGGTTCAGGTGTGTACATTTGCCATCTGCAGGCCGGGAAGCGGACCCTCACTCGGCAGATGCTGTTGCTGAAGTAAGGCGCGAAATACAGGCGAAGCGCTTCCGAATTCCGCGAGTTCTTGTGCATGAATCAGCGTCCGCCCGGTGTGGATGCTTTATTCCCGGTGGATTCCATCTGGAGCGGCATCTAGTCCACTGATATAGAGTGACCTTTCTCAAGCCCGTGTTCCGGGTTTCTCATT
>CAZMSD010000026.1:0-53844 GCA_964568855.1 uncultured Bacteroidaceae bacterium | reverse complement strand
AAGAAACACCAGGTCCTCCAGAACGGAATTGCTCACTTCAGTAAGTTCGATCGCGCCCCCCTCTTGCTCAAACCAGTAATAGCCATGATCGCCCATACCATGCATCAGCGTGAATCCGCGGACCACCGTACTGTCCTCTCCCCCGGCATTAAGCGTCAGGATCGAGCCCTCATACTCGCCGTCCAGGATCGTGGTCTGGATGTCCGTGGTATCCTGCGTGAAGAGGAAGTTGGAGCACAGCATCACCGTGTGCTCCGGCGTGTTCAAGAGTCCCGTCCAGATACCCCGGTCAACCAGCACCGTGTCGCCATCCGACGTATGATCCAGTCCGGCCTGGATAGTCGGGTATTCCTGAGGAACCTGTAGAATCGCCGCCGGCGCCAAAGGCGCCAGGAAACCGCTACACAGTCCGCAAACCAGGACTTGGATGGATCGCCTGAATCTCATGCCTAATTCACTTGACGAGCAGCATCTTGCGCACCGAGAACTCGCACTCCGTCCGGGCCACCGCGAAGTAGACGCCGCTGCCCAGGGCGCCGCAATGGAAAGGCACTCGGTGCCAGCCCGCATCCAGCTTGTCGTTAAGCAGCGTCGCCACCTGCTGCCCCAGCAGGTTGTAGACTTTGAGGGTCACCTGTTCGCTGCGAGGTAGTGTGAATTCGATTTGCGTCAACGGATTGAAGGGATTGGGATAGATCCTGCTGATCTCGAAGCGCTCGGGTAGCATGAGCGCCTTGATCTCCGAGGTCCTAAGGCCACTGCCTCGCCGGTAGTCCAGAAGAGCCCGGACGGCCCGGCTTTCCTCGAGCAACTGCTGAGCGGTCCTGGGTCCCGCGGCGGAGCTGCCGCCCTGCTTGGGATAGGTCTGGATCTCCAACAGCGCCCGAGTAATTGTATCACGGTCGATTGGATCCGTGGTAACGGCCAGCATTGTATTAAGTGTGTCTACTGCCAGCTCCCGGTCCCCGTGATAGGCTTCCACGCACCAGCCACTGCAGCGCTCGAGCACCGGCAAGTGTTCCACTTGGGCCGCTTCCGATGTGTCCGCGGCGCTGAAGAGATCGTCGCGAATCTCTGCATAGTGTTCCGCGCCGTAGTCGCACTTGATCCCCAGTCCCTTCAGCCTCAGCGTTGCTTCGTTGCATTCAAGCGCGGTGGGATAGAGCAGCAGCAAGGCGCGATAGAATTCGTGCGCGTCCGCATATCGCTGCTCGCCTTCTGCCACTATCCCCTGTTGCAGCAGCTCATCGGGCGGTGTCGCCATGTAGTTGCAGAGTTCGTTGTAGGGCTGGTCGCAAGCCGTAAGTGAAGCGCCCACCTCCGCCCAATTGGGAATGATCATCAGCGTTTCGCTGTTGAGGTCCGATTCAAGGATTGGCGACTCGCAATCCGTGCCGAAGAAGTTCCGCAGCCAGGGTCTTGGATCGCTGTTGTATATCGTGTCCGTTGGGGCCATGTGGATGATGGGATTTGGGAATTCCCAATTGTAATACACGAAGTCGTTGTAACCGCAAAACAGGTCTAGGAAACCGGCTTCCATTTCAATGAATGGGTCGGCAAGTTCATAACCTAAGCGATCGTCGGCGAGGAACCGGTTCTTCGCGCCATCCACCATGTAGGTCGTTGTTTGAGTCTGGATCAAGCCCGTGGTCCAGCAGGTATCGATTACGTTCCCGTGCATGGATACGATCGTCTCGACCAGGTCCACGGGAATCGACTGCCCATTGCCGGCGAAGTAACAACCGGATACAAGTGGTGTACCACTGCCTCCAGGTCCATGGATCTTCAGGGCAGGATGGTCCCCCGTGGGTCCAAATGCGCAATCCACGACGTCCAGATCGCTGTCGAGGATAGACACTCTCCGCGGTTGGCCAAGATGATTCTCCTCTTGGTTTTCAAAGTTGAAGCCTTCAAGCGTGCCCAAACACTTCTCGAAAAGCAGTTCCGAACCGTAGTAGTGCATGAAGCGTACTCGATTGGTGTCCATTCTTAGATCCGCATACTTGAAATACAACTGAAGCGAATCCACATGTTCACCTGGCGCATAGTTAAACAGTACTCCGTCCATCACGACAGGATTCGTCGGTCCGGCGTGATGACCGATCCAGATTTGTGCTGCCTGGTCATCATCGTCATCCGGATCATCTTGGTCCTGTGAACCAACGATTGCTGTCCTTGGTGCATCAGGAGAACCTATGACCAAGCCATCAGGACTTCCCCCGTACCACAACTGAAGTGTGCTGCCATCGGTCATTCGTACAACAGTGCCTGCCGGTATCACATCGAAGATCATAGTCCCGTCACCGGACAGCTGATACCAGCCTCTTGACAATCCATCAGAGAATACGTGATCCGTGTACTCCTGCACCGGGTAGACCGGCTTCCACCCGATGTCCGAACGCGTCAAGTCGAAATCCAGGCTGTCCGGGTGGCCTTTCTCAAGGCATTGTGAGCTGGCCTTCAGCTCGAAGTCCCAGACTTCCATGGTGGGATCCATGTAAGACACGAAGGTCGCTGCTTCTTCAGAAGAAAGCACCAAGTTGTCTGTTCCGCTTTGAATCTCCTGGTTATCCGAAGCCCAATCTTCCGCATCGAACAGGCTGTAGGAGACTGTTCCTGAGCCGCTTTCAATTAGGAATGCAGGTTCCGATGATTGACCGGCACCTGTGAAGAGGCTGTTCTGGATGTTTAGTACGCAACTGTCTACACGCACACTGGAGGGCCAGGATCCACCCTCGCCAGCTTCGTTTCGATGGAACGTGCAAGAGTTGATCTCAACCGAAGCACCTGTTGCGAGTATCGCTCCGGCCTCGGGGCCTTCACAATCGGCGAAGACACAGTGTGATACATCAATATTACCTGGAACACCTTCGGGAGAGTTGTAATACACTACGCCTACTGGGAAATCTGGAACGATTCCCGTCGCACGAACATCAAGGAAACGACAATTGTCAATTGTTACGTGGAGACCTTCTGCAACAATCAGAGCATGCGTGTCCTGGCGAGGCATATCCGTGTGGTTGGCCACATGCTGAAAGGTGAGTCCTTCCAATCGAAGTGATGCTTCATTTTCAAACACGAGCTGAAGTGCGGTCGAATCAGCATCGATCACGACCCCACCAGGTCTTGCGAGGTAATGGACTTCCGGATATCCACCTACACCCCTGATTGTCAGGCTGTCGATCGGGCTGCCCTCATCCAGGATGATGGATGACATTGTATAGGCGGTGTCTGACTCATACACCAGGAGCCGCCAATAGGGGACACCTGGAAACTCAACTAGTGCATACTGCAAGGCTTCATCAATCGTATCGATATAGGGTTCATATTCCCGTCCTGTTCCGATGTGCAAGGTGTAGCAGTCTTCTAAATGTATGTCGCAGTACTCTTCGAAGGCTGCACGTGCAGGAATATCTTGGGATGTTGGCGGTGAGTTCAAATCGATCCTGGGACCGATGGGTGGCCATGTATACGTTGTATCGAGAAGATCCGGTCTGTCGAACAGATAGTAGGAAACATCGGGAAGCTGATACGAAGGACTCCTCGGCCAGGGGGGAAGCTCCTCGTGAGTCTGTGACGTTGTATCCTCTTCCACGATTATGTAGCCATAGAGATCTAGCAATTGAATACTGTCGGGATCGGTGATATATGGATCGCAATAATACCCTATCGTGTCCCAGACAAGCACAGCTTCATTTCCAAGTAGATTCATCTTATGATGGTTCTGGATCCAAGCGTAATCATGCGAAGTTAGATTTCTGAACCAAGTATTATACGGACCCTGGGGGCCTAAATAGTCATCTGCGTTAAACCAATCTCCATAGTTACCTTCGAAAAGGTTTGCATAGCTGAAGTAACCGTGTAAACAGTAATCGGAATTATTTCCCTCCATAGAAAAATTGTAGGCTACGACATTCTGGTTTGCTCCATAACCAAAAACTACAGAGTGACGAGTTCTTCGAAATGTGTTATTCTCGATCAGGCAGTTCGTGGACATATGTCCTATAGACACTCCATAGCCTTTCCCGCCCTGACGATACCTTGCATCCTTGATTAGACAATCTCTGATTTCAATCGCAGTTGAGAACTCTATGCGTACACTTGCAAGAACCATATGCATTACTCTTGCATTGCGCATCCAGCAGTTTGCAGCATGATGATACTTTATCGCATACGGCCATGACAAAGAATCATAAAATGCATCCGCAATATCATGTCGCAGAGTTAGGTTTTCAACACCAATACGGTTGATGGGGTAGATTTCCTTAACAAATACCGAATCCATTGCCATTGCGTTGTCGATCGCTAAATTCCAGGTCAATGAAAAATCATCTTCTAGAGTCAGTGAGGCACCGTTCACATCTGTGACTCTTGTAATCAGTCCGATGTAATCCTTTGGATCATTTGTGCATCTATTCCCGGCGTTATTTGTAGGATCTATCGAAACTGTGGAATGCCACGGATAATTCAGTATGACATTTGAGTCATTTTCGCAGGAAGAGCAAATAATATCACGTGGACTATGGAAATATGCCTTGACATAATCATTTGGTGAGATTGAATGGTTTAGCGAATCCAAAGTAAGCGTGTTTGTGTATGGATTATAGGTTGATACCCCAATTTTCGCACTATCTGGTTGTTCTGTTCCATTAGCGCGGAGTATAGAGTGCGTGCTCTCACCATACGCAACGATCTCCGTTGCGTCTTGTCCTTCACCTCGCAGCACTATTCTGCTTGAACTATACGGAAAACGAATGTCATCACTTATGCGATATGATCCGGATTGAAGTTGAACCAGTGCAAAGTTTGATGTATCAGCTTGAGTGGAATCCCATGCTGCATCCAAAGCATCTTTAATCATCCTCCAATTCAGACTATCATCACTTACAGGTGCTGGAACGTCAATCTGATACTGAAAATAGTCTGAAGGGATCTCGGCGCCGTGCATGTATCCTGCTGCACTCCAGTCAGGACGCCTATTATCAGGAATAGTTCCTGCATCTTGCGCCTGTACTTGTAGCTGAAGGACGAAGATGAAGCACGTCGTGGCAAGAGTTCTGATGGCGAACATTTCCATTCTCCCATCCATTGATGCAAAGCGGGTATCAGTCGCCTGCTTCAGCCAGGCGAGATCCCAAAACTCGATCCTTTGGCTTCCACGAGATCAGTAGTTCATGGAGGAAATACCTGGAGCATCCGACCTCGGGCGGGGTATGAAGTCCGCGCGACCCAGGCAGATATTCAGCCCCTGAGAATTCTGTTGGAGACAGGTTCTGTGTCACAGGAATATCAGCAGTTCCGATTAGTGAATCAAGAAGATTCGGCCGGTTCCAAAACCCTGACTAATTGACACTCATACGCCCTCGGCACGCCATCGACACGGCATCGGCGTGCCATCGGCCGTGCAGCAGGCGATCAAGGTCTGATTCTCTGAAAACCGATGGAACAGGCATAGCCGAATTCACGGTGTCGGTTCCATCACCCATAGTTTCCTCTTGACGCCCTGTCAGGCATTCTTGACAAAGCTGCTCCACCGCCGGGGGGTCAGGGGCACATTCCGCTGATTTTCGCCGAACAAACACGCACTTGGTTTAAGGCACGGCTTTTGCAAATATGCAAAGCCGTGCGTGGGATTCCCCTTCCCACCCAATCCCTGCAATCCAGGACCCGGCAGCGGACACCACGCCCAAGGGTTCAATCGACACTGTGAGAAAGGACGGTCTATGTCTCGCGCCTTACCCGGCCTGATTCTGTTGACACAGCTCATTCGGACGGCCTGCGCCGCCGGTACGGGTTCCCCCCAGGTGGAAGAGGCCGTACAAGTTTCCTTCAGCACGCCCGAAGGCAACGATCTGACGACTCTCGAACTCGTTTTCGATCCGCCGGTCTTCGAGGACCTGGATGGAAGGGAAATCGTCCGCCTGCCGGGCGAGGGCCTGGTGGGCGAAGCCGGTCGCCCCGACCTGCCTCTGGTCAACCGCCTGGTGCGTATCCACGACGACGCGGAGATGGGTCTTGAGATCCTCGAAGAGGAATGGCTCAGCCTGGGAACGCATGCAGTGCGCCCGGTCCAGGACCGCCTGCACACCGAAGCCGACCTGCCCCTGCCCTGGATCCAGGACGAGGATCTGTGGGCCGAAAACGCCTTCTGGCCCGGGCAAACCGCCGAGCTGGGCGAGCCCATGCTGCTGCGCGAGATCCGGCTGCTCAAGCTGGCCGTGTATCCCATGCGCTGGAACCCGGTCACCGGGGAACTGCAGCGTCTGCACCGCCTGCGCATAGAGCTCCGCCGGACGGGATCGAGCGATGTCAACACGCCCTTGCGCATGGTTCATGGTAATTCGGAGTTTCTATGGGAGCGCCGGCTGCAGGACCTGGGTTTCGCGAAGAGCCTTCTTGGCGAGCGGCTGCTGCTTCCCTTCACCGTGGATCCGCCGCCCGCGGAGGGCGCGCTGCGGGAAATCGAGTGGGGCGCGCCGAGCCTGCCGCTCAACTACACCGTATTCACCAAGGCCAGCGCCTTGAGCAATTCCTCGGTACAGGATTTCCTCGAATGGAAGTGGCGCAAGGGCCATCACCTGACCATCTACACCGAAGACGACGTCAACTGGAGCTATTCCTCGATCCGCAGCCAGATCACCAGCGACTACGAGAACAGCGAAACCCCGCCCCACTACGTGCTGTTGATCGGCGACGTGAGCGGCAGCTACTCCCTGCCCACGCACAGCAGCCAGTACGATCATTACTACGCCGCCTGCGTGGGCGGAGACATCCTGGGCGACGTGGTGGTGGGCCGGATTTCAGTCTCGAACTCAACCCAGCTCAGCACCGTGATGAACAAGATCATCGGCTATGAAAGCGATCCCTGGCTGGAAAACCCGGGCTGGCTGCAGAGGGCCTCATTCATCACCGGCGCGTACCATTGCGGACTGTCGATGACCCAGATGAGCCGCAGTATCGCCTTCCAGATGGTGGAGGAGCGGGATTACACCCACATCGACACGGTCTGGTGCGGATCCAGCCCCTCGTACGTCTACAACTGGTACGAGCAGGGAATCAGCTTCCATACGTACCGCGGCTGGGTCAACATGGAAGGCCTGAGCGAAAACCAGATCCAGAACATGGACCAGGGCCCGCGCACGCCCATCGCGGTGATCTTCACCTGCGGCACGGGCGATTTCGATTATGGAACCTGTTTCACCGAGGCCTTCCTGCGGGCGGGAACTCCCACCACGCCGGGAGGCGCGGTGGCGGCCATGGGCTTCTGCACGCTGGGCACGCACACGCCCTACAACAACCTCGTGACCGGCGGTTACTACTCCGGTCTGCTGGATTATGAAATCCCCCAGGTGGGCACCTGCATGTTCCGGGGTAAGCTGGAACTCTACCTCAACCTGCCCCCGGGCGATTACAACATCAGCTCTTTCGCGCGCTGGGCCAACCTGATGGGCGACCCGGGCATGGACACCTGGTGCGGCGTTCCTGAAAGGCTTTTCTTCGAGGAAACGCCCGAGACGCTGAGCCCGCACAGCGCCATGCTCGAGCTTCGCGCAGTGGACGAGGCCGGGCTTCCCGTGGAGGGCGCCGCCGTCTGCGCCAGCCAGTACGAGATTTTACGCAGCATCGAGCTGAGCGACGTCGATGGGCGGGTCTACCTGCCGCTGGAAGGCATGGAACATGGGGGCGACCTGCTGCTCACCGCCAGCCTGGCGGGCTGGGCGCCGGTCCTGGGCGACGTGCCCTTGACCTCGGATGAAGCCCTGCCGATCCTGCTGAGCCTTCAGCTGGACGACGACGGCGAGGACGGGCTGCTCAGCCCGGGTGAGGCGACCCGTCTTGTTCCGGTCTTCGGCAACAGCTCCGAGAGCGAAGGACTGGAGTCCTTCGACATCACCCTCGAAATTCGCGACGGGGAGGGTGAGGTACTCTCCGGTGTCACACAGCTTCCGCCCATCGAACCCGGCGGGCAGGGCAGCCCGGTGGATCTGCTCGAGTTGCGCGCCGATTCCACCCTGGACGAAGACTTGAAATTCGGCCTGCGCTTCCGCTTTGAGAGCCAGGATCGCGGCCTGCTGATCCCGGCGGAACTCCAGCTTGTATCACCGCTGATCCTGCTGCAGGACTGGGAATTGGCCAGCGGGCCGCTGTACCCGGACGAGAGCGGGGAGCTCGAGATCACGTTGGAGAACGCCGGCAACGCGACCGCCGAGGAGCTCACGATCCTGGCCGGTTTTCCCGAGGGCAGCGGCATGCTGCCAGAAGCCCAGGAAATCGTCCTGGGCGATCTGGCCGCGGGCGAGACGGCCCTCTTCCAGTTGACGGTCGAGGCGGATCCCATGCTGGTGCCCGGGTATCACACTATGCTCAACCTCGACTGGAGTGACGCCTCGGGCGCCCGGTCTTCCCAGGGACTGCCGGTAACCCTGGGCGACCAGCAGACCGGCGACCCCACGGGTCCGGACTCCTACGGCTACTACGCCTACGAGAGCACCGACATCGAGTGGTCCCTGGCGCCTGGCTACAACTGGATCGAGATCGCTCCCGGGGCGGGCGGCGAGGGTACCGAGCTGCCGATTCAGGACAACGGCAACGAACAGGATCACTCTGTGCTCGTGGATCTGCCCTTCCCGGTGGTACTCTACGGCCGGCTCTACAGCGAAATGGCCGTGTGCTCCAACGGGTTCGTGGCCTTCGGTCCCACGGCGCACCTCGAGACCGACTTCCGCAACCACTACATGCCCTGCTCGATGGGGCCCGAACCCATGCTGGCGCCCATGTGGGACGACCACAAGGTCACGAGCGACGCGGAGATCTGCGTGCAGCACAGGGAGGACCTGGGCATCTACATCGTCGAGTGGTACAAGGTGCGGACCAACAGCAACAACCACATCAACACTTTCCAGATCCTGATCTACGACACGGCGCATTACCCGACGGGCACAGGCGACAACGACGTCGTTTTCCAGTACCAGCAGTTCAGCGACGGCCAGCAGAACAGCCAGGATTTCCCCTACTGCACCATCGGTCTGAAGGATCACGACGCCCTGACCGGCCTGACGTTCACCAACTACAACCGCCGGCATCCCACCTGCAGCAACTTCTTCTCGGGCAAGGCGGTGCGCCTGACCACAACCCTGAGCGGCACCCTTCCGCCGCCCGAGTTCGTGCTGGAAAGCGAGGGTCTGGAATTCCGGCTCTCGCCCGAGGACCCCGAGAGCGGGCGTGATACACTGCGATTCGGCAACACGGGCGAGAGCATCCTGGTCTGGACCGCCTCCGCGCGTCCCGAAGGCGACTGGCCACCTGAGGGTCGCGCCGGCGACTGGCTGAGGGCCCTGCCCGCGGGCTCCGAAGGACGCTCCCAGGGCGGTCCCGACAGTTTCGGCTACACCTGGATCGACAGCGAGGAGGAATTCGGTCCCGAGGTGGGCTGGGTGGAGATCTGGGACCAGGGGGAAATAACCGACTTCACGGACAACGACGCGGCCGCGGGCCCGCTGGATCCCGGTTTCGGCGTGCCCTTCTACGGCGAGTTGTACGACGAGTTCTGGATCAATCCCAACGGCTTCATCTGTTTCACGGAGAACGGCGAGCACTGGGGCAATTCGGGCGGCATGCCCGACGAGGATGCGCCCGACCTGGCCGTCGCCGGCTGGTGGGACGACCTGATGCACGACGACCTGCTGCCCCTGGATAACTACGTGCGCTGGTGGAGCAACGACACGGATTCCCTGGTGGTGAGCTGGGTGGAAACCCCGCATTACAATCCTGACAACTACGGCGGTCCGTTCACTTTCCAGGTCGTTGTGGAAGCCAACGGGCGGATCACTTTGAACTACGGCGACATGAGCGAGGAGGACGACCTCAGCGACTCGGGCACCATCGGCATGCAGGGAACGTATCCGCAGGGATTCTCCGTGCTGCACATGTCGCAGTCCAGGTCGGACTACAGCGTGCGGATCCTGCCGCCCTTCTGGTTGCGGTTGGAAGCCGATTCCGGAGTGCTAGCCCCCGGCGCTTCCGGTGTACTGCCGCTGCTGGCTACGAACAACCCCGGCGGCTGGCTGGTGCCGGAAGGAGAATACAACGCCTGGGTACGCTTCAATACAAACGATCCGGAGCACGGCGAGGTGGACGTCCCGATCCTGCTGCACATCGGCGAAGTGGGGGCGGATCCCCGGACGCCGCAGGCGCGGCCCGCCGAATTCTGGCTGGGACGGGCCTTTCCGAATCCCTTCAACCCGGCGACTTCGATCAGCTTCGGGCTGCCGCGGGCGGCCAGGGTCGAGGCGCGACTGTTCAACATCCTCGGGCAGGAAGCGTCGCGCCTGCTGGAAGGCGACTTCCTCCCGGCCGGCGAGCACCGCCTGGCGGTGGACGGCTCGGCGCTGGCCAGCGGAATCTACCTGCTGCGGGTCGAGGCCCTGGGCGAGGCGCGGCTGGCCAAATTGATGCTTTTGAAATAATACACCGCGGTTTCCGGCGGTGGACTGGGCCTTCGGCGCTTTCATGAGTCCGGAGCTTCTTCATGTTGTCCGCCGATCCCGATCGCTGGAACCGCGAGAGGGCGCCCGGAGGCGCCCTCTCTAGTTGCTTCCTCACGTAGTTATCCGCGAGGGGAACTATCTCGCCCCCGCGGGAAGCTTCTTCTACCTGATGGCCGTCACGCGGTAGAATCTCCGCTCGGCGGCCACGGCGCCCACATCGGTCCAGCTGGTGGTCGCACCGTCCAGTTCGGCCACGAGGATCCCTTCCTCCTGGTAGCCTTCGTCCAGGCTGTACACCCGGTAGCCGGTGGCGCCCTCGACGGTGTCCCAATCCAGCAAGGCGTCTCCGGCGGACATCTCGATGGTCAGATTCTCCACCGGCGGCAACCACAGGTAGGGAATCCGTCCGTACATCACATCGAAACCCAGGTCGGATCCGGAATTCCATTGCGTCCAGATCACGTCCGCGCCGCCCTCGAAGACATCGGGAATCGGCGGCCTCACGCGGGCGCCCACCGTGGGCCGCATCACGGAATAGCCGCTGAAGCTGACCTCGGTGGCCTGGCTGAGCTGCACGGGCGTCGTCCATGTGACACCCGCATCCGTGGAGGTGGAATAGAAGACGTTCCAGATGGTGGGATCCTGTCCCGTCTCCTGCTTCCAGGTAGCGTATAATCCACCATTCGCGTCGGCGGCCAGGGAGGGACGCACCGTGCTGGCATCGCCCGACTCGTCAAGCTGGACAGACGGATTCCAGACCTCGCCGTCCCGACTGCGATGATAGATCCCGCCACTCTGGACGAAGACCATCTGCAGCAGGCCGTCCGGGTCCACGGCGATGGTGGGTTCGCCCTGCCGTACTCCGCCCACGCCCCAGAAGATCGGATCCACGTCGGTGATCGTCTGTCCGCCCACCAGGTCGAGCTGCGAGACGCCCTCGTTCCCGTCGTCGATCCAGGCCTGCACGTCGTAGGAGTCGAGTCCCAGGTAGTCGTAGCAGAAGTCGCCGGCCACGAAGTCGTCCTCGGGTCCGCCGCCGCCGCCGTACCTGTCGTAGAGCACATCCAGGCCGATCAGCCAGAGGTCTCCCCCGCCGTCGAGGTAGGCCGCCACGTCCGGATTGTCCGTCTCGTAGACGCTGTCCGCCTCCCAGAAAGCGTCGTTGCCGCCGTCGTCGCCGCAGAACCAGATCACCAGGTCATAGGCCAGAAGCGTCGCCGCGTCCGGCGACAAAGCCACGTCGTCG
Source organism: uncultured Bacteroidaceae bacterium (assembly GCA_964568855.1). Taxonomy (GTDB): domain Bacteria; phylum CAIWAD01; class CAIWAD01; order CAIWAD01; family CAIWAD01; genus CAZMSD01. The sequence goes on along the minus strand of CAZMSD010000026.1, from coordinate 42,111 downwards.
CCCTCCGGATCCGTGTCCAGCAAATCGTAAGCGATGGCGCCGTTGTCCAGCGATTCATAAAGGTAGGTCTCGTGGTTGTAGCGGTTGTCGTCGTCCACCACCAGGATGGAGCCGGGCGCGAAGTAGTCCACTACGTCGGCCACCAGTTCGTCGCGGTTCCAGCTGGGACTGATGTACTTGATGTTGTAATACGAACCGAGTACGCGGTAGGTCCCGGAGTCGTAGTAGATCTCCGAGGGACTATCCGCCAGCGTGTACCCGTCGGGGCCCATTTCGTGCACCACTACCGCGCCGGGCGCCGGAGTGCAGCCGTCCACGTACTTCAGCACGCCCAGCGAATCGCCCGTCTCGCTGACGATCTCGGGCGTAGCCCAGCTCGCGCCGTCATACACGGCCAGCAGGCACTCCCAGCTCCCACCCTCGGGATCGTCTTCCCAGGCTGCGTACATCACGCCGTCTGAACCCGGGGCCAGCGCCACGTCGAGGAAAGACAGCGGCAGCGCGTCGGGCGTGGGGTATGTGGAGGTCAGGTTCGTCGTATTCCAGGTCAGTCCGTTGTCGGTACTCTTTCCGGAGTAGATGTTCGCGTCGTAGGTGCTTCCGGTTCCCCAGGTGCTCCACATGTTGAACAGCGTACCGTCGCTGGCGATTTCGATGGTTCCCACGCCGGCGTTGTTGGCGATGTCGTCCGCCAGGACGGGCGCGCCCCAGGAGCCTCCGCTCCAATGCGCGAACATGGCGTCCCGGTCGCCGTCGCCGTTCTTTTCCTTCCAGTACGCGTAGATGCTGCCCGTGTCGTCGGCCGCCAGTCCCGGCGTGCCCGTGTGAATGTAGCCTGCGCTGCTCAGCGCGGCAGGGGCGCTCCACGTGCCCCCGGCGGCGTCATAGGCGCTCCAGTAGATGTCCTGGCTGGTGTAGAGTTCACCGGGCTCGAAGACCACCAGCAGATCGCCGGCGGGCGTCCTGGCGCTGTTGCGTCCTCCGACGTAGCGGGTTCCGTTGTAATTGTCCTGATTGCAGACGATGCTGGGTGATACCTGGGCCAGGGCCGGCAGGGCGACCAGAACCGGGATCACGGCTTGCAGAATTCGAAGGCTGGTCGGTTTCATTGCATTCTCCTTGTCCGCGCGAGAGATCGCATCACAGCGCGGATTCATCTTTCTCCCTTGTTTGGTTCTTGCTCTCAGTTCGTCCTGAATCCTGTTTCGCTTCCTATTTCATTGGTGTTGATTGTCCGTCGCAGTGTTACACGATGCGTCATTGCGTTGCAACGGCGCGTCATCGCGTAGCAATAACGATATAGAACTTCCCGGGTGGCGGCGAACCTCCCACGGGATCCGTCCATTGAAGCTGGCCGGCGGGCAGGACGGCCTCCGTCTGCGAAAACGTGCCGTAGGGATCGCTGTCGCTGCGCACTTCGTAGCCGGTGGCTCCGTTCACCGCGCTCCAGCTCAACAAGGCCTCCGTATCATTCCATTGGATCACGAGATCCTCGACCGGCGACAGTGGACTTGTCCTTTCGTGGAACCACTGCAATACTTCGTCCACCAGTTGTTGCCTGGCGCTTTCAGGGTAAACGTATCGCAGGTTGAAGAAGAAGCTCAGTGCAAGCGGAGCTTCAGGCTGCAGCACCGCCGCCGGCTGTCCGGCGAGCGGGTAGTCGGCCGGCCCCATTTCATACACGGCTTCGGCACCCGGCGCCGTTGGGCATCCGTCCACGTACTTCAGCACTTCGTTTTCGGTGGTCCAGACGATCGGGTCCACGGAGAGCCCGGGCATGGCCTCCGCCAGGTCGAGTTGCTCGACTCCCAATCCGCCGTCGTCCGACCAGGACTGCACCGCGTATTCCGCGATTCCGAGGTAGTCGTAGCAGAAGTCTCCCGCGATGAAGACGTCGGGCGCGCCGCCGTAGCGATCGTAGAGCAGGTCCAGGCCCATCGTCCACAGCGCGCCCCCGCCGTCCAGGTAGTCGACGATCGCCGGGTTGTCGACGTCGCCGCCGTCCCAGAACCAGTTGCCCACGCCGTCATCGCCGCAGAACCAGATCACCAGTTCGTAGGGTGACAGTTCGTCGGCCGTGGGCGAGCGGTTCTCGCCCTCGGCGTCGAAGGTGTGATACACGTAGTCGCCGTCGACCAGCGAAGTATGCAGGTAATCCTCGTGGGAAAAGCGATCGTCGTCCTCCACCACCAGCAGGACTGGTTGCCCGCCTGTAATCACCGAAACCTCCGCGGAAGGATACGATTCCTGCCCGCCCAGGTCGACGGCGGTGACTATGAAGAACTGTTCGGATCCGTCTTCGAGATCTCCCGCCAGGTAGCGGCTGTCCGTGACCGGTTCCACCGTCAGCGTGTCGTAGGGACCGCCCGAGACAAGCGAGTGATACACGTGGTAGCCGTCAAGGTCGAGTTCGCCGTTGTCGTCCCAGTCGAGCAGCGCCTTTCCCGCGCCGGGCACCGCGCTCAGCCCGGAGGGCGACGCGGGCACGTCCCGGTCCTCGATGAGCACGTCGTCGAAGGAGGCGCGCGTTTCGGAGCACCAGACTCCCACCTTCCCTCCGGGATACAGGACGCCGCTGTTGTCGGTGACCGAGAGCTGCAGTTCACTGTCCACGTAGCAGTCGAAATGATTGCCGCTGGCTTCCACGCGCAGCAGGTACCACTGGTCCAGGTTGATCTGGCCGCTGCCCGGCGAGGTCTCGTCCATGATCCAGGTCTCGTGACCCAACTTCTGCACCAGACGAACATTCTGCTCGTTGCGCCGCAGGTAGAAGACGTAGCAGTTGCTTCCGCCCGTGGGGCCGCGGAAGCACAACCCGGCTAAATCGCCGTCGTCGATCCGCACGCGCGCCTGGTAGCTGAAATCGGCGAACGAGTACTCATTGTACTTCGAGGAGCGGTCCTCGCCGTAAGTCGAGAGGTGCCGCAGCATGCCGCCAAGAATCTCCCAGTTGCCCGCGTCCGGAGACCACCCGCCGGGCGAACCGGTGAAATCCTCCGCGTATTCCGCCGGTACTCCCCGCGTGAGACCGATCTCCAGGTCGGTCCATTGATCGCCGGTGACCGTGACGTCCTCCACCAGTTCCACCGCATATCCCGGGGCGCTGATTTCCAGGTCGTAGACGGCGTTGCGGGTCCTGCGGAAGAAGCGGCCATATTGGGGATCCGTCATCCGCGGTCCCATGTAGAGCGGCGTGTAATACTCGATGATGCGTACGACGGCTTCCAGCGGATCGCCGGTCTCCTGGTCGAAGACGTGCCCGCGAAGGCCGGGTCCGTTCAGCGCGAAGTCCAGCAATTGAAGTTGACTGGACTCCTGTTGGTCCGCGTAATACAGGGCCGTCGAATAGGTCGGGATGAAACTGTCGCCGATCTCCACCTGGCCCTCGAGCACCCCCGCGCGGGCGAACATCCAGTTGTAACTGAATCCGGCGGTGCCGTCGCTGCCCACCAGCGGCAGCGTGCCCCCGCCCGCCGCCGGGATCAGGGCGGCCAGCGCGCTGAAATACTCGTTCAGCATCGACGTCTCGGGAATCTCCCATCCGTCGAGTCCCCAGCAGAAGTCCATCGTGTTGGCGTAGCTGTGATAGGTCAGCGAGAAGAGGAAGCGCTCATTCTGGGCCAAATCCATGTAGACCTGGACCTCGCTTTCCGATCCGGCCCAGGGACCGCGGTAGTCCTCGTTGCCGGGGTAGGTCGAGCCGGACATACTCCAGTTGTAGGGGTAATTACGGTTGAGATCGACCCCGTCGTAGTTGTAATCGATCACCCCGTCGCTGTCGTTGTCGCGCAGGTTCTTGCGCCAGTAGGGATAGTCCCGCGCCACGGCCTTCAGGTAGAGGTAGCCGTCCGGATTGAGAATCGGCAGGAACCAGATCTCCAGGCCGTCCACGTAGGCCGTGATGTCCGGATCGCTGCCGTAGTTGTCGAGCACGTGCTCCAGGAAACGCATCACCGCCTCGATGCTGATGGGTTCCTTGGGATGATGCAAGCCCGAAAAGAGCACCGCCGGTTCGTCTTCGTCCTGGTCCGGGTTATCCGACACTTTCAGGGCCTTGATGGCGTGCCCCTGGGCCTGGCCATAGCCCCGCTGCCCGTAGCCCACGGTCACCAGGTCCGTGATGTCGGGATGGGCGTTATGCAGGCTTTGCAGGTCGTCCATGTAGTCGTAGTAGCTCGGGTAACCGTCGATGTTGTACGCCAAGACAGGCCGCGGCGCAATAAACAGAGCGATCATCACGCTGCATACCGCGACAAAGGCGTGATACGTTGCCTGAAGCCGTTTGCTGGATCTCTGTAAACAGTTCATGGGATGCTCCCCGCCGCTGCGACTAACGCAGCAGCGTCATTTTTCGTACCTGTTCCCCGCCGGCCGATCGCAGCCTGCAGAAATAGATCCCGCTGGGGGCTTCCTCCGCGTGCCAGGCCACGGAGTGCTCTCCGGCGCCGTATCGTCCTTCGGCCAGGGTCTCGATCAGCTCCCCGCCCAGGTTGAAGACGTCCAGCCGTACGACTCCCTGCCGGTCCAGCACGAAGCGAATCTCTGTGCTCGGGTTGAAAGGATTCGGCCGGTTGGGCAGCAGTTGAAAGGCCGCGGGTCGAACCGAGCCGTTCGCTAGGAAGGAACCGCCGCCCGCGTAGGGGATGCGCCCGTACATCAGGTCGTAGCCCAGTTCCGACTGAGCGTTCCATTGGACCCAGACCACGTCCGCGCCGCCGTCGAACATGTCCGGAATCTCGGGTCGGACCTTGCGTCCGATGGTGGCCTTGAAGACCGAGTTCCCGTAGTCGTTGCTCTCGGTCGCCTCGCTGAGCTGCTGGGGCGTATTCCAGGTCCAGCCCCCGTCGGGAGATACCGCGTAGAAGATGTTGGTCAGGCGCGGCTGCAGGGTCTGCTCCTGGTTCCAGGTGATGTAAACCCCGTAGTCCTCGTCGACCGTGATGCAGGGCCTGTAGCAGCTCAACGTATCCGGAGAGACGTCCATTTGCACCGGCTGGCTCCACCCGGAGCCGTTGTAGCGCATGTACCAGATGTGATCCAACTCCACGTAACACATGTGAATCATCCCGTCCGGCGTTGTGGCCAGGGAAGGTTCGCCCTGGCGGATCGCGCCGGAAACCGACCAGGTAAGCGGTCCCTCGTCCGTCAGGTCCTGGTCGGGAGCCAGGTCGAGCTGCGGGAGGCCTACGTCGCCGTCATCCACCCAGGACTGCACGTCGTAGGAGGCCAGCCCGAGGTAGTCGCGGCAGAAGTCGCCCTCGACGAATTCCACCGGCCCGCCTCCGTAACGATCGTAGAGCAGGTCGAGGCCGATCACCCAGAGCTTTCCGCCGCCGTCCAGGTAATCGATTATCGTCTGGTTGTCCTCCTCCATTTCGTTCCAGAAAGCCAGACCGGCCCCGTCGTCGCCGCAGAACCAGATCACCAGATCCGAGTTTTCCAGGTCCTGCAACTCGGGCAGTTGCTCCACTCCGGTGCTGTCCTCGCCGCAGTCGAACGTGCCGTATGCGGCCCCGAGGCGGTCCAGCGATTCATGGATGTGTGTTTCGTGGTTGTAGCGGTTGTCGTCATCCACCACCAGCGGCTGCTGGGCGCCGAAATAGTCCAGTACATCGCCCACGAGGTTGTCCAGCGTGCTGTCCGGGTCCACGTAGCGCAGGTTGAAGAAGCAGGAGAACGCGGGCCGTTGTTCATCCGGATTCAACACCGCCGCGGGGTGCCCGGCAAGCGCGTAGTCCTCCGGCCCCATCAGGTAGATCGCCTGCGCATCCGGCGCCGGCGTGCAGCCGTCCACGTATTTCAAGGTCCCGAGCTGGTCCTCGATCGGCGTGACGACCTCGGGAATCGACCAGCTCGTGTCGACGAAGTGCGACATGACGATTTCCCAGCTCTCGTCGAAGGGCCTGTCCTCCCAGGCGGCGTACATTCCACCGTCGGCGTCGGGCGTCAGGGCCACGTCCAGGTAATTCAGCGGCAGGAAGTCGGGCGTGGGGAATTCCGCGGTCAGGTTGTCCGTCACCCAGCTCTCGCCTCCGTCGGCGCTGCGGCTGGAGTAGATGTTCGCCGCGTACTCGGGCGGATCGTTCCAGATGCTGAAAAGATTGAACACGGTCCCGTCGGCGGCGATGTCGATTGCGTTCACGCCGGCGTTGTTTTCGATGGCGTCGGCCGTCATCGGCGCGCTCCAGGCGACGCCGTCCCAGATCGCGGCCATCATGTCGCGGTCGCCTTCCTGGTTCTGTTGCTTCCAGCCCGCCCAGATGTTGCCCTCTTCGTCGGCCACCACAGCGGGAACTCCCGTGGTGCCCTGCGGTGAGAAGCTCAGCTGCTGAGGTGGATCCCATTCGTCGAAGAACGTGTTCCAGGTGACGTACCAGATTTCCTGGTTCACGTAGCCGCCGGCGGGCTCGAAGACCGCGACGACGGAGCCGCCGACCGTCCGCGCGCTGTTGCGCGCACCGATATAGCGTGATGCGTTATAGTAGTCCTGGTTGCAGATGATCGAAGGCGAGGGCTGGGCCAGTACCTGTCCGGCCAATCCCGTCAGTACCGTGATCCAGATCGCTCGATTTCGCATGATCACTCCCCTGGTTTGACTGTTCCGCGTTCACCTATTTGATTCGCAGCATCTTTCGTGTTACCGATTCACCGGGAATCTCCAGCGCGAGCAGATAAAGACCGCTGGACAGGCCCTCGGACGGTACCTGCACTCGGTGCGATCCCGCCCGGCGGATTCCCAGCTCACGCGTCGCAATCCTTCCGCCGCGCAGGTCGAACACCGTGAGGGTTACCGGCGACGGCAGGGGCAGTTCGAACTCGACCCAGGTCCCCCGATTGAATGGATTGGGATACAGCGAGCTCAGCCGCAGGCTCGCGGGCGCCTCGACCGGCCGCCTTACCGCCGCTTCCGTCGAGTCGGGCGCCAGCAGGCGCACGTCGTCCAGGGCCGCCTCCACCAGCGAGCCCGAACCCGTGTCACAGGCCCGCAGGCGCAAGACCACCGTTTCCGCCCCCGGCAGATACTCCTCCAGCAGGAAGCGCCGCTGGATCCAACTGTTCTCCGTGGCGCCCACGCTTTCGAGCAGGACCCAGCTTGCTCCCCCGTCCGCGCTGGCTTCCACCGTCAGGGCGTCGTCCTGAACCGTGTCGTCGACCCACCAGCGGTAGTAGCTGATCACCGGGTGCGACAAGCCTTCGACCTGCAGTTCCGGCGACAAGAGCGTGGTGCAGCCGCCGTCCACGTCGTTCTCTCCCGCGGGATCGCCCGCCTGGGCGTTTCCCGTAAGCCAGCAGTACTCGCCGTCCGCAGTGTGATCCGCGGCCGGCTGGATCGGTCGTTCCCCCACCCAGGTGCCGACCGGAACGACGCGCTCCCAGCGCCCGGTCTCCGCGTCGTCCCCCGGGAGGTCCGTGATCCATCCCAGGTCCTCTTCCAGGTCGTCGTCGAAGGCGAGCAGGGGGGAACCGACCAGGAAGAAGAACGGGTGCTCCGACCCTTCCACCGGCAAGGTCACGCTCTGCCCGATGCTGTCCACCGCAGTGATGTAATACCGGACCAGCGAACCCTCCTCGCAGGGGGGAATCTCCGCCCTGTACACGTTAGGCGGCGTGAACAGCTCGAAGCCTTCCTGAATCCAGTCGTCTTCGCTTCTGTGATACAGGCGCAGTGAGTCGGGATCCACGCCGAAAGCCGAGGGAAGCACGCGGACGAACACCATGTAGGGCTGGCTGGTATTCTGCGTGTCGCCCAGAGGGGTGTGTTCAAGTGCGGGCAACATGCCGCTGCCAATACCATGGCGGCCGAAGCAGTCAAAGATCGTCGCTCCGTTCGGGGTCCCGTTGGACAGGTTTCCGTCATCGTCGTCCACCAGCAGGACTTCGAACAGGAAGTCGTCGAACTCAACCGGACAGCCGTACTTGCAGTAGTGAAACAGCGTGTCCGCGCGATCCTCCCCCAGCTCCTGGCGCAGATCCCAGAAAACGCCTCCCAGGATCAACCCGTCGTGATGAATCTCTCCGTTCAGGTCGTCCGGATAGACCAGGTCGTTGTTCAGGTTGCGGCCCCAGGTGCCCGGACCGTAGGCTCCGGCCGCCATCAGCGGCTGCTCGGTCACGTAGGCGGCGAACACGTCCGACAGGGCCTCCGCCGTGGCGGTGCCGTTGGGGTAGTATGCTCCGTACTGGGCGTAGGAAAGAGCATGGCCGTATTCGTGGATGATCACGTCCGCGATCTCGCCGTAGTCCGCACAACCGTCCCCCGCTGCGTAGAGGTAGACGTGGTTCCCCGCCCAGAATCCGTTGCAGTGATCCGTCGTGTCACGCACGTGGAAAGTCACCAGGTGGTCCAGGCCTGAGAATCCGCTCTCCAGGAGTTGCAGGTAATCGTATGCTCGCCAGGCGTGGTGGAAGGTGTTCCGCTCCGCTCGCTGGGAATTATCGTCCGACCAGTACAGGTCCGCGTGCTGTTCGCCCGTGACGCTCAATTCCTGGACGGGCTCAGGGCCGCTCTCGTCGACGACGCGGATGTAAGCGCCGCGCAACTCGGTCCACAGCTCGCGCTCGCCTTCGAATTCCAGCGAGAATTCACCGTCGGCGTCGACCTCGACTATGTCGTCGCCGATCTCCACCCATTCGTGCGCGAAAGGCCGGTCGTAATACGGTCCCCAGGGCGTGAGTTGTTGTACGTCCCCCCGAACCGTCCCGGTCAAGTGCTCCCCAAGCGACTCGCGGGACAGCAATTCACCGCTGCCGGCATCGATGCGGCAGAGCTCCCATGCTCCTGCGCCGGCATCCATGCGCTCGAATCGCCAGACGGCGCGCCAGTGCGCCTCATCGCCGCGCAGAACATGCTCAGCCTGCAGCGGCGGATCCGAGGGCAGCCAATCCTCGATCGTCCCTCCCGCCGCATCGGCAGCCAGCATCCGGGCCCGGGCCAGGTCCACGGAAATCGGCACGTGTACGGGAGTGTCGCGCAGAAAATGCCCGCGAAAGAGCATCAAGCGACCCGTGGAGCTGATTCTCAGCTGAATCGAAGCGTCGCGCAGCGGGAGTCCATCAATTGTCTGCGTGAATCGCAGATGCCAGTTGTCGAGGACCCGGCGCTGTTCCTCCAGACGGAATTCCCTCGCCGGAAACAAGTCGGGGTGACTCAGCAAGAAGCGTTCTCCCGCGATTGCGATCTCACCCGCTCCTGGCGAGGAATGGTCCGTGATCGGAAAGGAGGGGCCGGCGGCAATCCCAGAAGCGCCAGTAGTCGCGTCGAAAACGCAGCTCCAGCCTGGATGGTCTCCGGAATACTCAATCCAGGCGGCAAGTGCGTGGTCCTGCCGTCCGGCCCCGGTATCGACTTCCGCAGCCCATGAATCACGACCGCCGATACCGTCCCCCGGCAGACCGGTCAGCAGACCGGCTGCCAGAATTCCTGTTCGGATGGAAGATGTCAGCTTCATCGACCGGCATCCTCCGGATTGCGTGATACATCCTGCGCGCAGCGGAATCCCACGTCGGGATAGACTCCGCCGGGATCGAGTCCGATGCGAAAACTGGTCGTCGAGGTTGCCCGCTCCTGGGCCCAGGATCCGCCCCGGCAACTGCGCAGTGTCCCTGATCCCGGTCCACGCGGATCCTCCGCGGGCGGGTCCTCCCTGTAATACCCGAAGGAATACCAGTCGGCGCACCACTCCGCCGCGTTGCCCAGCAGGTCCAGGCAGCCCGCCGGCGAGTAAGCGTCGGCTCGCCCGGACTGCAGTCCTGCGGGCCAGGTACGCGGATAGGGTCCGTTCTCCCAGGGATCGCCGGAGTGATCGCAGTTGATCGTCTCGCGAGCAGTCGTATTCTCCCCCGCGTGTGCATGATCGCCCCCGCGCGGATCCCAGACGGCGGCCATCTCCCACTCCGCTTCGCTGGGCAGGCGGGCGCCGATCCACTTCGCGTAGGCCCTCGCGCCGAACCAGGAGACATAGACGGCCGGGAAAGATCCACGCCCTTCGCGCGCCTGGATACGTCCTTCTTCGAGCAGGAAGTCACTCAACGGAACTCCGGGCGCCAGCGCCGCCAGAACTCGATCCGGCGCTCGGCGTTCGCGAACCAGGCCGCCGCCCACCAGCAGTTCATCCTCTTCAAGCCGGTGCTGCAGGAACGCGGCGAACTCCGCGTGCGTCACTTCCCGGACTTGAATACGATAGGGCGGCAGAGCCACCTGGTGCTGCGGTCTCTCACAGGACCAGCCGCGTCCCTCCGGCGCTCCCATCTTGAAACCGCCTCCCGGCAGTTCGATCATCCCGGACGGCGCTTCATGGCCCTTCGGAGCAGGAAGAAGTTCTCCGGAGAGCGCATCCTCGACCAGCAGACTGTCGCGAATCATCCGAAACAGTTCGGCGAAGATGTGCGCAGTACTTTCGCGGTGTTCGGGCTGGAAACGCATCACGTTGGGGGTCTCGAGGTGAAGAGCCCTTTCCGCCCGGTCGCGTCGCAGGGTGCCGTACTTCCTTGCCCCGAAGCCCGAATAGAAGAACCTCGCCTCGACGCCGTCCACCTCGTAGATCCGGTCCTCCGGCAGGTTGCCGAACACGATCAGCGGGGGATCGTCGAAACAGCGGCCCGCCAGTTCGTAATACCAGTCTTTGATCGTATTCAACTCGGCGGGCGTAAAGCCGCTTCCCATGGCCTCGACCACGCGCCGTTCGACCCGGTCGCCGTCCTTGTGGCGGATCGTCAGGTCATGGCCGTGGAAGCTGCAATAGAAGCGGAAGGGTTGCCCGGCCTCCAATTGCGCCGTTTCCCGTACTAGTTCCTGCCACTCATGATACACTGCGAGCGGTTCCTCCCAGAGTGCGCGCTCCCGATAGACACCTCCCCGGGGACGCGGCGGTTTTCCCAGGGGGCGGTTCACGTCGATCCAGCGGCCCAGGCCCGAGATCCGGTAACCGTAGGCCGCGGCCGTGGGCAACCCGGAGATTTCCGTCATCCGGCGCACGATCTCGCCCGTGTACAGGTCGCAGTCCCCGTGGGGCGCTCCCACGGCGATACCCGGCCACTCGCCCGAGTTTCCCGGATAGGCCTCCATCCACGGCTCGATCGGCCGCGGCTCGAAGGAGGGTCCCCTCGCTCGGCCAAGCGTCACCGGATCGCTCCCCGGTTCGACGCCCAGCGTATCACGCAGCCAGGGGTGAACGCCGATGGAATCCGGAGCCATGGGCGCCGCGTAGATCCAGGCCTGACGCGCCGCGCCTGGAACCTCAACCAGAACCACGTCCCCGGACCGTGCGTGCAGCAGATCCAGGACATCTGGAGGGACAAAGACCGAAGGATAGAGATGAAGCACCCCTGGGGGAGCCTTGGCCGCCAGGCCCGTGTGCCGAGAGGCCTCTCCCGGATTCGGCGGACTGTCCGGTTCGAGCGAAGCGGCGGCCGCGCACGATACGGACAGCGCAAGCGCGTAATACAACAGGACCCGCCCGGGCATGTTCATGACGCTCTGCATCAGGCGCGTTTCACCTTCGCCAATTGAAGTTGCTGGCGCATGAACTCGGCCACCTCCTGCCGGTCGTAGAGCACGGCGTGTTGGGTTTTCATCCTTTGCACCTCGTGCAGGAAGTGCTTGATGATGCGTGGATGCGTCTGTTTCATGAACACCGTGCCCAGGTCGAAGAGAATCACTTCGCGGTTGATGATCTCGTAGTTGACCAGGAAGAACTGGCGCGGGATGAAGACCAACTCGAAACTCAGCGGATCATGCTCCAGGCGGTGGATGATGCCCTCGATGCACTCGTGGATCAGGTATCCGGGAACCGCGTCGTAGGGACCGCGCTGGTGAATGAAATCCATGATTTCGCTTTGCACCACGATCTCCAGGCGAAAGCGCTCCTGCTCGCGAATCACTCGCAGGCGCTCGCGGAAGCCCTGCATCGTGACTTCTGTCTGCGAATCCGTCTGGTTGTAGACCTTGCGCAGGATGTACTCGCGCAGCTCTTCGGCCTGGTTGACTACGCTGAAGCCCCGCGAGACCGAGATGCGCTCGCCCCCATGGGGCCCGAAGTGCCGGGACTCGAACTGCGCGTAGGTCAGGCTCTCCTGGTAGGGTTCGGGAAACAGCGGAAAGGAATTCACGTCGATCTCGAAGAGCTCGTCCAGGCTGAGACTCAAGGCCTCGCAGATCTTCAGCAGCTTGTCGACACTGGGCGTGTGGTGGCCGTTCAGAACGGAATACACAGTGCGCACGCCGATCCCCGTTCGCTCCGCGAGCCAGTTGGGACTTCGGCCGGCGATACGCAGCGATTCCTTCAGCTTGCAGCCGACTGCTTTTCGTTCCATCATTGTGTCACCTCTTCCTCAGCGCCCCTGACGGTCAGGGTCCAGGTCTGTACGCCTCCAAGATCGCCGTAATCGGTCCAGGCATAGTCGCAGCGCAGCAGAAGTCGGTCCAGCAGCGGCACCAGGAATCCGCAGCCCAGCGAAATGCCGGCGGTATCGTGATTTCCGCGAAAACCGCCGCGCAGCGCGACGGCGCGGTTCCAAGTATACTCGAGTCCCCAGTTCGATCGGATCGGCGAGTCGAAGCGATCGCGCACCGCGCCGAACGCCGTTAAGCCGTGCAGGGGATCGGGCAGCAAGGCACCCCCGGCCCCCATGATCCTCCAGCTCAGTCCCATGCGAAACGCTGCGGGCAGCGAGTACTCGCCCATGATCAGGCTGACCTGGCGGTCCGGCGCCCCGGGATAATCGGCCGGCGGGTCGTCGTAGTAACTCAGGTGAGGACCCTCCATCCGCATCCGGGGTCCGAAGTTGCTCAGCGTCATGCCGATGGCGATCCCCGCCTCGTCCACGTGGTAGAAAGTTCCCAGGTCCACAGCCCAGCCTCTCGCCTTCTCGAGCCAGATGCGCTCCTGCAGCAGTTTCCAGGAAAGGCCGATGTGCACGCGGTTGGTCAGGCGCCTGGCGAAACTCAGGCCCAGCGCCAGGTTGTCCGCGTCGAAGCTCTCGCCCGTGCCGTCGGGTTCGGTCAGTGTGGTGACCTCCATGTCTCCGACGGTGACGAAATTCGAGCTGAATCCGAAGGCGCTGTTGTCGCCCAGGGGAGCGATCACTGCGCTGAAGTGGTGATCCACGCCTAGGTAGAGGCGGGTGGTGGAGACGCTCGCACAGGCAGCGCCCAGGTGGCTGGCCGCCGCCGGATTCCACCACAGCACAGACGCGTCTCCCGAGCGCGCAACGGCCGCCCCGCCCAGCGAAACCGCCGCCGCCCCCGGTTCCAGCAGCAGGAAATTCGCCGCCGTGGTCCCCGTTCGCGTGATCTCTCCGCTGACCGAAACGGCGAGGACCAGAATCGCCGCAGCCGGAATCAAGTTCCGGCGGAACGATCCGGCGTGACACGCCGAGGATATCCGACGTTTCGCCGTCATCTTATCACCGCGAATTTTCCCCGCCGATGATGTCCCCCGGGCGCGGACAGGGTATACACGTACACTCCGTAGGCCGCCTCGAGGCGGTCTTCGGTCAGCAGGTCCCAGTGCGCCTCGCCGAATGTCGGGTTGTCGTGGTCGATGGTCCGCACGTGGTCTCCGCTCAGCGTGTAGATCCTGATCGTACAGCGCGGGGGCAGATTCACGAAGCGCAGGTCGTAGGTCGTGTAGGAACCGCCGGACAGCTCCGTGCTCGATCCGCCGATGTAGGGATTCGGCACCACCCTCACGGCGGCAAGCGGATCCCCGCCCTCCTCAACTCCGGAAGCGCTCGATCGCACCAGCAGGCTGTCGGCGGCGGTGAAGGGCTTTCGAGTCAAGTAGAGATAGGCTTCGCCGGACTCGGGCGCTTCCACCGCGTCCGGTTCCCAGGTGATCGAGAACTGCCAGCTGCGATGATCCACGTCCGGTTCCAGCAGGTAGACGAAATCGCCGCTGGTCCATGGCGCCAAGGGGTTCCGCACGTAGAGATCCAGGGGATTCTCCCGCCAGGGATCCGCGCTCAGGTTGAAGACCTGGAACGGCACGTAGGCGGCGTCCGGCATCAACAGAAACTTGGACGAGGAATCGCCGAAGGCCACCAGGTAGTCCGCCGCAAGCGGATCCATGTCCCCCACGTGCTCAAGTGCGCTGAAGACGTAGTCGCTCGAATCGCCAAGCACCTGCGTCCAGCTCTGGAGCCGCATTTCGATCACGGCGTCGTTGATGATCGTGTAGCCCAGACCCTCCACGATCGGCCGGGGCGCGGCTGCATCCTCCTGGCCGCGCGTCCACGGCAGGCCCGGAGCACGGTCCACCAGGACTTCTCCACTCAGCGTGTCGCAAACGCTCACCAGCAGCTCATCCACGCCCGCCTGGCTGGTGTCGGCGAATGTGATCAGGTAAGGATGTCCGGTGAGCGCCACGGGATCCACTACCTCGTGGATCACGAATCCGGTGCCCGTACCGGTAAGATGAAGGGCCAGGCTGTCCGCCGCGCCCGGAATCCAACCCGCCGGCTCGGCTCCCGGAACCACTTCCACGATATGGACCTCCTTGGGATCGTGACCGATGGTGGTTTCCTGCGAGCCCACCCCGTTCAACGTATCCGGGAAATCGTAGGCGGTGATTGCGTAGCGGTAGTGCACCCCGTTGACCACGTCCGTGTCGGTCCAGGTGTATTGCAGGCCCGTGTTCTCGCCGAGCTGGAACCAGGGATTGTAGGGATCGGGGCCGCTCCATTCGTCCACCAGGTCGAACTGGGCCTGCGGCCGGTAACCCAGCAGGTTTCCTTCGTAGTCGTAGATCTCCTCGCCCCAGTCGAGGTCCCTGGGGGAGCGGGGGTCGTAGAGGGTCTTGTAGATGCGGTAGCCTTCGAAATCCAGCAAGTGCGTGATGATGTCCTCCGACTGCTCGGAGGCGCTGTTCCAGTAGAGCGTCACGCGGCCGGGCTCGCCGTGTATCACGGGATTGCGCTCGTCGTCGTAGACCAGCGTGCCGGCGGCTTGCAGATCCGGCGGATCCGGCGGCCCGCTGCCCTGGAAGTTGTGCTCGTAGAGCTCGTCCGCCTGCGCCAGGTTGGAGAAGATCTCGGCGAAGCGGATCTCCGGATCCGTGATCGTGGGGAATCCTTCATCGTCGTAGCCGCCCGGCTGGGGCACGCCGCCGACGATGCCGATGTGGATCGGAATCGTGTCGCCCGGCGAGATGGTGAAGGGGCCCGAGCTGAACCAGAACTGGACGTCCGGCCGGCTGCCCGGCGGCAGGCTTTCCTGGAAGTCGCGCAGCAGTTCCACGTCGTCCACTTGCGGATCTTCGCCGTGGAACCAGAGGTCGGCCTCTTCCGGAACGAGCTCGGGCTGTCCGGCCGAGATGGCGTAGAGCACTTTTTCCCAGTCCGCGGTGACGCTGTGCGGACGCATGGCCACGTCCTGGTCGAACCAGTGGAACCCGGTGATGCCGATTTCGGGGCTCAGCGGATCGGAAGGATCCACCCGCGGCGTGCGGAAGAAGTTGATGCCGTACGCGGAAACCGGACCCGCGTTCTGCGGCCGGTCCTCGTCCACCATGTAATCCTGCTTGTCGTGCGCGATGAAGACGTCGATGGTCCCATCGTGATCCCAGTCGTAGATCAGGGCGTAGTCGTCCTCGGCCCAGGGATGCGTCTGCTGGTTGGTGGCCGTGTACGCGCCGGGCAGGTCGGGATCCACGAAGCAGGCGAAGTAGACGTTCTCGATCGAACCGTCGTAGAAGCGCCGGTCGGGATCGAAGAAGCGACTCGCCGGATCCGTGATCTGCTCGCGCGTGCGGAAGATGAAGTTGATGTTGAAAAAGACCACGTCCTCGTAGAGTGGCGAGGAGTAGCTGTAACCGGCCACTTCCATGTCGATGCCCACCGGGTAGCCGTAGCGTGCGGTGACGGCGCCCTCGCGCACGCCGTTGTACTTGTCGTCGGCCAGGAAGAAGATGTCCTTGGACGACACGAAGCGGCCCCAGATGGGCTGGTTGTAGGTGGGCGAAGTGGGATCCGGATCGAGGGCCCAGCCGCCCGGCCAGTGATACTCGCCCGGAGTGTAGACCCACTGGTCCTGCTCGTCAAAATAGCCCTGGGGCCAGGTCTCCTGCAGCGTGCTGATGGCGATCATCGGGATGTTGTCTTCGGTCAACCAGCCGTGATACTGCACGCTGGCGTCGTCCTTGGCTTCCCAGTCCGTGTAGCTGTAATTGTCGCCTTCGTGCAGGTGCATGCAGGAGAATGATTCTATCGTGTTGTACTGGTCGCTCCGGTCTTCGGGCAGCGCCGGACCCTCGGTCTGCTGCGCCCCCCAGGGACCGGGAGGCATGCAGATCACCGGCGCGATCCAGCGCAGTTCGCCCCAGACCCCGTGGTTGGCGCCGGGATACCAGGCCGTGCTGGGCGGATCCCAGCCGCAGAGCAGGCCGAAGTTCTCCACCCCGATGATCTTCATCTCGCCGGCGTCCATGAAACCGATGCCCCTGTCGAACACGGAAGCCGTACCATGCGATCGCTTCCCGGAGGCCGGGAGCTGCTCACTCTCCTGCGCCGGCAGGCGGTTCGCCGTCGTCGCCAGGATCAGCAGCGTCAGGATCCATGCGGGAACGGTCATCAGAACTCCAGCTCGAGAAACAGGTGCATGTTCCTCGGCATTCCGTAGTTGTTGTTGTTGCGCGAATCCCAGTAGCTGGAAGACAGGGTGTACCAGGACGAAGTCCCCGGATTCTCCGCGGAACCCGTCCGGGTGTATCCAGTCAGCGGGTTCTTCCGGTCCAGCAGATTGCGGATCTCGATACCCGCCCGGCAGCGCAGGGACGGCAGGCGGAAGCGCTTGGACAGCTTCAAGTCCAGGCGCCGGTAGCTGGGCCAGCGGGCGGAATAGGGTTCCACCACCGCCCCGCCCGACACCGTCGGAGTGTAGGGTCTGCCGCTTTCCACCAGGTAATACAGGCTTCCTTGCAGACCCTTGACGGCTGTTCTCAGCCAGGGCCTCCAGCCTCGCGGATCCGGCGCGCGCCAGGTCAGGATCGCGCGTAATACATGCGTCTGGTCCCAGGGCGCCAGGCTTTCCTGCCGGGCGCCTTCTGCGCTGGTATCGCCGTTCCAGTAACCGTCCCAGGAAGTGGGCTGCAGAACCTCTGCCCGGGACCAGGTGTACTGCAGACTGCCCGAAAAATAGCGGCCCGCCCGCTTCTCCACGCTGAGATCGATTCCGCGCGCCGATCCGGAGTTGTTATTGACGAATACGGCGTACTCGAAGGGATTGTCTCCTCCCTCGTCGCTGTAGGCCGGCACCAGCAGGGACCCCACCTGGTTGGTTGTTTCCTTGCTCCAGCCGTTCACCTTCAGGGCGTAGTCCTCCCAGAAGCGGTGCTGCAGGCCGATCTCGTATTGCACCGATTTCTCCGGCTCGAGGTTGGGATTGCCGATGATGTTCCCGCGCTTGATGCTCATCTCGCGCGCATTGGAGGCGCGATACAGGTCGCGGTAATTCGGAAACTGGAAGAAGTGGCCGAAGTTGAAATGCAGCACGGTCTCGTCCGTCAGCGGATAGGCCAGGCCCGCCCTCGGGCTCATCTTCAGATGCCGCTCCGCCGCGACTACCGGATTGTACTCCAAAGTGTCCGTACCGCCCGTCTGCTCACTCAGCGGATCGAAGGGGTCGGCCCAGAATTCGCCGCCGGCGTAACCGTAATCCAGGCGGGTGCCGAGGTTCAGCACCAGGAAATCCAGTTCGGACTTCATCTGCAGGTATGCGCCGCCTTCCTGGGGAAACCGGTGGTAGATCGTCGGGAAGGGATCGAGCTGGCTGATGTTCTGGTAGGCGTAATACTCCAGGTCGATGTAGTCGTACTGCAGCCCGAACTCAAGAGCGTGATCCGCGCCCAGGTGCGCGCTGTAATCCCAGCGCAGTTCCCAGGTGCTGCTGGCGTCCCCGTCGTACCAGCGATTATCCGCCACCAGGTAGAAGGCGCCGTTCTCGAATGGATCCTTGATGGCGCCCTCGCCCAGGTAGGGGATGTACTCATCGGGCGGTTTCAGGTTGTCCGGATCGGCCCCGAAGCGCCACCAGTCGCTGCGGTAGGGATCGGCGTAATTCCGCAGGATCCGCGTGCGCCGCTGGCTGTAGAAGCGCGACAGGTGCAGCGTGTACAGGCTGTTCTGCGAGAGGATGTGCGTCCAGTGCAGGGTCTGCTTGTTGCTGTTGAGCAACTGCACTGTCTGTCCCTGGGGATCGTAGATGTAATACCCGTTGCGGTTGTTGCGCTGACGGTACTGCTGGTCGGCCAGCAGCGAGGCGGCCAGCTTCATGTTGGAGTTCAGCTCCCAGGTGAGCTTGCCGAAACCGTTCAGCGAATTGTTCCAGCCGAAACCTTTCCAGCCCCGGTATTGGTCCAGCGGATTGATCTCGCGACCGTCCGGACCCCGGACCTCGTCCCAGCGGTTGCGAAGGTCGGGGTGGATGGAATCCGGGGGCAATCCCCGGCGCAGTCCGTCGATGATTTCCCTCGTACTCGGCAGGACCACCACCGTGTCCGCGACGCCGTCTCCGTCCAGGTCGTCGTGCAGCCGCCGATAGTCGTCCCAGACGATGGAATCGAATTCGTAGATGTCGCCTGTCGAAAGATTGCCTTCGCCGGAAAGAAAAAAGGACAGGCCCTGTCCGATCGGGCCTCCGAGGGTGCACTGAAAATTCTGCCGGTTGCGCGCCCGGCCGGCTTCGTCGGTCAGTTCCTTCAGTCCGAAGGGCTGGGTGCTGCCGTAGCGCAGCGAACCGCTCCACTGTTCCCGCCCATCCTGCGTGGTGATGTTGACCACGCCGGACAGCGCATTGCCGTAGCGGGCGCTGAATCCCCCGGCAAGGACGGTCAACTGCCGGACCGCCTTGTTGCTGAGGCGCGTGGCGAAACCGCCGAAGACCGGGTTGGCCACCTTCACGCCGTCGATCATCAGGGCCACCTCGTTGTTGCGGCCCCCGCGCATGCGGATGTCGTCGATGCCCCGAATGTCGTAACCCGCCTTCGAGGAAGGCGTACCGGTCAGTACCGCCATGTTGGCCTGGGCGGCCAAGATTTCGGGCAGGTCCTGGACCGGCAGATTGTTGATCTGCTCGGCGCTCAGGGTCGTGGTCTTGGCCGTGGCATCCACTCGGATCAGGGGACGCTCGGCCACCACCGTGACTTCCTCGCCCGCGATCCGGGAAGAGCGCAACAGCACCTCGAGCCGGGTCGTCAGGTCGGCCACCACGTGGACCTGCTCCAGCTCCGTGGTGCCGTATCCCAACATGGACACGCGCAGGCGGTACTTTCCCGGCGTCAGGTGGTGCAGGCGAAAGTTTCCTTCGATATCGCTGCTGCAGCCGCGCCGTGTCCCCAGGACAACCACGTTCGCGCCGGCCAGGGGATTACCCGCGGCGTCGTGGATCTTACCGGCCACGCTGCCGTTCAAGGATGCTGCCGCAAGTGCTGGAAAAATCAGAAGAAAGAGAACAGTCGAAAGAAACCGGCCACTTGTCTCCCTCGACCGGATATGATGCCGGCCGGAGGACCTTTGCCGCCGCTGGCCGGGGGAGCCAACAGGAGAGGACATAATCAACCAAAGGATAAATTGATGGTCGCGCCATAAGGTACCGAATGAATCCAGCTTTGCAAGGAATAATCCGACATTCATTTAAATCGTTTCTCTGTTGGATTGGGCGTGCCGCCGCCGGGACCGCGGTTTCAGGCGATTCCCTGGGATTCGTGGGCGATGCGAATTCCAATGGCTCGATCCATTGGAAATCAGAAAAAAGGCGGCCCGCTAGGGGCCGCCGTCAACCAGTCAACTTGTCGGTGCTACTTGATCAGCAGCATCTTCTGGGTGTTTAAAGCCTTTCCGCTCTGCAGCGTATAGAAGTAGATACCTGAAGACAGGTTCTCACCAGAGAAGCTGAAGCTATGCTCGCCGCGTTCAATCCTGCCGTTCACCAGCTCGCTCACCAGGGTGCCGGTGGAATTGAAGACCGCCAGGCGGACATCCTGGGTTTCCGGAAGCGTGAAGGAAAGCGTCGTGCTCGGATTGAAGGGATTCGGATAGGCCGGAAGCAGTTCGAAGCTGTAGGGGACCTCTTCGGCATCCACGGTGGGATCGAAGTCGAAATCGAACAGCCCGCGCGGCATGATCTGGTACCCGCTCCAATAGGGCGATGAGGAGTCGTACTGGCAGACCACGCCGGTCACATGGAAAGGTTCGGTGGGCGCCGGGCTGCCGTCGATATCCGTGTCGCTGTCCACGCGCATGGTCAGCGTTTCCCCGCCCTGCGTGATGGTCAAATTGTAGCTGCTGCCCTCGGCCGGCCAGTTCTCGGGATCAACCAGCTCAACGAATTGAAGAGTGATCAGGCGGGCTTCCCAATCTTCGGGGTAAACGTTGATCGTGGCCAGGTCCGTGAGTTCCGGCGGGGGCGCCCCGGGGCTTCCGACTACCTCCACCTCCGTCGAGTTGATGATTTCGGTGAGTCCGCGGTAGAATCCGACCACTCCCTGGATGACGACTTCATCACCGATGGAAACGTCCGCGTCGGTATAGGCACCGGACCAGATAGCCACGGCACCGTCATCATTCTGGCAGTACCCCGGACCGCTGCCGCCGAATTCCTTGGCCACCGTGATCACGGCGCAGACTTCAACGAGTGCTCCTTCCATCACCGGTACGCCGTCTCCGTCCACTTCGCGGACATCGGCGAGGTCCACGCACTCAGCAAGAGCGACTCCTCCGACGGCCAGGCCGGCGGCAACAAGAACATGTGTCACTAGACGCATCTTTTCCTCCTTCAATGTCACCGCCTTCTCGCTAGCAGGCTGATCGCCACGATATCCATCATCGCGGAAGAACGGTGTCGCGTTTTTGATTCTCAGGTTTCAGGACTGCCGTAATAAATGTATCTCGAAAGCTAAAGAGCAAGAGAATTCTAGGCGAGCCAGAATTTTCTTGGTATTCCAGGAAATTATGGTTTTACCATAGTTATTCTCTCTGGGTCCCTTTGATCCGGGAACTGAGAATTGACGCCTTCAGCCGCTCGCTTTACGATGGGTGTACCGGCTTTTCATAGAAGTATCGATCCGGTGCTCTGGGCAATGAGAATCGGTCCACGAATGGACCGAAGCAAGCTTGGTATTATGGAAGAGGGCGTACCCGATTGGCGAGCCCGCGGTCTGGCTGTTGAAGCGGCTGCTCGGGATGATCAATTGGTATTGAAGGAATGGAAGGAGGACGCGTGAGCAGGATCCTGATCATCTGCAACGATCCGCCCTACGGCACCGAGCGCAGCTACAACGGGCTGCGCCTGGCCAACAACCTGCAGAAGATGGGAGACGATCTCGAGCTGAGCGTCTTCCTGATGGCCGACGCGGTGAGCTGCGCCAAGCAGGGTCAGAAGACTCCGGACGGGTATTACAACCTGCAGCGGATGCTCAAGCTGACGCTGCGCAGAGGCAAGGTCCTGCTCTGCGGATCCTGCATGGACGCGCGCGGCTTGCGGGACGAGGAACTTCTCGAAGGCTGCCGTCGAAGTTCCCTCGACGAGCTGACCGAGCTGACACTCGCGGCGGACAAGGTGCTGGTGTTCTGAGAAGCGGCCGGAGCGGAGTCTGCTCTCCGGCGGAGTGCCGATCATGGTGGTTCCGGATGGACGGGCGTAGATGCGGCAGCCGATCAGAGTGCATTAGGGCCTGTTCACACTACTTGATCACCGTCATCCGCCGGCTGATCACGTCTCCGCCGGCCTCGACCTGGTAAACGTATGTTCCTGAAGCCACGGCCCGGCCATGGTCGTTCTGGCCATCCCAGGTGAAGCTGTGTTCGCCCGCTGCAAGCTCGCCGGACCACAACTCGCACAGCAGTTGACCGCGCAGGTTGTAGATCCGGACCTGCGCATCCGCCGTCTGCTTCAGGTTGATGCTGATCTCCGTACTCGGATTGAAGGGATTCGGGTGATTGCCGGCCTCCAGCAGCGGAGAATCCGGCGGAACAGGTTCAGGCGCTTCGCCGATTGAAGGCCCCGGAGCTCCCGCACCCGGTGGACAGGCTCCGAATGGCCGTCCACCGCGCCTGTGGAATCTCTTCTCTGGAAGCTCGATGCCCCACTCCCCCAGCCGCTCGCGCACGGCCTCGCGGATCTCGGGATGCTTCGCGCCCGATTCGCGCAGGTTCCTGATTGCTTCGCGAAGCTCATCGTACTGTGCCCCGCTCAACCGGTCGCCAAGCATGTGCTTCAAGTGGCGCATTCCGGGGCCCCGGAATCCTTCCTCGGGCGGCTCCACGCCCCACGATTCCAGCTTCGCGCGTACCGCTTCGTGCACTTCGTCCGGCGCCTTTCCCCCCTGTCGCAGGTCCTGCGCCATTTGGTGCAGCTCGGCACGCTGGG
This sequence comes from uncultured Bacteroidaceae bacterium, assembly GCA_964568855.1. GTDB lineage: Bacteria > CAIWAD01 > CAIWAD01 > CAIWAD01 > CAIWAD01 > CAZMSD01. The sequence goes on along the minus strand of CAZMSD010000026.1, from coordinate 19,751 downwards.
TATCGCTCAGCTCGTCCGCCCAGGGCGGGGGCGGTCCGTGCGGACAGGCCAGCGTTGTATTGCAGATGCCGAACAGTAATCCCGCGGCCGCGAGGGTGGCCCAGGTCATTCGTATGCGCGTTCGATTCAGCATGATTTCACTCCTTCGTGTTACACGGTTGTCCCGATCTTTCGCCTGTTGGACGACCGACCGCCATGATTCATTCCGTCGAGAACGGAGTCAGCGTCCGGGCGGATGCCCGTAGGGAACGCCCGGCGGTGGGCGTTTGCCCCTTTCATGCAGACGCTTCAGGTGCCCTATCCGGCGCTGGATGCGCTCCCATTGCTCGTCTTCGAGCAGCGGACGCAGTTCCTCGAGCATGGAATCAAGGGCCTCCGCCATGTCCCGGCGGTGCCTTCCGATCATTTCCTGCAACTGCTCGCCCCTGCGGTCAAGCAGTTCCAGGATCCGATCCAGCTGATCATCGTCCACCGGTTGAATTGATTCCACCAACATGTGGCCGAAGCGCTCGGGATGCATCATGCGACCCAGCTCGTGATACCGGCTGCGGAAGAGCGGCCCCATCAACAGGACGCCGATGACGATCCCCAGCAGCAGCGTGACCACCAGCAGGAGGATGGACTTGGTGTTGGAACTCATCAGACCCCCGTGAGATACTCGATGGACGCGGCCACCGTCTGTGAAGGCAGGGCCAGAAGCCGCTCGTAGGCGTTCCCGTCGCGCGCCAGCTCGCCCTGGTTCAGGTTCCAGACGGCCAGCGCCAGTATAAGCGCGGCCGCCGGCAGGGCCAGCCGTCGAAAGGCCCAACCCAGTGAAAGCTCGAATCCGCCGCTGCGCGATTCCTTCTCGCGCAGCCTTTGTATCACGCGCCGGGAGAACCAGGGCTCGAATTCCCGCTGCACACTCTCGCGCAGCAGGTTCTCCAGCCCGGGATCGTGCAAATCGTCCGCGCGATCGTCTTCAGGCATTGACGAGCGGTCTTGGTTGAAGTCATTCATGGATCAGCTCCCGATCGTTCACCGCGGGGAGGTTCGTCCTGGATCAGCGGCGCCAGCAGGGAACGCAATTTCCCCTGCGCCCGGGCCAGCCGGGAAAGCACCGTTCCCTGGGGTATGTCCAGCAGCTCGGCGGTTTCACGGGTGGAATAGCCTTCCAGCATGCGCAGGACGACCACAGAGCGCTGTTTCGCGTCCAGTCTCCCCAGCGCCCGGTGCACCAGCTCCCGGCGCTCCCGCGCCTCGATGTCCTCGTCGCCCGAGCTGCGCGGTTCCTGCTCGCCCAGATCGCCGTCCGGCGGAGCGGCGCTGAAATGAAACCAGCGGCGCTTGCGGCTGCGCAGCATGTCGAGGGAGACGTTCATCGCGATCCGCGTGAGATACGTGCCCAGGCCGGCCTCGCCGCGAAAGCGCTCCAAGGTGCGGTAGAAGCGCAGGAAAGTCTCCTGTCCCGCGTCCTCCGCGTCCCGACCCGGTCCCAGCATCCCGTGGACCACGCCGGCGACCTGTGCCTCATAGCGCTCGACCAGCGCTCGAAACGCCTCCTGATCGCCCGACCTGGCTTGCTCCAGCAGCTCCTGGTCCGTATCGATCAACCGGATCTCCGTGACACAGCTTGCACTCAAGGACGTCCTTTCGCTTCCCCTGCCGGCTGGTGGACAGGTTCGCATGGAGCGATGCGTTATGTTTGTCGCAAAGTGGTCAGATTCAAGGCGCAGCTGCGCAGATGTAGCTACCTACTTCAAGCAGATGCAACGCCAAAGATGGCCGCTTTGCGGCAAGCCCGAAGGGTGCGCGCGCTTTAGAATGATGACCAGGTCGGCGCATTGATGAGTAGCACCATGCATCAAACTGCCTGGACGCGCACAGAACGCGTCGATTCATGTGAATCGGTCCACCCGGGCCGCACAGCAGTTCTTCTTCAAAGGTTGGACGATCGGGGACCGCGTATTATTCCCACCACTCCCCGACAAAGTAGATCAAGGCGTCGTCGCCCGAGAACATGGGGGCATGACAGAGGAATTCGGGCGGGAAGTACTCGGGCGTGATGTTGCGCTGTTCGCCGCCGTCGGCGTTCATCAGGTAGATGTCGTAGAAGCCGTCCGCGCCGATGGCCGCGACGGAGAACACGATTTGCTCCCCATCGTGGGACCAGCTCGCCAGACCCTGCGTGTGGCCCGTATCCGTCAGGCCGATCAATCCGCTGCCGTCGGCGTTAACCAGGTAAATATCATAGCCGCCGTGCGGATTCTCGGCGTCCACCATGCGCGAGAAAGCGACGCGGTCGGCGGCGGGATTCAGGCGTGGATCGTAATCCCCCCAGGGAAAGGGCGCCTGGCCCCACTCCCCCGCCTGCGGCGGATCCGTGAGTACGGTCGGGTCTCCGCCGGTCGCGGGAATGGTCCAGATGCGCGATTCGGCGGTGAAGGCGATCAGGTCGCCGGACCAGTGGACGTCCGAGTCGTGCGAGCCTGAATCGTAGAACAGGCGCTCGTTCGACCCGTCCGCGTCGATCATGTACAGGTCCAGGTTGAGGATCGGCTGCCGGCTGCTCAGGAAGACGATTACCGTATCACCGGGCGAGGCTGCGGGGTAGAGGTCCATGAAATCGTTGTCGGTGAGTCGTGTGAAGCCGCTGCCGTCGACGTTCATGGTGCAGAGTTCTTCGTGCTCGTCCGTGTCGCCGTCGAGCTGCTGCGTGAACAGGAAGCGCTCGCCGTCGTCGCTCAGCCGGAGCATGAAGTAGCGCTTTTCCGAGCTGACGATCAGCTCCACCTCTCCCGTGGCGGGATCGAGGGCGTAGATGCCCCAGCGTTCCTCGTGGGGCACGGTGGGATCGCTTTCGGTTTCGTCGCTGGTGCAGCCGGACAGCGATAACAGCACGACCATAAGGACGATCCCCTGAAGCCTCCTCGCGGGATTTGACGGAGTGATCGGCGGATTCATACAGCGCACCTCCACACATCTGTGTTACAGCATTATATACACATCCACCGGATCAAAGGCAAGTGGTTCAGGTTATTCCCAGCTTAAGGCTTCTGCGAAGCTCCCCGAAATCGTAGCGGTCTTCCTCGGGCAGCCGCTGTTCATGGTTCTCCATGTCCTTGAGCAGGACGTCCAGCTTCCTGCGGCCCGCTGCCGTTCGCGCGGCCTCCCGAGGTGTCAGGTCATCCAGCGCCGGAATGGGCATATCGATCCATTTCTCATAGTGGCGCCTCTTCCATTCCCGGGCGATCTGCCGCATCTCGGGACCTGGCTGATTCGGCAGGCTGCCCGGTCCACCATGTTCACCGAGCGACTGCGAGAGGTCGGCATGGGTCCTGGCCTGATGACCGATCAGGTCGCCGCAGGCCTGCTCGACGCGCTTCCGCAGTGCGTCGGCGCGCTCGATCGAGTTCGTTTCAAGCCTTAAACCACTCCCGGAAAAAACGGCGCGTCCTAGAATCGTGTTCTCCTCCGCGACTCCGGTCGGACCGCCGGACCGCAGGAAGAGCAGGTCGCCCGATGGATCCTCGGAATCGGGAACCTCAACGTCATCGAGTTCAGAGAGACGGTTTTTCACACGGCTTCGTTTTCCTCGCTCGGTCTTGAAATGATCGGTGGTCAGTATCATCAGATCGCCATCCGTATTATGCAGCTCCGGGGGAAACTCCGCCGCCTCCATCAGCTCGAAGACAGCTTCTTCCCAGCGGCGAATCAGGTAGCCGCCGAAGTCAGGATCCCGCAGTCGCTCCGGCGGTACGTCGCGCTTACGGCGGAGACGGCCCCGCGCCCGGCGCACCAGATCCGCGGCCTCGATGGGCGGCAGAGGATGCGGGTGCAAACCACTCAGAATCGAGTTGCCCTCGTAATCGACGATTCGGGCGAGTACCGCGTCGCGGACGCCCAGGGTGCTTGATGCGGTTCTTTCGGGCACTTGACGTTTCTCTCCGCTAAGGAGATCGCATAACGTTACCGATCTACCCTGCTCCACCTCGATCACCTCCCAGACCGAGAGCCAGGCGGCCGACTGCGATTCGATCCAGGAACGCTCGGCGGGCGTACACCTCCATCCATGGAGTTCGAGATAGGTCTCGGCTATACTCCGACCATCCACATGGTACTGGTAGACCGACCAGGGGATCGAAAGCTGCGCCGCATCCTCTTCGTTCTCGAAGTCCTCCACGAACCCCCACCAGCCGTCGCCGAAATGGGAATCCGCGAAGTGAGTCAGCATGCGAACCACTCGACGATCGAGTCCATGCCATGGAGAGCGCGCGGCTTTCCCGGTGGATTCTGCTCCTTCGTTGCGCAAGTGGCAATGCTTGTACTTCTTACCGCTGCCGCAGGGGCAGGGCTCGTTGCGGCCGACTTTCGGGATCTTCAGCGGGTCCCGATCGTCATTCTCTTCCTGGGCGTCCAAATCGAACTCCTTATACGCTTCGTAGGGAGCCGTCAGATACACCTCCCGGTCGTTTTCATCGGTGTAGGATTCGCAAACCGGGTTGAACTCCTCGGCGGTGAAGATCTCCGGGTGTCGTGAGATGTAGGCGCTGACCGCGCGTGCGCAGATGGTGGCGATTTCCAGGTCCTTCTCGACGAGGGGGAGGCAGACGCCGTCGCGTTCACGGCGCATGAGCCGCGGGTAAGCATCATCGCCCCCCAGGGGTAGTTCAAGCTCCTCTACCTCGCGTCTGGCCGCGGCGGAGATCTCGTCCATAGAGTCGAAGGTGAGTTCGAGCAGATCGACGCCCATGTCCATCGGGCCCTCCGCCGGCGGTCCTTTTTCCGACATCTCTTCAAGTATCTCGAAGGCTCTTTCGGACGGAAGGATCAGCAGGCCTGGACACTCCCCCAGTTCGCCGATGATTGAAACGCAGGCGCCCTCTACTCCCAGCTCAGGGATGTCCATCCGCAGCAGCTGTTCTTCCGAAGCCACTTTCCACGGCTCCGCCTCGATCAGTTCCTCAGCGGCCTCGAAGAATTCCAGAACCAGGCCGGGCGAAATCCGGCCATTTTCCGCGTAGCCGCTCTCCGCGGCCAAGCCGCCCTCCGCGTCGCCCGGCATGTCCTTCGCCATGGCTTCGAGGATCTTATCCAGCTCCGGCGTGGGGGCCACTTCGATGGGGAACTCGTCGCCGACCGCTTCCCGGACTTCTTGCGCAAGAGAGAGTTCGGCCACGCGGATATGCGTGGGACGCCGCGGCGGACCCATCAACGGCGCCGCTATTGCCTTGCTGAGCGTTCTGCCCAGAGCACCGTCCTGGTTCTCCGGTTGCACGATCTCGTGACCCACGATGAGTCCGTCGGGCAGTTCGAACCAGAGGACCAGGATAGCGCGGTACGGTTCCTCGCGGTCCATGACGGCGAAGGGCGTCTTGAGGCAACCCCCGATCCACTCTCTTCCTTTTCCTTCTCGTCGTCTCTTGTCTTGAGGGTGGAACTTCACCACGCGGGATTTCATTATCGTGCGCCTCCCCGTTCCTCGCTTTGCGAGTTGGCCTCCGGCAAGAGGCCTGAGAGCAATTTGCGCAAGCCGGCGATGGTGTAGGGTTTCTGCAGCACGCCGGCCAGGCCCTTGCCGGCGAAGCGCGTGGACACGTCTTCCTCGCCGTAACCGCTGGCCAGCACCACCTGCACCTGCGGATCGATCCGCCGGAGTTCGCGGTAGGCTTCCTCGCCGTTCATGCGCGGCATGGTCAGGTCCAGCAGGACCAGGTCGATATCGTTCCGACGCTCGCGATACAGACCCACCGCCCGGCGACCGTCCTCCGCGGTCAGCACTTCAAGTCCCATGTGCCGCAGCAGCTTGCCGCTGATGGCGCGAACCGTCTCTTCGTCGTCCACCAGCATGACGGTCCCCTTCCCGCGCCAATTGCTGTCCTCCTTGCCGCTCTGGTCGTTCTCCGGCTCGCTGTCCGCGAAGACAGCCGGAAACAGGACCTTGAAGGTCGTGCCCTTGCCGATCTCGCTGTAGACCCGCAACGCGCCGCCGTGCGCCCGCACGATGCCCAGAACCGCGGAGAGGCCCAGGCCCCGGCCGGTGAACTTGGTCGTGAAAAAAGGCTCGAAGATCCTCTCCCGGGTCGCCTTGTCCATGCCCCGGCCGGTGTCGGAGACTTCCACGTAGATGAACAGGCCGGGAGACAGCGACTCCGCGAGATTGTCCTCTTCGAAATACTCCTCGGGGCAATCCACCGCTCCGGTGGAAATCGTGATCATGCCGCTGCGTTCGCCGATGGCCTCCGAGCTGTTGAGCACCAGGTTCATCAGTACCTGGCGGATCTGCGAAGTGTCGCCGTGGATTCTGGGCAGCCCTTTCTCCAGGCGCATGTTCAGCAGGGCCTTCTTGGAGATGCAGGTCTTGAGCATGTGCAGCATGTCCTCGATCAGCGCCAGCAGGGAGATATCCTGCTTGACGAAGCGCCCTTTGCCTGAATAGGCCAGCATCTGCGTGCAGAGGTCCGCGCCCCGGCGGGCGGCTTCGGTTATCTGGGAGATGCTCTCGCGGCCCGGCGAGAATGCCGGCAGCTCGCTGAGCGCCAGGTCGGCATGCCCGATGATTACCATCAGGATGTTGTTGAAGTCGTGGGCGATGCCCCCGGCGAGCACGCCGAGGCTTTCCAGCCGCTGCGTCTGCTGGATCTGCTGTTCCATGCGCAAGCGGTCCTCCTCGCCGCGCTTGCGCTCGGTTATGTCGTGCTGGACCGAAATCGTGTGCCTCAGCGCGCCCTCGGCGTCGCGTACGCCCGTCGCGTTTAGTATCACGGTTCGGCGCTGCTTGTCCTTGGTCAGAACGACCAGTTCCGTGTCACGGACCTTGCCGGTCTGCTTCCAGGCGGCGAAGGCCGCCTTCATGGTCTCCAGCGATTCCGGCGCATAAATCATGGGCAGCGGCTTCCCCAGCAGCTCGTCGCGTTCATAGCCCAGCGCATCCAGCGCCGCCGAGTTCACGTCCAGGATCAGGCCCTCCGGCGAGACCATGTAGCAGTATTCGGTGATGGTGTCGAAGAAACCGAGGAAGCGCTCTTCCTCCTCGCGCAGTTCCTTTTCGGCCTTGACGCGATCGGTGATGTCGACCACCATGCCGATGTAGCGCTTGATCCGGCCCTCGGGGTTGCGGTCGTACGCCGTATCCCACGAGAGGCACCAGATCCAGCCGGCTTCCTTGGTCCTGAACCGGTACTCGATCTCCAGTACGCGGCCGTCCTCGGCCTGTCTCACCGCTTCCATGTGCTCGGAAACGGCCCGGCGTTCCTCGGGATGGATCAGCGCGTCGTAGACCTTCTCGGTCATCGAGTTGATCTCCTCCATGGTCCAGCCGGTGATCCGCGTGTACCTGGGATTGACGTACTCCGTGCGCCGTCCGTCGACATCGTAGACGTAGATCCCGCTGATGGAGGATTCCAGCACGCGGACGCCGAACCCTTCGCGCTCACCCTTCGTCGCTTGTCCCTGCCGGAGCCGGGTCACTTCCTCTCGCAGGGCGGCCAGTTCCTCAATCAGGGCGGCCCATGTATTTTCAGCATCGTTCATGACCGTCCTCAAGACGTATTACACTGACATGTTGATTGCTGCTTGTTGTTTCGGCTGCTGCCCGCCGCCAAGCGACCGGTGCACTTCCAGGTGGCGGTCCATTCGCCGTATCGACGAGTCCACGGGAGTAAGATAACCGATTCCGCGCTGATCAGTAGCGCGAGTCCCGATGCGGGTGCCCGTGACACTTGAGCGTGCAACTCCCCTCGTCGAGGGCGGTCCGCTGCAGCTCGAGTTCGCCCTGCAGCGGCTCGATCCAGGGCCGATCGAAACGCAGGAGACCGGGAAGCGAGGGAGAGCCGTGGGGATCGTGGCAGGCGGCGCAACTGAAGCCGGCCCGGTCGACGTGCAGGCCGTGCCAGCGCCAGCCCCGGGCGCCGCCGATGGCCGCCGCGTCGTGACACTGGTAGCAGAGTCCGTTCTCGTCGGTTTCGCCGGAGATGTAAGGCCCGTCGGTCCAGGGACGTTTGAGCAGATGCGGAAGATCCGAGCCGTGCGGTCCCCGCGGGCCGTAAGGGTCGTCGTTGCCGTGGCAGTCGGAGCAGCTCACGAGATCGAGAGTCGTCCAGGGCTCGATCAGGCTGGGCACGTCGCCGGAGGCGCCCACGCCCATTACGGGGTGATACGAGCGGTTGGCCAGATCGTAGTCCGCCGAAACGTCGCGCTGACCCGGGGGCGCCATCGCGCTGAACCCGTGACACTTGAGACAGATCTCGTATTCGAAGTTCGCTTCCCGGAGCTGTCGCCCCAGCCTGTCCACTCCACTGGCGCCCAGCAGGCTGCCGTCGATGGTGCCCACCTGGTCCTCGCTGGAGACCGTGTGCACGTCGTGGCAGTCCGAACAGCGCACCGTCCGCTCTTCCGCTCCGCCCGCCAGGAAGCCGATGAAGCCCGAGGGATCCGGCGACGCGCTCTTCGCCTCCGGCCGCAAACCCACTGGGTGGATGTAGTTCTTCTCGAATACCGGTCTCAGGTCCTCCCCGGCGGGCACCTCGCCGGCGCCGTCCTCCATGCCGTCGTGGCAGCCGAAACAGAGCTGCGTTTCGTCGCGGACGAGCAGGTTCCTGCGCGCGGGCGTCGCGTGTACCGCGTGACACTGTCCGCAACCGGCTTCGCGCAACTCGGCGAGCAGCGGGTCGTCCGGGTTGCCGTGCACCGCATGATCCCACTGCTCGTGGCGATGGCATTCCAGGCACAGGCGTCCCTGCTCCAGGCCCTCCCGCAGGAAATTGCCCAGGCGGTTGTCGTGTGCCTCGTGACAGGTGACGCAACTGATCCGTCCGCCGTAGAGCCGCATTCCGCTGCGGCTGCTGTCCGGCGGCAGCAAGGCCATCCTGCGCCGGCTGCCTCGCTCGGGATAGGTGAAGAGGTGCGTGTTCGGATTTCCGCCGAAGACGCCCGTTAGACCCAGCGTGATCTCGGGATCCGCCAGGTCCTCCTGCTCGGACTTGGGGAAGGCGCGGGCGATGCTTCCGTCATGGCAGGCCAGGCACATGCGGCTCGTCGAATCTGCGGGAAAACCGGGAATCTCGGAGTGCAGCCAACCTCCCGTGTCGAAACGACCGCGCGGCAGGTTGCGGTCCCAGAGAGGCGTGAACTCGATGTGGATCCGCTGTCCGTGACACACCCGGCAGAGGATCTGCTCCACCGTGCTGTCCGGATCCTGGGAACCCCAGGTCCAGTTGCTGATGTTGTGCGGCGTGTAGGCCACCCGGCTCTCGGGGGATTCCGGGTCGAATCGCCCGGGCATCCTGCCCTGGTCGTCCACCGCCTGGATGCCCCGGATGTGCGCCAGCAGCAGGAACAAGCCTGCGACCCACGGCGTTGCGGAAGCATGCCGCCGGTCGCCGCGTTCCGTGAAGCGGAGGTTCCGAGGCGGATCGAACCGCGCGCGACTCGGTTTCCCGCTTTTCACCAGAGCCTCCTCACCATGTGCACCCAGGCCTGGGTGTCCCGCTGCCCAAGATCGCCCGGATCGCCGCTGAAACGGAAGTCGAGGTTCAGGCCGAGTTTGTTAAGGCTGACCTCGGCGAATGCGCGCAACCAGAGGCGCTCGTCGAAGGCGCCGCTTTCGGGACGCCAGACGCCACGCAGGCTGAGCGACACCAGGCGCGTTACGCGGTACATCCAGCGCAGACTCAGCCGGTACTCCGTATCACGATCGGCGGACGCCGCCAGGTGGTTCACCAGCATGCCGGCCAGCGAGGCGTTCTGGCGGAAACGGTCGACGCGGACCCAGACCTCGTTGCTGATCGTGTTGCGCAGCGTGTCGTCCGAGAACACCAGCTCCGTGCCCAGGTGTCGTTTCCAGTCCGCGCGGTGCCCGGCGCTGATTCGGCCCTGGGGATTCACGCGGCTGCTCATGGACAGCGAAGTGTTGAAGTCCAGCTGGTTCTCATCCAGGTCCTGCGCGCTCCACTGGTAGAAGGGTCCGGCCCGGCTCGTGTCCGCGTCCAGCAGGCGCATGTACTCGGCCGCCGCGAGCGCGCGCAGTTCGGAACTCAAGAGCGCCGGGGGCAGCAGTGGAATTCGGAAATCCAGCAGGCCGTCTCCGATCACGCCGTCGCCGTAGCGCGCGCTCTGTTTGTAGCCCGCCAGCAGATGGCCCTTGAGGTGCAGGTCCCGGGCCGCGTTCTTCCATCCCCCGTGTTTCGGGGAGGGTTCGCCGTCAGCAGTCGACCGGGATCCGTCGAAGGGCCGGTAATCCAGCACCGGGCCGGCCGCCGCGTCCCGGCTGTGTGTCACGTCCACGTGATTGCGCTCGATCCACCGGCCTCTAAGCCTGGCCCTGAAGCCGCCCCAGCGGCAGGGGCTCCAGCTCCAGCCCGCCAGCAGCCTGCGCTGGAAGATCCTCTCCTCGCGAAGCGTGCTCCAGTCGCTGCCGACTTCGGCTGACAGCCGGTGCGCGCCGAAGAGGAGCGCGCGGATCCGGTCATGGAAAACCCAGCGCCGAACCCCTTCGCGATAGACCTGTCCCGAGTAGCTGTAGACCTGCACGCCACCGGGCAGCTCCCCGGAAAGCGTCAGGCCGCCGAGAGTCCGCTGCAACTCGAAATCGAGGCTGTCCGCCAGGCCGTACCAGTCCGATTCGGCGTTGGCGCGGATCAGGAACCCGTTCCAGAAGGGCAGCCGCTGGCACAACTCGCCCCGAGCGAAGCGGCGGTCGCTGTACCGGCGGTCCTCTCTGAGCCGCCGGTTGCCGGCCACGAGATCCAGCTCGGTGTGGTCCAGCGGGTGCAGGAACAATCGCAAGCCGTTGATCCAGTCCCGCAGGCGCAGGCTGTCCGCCAGGAAAGCGTTGGGGCGGCGCCAGCCGTAGCGGCTGAACACGCCGAGTTCCACCGCTTCCACGGGCGACCACCGGAGATCAGCCGCGTATTCCGGCGTGAGGATCCGCTGCTCGTAGACGCTGTTCACGGCGTAGCTGCCGCCGCCGAGGATGGAATACCTGAGCGAGCCGGCCAAGGGCAGGCGACCACGGGCACCCACCACCAGACGCGAGGTATGCAGGCTCAGGCCCTCGCCGCCGGCGGGCCAACGACTGCTGCTGTCGGCGATCCAGGTGCTGCTGTGATCCACCCAGCCCTGCATGGCCAGCGCCTCTGTGGGCTGGTAACGCAACGCGTTCAGCCGGTCCAGCAGCGGTTGCAGGGAGGGTGTACCGGCCTCGGCCCGTCGGGGGTGCGGGCCCAAGGACAGCAGGATCGCCGCCAGCAGAATGTTCGGCAATCGAAGGTTCACTGCAGCGGCCTGTAACTCAAGACTTCGATCCGATGATTGAACTGGTCCACCACGAAGAGCCGGTCAAGCTCGTCCACGCAAAGCGCCGAGGGCATGATGTACTGTCCCTCGTCGCTACCGGCGCTGCCGAACCAGTAGAGCAGCGCGCCCTCCGGGCTGAAGACCTGGATCCGGTTGAAGAGCGCGTCCGACAGGTAAAGGTTGTCGTCCGAATCCACCGCCAGTCCCTTGGGAAACATCATGCCGCCCGGAGCCTGGTCCTGCACGCCGAAGGACGAGAGCGCCCGCAGGGTGCTGTCGAAGGATACGACTCGGTGATTCAGGGCGTCCAGGACCCACAGGTCTCCGGTCGCGTTGCCCGTTACGGCCACCGGGTGCAGAAACTCTCCGCCGCCGTTGCCCGGCGTGCCAAGGGTATGCAGCCAGCGCCCCTCGCCGTCGAAGACCTCCACCGCGTGCCGCCCGGGATCGGTGACTAAGAGCCGCCGGCCGTCCCAGTGCATTTGCCCCGGTCGGGACCATGGTTCGGGCGCCCGGAGCTCGCCCGCCGAATTCAGGTCCATGTCGTACAGCAGGACTCGCGCCAGTCCGGCGTCGGCAACGGCGATCCACCCGTCGCCCTCCTCGACGCCCGTGGGATTCTCCAGCAGGCCCACACCGAACAGGCGGATCCCCGCCGCCATGCAGGAGAGCCCTGAGTAACACACGGCCCGCGCCAGGTCGCCATCGGCCACGTAGATCCGGCCGTCGAGGCCCACGTCCACGTCCGTCGGCCGCGAAAGGATCAGCTCGGGGCAGCCCCCGGTGACCAGGTCGAGCAGGCTCCGCGCAAAACCGATCGGGCCGGCGGCCGGTCCCGCGACCACCCCGCTGCAGACGAACAGCGAATCACGTCCCTCGATCACGTGCGTGTGCCCGCCGTGACGCTTGACGGCCGCGCAGCCGCAGAGGCCGGCCAGCACCAGGAGCAGCAGGCAGCTGCGCATGTGTTTCATGCTCATGGCCGCAATCGCTTCAACTTGTCGTGGTAGAAGCCGAATTTCCACAAGGCCTTGTGACCGTGGCAATCGGAACAGATGGCCTCGTGGCTGGACAGGCGAAGATAGCCCGCTCGCCTGAGGGTTTGATCCTTCCGCAGCGCGGCGTGGGGGTCGTGGCAGCTGCCGCAGTCAACCGTGATCAGGCGCATTCCGGTTTGCCCTCCGTCCGCCTGGATGGTGTAGACGTCCTGCGGGTGCGCCCAGGCCTCGGGGACCACCGTACTCCACCCGTCTCGGCTGTGGCAGGCCAGGCAGTGCCGCGCCCCCGGCGTCCACGAGGCTTGATCGGCCTCAGGGCTTCCCGGTTCCCAGGACAGCGTCGCTTCCGCAAGTCCGCCGGATTCTCCGTCACCAAGCTCGAGCGCCAGCATGGTCCGCTCGCCGGCGGCCCCGTGGCTGGCGTGACACCAGGAACAGGCGTTGCGCCCCGTCGTGTCCGCGTCACTCGGCGGGTTCCCGCCGCCCGCCGTGGAGGCGTGAATCTCCGCGGCGCCCGTCCAGGACAGATCGTGATTGCTGCCGATCACGGCGGATTCCTTTTCGTGGCACAGCGCACACAGCTGGGCGCCGCGATTGTCCGCCAGCAGGAAGGAGCTGCCCTGTCCGCCGTCGTCGCCGTCGCCGGCCCACTGCTCGCCCGTGACACTCCAGACGTGCGGGTCGTGACAGCTCTCGCAGCCCATCAGGGTATCCGCGGAAGCACCGGCGTAGCCGGGCAGACCGCACTCCGCGGGGAGTGGCCGGTCCAGGGGGTGTCCGTGCTCACCGATGCGTGCCAGGCCCCCCGCGCCCGGCTCTCCCGCGTGGCAGTCGAGGCACAGGCTGCTGGTCGGACTTGTGGTCGCGCGGCGATGACCGTCGGCGAAAGCCCGTTCCGCATGTTGGTTGTGGCACACCGTACACTGTCCGGGCCGCTCTGCGCGGTATTCGGCGAAAGCACGCGTGCCGGCGTTGTGGTCCGAACTCAGCGCCTGTGCTTCTTTCGCGTGGCAGGCCGCGCACAGACGGCCTTCGTCGTCGTCCGGCAGGCGAAGGAAACTGCTGAGCGGCGTACCTTCCTCGTTGTCGATCCCCACGCCCTGGTCTTCCAGCCGGCTCCAGCGGTGCGGATCGTGGCAGGTCAGACAGCTCATCTGATCGTCTTCGAGACCTAAGGCCTCGCGTTCAGTGCACTCCGCGACGGGCTGCGCGAGCGGATGCCCGTGTCCCCGCCAGGCTTTCTCGGCGCCCGGCGCACTCTTCTTGTGACACTCCACGCAGCGCAGGTCCACCCCGGCGACGACAGGATTCGACGAATCGGCCTCCGCCGGAAGATTTCGAGCCCAGAGTCCCTTTCCGCGCGAGCCGTGCATCAGGTGACAGGCCGCGCAGGCGTCCGCGGCGCCGTAGGCGACGCCCCCAGGGCCGACACTATCGGGCAGGCTTGTCCTTAGATCGTGGTCCGTACGCCGAATGATCGACTGGTCCTCGTGACACGCCTCGCAGAGCGGCGCGCGATCGAAGCCTTCCACAAGTCGAGCCCTTCGCGGACTGTGCAGCCGGTGGCAGGTATAGCATTCCAGCGTGTCCGCGGAAACATGGCTGTCCTCAAGCTCGACGGGCAATGCAGCCTCCAACTTGACGTGCACGGGATGGTTCGAGCCCGGTCCGGCGTTGTCGCCGTGGCAGTCCAGGCAAAGAGTGGAACGCCTGAGTTCGCTGCGCATGAATGGCGAGAAGCTGTAGACCGCATCCATCTGCTGTCCATGCGGCGTGTGACAGGTTCCGCAGTACATGTCCCCCGACTGGTCGAGAGGCAGGTCTCCGTGCTCCGTCCAGTCCTCGTAGCTCTTGTTGTGCGCGTCCGTGCCGTCCAGGAAGCGGATCCGCGAATCCGCCACGTAGCCGTTGTGGCAGGACCAGCACATCTCCTCGTCGCTGACCCGCGCTTCCCGTCCGTTGAGCAGCAGCTCGTGCCCGAGCGGAGCCAGCAGGCCGGCGACGCCCGGGTAGCCGTCCGCCCAGGTGATGTGACAGAGCACGCATTCCTTTTTCGTGCTGGGCCCCTCGCTCGGCAGCAGCACCTGGGCAGTGACGGGAGCGCAGATCAGCAGCGCGCAGAGAATCGCGTGGACCGCAAGAAGTCCCCCGCCGGGGCGGATCGTATCACGAATCTCGTGCGTCTGTCCCTGGCGCGCCATGATTAACGATCCGTTCCCTTCGTATCGATCCCGACCTTGATTATCCTGCCCGTGCGGCCCTCAACGATCCACCAGGCGCCGTTCCTGCCGGTGATGGCCGTCGGTCCTCGCAGCGCCCAGGGCCGGCCGCCCCGCTCGAGCACGCCCTGGTGCTCGCTGTACTCGCTGTAAAGGTGAATCAAGCCGGTGTAACCGTCGGTCACCAGGACACCCATGCCGGTCCAGCAAGCGCAGGCGCCCTGCGGCCGGAACAGTCGGTCCGGCGCCGCGCCGAAATTCCCCACCATGCGGTCGAAATTAGCGAGCTGGGTGAAAGCCTGGACGCGCCCGCCCAGGACGTCAACGGCCAGGAAACCGCTTCCATGGCGGCTCAGAATCCCGGGGTAGATGAATTCGGCCACCGCCTCACCCGGCTGACCGGCGGGCAGCGGCCGAACCTCGGAATCGCTCAGGCCGCGGGCGCCCTTGCCGATCACGCCCTGCAACCCCCCCTCCGCACTGAGCAGCAGCAGCCGGTGGTTGTCGTTGTCCGACACTACCAGGCGGTCGGGCAGGACCAGCACATCCACGGGGTCGCAGCCCGCGGGCAGCGCGATACTTTTCCGCAGTTCGCCCTCGGGCGAGAGTACATGAATCGACGCGCTCCCCGTGTCCGTCAGGTAGACCGCTCCGCCCGCGATATCAATACCCACCAGGTTCTGAAACGCGGGATGGCGCAGCTCGCGACGGAACCGGCCCCGCTTGTCGAATTCCACCACGCGCGCATTCAGGCCGTCCACCACCCAGGCTTCGTCGTCCGCGTCGAGCGCCAGGTCGGTCGGATAGCGCAGTTCCGCCTCCGCCACCGCCAGGATGGTCACTTCCCGCGCCTGTGAATCAGGGCACAGGACCAGGAACAGTCCCAGCAGCAGGAGGCGCCGGAGCGTGCAGGCCCGCCTTCCGGTGCCGCGGTATTCAATAGGCCGGCGCAAGGTGGAATTCCTCGTACTTGACCACGCTCGAGGGAATGCTGGCCGTGCGCAGCAGGTCGATCCGCTCCGGGGAGAACCCCAGGCTCACCCAGGGGATCAGCTCGTCCTGTTCCGTGTGACAATGTTCGCAGTTGATCACGCCTTCCTCGAGTTTCGTGATCCTGTCGTGGAAGGCCTCCGCGGCCCGCTTGTCGAACTCGGGCCGTTCCTCCGCGGGCAGTGCCTCTCGCTCGGCCACGTGCTGCCGGGCCCGCGCGCTGCGGTCGTCGTCGAAGAGCAGGCCCCCGTGCCCGTCCTTGACCATGATGAAGGAGTGCAGGTTGCCCTCGCCGGACAAACCCTCCTCCAGGCTGCGGATCCCGTAGGGCTCCCCCGGGTTCCCGGGCGGATCCCTGCGCATGTCCGCCCAGATGAGACCGTTGCTCTCCAGGGTCGCCGCGGGCGCGTGACACGTCTCGCAGCTCATGTACCGGCCGTGCGAGTTGAGGAAACTCCGCAGGCGCCGGTCCTTGTTATGCGGCAGCCAGGAATGGCAGATGGTGCATTCCGAGCGCCGCAGGTCGTCTTCGATCTCCACCACCGGGCCCGCGACGTGGAAGCGCGCGTGCCGCAGGTCGCTGTCGATCTCGGCCTTCAACAGCGCTTCCTCGAGGTGCCCGCGGGTCCACAACGTGTCCGCCAGCGGGCGGTGGATCAGCTGCTCTTCTCCGTCGCGCTCCGCGCCGACGTATTGCGCGAAGCTCCAGGCCATGATTACGCAGCTCACGGTAATGAGGCCGAAGAAGGTGTAACCAAGGAAGTGCAGGAAGTGCACGCGCATCCTTCTGCGCTCATGGGTGGCCGGATCCCTGCGCGCCCCCACGAGCACTTCGGCCACCGCGGATCCGCCCGGGTCCTCGCTCCTGCGATAGTCCTCGAGCAGGCCGGCGTGCTCTTCCTCCATCTCCTCTTCCGAGATGTGCCCGTCGACCCAGGCCTCGCTCATCGGCCAGCGGCCCGGCTTCCAGTGTACGTTCCAGAAGTGCCAGACCACGATGGCCAGGACCGCCAGGATGGCCTCCAGGGAGTGGACCAGCCGCGCCACGTCGACGACGAATTTGGATCCCAGGTGCTCGAACCAGAGGATCACGCCAGTGGCCGTCATCACGGCGGTGCCCCAGGCGAAAGCCCAGTACTCCATCTTCTCGGAATAGTTGAAATGTCTGAATCGCGGCTTTTCGCTCCGCAGCCCCAGCATGAATCCCAGGTTCGCCAGCATGAGCCTGAGATCCTCGATCGGCCTCGGCAGCACCGCCACGAACAGGGTCCTTCCCCGCCGGGTGACTACGAAGTATGCTATGTGATACAACGACACCAGGACCAGGGCGATCGCGGTGATCCGGTGCACCCAGGCGCGCAGTTCCATCTGGAACACCCAGTCCGGTAATAATGCCAGGCGCTCCCGGGGCAGCCAGAGCAGCGCGCCCGAGATCGCCAGGGCGGTAAAGGACATGAACATCAGGATATGCGACAACCGCTCCTGCCGGTTGAGGCGCAGGTAGCGCGTGCCGTTCTCCGCTTTCAGTTCCACGTCCGGCATCTCCGCCGCCCGCCGGCGCCGGTGTCGCAGCCAGGCTATCACGTCCAGGGCGTTGTGCAGGATCATTCCGCCGATTGTGCCCACGATCAGCAGGATGTAGATCCGCTTGATCCAGATCAGGATCCCGGCTTTCAGCCCGGCGTAGAGATCGTGCATCGAGCCCGCCGTGGCGAACTCGACCGTTGCGTCCTCGTGGCAGCCCACCGTTGAGCAGGTGGCGCGCAGGTTCTCCGAGTGGACGCTGGATCTCGAATCCTCTTTGCCGAAAACCGAATGATACCCGTGGCAGTCCGAGCAGACCGGGCTGCGCTCGTCGCCGAACTCGAAGCCCCGACCGTGGAAGGTCCTCAGGAAGCTTCCGACCATCGTGTCGTCGCTGAGCCGGATCTGCAGACTGTCGGTGAGCAGTTCGTTGTTCGTATGACAACGCGCGCAGGCCAGGAAGTCCTGCCGCGATTTCCAGAACTGGTCCGCGCTCATGTGTAACGCCATGTGACGCACGTTGTCCGCGAACTCCTCGCTCTCGTGGCACTTGTCGCAGGCTGAGAGACGGCTTTCCACCTCCGGCGGGAGTACGCGGTCGTAGAGGGAATTCGTGTGACAATCCTTGCATCCCGGCTTGCGGGCCTCCTGTTCGGGGTCGCCGTCCACCTTCGGGCCGTGCGCGGATTGCTCCAGCTCCAGGGCGACCTTGCGGTGGCTGAAGTCCGCGCCGGTGTAGGGATCGATCAGGTGGCAGGCCGCGCTGCAGTCGACCTCCTTCACGGGCTGGCGATGGGGGATCTGGTCGATGTCGTCGTGGCAGCGGCGACAGGAGAAGCGCCCATGGGACGAGTTGGCGAAGGATCCCCGCGAGACGTGGAAATCCTGAACCGCGCCGCTCTCGCTCTGGACGGCGAACCACGGCAGACCATGGCAGAGCAGGCAATTGTCCGGGTCGAATCCCTGCGCCTGCGCCCCTCCCGCTGCGATCAGGAAGCACAGCGCCAGCGCGAAGATGACCGATCTTCCGCTACAAGTCGTGACACGCATAGCAGATCTGCTCCTTGGGAACTCTCAGCAATGCCTTTCGCAGCTCGTCTTCTTCGCCGCGCCGCTCGACATCCGCCCTGCAGGCCGAGCTGGCCCGGTGACAGGTCGCGCAGGTGATGTATTCGCCGTCCTTCAGCGGCAGGCGTACTCCTCCGCTGCGCTCGAACTCCCGCAGCACGCTGCTCAGGTCGCCCCGTATCCGGTTCTTTATGATCGAGCGGTCCATGTGCTCCCGCTCGTGCTGCACGTCGGCGTGACACGTCAGACAAAGATGTCCCAGGTCCTCGTGAATCGGGGGCTCGACGGCCAGGCGCACCTCTCCGGAAGCCGGGTCGCCGCGCATGGACACCGAGCGGTGACAGAACAGGCAGCTCAGGGTGCCTTCGGATTCGCCCCAGCTACCTAACCGGGATCCCGGCGGCAGGTCGGACTCCTCGGAGCTCCGCGACTCCGTTCCGTGCGGATTGAAGGCCCGGTACAATTCCCGCCGGTGACAGCGAAAGCAGAACTCCTCCTCGCGCGGCAGCGGCGCCTCGCGCAGCATGCGCCTGTTCGAGCGGCTCAACTTGCAGGCGATTTCGTGGCAGGTGATACACGTGGATCGTCCGTCCCTGAGGGGCATGAGCTCGGGCACCGGAGCCGTCGGGTCGTCTCCGCTGAAGCGGACCAGGTGCACCGCCCGGCGATGCGCTTCCTCCTCGTGACACTCCAGGCAACTGGCGTAGTTGAAGCTTTCCTTCGACGGCTCGCGCTCGTCGTGACACTCGGCACAGCCATCCTGATTGCCGTGCGGATCGGTCACGTCCGGCTTGGTCAGCCAGGGTCCCGCGTGCTCCGCGGAAGCCCCGATCGACAGGTCCTCCACGCAGAACGCGATCGCCAGGGTCGCGATCAGGGCTGCAGAAAACAAACCGTATTTAGATGGAGTCTGGGTCATCAGGAGAAAGCATCCCCGGGGCCGCGGCCCCGGGGATGCGAATGTTGTCCGGTGTTACTCGGTGACGTAAGGATAATTCCAGTCGGGGTAGCCGCCCGTCGGCCAGATGTGGCTGGGCAGCTCGTCGTACATCATGCCGTTGGCGCCGAACTTGAGGCTCAGCATGTCGTAACCCATCACGTTCAGGTAGAACGTGGTCATGGCCGAGGTCTGACCGGTCCAGCAGTAGAGCACGTTGGGATCGCCGGGGTAGAAGGCGGACAGGTTCTCACCCGTGGTCAGCGTGGTGGCGCTCACCGAAGTCGGGTCGACCTGGTAAGAGCCGGGGATGTGACCCAGATCCTCGTAGTCCGCCTGGGACCAGTAGTTGAAGATCCGGTAGCCCTCGAGGTCGCCGAAGACCGCGTCGTTGGTCACACCGTTGGCGCCGAATCCCTCGGCCAGCACGGCGTCCACCTGCGCCGCCAGAATGGCCTCGGCAGTGGTCAGACCAGTGACGATCACCGGCCAGTCGTTCTCGGGCAGGGCCGGGCTGGCGTCGTTGATCATGACCGCGGCGAAGTCGTTGCTGATGTTGCTCTCCCACGGATCCATGAAGTCCTGGTTCCAGGCGCACATGCCGAACTTCATAGAGAAGGCGTCCCAGCCGGCCATGCGCAGAGCCGTGGTGGCGAAGGCCGCCGTCTGGCCCGAGTAGCACACCGCAGCGACCGTCAGAGCATCGGTGTTGTTCGTTTCGACATCGTCGAGCATGGTGTC
>CAZMSD010000025.1:0-57867 GCA_964568855.1 uncultured Bacteroidaceae bacterium | reverse complement strand
TTCTGCGGATAGTAGATCACGTAATCCGGATCGGAGGCGTGCGTCTCCTGGTGGGTGGTGCCGGTGGCTTCGTAGATGCTGCGCACGTTCCGCTTGTTGAAGATATTGCGGATCTCCAGGCCCGCCGTGAACTGGTGGCGTCCCCGCTTCCCCAGCCGGAAATACTTCTCGTACTTCAGGTTGGTGGTCTCGGTCCAGGGCCGGCGCTTGGAATTGTGGTCGATCTTGGCCGCGTTGTCCACGTGTTCGCTGTAGATGGACGGGGTGTAGGGCGTCCCGGAACCGTAGCTGGTGCTCAGCGACAACAGCCAGTCGTCGGGCAGCTTCAGGCCGAATAGCTGCGGATGGTCGCCGCGGTCGAAGTAGAGCGACCAGAAAGCGTTGACGCTGTGGGTCTGGTCCCAGTTCAGCGGATGCTCCTCGCGGTTCACCGGGACTCCCTGCACGCGGGACTCCATGGCCTCGCGGGCTGCGGAAGCCTTGCCGTAGGCGAAGGAGAGCTCGTAGTTCAGGCTGAGCGAATAGTGCGTCTGGGCCCGTTCCATGGACAGGTTCACGCCCCGGGCGCGCCCGTAGTCGCCGTTGGTGAAGCGGTCGATGGTGTAGCCGGGCTGGATCTCCACGGAACTGGAAGTCACCTGGTCGAAGATGTCGCGGTAGTAGCCCTGCAGGTTGACGCGCGTGCTGATTGCGGGGAATTCGGCCTCTACGCCGAACTGGTACTCCACCGTCTTCTCGTACTTCAGGTTGGGATTGCCCACGATGATGTTGTTGGCCCGTGCGCCGGTGGCCTGCCGGTAGTAGTACTGGTAGCTGGGCGCCTGGTAGAAGTGGCCGTAGTTGAAGTAGAGCTTGGCCGCGTCGGTGATGGGATGGCTGATGCCCAGACGCGGGCTGAGGCGGCTGGTGGTGCGGTTCGCCTCCACCGCCCCGGGATCGCCGGCGTTGGCGTCCTCGCGGGTTTCGCTGACGAAGGAATCCTCGTGCAGCAGGACGTCCCAGCGCAGGCCCACCAGCACGTTCAGCCCCTCGAATTCCATTTTGTCCCTGAAATAAAGGGCGCCTTCAATGGGCTTGCGCTGGTAGAAGTCGCGGAAATTGCCGCGGTCGGGGTAGGGGCTTCCCTCGGGCAGGGTGATCAATCCGTCGTAGGGGATCTGCGGTTCCTCGATGGAATTCATTTCCATGTCGCGATAGAGGAATTCGAAGCCCGTCAACATGTCGTGATAGCGGTTCAGCTGCAACTGGTATTCCGTTTTCAGGGACCAGGTGGTGGCCTTGCGCTCCTGCCAGAGGGCCTGGGTATCGAAGGTCTCGGGATTGAGGAAGAAGTCGTAGTAGCCGGGCACGTTGTACTGGTAGCCCCAGTCGTCCGAGAAGAAGCCGGCCGCCGGACCCGCGCCGTCCTGGCGCCCGTTGCCGTTGTAGTCCACGAACGGCTCCCAGATATCCCAGCTGTAATTCGGCGGATCGAAGTAGGTCCCCCCGAAGGTCACCAGCTCGTCCGGGTCGTCTCCCCTGTTGGACCACTGGGCCCCGTCGAGCCCTGAGGTGTAGAGCTCCACGCCCGCGGGCCAGTCGGCGCCGTGATTCTCCCTGTCGTAATACATGTAGATCACGGGCCGGCTGACGTCGATCACCGATTCGTGGAAGTGCTCGTTCTGCACTAGCGTACCAGGCACTTGCGCCACGTTGCGGACTTCCGAGAACTCGTGGTACTGCTGGAAGGGATCGACGATGAAATCGGCGTAGCGCGTGAAGAGCTCGTACTCGTCGAAGATGAAGTTGGGACCGTCGTAGTGGCCGTTGAGGCCCGGAACGGGCAGGGGCCAGGTGGTGCGATTCTCCGGGCCGACGTTCAACCAGTCGCTGTAGCGTCCCTCGGTGGAGGGCAGGTCGTAGAAGACCTCGCCCGGATCCCAGACGCCGTTGTACTGGCCGGTGATGGGATTGGGCTCGTCGATGAAGGGCTCGCCCGTGTCCCAGTAGAAGTCGCCGTCGAGGAAGGGCTCGCCCAGGTCCTCGTCCGTATCGCGCACGTCCTGGAAATTGATCCGGCCGTCGCCGTTCAGGTCGTCGTAGCCCTCGGACATGTCCCAGAAACCATTGCCGTTCTCGTCGACGTAGTCCTCGCCGGGATCCCAGATGTTGTTTCCGTTCTCGTCGGTGAAGGGCTCATGCCAGCCGTCCCAGATTCCGTCGCCGTCGGCGTCCTGGAAACGCTCTCCGTCCCAGCGGCCGTTGTGGTTGGTGTCCTGCTCGGGGGTCTGCGGCTCGGCGTCGTCCCAGCGGCCGTTGCCGTTCATGTCCACGTAGATGTCCCAGGGATCGTAGCCCTGGTTGTTTTCGCCGGTGGTGGGATTGGGCACGTTGGTGAAGGGCTCCGCCGCGTCGTAGACGCCGTTGCCGTTGAGGTCGATCCAGTCCTCGCCGGGGTCCCAGCGGCCGTTGCGGTTGAGGTCCTCGTAGCCCTCGCTGAAGACCGGGTTGCCCGCCTCATCGTAGAAGAAGCCGTCGTACTGGCCGTTGTTGTTGGCGTCCACGTAGCCGTCGAAGAAGCCGTTGCCGTCGATGTCCACGTAGCCCAGGAAGGCCGCCTTGGCGTCCTCCTGCGAGCGCTCCTGCGCGGAGAATTCCAGCGTGAAATCGTTGGGATCGCGGCCCCCCGGCGTGATCTGCGTCCGCGTTTCCGAGCGGTAGAGCACGGCCTCGAAATGCGATTTCTCGCTGAGCGCCGAGGAATAGGTCAGGGAGAAGGCCGAGCGGTTGTTCTCGGCGCGCGGGCGGTTGCGCACATTGTAAAGGTATGGATAGCCGTAATTGCCGCTGGCCGCGCCCTCGCCCTCGGGGAAGAGATCCCAGCGGCGGTAGAAGCGCTCGCTGAAGAGCTTGAGCTTCGAGCGGTCGCTGATGGGTAAGGCCAGGTTCAGGCTGACCTGGTACTCGTTCTTCTGCCGTTCGGGCAGGTCGAGGCCGAGGTTCACGTAATCCCAGCTTCCGCGGTCAAGCTCGTAGGGCAGGTAGGTGTCCGTGAGCAGCGAGCGCCCGCTGATGAAGAAGGTGGCGCGCTTGTGCTTGTCGCGATGCTGCTGGAAGGGCAGCGGGCCGCCCAGGGTGACGCTCAGCTCGTCCGTGTTGAAGGAGAAGGCGTCGCTCACCTGGTCGGTCTGCCACTCGATCTTTCCGTGATACGCGTCGGTCTCGCCCTCCTTGGTGCTGACCTTGATCACGGCCGCCTGGGCCTGACCGTATTCGGGACCGAAGCCGCCCGAGAGCACGTCCAGGTGCTCGATGTTGGCCACGTCCAGGTTGACGAAACTCTGGCCGCCCACCAGCGGGTCGCGCGCATCGATGCCGTTGATCACGAACTTGGTCTCTTCCGCGCGACCGCCCCGGGCGTGGATCACGCCCTCTTCGTCCACCTTGAAGCCGGGCATCTTCTGCACGATTTCCGTGGCATCACCCACAGCCATGCGATCGACGTCCTCGGCGGTGACGGTGAGCGTCTGGCTGGGCTTGTCGAGCTTGATCTGCTTCCGCCGGGCCTGGATGACGACCGTCTTGAGCTGGATGCTCGAAGGCGTCAGCTCGATCACACCCACGTCGGCGTTGACGTCGCGGATCACCATCACATCGGAGACCGTCATCGTATGGTAGCCCACGAAGCCGATTTCCAGATCGTACCTGCCGATGTGCACCTGTGGAATGAAGAACTCACCCCCCAGGTCGGTGTAGGCGCCGCGCCTCGGTTGGGATTCGAGCACGATGATGGACGCGCCGGCAACCGGATCGCCCGATTCGGAATCGACGATCTTCCCTTTGATCTTACCGATGTCCGCAGCGAATGCGGGCACGGATGCGCCCAGCAGCAGACAGCATACGGCGCCGATTGCGGCGAAAGATCGGATAAAGGTCTTTTCCTTCATTCCTCACTCCCCAAAGTTCATCAGGAGGTCTCAGGACCGGACAAAAACCGGCAGGTGCGTTCCGCGACGATGGTTCTCGCCGCAGTGCGCTCCCGGCCGGAATGGTGGCGCGGATAAGATGATCGGCCGTTTCAAGGCCTCTCGAATCAAGATTCACGGCTGATCGACGCTCCACCACAGAGCCCTATTGTTCCCGGGTTGAGAAAAGCAGTGACAAGTAAGTTTTTAACGTACCAAACTAGGCAAGTGGAGTCAAGAAGCTGTCAGCATCTGTTCCGGTTCTATGTCACTGTTTTTCTTGTACATCAGTACAGGTTCGGGGATCGCAAGATCTAATTGCAGAAATCGGGCCAGATGATTACCGGCTCAGATACCAGCCGTGCAGGAAACAATATTTATGAATGTCTGATAATATGTATATTTAAACTTCCATTCTTCACTTTTCCTGTGGATGTAGAAGCGGATCACCTGGTCTGATTGCTGCTTGTCCAGACAAAGAGTAAAGGGATCGGACGATTTTCGATCGAGTCCGGGAGTCGCTCGGATTCAGGATTCCGTCGATCCGGAGGGCATGCGATTCCGATACCAGTGGAAAAGGCTGCGGATGATCTTCTCCCGGTCCTCCTCTCCCAGGCTGCGGAAGACCATGTGCAGGCGGTAGGTGTGCGTGGGCAGTTTCACGACGTGCAGCACCTCCGCTTCCAGGCCGTTGATTTCCTTGTCGTGGAGCGGCAGCGAGAACTGCAGGCACTCTCCGCGCTGCGGCGCCCTGCCGGATACCATGGCCGCCCCGCTGCCGGAAAGGTTGATCAGGCGTCCCTCGCTGCGCCTGGGCATGCCGGTCTCGTCCAGCCTGGGTGAGCTGACGTTGGTGTACTGGATGCGGATGTCCACGTCCACGCGCCAGTACTCCCTGAGCTGCTGGGTCTTGAAGGATCCGCGCACGGAATGGCTGAGCGCGATCGTCGCCGGCTGCTCCCCCGGCCCGAGCACTTCGCACTCGGTGTAATACATGGCTTCCGGGCGAGGCATGTAGAGCGACACTATCTCGCCTGATCGGACGTCCAGTCCGCCGGTTCCGCGCGACCGCAGGTACATCGCCCGGATGTCCACTCCGCTGACGACGCAGGGATGGACGACCGATCCGGCGTGCGCGCGCACCAGGTTGAGCGTCACGCCCATGCGCAGGTCGCGGGTGCTCTGCGGGACGGCGACCGCCTCCTTGTTGTGATACAGCTCGTTGCGGATGTTCTCCAGGCAATCGATCATCTCCGGCGGCGCGCGCGTGATGTCCGGCAGGCCGTCCAGCCAGACGTTGAACATGCTGACGTTGGCCAGCAGCCGTTCGGGATTGTCGGGACAGAATTCCAGGATGGCGGAGCGCACCAGGCTGCATTCCTTGTCGCTGAGTCCGCGCTTGCGCAGCGCCCGCCGCTGGCGGTTCAGGTTCAATTTCCTGTGCAGGTGCTCGAGGAACAGGTGGTAGGCCACCGGCAGGAACAGCATGCAGAAGATGATGATGGTGAAGGTGATGGGGGAGCCTTCGAAGGCTTCCTTGAAGTTGTCCTGGATCTGCGACCAGAGATTCATCGATTATGGATCCGCCACCTTGCCTGGGAGCCCGACAGCAGGGCCCATCATCAGTATCGGTCAGCGGAGGAAAAAGCTTCAGCCGTGCTTCGGGGTAGGGGGAAGTCTGCGATTTCCATGCGCCCGCAGTTGGGCGCAGATCCGGGATCGCTCGGCTTCGTCGAAATCGCAGCCGTAGAATCGCAGAAACAGCTGGACGCGGACTTCGATCGGATCCGCCCGGAGTGTATCCGGCAAGCCGGCCACTACCAGTGTCTTCGCGGTATCGAGCATCCTGCAGCACATGGCGAGTCGTTCGGCGGGCGACAGGCTCATCAGCATCGCGTTGTACTTAGCTTGACATTCCGGTGATGTATCACGTATCTCGTGTTACACTCCGAAGCAAGTCCAAAACCCCCAGCCTGTTCGCCCAGGTTTCGAGATAGTCGCGATCCAGTTCTTCCACGGTTTCCATTATTGTCCGGACATCTTGGCGCTGCATAGATCGTCATGGCCATTGATCCCGTCAGCATGAAGGGAATATTGGCAGATTCCAGCCGTCGAGCGATGAGCTTGACGAATTCGAATTGCTCGTTCATGGACCGTCGAAACTGGTAACGATCTCCGTGCGGCTGGAGGACTCCGCCTCCAGCTGCTGCGCGCCGTCGCGGACGCGGATGGTCATTTCCGTCTCCAGCAGCGAATACTCGGTGTGGCGGCGAACAGTGTTGTAGACCAGCCGTCCGGTTCCGTGGGCTTCAAGGTCGATGTGCTGGTGATCCTGCCGGTCGGAGAGCGACGCCGAGCGGTTCACGCTGAAGTAGCCCTTGCCGTGTTCCAGGCGGTCCAGCGTGAAGGTCGAGGACTCGATCCAGTGCACCGGACGGGTGCCGACCAGTAGCTGCTGCGGCTGTCTGGTAGTGAAGAAACGACCGGGGGCCAGGGTGCGGGCGCTGTCCAGACCCGCTTCCAGCAGCCCGTAACTCGTCGCCATGTACTGGGCCGCCTCCTCGACGCTCAGGTCCTCCCAGGACGGCAGGCTGTCCGAATCGGCATCCGCCTTCCCGCCACCGGTGGCCGGGACAAGTTCGCCCGCGAGCCCCAGAAAAGTGATACGTCGCTGTTCAGGATCATAGCTCGCCCGTCCCCGCAGCCCGTCCAGATTATAACGGATCGCGCCCCCGCCCGTCTCCGTCTCATAGGTCTCGATCGCCAGGTCCATGGGAATCGCGCCGTCGGCCGCCGCGCCGGTCTGCAGGAGCTGCACCGAGTGCACCTCCTGGCGCGTTTCGTGCAGGTTCCCGGGCGACGGGCGATCTCCCACCAGGCGCCGCACGCTTGAAGAGGACTCGATCCAGGCCTCGACGCGGTACTGGGTCTCGGGGAGGTAATCCTTCACGAAGATCAGGGTCCGCGGGGGAACTGGTCCGTCGCAGGATATCCCCAGCAGCCACAGGAGCGGCAGGGACCGCATGAACTTGTAGCGGAAAGCGAACATCGACGTCAATCCAGCTTGAAGCGCAGGATGGAACGCAGGTGCCCGCAGAGGCTGGTCCACTGTTCGCGGAAGGCCGGATTCCGTTCCAGGCGGTGCAGGAAGAGGATCATCAGGGAGGCCAGCACGAAGGCCACGGCGTCCGCCACGATGACCATCAAGGTCCGCTTGGGGCGCAGGCGCTTCTCGGCCACCACGGGCGGATCGAGAACCTCGAGAACCTCGGTGTCGTTGACTTCCTCGATCTTGGCCTGCTCGAGCTGGGGCAGCATGAAGGCCAGTTTCTTGTTCTCGATCTCGAGTTCCCGCTGATGGCGGAGGAACTCCACCGTCGTCTCGGGCAGCTGGGTCACCGCCAGGAAGAGGTCGCTGTCGCCCTGCTCGTAGGATTCCCGCAACTTCTGCTGAATGGCCTGCAGCTCGGACTCCAGCATGAGGATCTTGGGATGCCCTGCACTCAGGCCGATGCGGGCAAGCCTGAGTTCCAGTTCCTTCAGGGCGGCCTGGGCCTTGATCTCCGCGTATTCGGCGAGGATCACCTTCGACTGCTCGAAGGGTTCCAACACGCGCTGTTCTTCCTGGAAGCGAACAAGTTCTCCTTCAAGGGAATCCAGGCTGGCGCGGATTTTCAGCACTTCCCCCTCTATGAAGAGACGGTTGTTACGCGCCCGCCGTGTCTTGTACTGCAGGTTGAGCTGTTCGAGCTCGTCCACCATGAAGGCGGCGATATCCCGGGCCATCACGGGATCCTTGTCCTGCGCCCGCAGGTTGATCATGCCGGTTTCCAGGTCAAGTTCGGCCGTGATCCGCCGGGCCATGGCCTTGAAGACGTCCTCGATCTTGGCGCTCTCGCTCATCTTGTAGTGTTCGCGCAGGTCGAAGCGGTCCAGGACTTTCTCACGCATCACGCGACTGTTGAGGATGGCCACGAAGTAGTCCCCGCCGCCGCCACCGGGCAGTGTGCCGGCCAGCAGGCCACTCATGGGCAGGTCGCCCAGGAAGGCGGTCAGGGGATTGCCGCCTCCCTCGGGAGGCACGATCAGCGCCCGCGACTCGAAGGTCTTGTTCATCACGAGACTGACAACGGCGGTGACCAGGGTCGTGAGCAGGAGAATCCCCAGCAACAGGCGCTTGCGGCCCATCAGGATGAGCAGGAATTCAAGAACGGGATTGCTCTGGCGGTCCATTCGCGGAGGAGACAAAATCTTGATTTTTCGGAACTAACAAAGTGCATAAGGTATCAATCGGCCGAAGCTGAGTCAAGATCAGGCCCCCAGCGTTTGAGCTTGGCGTAGAGCGTGGGAAGCGAGATGCCCAGGCTTTGGGCGGCCAGTTTCTTGTCGTCGCCGCAGCGGGTCAGCGCGCCGACAAGCGCCTGGCGCTCGGCCTGCAGCGTGATCTCGCGCAGGCTCCGGCCGGGAAGCGCGAAGGGCACGCAGGTGCCCGCCGGATCGGATCGCCGCGGGCGCAGCTCGCGTTCCAGTCTTTCATGAAGCCGTTTCCGCGGCACCGGTCCCAGGCGCAGCGCCACGAAGCGCAACTCGCGGATGTTGCCCGGCCAGGGATGGGCCGCGAGACGTTCCAGGACCGGCGTATCCAGCAGGGGATGCCCCGCCGGCGGCCTGCGGTTCTCGAGTAGAAAGGCCCTCAGCAGCAAGGGCAGGTCCTCCGGGCGCTCCCTCAGCGGCGGCAGTTCGATCCGGTGTCCCGTCACGCGATGCAGCAGGTCCTGCCGGAAATCAGCTCCGTCCAGCCGAGGTCCTTCATTAGTGGCGGCGACCACCCGCAGCTCTGTCCGGCGCGGTCGAGCCTCGCCCACGCGATAGTACTCGCCGGATTCGAGGAATCGCAGGAACTTGACCTGCAGGGTAGCCGGCATGGCGCCGAACTCATCCAGCAGCAGCGTGCCGCCCGCGGCTGTTTCCACCAGGCCGGCCCGCTCCACGGCGCCGGTGAAAGCCCCCCGGGCGCAGCCGAAGAGCTCGCTCTCGAAGAGCTGGTGGGGAATGGCGGCGCAGTTCAGGCGCAAGAGGGCGGCCTCGCCGTTCCCTCGCCCGCGGGTGAGACCGCCGGACAGCTCGTGGATGTACTCCGCGGCCAGCTCCTTGCCGGTCCCCGTCTCGCCCACCAGCAGCACGGGCCGGCGGCCGGCCGCCGTCTCTTCCAGTTCGCGCAGCAGGCGCCGGAAGGGCGGCGAGCAGCCCACCATGCGCCCGTGGCGGCAGGCGTTAATGAAACAGGCCTCGCGACGCAGCTCACCGGCATCCAGTTCCTCCAGGCGTTCTTCCAGGCGGAACAGCATCTCTGGCTCCAGCCGGCCATCGTGGCGTTCCGCTACAAGCTGCTCGCGCAACTCTCGCGCCTTGTCCCAGCGCTCCATGCGCATCCAGGCGAGCAGCTCACCCGCACCGGCCAGCATGGCGGCGTCCGGCAATTTGAGCTTCCGCCAGCCGCCTCGGCAGCTTCGCAGCCGCCGGGCCGCGCTCAGGAAACGCCGCTCGCGCAGGTTGCACCCGGCCAGCCGCATCTCCAGCAGCAGTTCCTCCTCGGCGGATACCGCCCGCAGCCTGAGGACCTCCAGTTCCTCCGCGCCTGATTCCCGGAAGAGGCGCTGAATGTGCCCCGCGTGGGGGCTGCCATCCATTTCTCGAGCTTGGGCCGCGGGACCTTTCGCCGGTTCAGACCGTCGCTCACCGCAACGGTCGTTGAGAATTCCCAGCGCCACTTCCAGGTCGCGGGCCAATCCGCCCAGTGGCCCCCGCCCGCCGACGAGTTCAAGCAGCTCGCCGGCCTCCGGGAAGCGGAGAGCTGCCTGCGCCCGCAGCGCCTGGAGGGTCAGCAGGTCGTCGCCCAGCGAGCCCTTCGCCCGCACCTGTGCCCACAGCTCGCGGTCGGCCTCCGCGCCGCGCGATTCGAGGATCGCCCGGGCCAGGCGCCAGCGTCCCTGAGCGCGCAGCGCCTCCCGGTGCCGAGCCGTCGCGACGGCGCAGGCCACCGGCAACCAGTCGCGGTTTGGCTGGAAATCCAGGTGGAGCTTCTCCGTTGACTTCATTCTGGTGACCTGGTCAACTTGTTTCTCATCGTAACGGTTTTCTCACCAGTTCCTCTTCATGGTCAGGTCCCGCCGGGTAAAATGAATAGTCCGCAGAGTCCCCGGCGGGTTCCTGCTCGGGCTTTCCGCCCGTATCCGCAGCGCCGGGTTGTCGCGCGAGGTTTACACCGCGCTGACCTGGATCAACGGTCTTGTCGCCCATGCCGTTGGAAAAGGGGCCGCGACTGTCTATTTTTCCCATGCATCGATTTCAGCAAGCCGTGATACTCAACCGGTAGAGGTCCACATCGATGGTCCCTGAAGCTCTGCCACGGGATCTGCCCGAGTCGATCCATTTCTCCGGGATCGGGGGAGCGGGCATGAGCGGCCTGGCGCTGGCCCTGCACCGCGCGGGGCGCAGGGTGAGCGGCTCGGACATACGCCCTTCACCATCGATCGACGAACTCCGTGCAGCGGGCATCCCCGTGCGCCTTGAGCAGGCAGGTCTGCCCGAGGCGCCCGGCCTGGTTGTACGGACGGCGGCCATGCCGGAGGGCCATCCCGAGATCAGGGCCGCGTCGGCCCTGGGCATCCCGGTGATCAAGCGTGCGGAGCTGCTGGGCCGGCTCTGCCGCTGCGAAATCTCGGCGGCCGTGGCCGGCACACACGGTAAAACCACCATCTGCGCCATGCTGGCCTGGCTGCTGCACCGCCGTGTGCCCGGGTCGGGCTGGTTCGTCGGGGGAAGGATCGCGGGCCTCCCTTCGGTCGAACTCGGCGCAGGACGTATCCGCGCCTGCGAGGCGGACGAGTTCGACCGCTCCTTCCTGCGGCTCTCGCCCACCCACCTGGTACTCGGACGAATCGACTGGGACCACGTGGACGTCTATCCCACTCCCGAAAGGATGTACGACAGCTTCGATCGGCTCACTGGAAGCCTGCGCGGCGATTCTCCCGTGATACAGCAGGTCGCTTCCGCGACCCGGGACGGCCTCCCAAGTCGTACGACGGGGATGCCCGGTGGTGACGCGTACACGCCGCGTTGCTGCATTGAAGGAACCCGTCCCCTGCTTAGAGTGGGCGAGCGGGAGGACTGCGAAATTCGCGTGATACCCCGCGAGGGGCCGACGAACCGGGCCGAGTTCGTGATTCAGGGAGCCGCCGGGGATTTCGCCCGCCCCGCGACCCTGCCGCTGGAGATCCCGCTGCCCGGGCGTTTCAACCTGCTCAACGCGGCCACGGCATTGGCCTGGCATCTCTGTGGAGGCTGGCGGGAGG
The DNA here is from genome assembly GCA_964568855.1 of uncultured Bacteroidaceae bacterium. Classification (GTDB taxonomy): domain Bacteria; phylum CAIWAD01; class CAIWAD01; order CAIWAD01; family CAIWAD01; genus CAZMSD01. The sequence goes on along the minus strand of CAZMSD010000025.1, from coordinate 46,568 downwards.
AACCGGATCCCGGCGCGACCGCCCGGGCGCTGAGCGAGTTCCCGGGCCTGGAGCGCCGTTTCCAGCTGATTTCAAGTCGGGGCCGCCGGAGACTCTACGACGACTACGCCCACCATCCCAGCGAAATCGCGGCCTTCATCGAGGGTGCCCGCGGCCTGGCCCCGGGCCGGCTGACCCTGATCCACCAGCCCCACACCTACAGCCGGGTGCGCGCCTTCGCCGCCGAGATCGGCGCGGCCCTCTCGGCGGCGGACCGGGTCTTCCTCTGGCCCGTCTTCGCGGCCCGCGAAGAACCGCTGCCGGGCGTGACGCACCGCAGCATCCTGCCTCACGTGCATTCAGCGGAGGTCTGCGCCGTCGACGGCTGGGAGGAACTGGCCGCCCGCCTGGGCGAGCCGGTAGAGGACGAACTTGTGGCCACGGTGGGCGCAGGCGATCTGTACTTGTATCACGACAGATTGAAGACATGGCTGTCGGGTCGATGAAGACGGTAACGGGACACCGGCGGAAACGCCTCCCCCGCGAACTGGAGTTCTGCAAGCTCTCGGCCTGCGGCAACGATTTCGTGGCCGTGGATAACCGTCGCGGCCTGCTGGCGGGTACGGAGACCGGGCTGATCCGCTATCTCTGCGACCGCCGGAGCTGCGCGGGAGCCGACGGGCTGCTGCTGCTGGAGGATTCGTCGGAGGCTGATTGCCGAATGCGGATCTTCAACCCGGACGGCGGTGAGGCGCGGATGTGCGGCAACGGGGCGCGCTGCTTCGCGACCTTCGCTTCCAGCCTGGGCTTTCCGGGAAAACTGCTGCACATCGAAACCCCGGCGGGGCTCCAGGAGGTCCACCTCGAGGGCGATCGCAGCCGCCTCGTCCTCGGCGAGATCGGCGGTCTCGACCGCTTCCGGCATTCCCGGTTCTCCGAACCCGCCTTCGCCGCCGGTCTCGCCGGCGCGATCCCTCTGGGCTACGTGCGTGCCGGGGTTCCCCATTTCGTGTCGCTCGTCGAGCGCGGCTTGTCCGCCTTCCCGCTGGAGCAGGCCGGGGAGTTCGTTCGCCGTCACCCGCTATTCGAGCCCGAGGGCGTCAACGCCATGTTCATCGAGCGAACCGCCGGAGGAGCCCTCAACCTGCGTGCCTGGGAGAAGGGCGTGGAAGGCGAGACGCTGGGATGCGGCACTGGAGCCATCGCCGCCTGCGCGCTGCTCGGCGCATCGAACGGCGAACCGGGGTTGCCGCGGCGCGTCGAGATGGCAGGCGGCGAGCTGCTGGTAGATCGCGACGAGTCAGGCCGCTACAGCTTCTCCGGCGAGGTCCACTTGTGTTACAAGGCGATCGCCCCCCTGCCCGAAGGGCTGGACGGCTGCTAGTAGGCACCCTCCTTCGACACGAACACCGTCATCGTCTTCAGCATGATCCGCAGGTCCAGCCAGATGGTCCAATTCCTGATGTAGTACATGTCCAGCTTCACGCGGTCCATGAAATCGAGATCGCTCCTCCCGCTGACCTGCCAGAGCCCGGTGAGGCCAGGACGCACGCTCATGAAGTTGTCCTGCCAGAGGCCGTACTTGTCGTATTCCAGGTCGGAGATCGGCCGCGGACCCACCAGTGACATTTCACCCTTGAGCACGTTGACGATCTGCGGCAGCTCGTCCAGCGAAAGCCTGCGGATCACGCGCCCCACACGCGTGATGCGGGGATCGTTCTTCAGCTTGCACAGGGACGTCCATTCCCGGCGGGCTTCCTCGTCCTCCGCCAGCAGCTTCTCGAGTACCGTGTCCGCGTCGCGGACCATCGTGCGGAACTTGTTCAGCCGAATCTGCCGCCGGTCCCTGCCGTAGCGCCGGTGCCGGTAGATCACGGGGCCGGGACTGTCCAGGCGGATGGCGGCGGCGAGCGCCAGCAGCAGGGGCCAAAGCAGCGCCAGCGCCAACAGCGATACGAGGACGTCGATGCTCCTTTTCATGACGTTGTTGAAGGGGCTGCGCAGGTTCTGGTTGAAATTCAGCACGGGCTGCGAGCCTACGGCGCCCACCTGAACCTCGGCTATATCGAGGGCGGCGAGGTCAGGCAGGATGAACAGTTGCGGCACGGTTCCCAGCGCGACTCTCAGAATTCTGCTCAGCTCGACTCGTGACACATGGGTGGCGCAGACGAGCATCTGGTTGGCGCCCGTCCGCTCCGCCGCCCGACGGGCGCAGGCGACCCCTCCCAGCAGCGGCAGGTCGTGCAGGCGCCGGTTGTTCTGGAACGTCGCGGCTTCCTCGGTGTCCTCTTCCATCCCGGAACCGCGCGCCAGCAGGATCCCGCAGAAACCGAACACGTCCTGCGACCCGGCCGTCGCGCCGGAGAAGAACTCGTCGAGCCCCGCCCGATCGCCCACCAGCAGCGTCCTTCGCGCGGCGGCGAGTCGTGAGACGAAGTACCGTTGCGCCAGGACCCTGGCCACCGGCAGCAGCAACAGGGCGTGCAGCAGGCTGAGGATCGCCGCGCCCGGCGAGTAATCCGCCCCGAGCCGGGCCAGGAAAAGCAGGACGGCCAGCAGGACGATCGTCTTGGCGACTACCCGCAGCGCGGCGAAATAGCGTTCCCAGAGGTCGTGGACGAACAGGCGATACAGCCCCTCCTGGGTGGCCAGCACCACCCACAGCGCGGAGGTGAAGAGCAGCAGGTTGAACCAAGCGCTGCCCGGAGCGGGAAGCGCGAATCCGCGCCCGTCTTCGATGAAACCGAGCAGCGCGTCGCCGCACTGAAAGCAGCAGAGCAGCAGCAGGAGATCCAGCGCCAGGAGCAGGACCCGCCCGATAAACACGGCCATGCCGGCGTACCCGGAGTTACTCGTCGTTGAGGTTGTGCTTCTTGATCCGGTAGCGCATCGTCTCACGGCTGAGACCAAGCATCCGGGCGGCCTTCGAGACGTTGTAGCGCGCCTTCTTCAGCGCCCGGGCCAGCAGGATCTTTTCGAACTCGACGATCGAGAAACCCTCGTCGGGGATCTCGAAATCGTAACCGATGCGCATCCTCTGCTCCCGTCCGCCCTCGTTCCTCGTGCTGCGGCGTCGCCACAGGTGCAGGTGCTCGGCGTCCACCCAGTCCTCGGCCTCGATCAGCACGGCCCGCTCGAGCGTGTTACGAAGTTCGCGGACGTTGCCCGGCCAGTGATACGCCCGCAGCGCGTCCACTGCGGAGGGCGTGAAGCCTTTGATGCGCCGGTTGTGTTCGCGGCAGAACTGCTTCATGAAGAAATCGCCCAGCATGATCACGTCGTCTCCCCGCTCGCGCAGCGGGGGCAGCTCGAGCACGATCACGTTCAGGCGGAAGTAGAGGTCCTCGCGGAACAACCGCTCCTGGATCATCTCGTCCAGGTTCTTGTGCGTCGCCGCGATGACGCGGATGTCCACCGGGATCGAACGGTCCCCGCCCACGCGGCGGATGGTCCGGTCCTCCAGCACGCGCAGAATCTTCGCCTGCAGCTGGAAATCCATGTCGCCGATCTCGTCCAGGAAGAAGGTACCTCCGCTGGCCTGCTCGATCAGCCCGATCTTGCGTTCCTTGGCGTCGGTGAAGGAACCCTTCTCGTGCCCGAAGAGCTCCGACTCCAGCAGCTGCGGCGGAATGGCGGAGCAGTTCACCTCGACGAAAGGATCGTCCATCCGCGACGAATTGAAGTGGATCGCCCGAGCGTAGAGCTCCTTTCCGGTGCCCGTCTCGCCGCGGATCAGCACCGTGTTGGCGCTCGAATGGGCGACTTTCCGCGTGGTCTCCTTGGCGCGATCCATGGCGGGCGATTCGCCGATGATCGCCGAGAAGTCGTAGTCGCCCTCCTTGCGCCGGAGGATCTCCTTCTGGAAGCGGGAGCGGATCTCCTTTTCGGCCCGCTCCAGCACGAGCCGCAACTGTTCGAGGCTGATCGGCTTGAAGAGGAATTCCGAGGCGCCCTGTTTCATCGCCGCCACGACTTTCTGGCTGTTCAGCTCGCCGGTGATCATCACGCAGTGGATGTCCGGGTAGTCGCTGCGCATCTTCTCGAGCACGGCCATGCCCGAGATGTCCGGAAGGTTGATGTCCAGCACGACCAGCTCCGGCGGATTGTCGCGCGCCGCGTCCAGGGCCTCGCGCCCCGAACCGTAGGTCGCGACGTGGTGCCCCAGGCCGTCGATGAACTCTCCCAGGATGCTGCGGATGTTCGGATCGTCGTCGACGATGAAAATGCTGTAGCTCACGGCAGCCCCCAATTTTAGCGTTTCAACAGCGTTTCGTGAATCTGCAGATAATTGCGATAGCGCAGCCCGGAAATCCGGCCCGCCTCGATCGCTTCCTTCACGGCGCAGCCGGGCTCGTCCAGGTGCCGGCAGTTGGAGAACCTGCAGGCCTGGGCGAGTTCGAGGAATTCGGGGTACAGTGCGGGAAGCTCATCGGCCTCGATGTCCCACAGGGCGAACTCCTTGATGCCTGGAGTATCCACCACGAATCCTCCGAAGGCGAAGGGAATCAGCCGGGACGAGGAAGTGGTGTGCCGGCCCTTGCGGGCCGCCTGCATCACGAGCGCCACGGGCAGATCCAGCTCGGGATCCAGGCGGTTGAGCAGCGAAGTCTTGCCCACTCCCGACTGGCCCGTGAGCACGCTGACGCCCTCGCCCAGGGTCCGCTGCAGGTCCGCGAGGCCCTCGCCCGTGACCGCGCTCGTGGCCAGGGTGGCGAAGCCCGCTTCGTGATACACGTCCCGGACCTCGCCCCAGGCCCGTTCCGGATCGAGATCGACCTTGTTGAAGCAGATCCGCGCCTCGATGCCGTGCTTCAGCGCCGTCAGCAGGTACCTGTCGATCAGTCCAGGCTTGAGGTACGGATCGCGGACCGAGGCGACCACGATCACCCGGTCCACGTTGGCCACCATGACCTGCTCCACCTCCCTGTGCAGCTTGGAGGCCCGGGACAGCCGGTTGCACCGCGGAAGAACTTCGGCGATCACGCCCACCCTCCCGGCGCCGGGCAGGCAGCGCACGCGGTCACCCACCGCGACCAGCGTGCTGTCCCCGTGCGGGCTGGCGGTGGTCGACCGGCTGCGGGCCTCGATTTCGCCGCCCCGGTCCAGCGCCACGACGAAAGCGGTGCGCTTGAACCCGACCACCAGACCGTCCAGCAACCCGGCGCCGACCTCGCTGCGCCGGCCGTCCTTGACGCGCCGCGAGCGGGCGATTCGGCGGTCCACGGCGTCTTCCGCGTCCTCCAGGTCGAGCACCTCGCTCCCCCGCTCCAGGGCCTCCGCCTTCCGTCTCTCGCGCCGCTCCTCGTGGCGCTCGAGCTCGTCCCGGCGGCGTTTTTTCCTGCGGCGGCTGGTCCAGGTCTTCTGCGCCATTCGTCGATTCCGTTTGTGTCACGCAGACCGGGGGAGGTTCTGTGTCACTCGCTCCCGCCGGCGTCCGTACGCGCGGCTTCCGCGCTGATGCTGAAGCGCTCAGCCTCCTCCCTGCCCAGGACCTCCGAAACGCGCCGGAGGATCACGATTCCTCCCAGGAAGAACACCAGCAGCGATAGAATGCCCAGGCGCATGTCGCCCGTGATCCAGGTGACCATGCCGAAACTGAGCATGCCCAGGATGTTGGCCGACCTCCCCGCCATGCTGAAGAAGCCGAAGAACTCGTTCTCCATTCCCGCGGGCAGGATCACCGACTGGAGGGCCCGCGAGATGCCCTGGCTGCCGCCCATGGCCAAGCCCGCCAGCACGCCGACGATCCAGAACTCCTTGAGCGGATCGAAGAACAGCCCCAGCAGCCAGGCCCAGATCAGCGCGCCGACCCAGATCCAGAGCGTGACCAGAAGCACGGGACGGTTCCCCGCCGCGTCCGCCAGCCAGCCGAAGACCATCGCGCCGACCAGCGCCGTTCCCTGTATCACGAGGAAGAACACGATCAGCTCGCCCTGTTCCATTCCCAGCTCGATGGCGCCGAAGATCGAGGCCAGCCGGATCACGCTCTCGATACCCGTTCCGTAGACCAGGTAGGCCAGCAGGAAGCGGCGCAGGGTGCTCAGCTCGCCGAAGTGGTCCAGCGTCCGCCGGACCTTGCGGTAGCCGATCTTGATGTACCCGCCCAGCCTGCCGGCGGGCACCGGGACCGGACGATCGTGCAGCCAGAGGATCGTGGGCAGCGCGAAAACCAGCCACCACAAACCCGTCATCAGGAAACTGTGGGTGTATTCGAAGCCCTCCACGAGCTGCTTCATCACCAGCACCAGCACCAGCAGCAGACCGCCGCCCAGGTATCCGGCGGCATAGCCCGCGCCGGATATCCGCGCCTCGCTCCCCGGCCGGCAGACCTCGGGCAGAAAGGCGTCATAGAAGATCGAACCCGCGGCGAATCCGATGTTGCTCAGCACGAAGAGCAGCGAGGCGGCCGCCAGGTCCCCGGGGCCGACAAGACTCAACAGGGAGGTGCCGCCCACTCCCAGCAGCCAGGCCGCCGCCAGGTAGCGCTTCTTCCTTCCCGAGTAGTCCGCCAGGGCGCCCAGCACCGGCGAGGCCGTCGCCACCACCAGCAGGGCCGCCACGTTGATGAAGCTGAAGACACTGACCCCCGGAATCCGGAATTCCCAGTCCCAGACCCGGTACAGGAGTCCCGCCTCTCCGCCGGCGACCACGGTGGCGAAGTAGTTGTTGAAGATCACGGCCAGGATCACCACGGCGTAGGCGCTGTTGGCGAAATCGTACATCACCCAGCCCAGGACCGAGCGCCAAGCTGGTTCAGTCTTCTCCACCAGGTCCTCAGCTCTTCATGGCCGGTTTATATGAACCAGAAGATAATGAATCCCGGCCTTGATGCAAGCCCGAGTTTGCGATACAGGGAAGATTGGCGGCCGGAATCAGGCAAGAGCTTCGGATCCGCGCTTCAGGAAGATGCGATCCAGGGTGTTGGACAGGGCCTGCTGGTCGGTCATGGGCAGCAGGCGGCCCTCGATGGCCAGGTTGATGTTGCCCGTCTCCTCTGAAACCACCACTACCACCGCGTCGGACTCCTCGGAGATTCCCAGGGCCGCCCGGTGGCGGGTGCCCAGGTGGGAATCGATGCCGGGATTGCTGGACAGGGGCAGGATGCACTTGGCGGCCTGGACGATGCTGCCCGAAATGACCACAGCGCCGTCGTGGAGGGGCGTCCGGGGAAAGAAGATGCTCACCAGCAGCTCGCGGCTGATTTCGGACTGCAGACGCACTCCGGTCTCCAGCACTCCGCGCAGGCCCACTTCGCGCGTGATCACGAACAGGCCGCCGTACTGGCGCTGCGAGAGTTCCGCCGCCGCCGCGGCGATTTCCTCCACCATGACGAAGGGGCGGATGGGAAAGAGGCGAGCCAGCAGAGGGTTGTTGCCCATGTGGATCAGGAAGCGGCGCAGTTCGGGCTGGAACAGGATCACGATGGCGATGGCCCAGACCGTGGCGAATTCCTTGAAGATCAGGGAAATCAGCGACAGTTCCATCAGCTGGACCACGACGTAGACGAAGAGGATCAGCAGCAGCCCGATGAACATGGGAACGGCGCGGGTGCCCTTCATCAGGCGGTAGACCTGGTAGAAGAGCACGCCCACGATGATGATGTCCAGCAGGTCGCGCCAGCCGGGTTGGATGATGTGCCAGATCTCGGTCATGATGATGGACCACACTCTTGGCGGGGCGCCGGTCGACGAGCACGCGCCCGCTTGCCGGCGGACCGCTTCCGGAGTCGATCAGAGTCTGCTTCTGCCCCGCGTCGGGGTGAAGGACTGCAGGTAGAAGGGTTCCAGGTTCGCCACGTCCTCGGAATCCTGCCTGTCGAACCGCTCCCGCCCCAGCCGTATCAGCCAGGGAAGCGACAATTGGTTGTCCGGCGGATCGGCGAGCTCCACGTGGCTTTCGAGCCGCATGGCGGCCTCGCGCAGCTGCTCGACGGCGGGCCCGCAAACCATGGCCCCCGCGGGGAGATCGGCGAGGAATTCCGCGTGTCCCCGCCGCAGAAAATCCCCTTCCCTGGTCAGCGCGGGACCGCGACGTTCGTAGGCGGCGGTATAGACTTCGCCGCGCCGGGCCTCCATTACGGGGTACACACGGCCGCTGCGCACCGGGCACTGCCAGGCCAGCACATCCAGGGTGGAGACGGCCGCCAGCGGCAGATCCACCCCGAAGGCCAGGCCCTTGGCCGTGGACAGGCCGATCCGCAGGCCCGTGAAGGAACCCGGCCCGTTGGCCAGCACGAGCAGGTCCAGGTCACGAGGTTCCAGCTCCTGTCGCTGGAGGACCTCGGCGATGGCCGGGGCCAGTCGCTCGCCCGCCCTCAGCGGCGGTCCGAAACGCTGGATTTCGTGGATCCACTCCCCGGCCAGGGCGATCCCCGAGTGGAGGGTGGAAGTGTCGATGGCCAGGGTCAGCGGTGGAACACGCATGGCGCGCCGGCCCTCCGTGAGCCGTTCTACGGAACATGGAATCACTGGAAAGTACAAAAGGCGGGGCAACCGGTGCGGCCCGGTGATACATTCCGGGAGGAGCGCGCGTTCAAGGGACCAGGGGACGGCCCACCGCCAGCTCCAGGTCGGCCAGGCGGTCATGGAAGGCGAGCAGCTGGCTCAGGTGCTCCGTTTCCGCCTGGCGGTAGGTGGACTCGGCGGTCTGCACGTTCAACAGCGTGGCCATGCCCAGCTTGTAGCGCTTGCGTTCCAGGTCCAGGCTGCGGCGCGCCAAGTCGCGGTTCTTCTCCGTCAGGCGGCTCTGGGTCCAGGCCGAGCGCAGGCGCGCCAGGGATTCGCGGACCGCCGCACGGACTTCCAGCAGCAACTGCTCGTGCTCCAGCTCGCGCTTCAGCCGATCCGCCCGGCTGTGCTGCAGGTTGTTCAGGGCGCTGAAGCCCTGGAAGAGGGGCAGGGACAGGTTGAAATTGACGCTGTTGGTGTAGTCTTCCGGGTAGAGCTTCCATTCGTACTTGCCGGAGCGCCAGGCGTCCCGCGTGTGACTCAGGCTGGCGGTGAGGGTGGGCAGGAATTCGGACCGGGCCAGGGTCATGTCCAGGCCGGCGATCTTCCGCGCGCGGCCGCTGCTCAGAACGTCCTGGCGGTGTTCGCGAGCCGTGGACACCAGTTGCTCCTCGGTCCAGGCGGGCTCGAAGGCCTGGAAGGACATGGCCAGGCCCGGCGGATCGCAGGGCTTCACTCCCAGCAGCAGGGTCACGGCGTCCCAGGAACTGGCGAGATCCTGCCGGGCGCTCTCCACGTTCACCAGCTGCCGTCCCACGTTGATCTCGGTCTGCAGCACGTCCAGCTCGATCACCGATCCGATTTCGTGCATCGCGCTGGTCAGGCGGTGCTGCTCGCGCGTTTCCTGCAGCAGGGACTCCTCCGCCTCCAGCAGCGCCCGGGCGGTCATCACGGCATGCAGGCTCTTCTTGAGATCCTGGCGGAACTGCAGACGCGCCGCCTGGTCCAGACCCAGGACGTCCTCCTGCAGCAGGAGCGCCTTCCTGAAACCGGCCACCCGTGAAAATCCCTGGAACAAGGTCTGGTTGAGGCTCAGGTTGAAGCGGGAGCCGCTGTTGTCCGACACTATGGCGTCGTCCACTTCGAACACCGTTCCGTCGGGCGCCATGAAGCTGAAGGTATGCTGCTCGTATTGGCCGAGGCCGAGGTTGAAGGACGCGCCGGGCCCCAGGGTTCCGGCGGCGGCCAGCCGGTCCCAGCGCAGCCCATCCACGTCCAGCCGGGAACTGAGCAGTTCCAGGTTGTGCTCCAGCCCCAGCGAGTACAATTCCTCGAAGCTGTAGCCCGCCTCCGGATCGAGCGCCGCGCCGCTTTCGACGCCGCGTGCCGACGGAAGGAAACACAGGAAGAGCAGGATCCAGGCCTGCAGGGCGAGGGAATGCGGCCGGGACGGAATTCTTCTTGCGGTCGTCCCAGGAAGTGTCACGGGCTCATTCATGGAGATGGGCGTCCTTCACGTGCGGATGCCGGGCGGAATGGAAATACATGCGCCGCACTCAGCCGGCGGATCTTGCGGCGCGAACCTGCTCGCCCGTCGCGGGCTGAATCCGATCGACGATCGCGGGCGATCCGCCCAGCCTCTTGAGCAGGTCGAAGATGCCTGAAAGCGCTCGCAGACCTGGCAACCAGCGGGTCTTCCGGTCCTCCGCCTCGTCAGGCTCGACCCACGGAATGGGCAGGGCGGGCAGGTCGAGCTCCAGGTCGATGCGGGGAATCTCCAGCTCTGAGAAATCGCGGTCAGCCAGCCGGACCGTCAGCCGCAGGCGCTCCTGCTTCCGCACCAGCAGCAGCTCGATCTCGGTCCCGGGCTTGTTGCGCCGGATCAGGTTGCGCAGCCGACCCGGGCTGTCCACCTGGTGCCCGTCGATTTCGACGATTACGTCGCCCACCCGCAGGCCGACGCCGTCGGCGGGTGAGCCGGCTACCACGGCGTCTACCAGCACGCCGACCCCTTCCTCAACGCCGAAGTACCTGAGCAGGTTCTCGTTGACGCTCTGGACGTCCACGCCGAGGAAGGCCTTCCCGGAAAGCGAGGGCGTGCTCTTCATGATTCTCGCCTCGATCACCTGCTCTTCGGGATACTCGGCCATGGTGACCGTGACCGTTTCAACCTCGCCGCTCCGCCAGTAGCTCACCCGGACATCTTCTCCGGGAGAGAGGCGACGGAGGAAGAAACTCAGGTCGTCGCTGTCCATCAGCGGTTTGCCGCCCAGGGCGGTCAGAATGTCGCCGGACTCGATGCCCGCGCGCTGGGCCGGTCCGCCTTCAACGGTCTTGGCGATCAGGATTCCCTGTCCTTCGTAGCCGCGCAGACTCAGGTCCGCCGTATCGGTGGGGACGATTCCGAGGAAGGCCCGCGACCCGGCCCACAGGGCGGGTGCCGTCAGCAGCGCGGCCAGGCAGTATCGGAGCAATGTTTTCATGAGGATCTCCCAGTGATCCGATTTCGACATAGGGCAACCGGGCCGGTTTCAGAGGAGCGGGCGGGCATCCTCTCAATTCGCCGGCGAAGTGCTCCAGAATCCCCGCTCCGCGTCCAGGCGCAGGGCGCTGGCCAGCGCGGACTCCATGGTCAGGGGAAGACCGGTGGCGGTCCAGGCGCCGGCCCAGGCCAGGTTGATCAATGGGCTGCGGGATCCGGGACGGGCGGCTTCGAAAGCGGACGTCTGCAGCCAGGTGGCGTGGGACTGGCGCAGCAGGTAGGTGCCTCCTGCGGCCTTAAGGCCCGCCTCGGCCACCAGGCGAAGACCACGTTCAAGCAGCGCCCCGGTCGAACAGCGCGCGGCATCCCGCCCGGGATCCAGGCCGCTGCCCACCAGCACCACGCGTCCCGGTCCCGCGGGAAACAGCCACTGGAAGGGCTCGCCGAAAAAGCCCAGCGGTCGCTCCCCCGCTTCCCCCGGTGACTCCACCTGCGCCAGCAGGTTGGCGATGGTCCGGCCCGTCGCGCGACCGGGGAATCCGGGCAGCAGATCGGCGAGGCCCTCGATCCGGCGCAGCGCGTCCGGGGGTGCGGCATAAACGTAGCGCTGGGCCTCTATTCTTCCGCCCGGAAAATCCCAGGCCAGCACTTGAGAACCGGATCGCCGGCAGGCCCTCAGCGAGCATCCTTTCAACAGGCGCACGCCATGCCCCCGCAGCAGGGCTTCCAGCGGCTCCACCAGCAGCTCGTCCAGCGGGATCTCGGCCAGCAGCGGTTGCGAAGCGCCGGGATCGCCGAAGAAGCGCAGCGCCGTGCGAGCGAAGAGCCCGGCGTCCACTTCCTCCAGGGGGCCGTTGAACACGGAAAGGGCCCATTCACGCCAGAAGCGCCCATGTTCCGGCGCCCGCGGTCCGAATCGCTCGAGCCAGGCGGAAGCACTTTCGCCCGCTCGCGCCTGGAGCCTCTCCATCCTTTTCACCAGGCCGATGAATCGCAGGCGGCTCCGGAAACTCCAGAGATCGGAGGCCAGGAAACACAGCGGTGCCGTCACCATGCGGTGCAGGACACGGTGCCCGCCTTCGCCAGTTGCTGGAACCCGCAGGCAGCCTCTCCGACCCTGGTCCAGGATAACATAGCCCGGCCTCATGCGCCGCAGGGCAGTCCGGGTTCCCAGCTGGTCCAGCAGATCGAGACAATGACGGAAGGCGCCCGTGAACAGGTGCACGGAGTTGTCGGCCGGGCCGAGTGGAGAGCTCAAGCTGAACACCGAGCCCCCAAGACGGCGCCGGCGCTCCAGCAGCACCACGCGGTCTCCCCGCCGCGCGGCCAGCAGGGCCGAGTACATTCCCGCCAGGCCGCCGCCGGCCACGGCCGTATCACAGCGGATCAATTCCACGGCGCCAGCGTGTTCAAGGCGATCGTGAGCTTGCGCCAGACGGGATAGCCCACCTTGCCGAGGAACACGTTGTAGTCCCGCGCGCGGATTTCCGCAAGGATGGGGCGGTAGAGATTGGCCATCACCAGGGCCGGCTTCATCCGGCGGCGCTCGGTCGCGGGCAGCAGGGCGAAGGCCTGGCGGTAGAGTTCCTCCGAGCGGTCGCAGAATTCCCGCATCAGGGCGCGGAAGCGCTCGTCGTAGACGTGGTCGCGCAGTTCCTGCTCGCCGTAGTCGTGGCGGTGCAGCAGGTCCTGCGGGAGGTAGACCCGGCCGGCCCGGCCGTCCTCCAGCACGTCCCGGGCCATGTTGGTCAACTGCATGGCCTGGCCCAGCTTCTCGGCGAAACGTCTCACGCCTGCGTCGCCGTAGCCGAAGACCTCTATCACCATCAGTCCCACTGTGGAGGCCACGTGCCAGCAGTAGCGCTCCAGTTCTTCGAAGCTGCGGTAGCGCGCGCGGTCCAGGTCCATCTCCAGGCCGTCCAGCAGCGAGTGGAACAAGCTGGTGGATATGGAAAAGCGTGTAAGCGTGTGGGCCAGCGCCAGCATGATTGGATCGCGCCCCCGACGGCGGGCGCGATCGGGGGCGGCACGCTCTTCTTCGGAAGGGGAGCTCGTTTCCCCCTGCCTGAACCCCAGCCGCTCGAGCTCGCCCTCGAGTCCGCGCAGGTCCTCGCGCAGTCGGGCGATACGGCTGCGCTTGTCCTCCGGCGATGGCTCCAGGTCTACGAGCTGGTCCGCTTTCTGGCAGAAGGAATACAGCGCGTGGATGGCCCGGCGCTCAGCCGACGGCAGGAAGAGGAACGCGTAGTAGAAGTGGCGGGCGTTGACCCTGGCGAAGAGGCGGCAAAAGGCGTAGGCTTCCGCCAGGCGCTTGGGAGTGGCGGAAAAGGGCAGGGTCTCCCGCTCCCGTTCAGGCTCTTCCATCTTCAGCACGGTCTACTTGCCCGATCCGCTCGACGGGAATCAGCTGGGGAAGAAAGCAACGCAGGCCCAGTCCCACTTTTTCCAGCGAGCCCAGGCGCGGGCGTCGGTCGAGGATCCTGCCCCCCAGTCCTTCCGCCTTGCTCAGAATGGTCATTCCGCCGGCCATGAACAAGCGCAGTTCATAGCGGAAGCGCCGCGGCAGCAGGTGGACGAGTTCCGCGCCCTCAAGCAAGAGCTCCCGCGCCCAGTCGCAGATTTCTCGCAGCAGCGGGGCGAAACGCTCACCCTGGTCCAGCAGGGCCTGGGCGTCGAAGGGCAGCTCATGGGCCGCCAATCGCCTGGCGGGCACGTAGCAGCGGCCAGCGCGCAGATCGCAGGACAGATCCTGCCAGAAGTTCGCCAGCTGCAGGCCCGTGCAGACCCGGTCCGAGAGTCCGGCGGCCTTTTCCCAGGATCCGGAATCAACCCTGTCGCCTCCCAGCCCGAAGAGTCGCAGCATGATCCGGCCTACCGGATTCGCGCTCCTCCGGCAGTAGTCCAGCAACTGGTCGTCGTCGGCGTAGGAGCGCTGGCGAAGATCCTGCCAGAAAGCGGAAAGCAGATGGCGGAAAGGCTCGCGAGAAAGGCCGTGGGAAAGGATTGTGTCGTTCAGGGCATGCAGAATGGGATGACAGCGGGCGCTCTCGGGCAGTCGATCAAGGAGCCCCGTCCAGTGCGCGAGGCGCCTTCCGCGGAGCTTCAATTCCTGCGTATTCTCCGGCGGCGAGGTCCCGGAATGCCCTCGCTTGCGCATGTCAGCGGGAAACGATGAACCACGGGACGCCTTGTCGGCGAGGTCGTCCGAGAACCGGGCGAAGGCGTAGATCGCGGCCAGGGCCGGCCGCAGGCGCCGCGGAAAGAACAGACTGCCCACGGTGAAATTCTCGTAGTGCCCCAGCATCGATCGGCACCAGGCGTAGGAGGCGCTCAGCGAGTTCACGCCCCGTTCCAGGTCCAGCAGGCCCGCGTCTCGAGGCCGCGGACCGGTCTTCCGTCTCAGTTCAGCTTGATCAAGACCGGATGCAGTCGCTTCATTCAAGGTTCACCCCGCCGGAGGAAACGGACCTCATCGGCAGTACCGGCCAGCCAGCTCTCTTCGGTGTGCGATGGAGAAATATAGAACGGGGGGATTCCTCCCCCCGCTAGAACATGTCAATCGGAGTGTTCACGTGCAGGTTGCCAGTGGACTGGATGTTGTTCTCCAGAATCTGGCTACCGATACGGTTGGCCTCACGACAGACCTTCACGAAGCAGGACCAGTGGTACTCGCCCTCCAGGCCATACTGCAGGGAGCTGTACTTGTTGTCCTTGTCCTTGATCGGCTTGCCGCAATGCTTACAGGTCATTCAGCACCTCTTTCTGCCTGCTCTGTACATGATACTGAAAGAATTGGAATGCGATATGGTAACAATGCAGGTACTAACAAACAAGGTGAAAGCTGGAAAAAACAGCCTGCGCTAAAGCTGTAAGTCATGAAAATTCAAATACATGATCGCGTATAGACTCACGCAGACCAGGAAAATCGGCAAGCCCAGGCACAAGGCGGAGCCTGAGTGATTTGTCATACGGAAAATCATTAAGACAGCAAGTTGAATGATAGATTCTCCTGAACGGTCGTGTGACCGGGATCACATCTCCCGAATGCTCCCGAGCACGGATCGAGCATTTGAAGCTTCGTAGATTATCCGGTGAGTCGAGGCCGAATTTCAACCATGCCTCAGGGCATGTTTGGAGGGGGATGAGAGTTCGGCACCATGCTGAAGGGGCAGGCAGAGAGGGGATGCCTGCCCCGACCTTTTCGCGGCGTTGAGCAGCCGTCGGATCGAAGAACACGAGGAACACCAATGCTCGACCCGGCCCGCATGATTCCCCAGCTCCATGGAAGCCACGTATCCACCCACAATACCGGAATTATGAATAGCTGTGCAATATGTGACACAGCTCACGCGCCGGCCTTGACTTGGGACACCCTCACCGGCGAGGGAAGGCACCATCTTCATTGTCGAAGTTCGGAACCGAGACAATCGCGGTTCCTGCCCTAAGCGGTAGGGCGCGAATCGCGGCGACAATCTTTTGGTTCTGGCCATCATAGACGGGGGCAGGCGAAGAGGGGATGCCTGCCCCCTTCCTCTTTACTAACATTGGATCCGGAATCGACCATCGCCGGATCCCGGCACAACCGCGGCTTCTTCTATTGTATTGATGGAATCCGTGTCGAAAGCTGCGCCGGAATCAGTGCGGGCCCATAGCTCAGTCGGTTAGAGCGGTGGACTCATAATCCAACGGTCGGGGGTTCAAGTCCCTCTGGGCCCATTGACTTCACGGCAACAATTCCAGCTAGAAAAGTCCATCATTTGTATCAAGGGCTGATAAAATACCAGTAGTGCTATTGATGACCCTGGTATACATATTTTGATCCTTAGTGATTATTATCGCACCATCAAGTAGTATTTCCAATATCGAAAGTATTTGCTTGAAATTGTACTTTTTAAACCTACAATTTCTTTGATTGCCTGAAGACAGGTTTGTGCCTGAACCCTGTGCTCAGCTTCACTATCACAACGAAGTTTACAGCTTAGATCAACTGCGGTCCAGGACTTGGTCAGGACTCGTTTCAGGCGCAGGTTACCATAGGGAAACACACGGCTGAAGATAAAACGAGCCATCGGTGCAATTCTTCCCGATGGCCTTCTTCAGAAAGAGGAAACTGGCATGAGAAAAGAAGGAATCATTCACCGAGCAGTAATGCTCCTGCTCGTCGGGCTGATCGGCTTCATCGCCATACCCTGCCTGGCGGCTTCCGACCCGCCATTGTACCAGTATCAGACGCAAACCACCGTCGATCGCTTCGACAACGAGGCCACGGAAGTTCCCGCAGCGCAGCGGGGAACACCCCTGGCTGCCGGCGGAAATGACCGTTACCCAACGGACTTCGTTCAATGCGCCACGGACATCCAGTGGTGCGACACGGATGAGTTCTGGTGCCCCACGGATTTCCAGTTCTGCTCCACGGATATCCAGTGGTGCAACACGGATTACACGTGGTGCGACACGGATGAACAATGGTGCGCCACGGATCCGTACTGGTGCGACACCGAAATTCCCTGGTGCGACACGGATCCATACTGGTGCTCCACGGAAATCCAGTGGTGCGACACGGACGACCAATGGTGTGCCACGGACATCCAGTGGTGCGACACGGATAAGTATTGGTGCGCCACGGATGTCATTTGGTGCGATACGGACGAGTATTGGTGCGCCACGGATCCGTACTGGTGCGACACCGAAATTCCCTGGTGCATGGTTGGCGCCGAGGAGCAGCCGGCTACGCTCAGCCTGGGCCAGGCCTATCCCAATCCCTTCAATCCTTTCGCCACCATCGAGTTCTCGGTGCCTGAAACCTGCGAAGCGCGCCTGACGGTCTACGATGTGCGCGGCAACCAGGTGCAGGTCCTGGCGGACGGACTGGTCACGCGCGGGTTGAACCAGGTCGTCTTCGACGGCAGCCGGCTGCCTTCCGGCCTGTACATCTACACGCTGCAGGTCGGCGATTGGGCCCAGTCGAAGAAGATGGTGCTGGCCAAGTAAGCCATCGTGTGACGCGAGCCACGCAATTCAACAGTATTCCACAACGGAGGCCGGATGATTTCCGGCCTCTTTCGCTCAGGGTGGGCGAGGTGCATCAGGTCCGTGAGACAATTCCGAGATCGGCCTCTTCCGCCCGCCATAGGAACTGTATGTGCTAGATTGCTCTGTAGTTATTCGGGCATCGTGCACATGATCATTCCAGAAGAAGTCGCGGCGGAATATCACGGGACCAGGTACTTAGTGAACCGATTCGCGAGGAGCGATGTGGAATGCTCATCGCAAAGTGGTCAGATTCAAGGCGCATCTGCGCAATCGTATAGGCAATAGAACCTCCATTGTTGCCAGGGAAGGTGCGATGTTCCGATTCCAACGGATTACGGCCGACCGAATTCAATACTGGCTCGCCGATCTCCTCTTCAGCGCCGCAATGCTCCTGGCAGGCGGGCTCGTCCCGCCGGTCCATGCCGAGATTTCCGCTTTCGCCGTACCCGTCCTGCTTTTCACGGGCCTGCTGGTCCTCGTCCCGGGTGAATCGCTGCGCCCGCGCCATATTCTGCTGCTTCCGGTGTTACTTCTTTGTGGAATGGTGCCCGTCCCATTCCAGGCTTTCGCCGTCCTGGCTCTGCTGACGTTGCTGCAGTACTTCTTTCCCGAACACCGAAGAACACGCTTCTGGGTTCTGCTCGGCACGCTGAACGCTTGTTACGGATTGCTGCTCTGGATCCCCCAGTTCTTCTTCTTTTTCGAGGCCTTCTCCGCTCTTCTGAGCTGGATTCTAAGCCTATTCGGCGGCCATGACCTCTTCTGGGGCGACAGCGCCAGCGCGATTCACGTTCTGCTGTTCTTCGTGTTACGGGCGGCGGCAAGCTGGTTGCTGAGCGGTCGTTTGAAGAAACTCGCCTCGCTGCCCATCAGCGCCGCGCTTTTTCTGGTGCTGCTCACGTTGTTCATTCGCCTGTCCGCTCAGGCGGGCGCGCCGGGAGCCCAGCTGCAACTCGGGATCTTCCTGATCCTGTTTCTCGCTGATTCACCCTTCCCGATCGGCGATCACAGACCCAGGTCCTCGCTTCGGTGGAGCTTCCTGATCGTGCCCATCCTGGCGGGATTGCTGCTCATCCTTGGAATCGGCGGCCCTCCGGCTGCTTCCGTCGAAGACCTCCGCATCGGATTCCGCAGCGCCGGACTCTGGTCGCCGGAGATCCAGACCAGTGAGAAGTCGTCGCCCCCCTCAACTGGGAGGGCTGCTCGCCGTGCTGGAAACCTGGGGGGCCGAGGTCGATCTGCTGGACGATGATCAACTGCGAGACCCGGGCGATTACCACGTGGTTTTCATCGTTCAGCCGGTCGAGGCCCTGGATCAGGCACTTGTCGAGGACCTTTTCCGCTACATGGAACAGGGTGGATCACTTGTGGTGGTCGGCGAGCACACTGACCTGCACAATATCCTCAGCAGCGTGAATTCGCTGCTGGCGCCCAGCGGCATCAGGCTCAAGGACGACAGCGCCATGCCCACCCTGGTGGGCTGGAAGTGGGCCTACAACCAGAAGTATCACCTTTCCTCCTTGACCGCCGGTCTGCGCAACAGCAACCAGCTCGGCGTCAGCATCGGCGCTTCGCTCGATCAGGATTTCCCCGCCTATCCCCTGGTGAGCGGCGTACTGGCTTTCTCCGACAAGGGCGATCCGGACAATCCACGGGGCAAGCTGGGCAACTCCCGCTACGACTACACGGAGCGTTACGGCAGCGTGCCCCTGCTCAGCGCGCAGCCCGTCGGCAGCGGCATGCTGGTTGTGATGGGCGACAAGTCCCCGATAATGTCGCTGAACAGCCCGCAGGTCTGGCCCTTCTACCTGAACCTGGTCGGTCGCCTGGCCGGTCATTCCAGCCTGCTCAACGGACGCGTGTTACTCGGCCTCTGCGTCCTGATCCTGGTCGCAGCCGGGGTCTTCGCCGTCACACGGACGTCGCCCCTGCAGGCCATGGCCCTGGCCGCCGGACTCCTGCTGGTCTTCAGCCTGAACGAGCTGCGTGTCACGGAACCGCCGCTCCCGGATGGTGACCGCTCCGACATCGGCTGGATCGACTTCTCCCACCAGCCCAACTGGATGCACGCACCGGACCTGGACTGGAGCGTGATGTCCCTCCTTTTATGGCTATACCGCACGGACGTATTGCCTCTGTATCACCACACCCTGCGGACGGAGGACCTCGCGGGCGCCCGTTTCTTCCTGGTGGCCGGATCCGCCCGTCCCTACAGCCGCGGTGAATGCCGGCGACTGGAGGATTACGTGGAACAGGGCGGACGGCTGGTGATCGCGGGCGATTACCGCAGGCGCGAGGGCCTGGGCAGGCTGCTGAACATTTTCGGCATGGACCTGGGATCGATGCCGCTCGGGCCGGCGCCGGAATCCATAGACGCCCAGGGCGGATCGGTGGGCTTCAAGTTCTATGAAGCCTGGCCCGTGTTGTGCACCGCCGGAGAGATGGATACACTGGTCTCCTGCTGGGATTACCCCGTGATCGCCCGCAAGCAGCTTGGCCGGGGATCCGTGACCGTGGTGGGCGACGAGCGATTCTTCAGCCGCTGGAGCCTGGAGGGCGGTTCGAGGAAGGGCAAGGTCCGTGGCCTGGGTACGCGCTTCACGAGGAGAGACGGCAAGAGACGCGACAAGCCGGCGACGAAGATGAAGAAGCGCGAGTACATGGCTGAGCATTTCCCGGTGGAGAAAAGGGCTCAGCGGCAAAGCCCGGCGAAAACGACGCCCGCAGAGATCGCCAATCGCAACCGGATGGTGGCCGAGCTGCTGGGTACCGCCTACGTACCGCCGCCCCCGCCGGAGACCAGAGAGGCCCCGGCTCAGCCAAGACGCCGTCGACCCGCGGGGAGGGCCGGGCAATGACCGGGAACGGACTGATTTCCAGAAACATCGCTCTATACCTGGCGCTTGGCGCCGCCGCCTTCTTCTATCCCGTGCTGACCCTGCCGGAGGGCGCGACCCTGACAGGTCTGCTGGTCCTGGCGACGGCATTCCTGGTTCGGCTGTTCGAGGATCATACCGTGGAAATCAGCCGTCCACTCGGCCTGGTGTTACTGCTTGGCGCGTTTGGACTGCCGGCGGTTCTCCCGCCGCCCTGGTGGCCGGGCGGTGTGTTGCTGGCCCTGGCGGGCGCCGCGGGCCTGGTGAGACGGAGTTGGGCGCATCGGTTGACCTCGTCAGGTCTGTATTGCGGAAGCGCCTTCCTGGGGGGTATGCTGCTGGCCGGGCCGGCGGTCTACCTGATGGCCATGTTCGATCACTGGGCTCCGACAGGACTGGCCGCCCAGTGGCTGGGCCGGTTGTTCGGTTCATCCGCCAGTTTCGGCGGGTCGCACCTGTACCTGCTGACGCCCGAGGAGAGCCTGCCCTTTTCCTGCGCCCCCGAATGGACCGGTTTCGTATTCCAGCTGCTGGTGGTCATCCTGGTCCTCAAGGCCCTGATCGGCATGCGGTCCCGGACCGTGGTCTGGCGTCTGCCCGCCTTTCTTGTCCTGTGCTACATCTGGTACGGCCTGGTCTTCCTGCTGCAGTCGGTGATCGGCTCGGCGCTTGCTTTCTTCGAGTATCCCTGGAATCCCCTGCTGCACCTGGTTGCCGGCCTGCCGCCGCTCCTCGCGGGATTGCGACTCAGCGTCCCCCGGCGGGCCGCGCCGGAGAGCGCCGCGGTCGTGCTCGCTCCCGTCCCCTTCCTGGTCCTGGCGATCTCGGCCGCACTGCTGTACGCCGGCGTGCATTTCCAGGACCCGGGAGCCCGCAAATCGGGGCGGGTGCTGATCGACGACGGCCACAGCAACTGGGAGTGGGTGGAGACACCGATGACGCCCGTGGTCTTCGGGCGGAAGACGACCTACAACTACCACGGGCTTGGCCGCCTGCTGGAGCGGTATTACAAGGTGCGCATCACGAAGGAAGCGCTGACGCGGGAAGCGCTTGCGGAGATCGACGTACTGATCCTGAAAACGCCGACCCGGTCCTACGACGAAGAAGAAATCGACGCGGTGCTCGAATTCGTCGATGAGGGCGGCGGATTGTACCTGATCGGCGACCACACCAACGTTTTCGGGATGGGCACCTACCTCAACGAGATCGCCCGGCAAGTGGGCTTCGAGTACAATTTCGACGGCGTCTTCGGTCTGTGGCGCAGGAACGACCAGTTGTGGGAACCCTTCGGTCCGCTGCAGCATCCCACGGTACTGCATCTGCCGTACTTCCACTTTCTCACGAGCTGCTCAATCAAGCCCCGGTTGGGCTGTGAAACAGCGATCGCCGGGCCGGAAGTCGGCTCCAAGCTGGTGGCCTACCACCAGTCCAATTTCTTCGATCCCCATCAGCCGCGCACGGAGCACCGCTTCGGCAGCTTCATCCAGATGATCGCCGTGAGACACGGCAAGGGTCGCGTGGTCGGATTTACGGACAGCACGACCTATTCCAACTTCGCCATGTTCTGGCCCGGCCGCCTTGAGCATCTGCTCGGCGTGATCGAGTACCTGAACCGGAGCAACTCGATCATTCCCTGGCGCTTGCTGTTCCTGCTGGCCGGCCTCGCGGGGATCGTCCGGGTCGCGGTGCGACGGGAATTCAAAGCTCCTCTCGTGATACCCGCGGCGGCATTGGGATTGTTGTGCGTCATTCCGCTGCTGCGCTGGTCCGCGTCCCGGTCTTACACGCTCCCTGAAGCGGCCGTCGTGCTGCCGGCCTGCAGCCTCGACCAGCACTATTCGCGGGTCGATCTGCCATTCAAGGACAAGCTTAAACAGTGGGATCCCTTGAACATGGAGACCTTTTTCATCTGGCTCTACCGTTCAGGCAGGATCCCCATGCTGGCCGAACGAAAGATCCCTGCAGGCTCCGATCTGCACATCATTCTGAATCCCCAGCGGGCGCCCGAGGAGCAGGACCGCAGGGCCTACCATGAATTCATGGAAAACGGGGGCGCGCTGCTCGTCGCCGGCCAGCCGGAATTCTTCGTTCCCGAAGTCAACGAATGGCTCTCCGACTATGGAATCGAACTTGGAGTACGCCTGGTGGTCGATGGCCTCGTCCGCAGCCGTCGTGACACACCGCCGGTCTGGGTGGATGCGGCGATGACGGTGAAGGGCGGGGACGGATTCTACTTTCTCGACACCAGCGAGGCCCTGGCGACCAGCGTTGTTGTCGGAAAGGGCCGGCTGATCGTTTCCGGACTGGCGGATTGCTTCAACAACGAGCATTTGGGCCGCTACGATTCGGTGCCCGCTGAATTGAGCCTTGAGTACCTCAAGATGTATTACGACCACGTGGGCATAGATGCCGGCGATTCGCTCTCGATCCAGACTGTGGGAGACGACCTGCCGGCTCTTGAATAGCCTCGACGTGTTCCACAGATATACGACCGTGAGCGGCTTTCTCCGCATCATACCGGTGCAGTCTGTAGCACACCTTCTCAGTCGCCCCTGAACAGCGACTCCAGAAGTACCTGCAATACCAGCAGGATCCCGAAGGCGCAGACGATGCTCGCCCCCGTGGGCAGATCGAGCAGGTAGCTGGCCGTCGAGCCCAGGACCACGGCCAGCAGGCTCACGCCCACGGCATGGGCGAAAAAGGCGCGCGTGCCGTCGAATAGACGCAGCGCCATGACCGCAGGCACCACGAGCATCGTGAAGACCAGCAGCACGCCCGCTATCTGCACGCTGTAGGTGACTACCGCGCCCAGGACGGCGTAGAAGGCGAAATCCCATCCCCGCAAGGACGTGCCCTCCCTGATGGCGCCATCGGGATCGAGCGAGATCCGCGTCATGGGTCGCCGCCACAGGTAGAGCAGCACCCCCAACAATCCGTAATACAGGGCGATCGTGAGCACCGTTGGCCAGGTGACCCAGAGAATGGCGCCCACCAGCAGGTGGCGGATCTCCTCGCCCCCGTGTGGAATCCGGGTCAGCGCGAGGATCATCGCCGCGCTGAAGACCACGTAGATGATTCCGATGTAGGCTTCCTGGGGTACACTCCCGTTCCGCGACCGGGTGCCCGCGATCAGCAAGGCCCCCAGCAGGGATCCGCCCAGCGCCACGGCGTGAGTGACCAAACCGCCCATTTCCAGCCCGAAGAGCAGCGAGACGGCGACGCCGAAAGCCGCCAACTGGGCCATGGCGATGTCGACGAAGATCACCCCCCGTTTGACTACGTGATACCCCAGATAGCAGTGCATGGCCGCCAGGACCAGGGCCGCCGCCGCAGGGGCCGCCATCATTTCAAGGAATTCGATCATCACTCTTCCCCGTGTATCACGGTCTCGCCCGCTGCCCGCGCGAGACGCTCGATGATTGTCTCGATCGTCGACGGGTAGTCCTCCGCGCCCGGCAGGGCGCCGGTCTGCCCCGGCAGAACTGCCAGCGGGGCGCCGATCCGCTGCGCCACTTCACGGGCGGCGTCGATGTGCTGCCACTGGGCGGCGATCACGATCACCCCTTCGAGTTCTCCGGCCTTCTTGATCAGCCTGCCGACGTGCCGGGGTGAGGGCGTGATACCTGGCCGGTGCTCGATTTCTCCCGCAGATTCCAGCCCCAGCCACTCCCGCAGGTAGATCCAGCTTCGATGGTAGACGATCAAGGGATGTCCCGCGATCGAGACCGCCCGCCGCTCCCAGCCCTCGATCAGCCCGGCCATCAGCGTGTCCAGTTCAGCGGCCCTGCGCCGATAGTATTCCGCCCGGTCGGGATCGAGTTCCGCCATCCGCCCGGCCATCAGTCGTCCTAAGGTTGCGCAGTTCCGCGGATCACGCGTGTAGTGCGGATTCCCCAGGGGATGAACGTCTCCCTGGGATCGGTCCAAGGGAGCCTCGGGCACGTCCAGCACTTTCTGCAGAGCCGTGGAGCAGTCCAGCTCGCCCTCGGCCCCGGGACGTACCCGGGGATTGCGGGCCGCGTCGATCAAGAGGGGCAGCCAGCCGATCTCCAGCTCCAGGCCGTTGTAGACCAGCAGGTCCGCGCGGGCCAGTCTCCGCGCCAGGGAGGGCTTGGCGGGCAGGTAGTGCGGATCCATGGGTCCCGGGCAGAGCACCGTCACCTCGGCGTCCTCTCCCCCGACCTGCTCGGCGATCCAGCCCAGGTCGGGCAGGGTGGCCGCGATCCGCAACTTGGCCGGTATCCGCCCGGCAAGAGCCAGGAAGCACAGTACCAGCGCCGCGAATGTATTCCTACTCATTGTCTCCTCCCCTCAGTACTTGTGGGCCGGGTGGGAACCGATGGTGAAGTTCCACTGCAGCATGAGCCGCAGGTCCTCGAAGTCGCCGTCCCTCTGTTCGATGTGTGACACCTCGAGTTTCAGGGCGCTGAATTCGCTGGGCGCCAAGGTCAGGTTGGCTTTCAACTCGCGCCAGTCGCCGGCTTCGTGTTCCTCCTCCCCCGCATCCCCCTCATGGTGATGCAGATCGAGGTGCGCCTTCAGCGCTTCTCCGTAGCCGACACCCAGCCAGAGGTTCCGGTGGAAGCGATACTGCAGCAGCGAGTAATACCCCCAGGGCTTGTGTTCCCCATACTCGGGATCGGGCAGGATGATCTCATTCCGGAAGCTTAGAGCCGGGCCCTGCGAGCGTGTGGAGGAAGTCCACTTGTAGGCCAGGTCCGCGCCGTAGACCCGCAGATCGCCGGCCGGGTGCTCTTCGCCGTCCTCGTGATGCGGATGGGCCGGACCCGCCAGCAGGGACGCGCCCAGCTCGAGCGTGCTTTCCAGGCCTGTCTCCCACATGTTCATCCAGCGTCCGCCGCAGGCCAGATCCCGGTTCCCCGCGTCGAACAGGGCAGCGTCCCCATTGACGGCGTAGACCCGCAGTTCGCTGTACCAGGGCAGCGGAATCGAGGCGGCGACTTCGACCCCGGTCTCGCTCAGGGCGTGATCGCCCAGGAAGGCTTGAATCGCAAGCGGGGCCCGGACGAAGGGAAACTGGTGGGTATGCAGCGGCACATGCGCGCCGAAGGGCAGAAAGAACTTCCCGAGTACGAGCCCCAGGCCCGCCGGCATGTTGCGGCTTGACAGGGTCGCCACTTCCAGGTCGAGTTCGATGCCGGCATGATCGTGGGCGCCCTCGACGTCCCCGCTCTCGGCGTGGGCGGGATGCAGCGCCAGGATCAGGTCCGCCTCCCAGAAGGGGTCCACCACCGAGCTGAACTGCAATTCGGCCTCCTGCAGGCCGATTCCGTTGGCTTCGGCCGTGGGCTCGTCGCTCGAGGTTTGCCCGAGAAACAGTCCGTTGACGCTGAGGGCCGGATTAAACTCCCTGGAAACTCCCGTCGCCGTGCTGCTCGTCTGTGATGCAGCGGTCGTTGCGCATAGAATCAAGGATACGATGGGTAGAATACACCGCATGGTTTCCTCCCGTAATTGCTTAGCGTACGTATGATACACCGCACCGGGCGGGTGTGTATCTCAGCGTGTGGTTCGGGAATGCGCCGCAGAAAGCGGCCGCCGTGTCAAGCGGTCACGGGAGGAGCTCGGGAATGCCGGGTGATTTCATGCCAGGTACCGGGGCGGGTGGCCGGCGGTAAGGCCTCGCTCAGGACCACGGGCGCCACCGCGCCGTCATCGACGGCGGCCTGGAGTTCGGCGTATGCCCCCGAGTGGAACAGCGCACAGAGATCGCATTCCGCGTCGCCGTCGCCCTCGTGCGTATGACAATCCGAATCGGCCAGGTGGTGGTGCAGGTGAGCTGCGTCGAACCCCGTTACCGCCAGGACTGCGAACAGGAGAAAGGCCACCATGGGCAGCCGCCGGATGATGCACCTGAGTCGCATGGGCCGGGAATGTAGTAAACTCCAATTGCGGGCTGTTCCATTCCTCCCGGCAGCGATTCGACCGGAATGTTCGCGACGATGTACTACCAATGAGAAGGGAAACTGGAATGCTGAAAACCGGTAACACGGCTCCGGCCTTCACCCTGCCCGACCAGGACGGCAACAAGGTCGGCCTGAATGACTTCCACGGGAAATGGGTGATCCTCTACGCTTATCCGAAGGACAACACATCGGGATGCACGAACGAGGCGCTCGATTTCACCTCGCTGCTCAAGGACCTGGCCAAGTTGGACGCGGTGGTCCTGGGCCTGAGCCCGGACAGCGTCGAGTCGCACAGGACATTCATCGACAAGCACAAGCTGGGTGTCACGCTGCTGGCCGATCCCGAGAAGAAGGTGATCAGGAAATACGGCGCCTGGGGCCTGAAGAAGAACTACGGCCGTGAATTCGAGGGCCTGATCCGCTCCACTTTCCTGATCGATCCCCGGGGACGTCTCGCCGAATCCTGGAGCAACGTGAAGGTCCGGATCAAGCGCAAGAGCGGCGTCGTGAGCACACGCCGACCAGGTCCTGGAGAAGATCAGGGAACTCTCGAGTTAAGACCGGCGGTCGCGAAACGCGGATTCACGCATCACCGATTGCGATCCCGACCGCCCCCGCAGTGATTCTCCGTCTGCATGCCCCAAGGAAGTCTTTCGCCCTCCCAATATCCTGAAGCACAATTCATCCTTGCTCCAAAGCTCAGGGATCCATTCTTTAAAGCTGAATCCCCGGCGGGCAGACCGTTTGCGCAGTACGGATCCTGACCGACAAGGGGGAATTTCGCGTACAACCGGGTGAACCGATGAGAACGTCCCTGTTTCTGTGTGTCCTGTGTATCACGAGTCTGGCGACATGGCTTCCGGCCGCCGAGTATCGCGGCCTGGGCACGCATACGCTGGAGATCTACGAGCAGGTGGAAGTGGACCAGGTCCTGCAGCTGGCCGTCCAGGCCAACGTGAACGTGCTCCACCTTAGCGTCTACCGCGAAGGGATGGGCAAATGGGACAGTGAACTGGTTCCTCCCTGGAAACGGGAGCCGCCAACGCTCGACGTACTGGAGGCCTTTGTGTCCGGTGCTCCCGAGAGCCTGGATCTCGTGGCCCTGCTGCACATCGGCGACATGCCCGATCCCGCCGACTCGCACGAGCATCACGCCGTCGATATCAATCCCCTCTGCGTCAACTACCATTGGGGCAAGATGGACGCCGCCGGTTACCACGCCCAGTGGCTGGATTTCGCCGATCCGGAGGCACGCCAGTTCTTCGTAGACATGGTCACGGAGATCAACGGTAACTACGAACTCGACGGCCTGAACCTGGATCACATCCGGGATCCCTCCGGGGCGAAACGCGCGGCCCCCGTCAGCCCGCAGAGCACGGCGCTCTACGAATCGCTTTTTTCGCCGCTGCTCTACCGAGCCCCGCAGGATACGCTCTTTCCCACCTACGGCATGTACCAGAACGTGTTCCGACTGACGCTCCAGGGCGCCCAGGTCCTGAGCGACTTCATCGCCGCTGATATGGACAGCATCCCGGCGATCCTTCACAACACATGCGGAGACGGTGAGGTGCTGCTCTTCAACTGGAATCCGAGGGACTACCTGGTTTGCGACGATCTCTTCGGGGGTGATTTCCACGCCGTGCTGAAGAACTGCCTCGACGATTGGGCGCCCGACACGGTGGTCAACATCCTCGACTGCCGCATGGAAGGAGAGGCGGTCAATCACCTGCGGGCGATGGAAAAATCCCTGGAGTGGGCCGGCCTTGACAACCTGTACAAGTGGCCTTCCGCAATCCTGCTGGAGCTGCCGATGGACAACGCGGCGGCCTGTCCGCTCTGCTTGGGGCTCGATGTGGAACTGGTGGAGCGCCTCTACGACTGGGTCCACGACGGTGGCCGGGCGCTGGTGGTCGGACTCCCCCTGGAGGCCCTGCTGGACCTGGATCCAGCCGGCCAGGACCTGTTTCGCGAACTCATCGGCGCGGATTTCGATCCGCAGGTGCTGCAGGACACGGTGCTGGTGCACCATCCGCACTTTCTTCCGGGCGGCGAGCCGCACCCCTGGATCCCCACCGGTCCGCCAGATTCGATCCCCTGCGACTCGGCGGTCGTCCTGATGGACCGCTGGAAGCAGGTGGAAATGCGGTTGATCGGCGATTTCGTGGAGCTGATGGAGGGCGTGTTGCACGGCGGCTGGCCGGACCGGCTGCTCAGCGCCAGCGTCTTCCGCAGCCTGGAGGACGCCGGCAACGCCCTGCAGGACTGGAGTTCCTGGATACCCTATCCGCTGGATTACGCCAATCCCATGGCCATGACCCGGGACGACGACGAGTTCGCGTCCTTGTGCACACTCTACGTGGATCTCGGGTTCCCCTGCGAGTACCGCCTGAATCCGGGCGTGCTGGCGGTGGACCGCACGGCGGAAGAGGCGATGGCGCAGATCGCCATTGCTCGCGAGATGGGCATTCAGGGTCACTGGCTGTATCAGATCGACGCTCTGGTTGAACCGGGCTACGTGGAAGCGCTGACCGACCCGGCGACGGGCGTCTATCCCGAATGGGTCGAGCCGCAGTACCCGGAGGCCCTGGGTCCGCCGGTACTCAACGTGCAACTGGTCGACCAGGGCACGCTGCGCCTCTCCTGGGAGACCGTTCCCTGCGCGCTGGATTACAGCGTGTATTCCTCGCCGAGTCCGTACGAGGATTTCATCCTGCTCGCCGGGTCCGTGGAGGAGTTGTATTACGAGGTGACGATCGCGGGTCAGCAGGCGGGATTCTACAGGGTAACGGTGAATTTCGAATGATCCCCACGCGCCTCCGGTACAAGGATTTCGGGTGAGTTACATCCTGCATGTGCGTCGGCGACATTCAGATCCGGCCCACCCGGTTGAGTACCAGCAGGCGCGGTTCGGTCATCTCCTCGATGGAATAGCGGATGCCCTCGCGGCCCAGGCCGCTGTCTTTGACGCCGCCGTAGGGCATGCTGTCCACGCGGAAGGAAGGCGTGTTGTTGATCACCACTCCCCCCACCTCGAGCTCGTTCCAGGCGTAGAAGGCGTGGTGGATGTCCCTGGTGAACACGCCGGCCTGCAGGCCGTAGCGGCTGTCGTTGACCCGGGCCACCGCCTCCCTGAAATCGCTGAAGGGCTCCAGCAGCGCCACCGGGCCGAAAACCTCCTTGCAGCACACGTCGAGGTCGCGTCTCACGTTCTCTAGCAGGGTGGCATCGTAGAACACGCCCTCACGCCGGCCGCCGCAGAGCAGGCGCGCGCCGGCATTGACGGCCTCGTCCACCCAGCGCTCGATGCGCCGTGCGTCATCCTCGCTGATGATGGGCCCCAGCATGGTGCTTTCTTCCAGGGGATCTCCTGTCTTCCAAAGAGCGGCGCCCTTGACGAGTTCGGGCACCAGCCTGTCATAAACCGATTCGTGGATGAAGATCCGTTGCACGCTGATGCAGGACTGGCCCGACTGGTAGAAAGCGCCGATGGGAATCAACCGGGCGGCGAGTTCGAGGTCCGCGCCGGCGTCTACGATGCAGCCGGCGTTGCCGCCAAGTTCCAGCACCACCTTCTTCTTGCCCGCCCTGGCCTTCAGGTCCCAGCCCACGTCCTGCGAGCCGGTGAAGGAGAGCAGCTTGAAGCGTTCGTCGGTGGTGAAGGAACCGGCGCTTTCGCGGCCCACGGGCAGCACGCTGAAGGCTCCCTTGGGCAGGTCGGTCTCCGCGAGCACCTCGGCGATGATCAGCGCGCCCACCGGGGTCCAGGACGCCGGTTTGAGCACGAAGGGGCAGCCCGCGGCGATGGCCGGGGCCACCTTGTGCGCCGCCAGGTTGAGGGGAAAGTTGAAAGGGCTGATGAAGGAGCAGGGTCCCAGGGG
This sequence comes from uncultured Bacteroidaceae bacterium, assembly GCA_964568855.1. Classification (GTDB taxonomy): domain Bacteria; phylum CAIWAD01; class CAIWAD01; order CAIWAD01; family CAIWAD01; genus CAZMSD01. Next base: position 16,946 of record CAZMSD010000025.1, on the reverse strand, counting down.
CACGCGTCTCACGAGAGCTTCGTAGCCCTCGGCGCGGGGAGAAATTTCCAGGGACTGCTGCTCGCCGTGGATCCGCAGCGCCTCACCGGCGGCGATCTGAAAGGTGTCGATCAGCCGCGTCACCTCGCCCCGGGCGTCGCGGATGGGCTTTCCCGCTTCGATGCACAGCGAATAGGCCAGCTCGTCGAAACGCTCGCGGAAGCGCGTGACACAGTGCTCAAGGACATCCGCGCGCCCGAAGGGCGGCAGCCGGCGCATGGACTCGGCGGCTTCCACCGCGCTGCTGATGGCTTCGTCGATGGCGGCCTGGTCGGCACGCGCAACGCGGGTGGCCGTTTCCCCGTTGTACTTGTTGCGCACTTCAATATCGGCGTTGGGCTGCCTGGCTTCGTTCGCCAGGTAATAGGGGTAGGTTTCCCGCAGCATCGGCGCGACTCCGGATTGTGTTACGTATTCCGCCTGCGTGTCCGCGGCGATTTCGAAGGGCCGGCGCTTATCCGAGCCCTGCCCCGCGGGCGCCCGTCGGGCTCTATCGAGTCGACCGCCCTTCTTCCTGAGCGGTCCGGGAAGACGTCTCGCGCAAGTCCCCCTTCGCAGCGGGGGAGTGCTCGTCGATTAGCGGCCGCTGATCATCGATTCGCGTCTCTGGCACGTCGCAAGACCCGCCGCCGGCGGGTCCGCTCATTCAGGTGCCGATTCCCAGTCGCGGCAGCACCACCTTCTGCAGCAGAATCCAGAGTCCGATGATGGCGGCGATTTCCAGCAGTTCCCGCATTCTCTTCCTTCCCCGGCGCAGAGGCCGTTGTTCATCGCGCGGCAAGGTTCATTCCCCTCCGCCCTCGGCGCCGGCTTCCATCCGGCGCCTGGAGTCGCTGATCATCTCGCGCTCCTCGTCAAGCCTGCGCATGATCGAATCGCTCACGGACGAACAGATGTGGAAAACCGAGCGATCGCCTATGTCGTAATACACGTTGAGTCCTTCCCTGCGGCAGGAGACCAGGCCAGCCTTCCTGAGCACCTTCAAGTGCTTGGAGACGTTGGCCTGGCTGGTTCCGGCGATGGAAACCAGCTCGCCGACGCAGCGCTCGCCGTCCTGCATGGCGTGCAGCAGCCGGAGCCGCATGGGATCGGCCATCGCCTTGAGCACGTCGGAAACGTGCTCGAAGAATTCTCCTGTTCTATCGCGGGCTTCCATCCATCCCTCTCCCACGGGATCCGATTCCCACCGATGCAGGCTGCCACTTATCGGCGCATGCGGATTCAGATCTCCACCGACACGTCCCAGTGCAGCAGGCGGATGTGCTCGCTGCACTCTGCGCAATACTCGCGGATCGCCGCGGTGACCCCCTCGAGCCGTGCTGCCTCCAGCAGCACCAGGACGACGGCCGAGGTCCCGGGGTGCACGGCTGAATCCATCCGTTCACCGCTGCTCCCGAAACCATGAACGTCGGGAATCTCGGTGAAGCCCGCCACCCCTTCCCGGCGCAGCAGGATTTCCAGCTCTTCCTTGCGCCTTCCGTCGATGATCGCCATCAGCATCTTCATCGCGCTTATTCCTCTTCTTCGGACAGGATGCACCCGGTTCATCGGTCTGCCGCCTTATACCTTCTGTATCACACCCTCGGTGCCCGCCCAGCGGATGTACATGTAGTACAGCAGTGGAATCACCACCAGGGTCAGGGCGGTTGAGACCAGCACACCGGCGATCAGGGAGACCGCCAGGCCCTGGAATATCGGGTCCAGGTAGATCACGCCCGCCCCCACCACCAGCGCCAGGGCCGTCAGCAGGATGGGCCGGAAGCGCACTGCGCCCGCCTTCATCACCGCGTCCTCCAGGCTTTCTCCGGCGCGCAGCTCCAGGTTGATGAAATCCACCAGCAGGATCGAGTTGCGCACGATGATGCCGGCCAGCGCGATGAAGCCGATCATCGAGGTGGCCGTGAAGAAAGTGCCCAGCAGACCGTGCCCGGGCAGAATGCCGATCAGGGTCAGCGGGATCGGCGCCATGATGATCAGCGGCGTGATGAAGGAGCGGAACCAGCCCACTACCAGGACGTAGATCAGTACCATTACCACGCCGAAGGCGATACCCATGTCGCGGAATACCTCGTAGGTGATGTGCCACTCGCCGTCCCACTTCATGGCGTAGCGCTGGCTGTCCTCCGGAAGGTGCGTGGACATCACTGCGAGCTTCTCTCCGCCGGGAACGTCGATGTTCTCGATGCGCGGGTTCATGTCGAGGATTCCGTAGACCGGAGATTCCGCGGAACCCGCCACCTCCCCCAGCACGTAAGTCACGGGTCGCAGGTTCTTGTGATAGATGTAGCTCTCGCGCTCGCTGCGCTCGACGCGCACCAGCTCGGACAGGGGCACCATGCGCCCGTCGGCGGCGTGGACCGTCAGGTCAAGCAGGTCATCTATCCTGCTGCGCTGTGCCCGGTCCAGCCTCAGCACCAGCGGAACGGGGCTGCGATCCCGCTCCACGTGCAGCAGTCCCGCTTCGGCGCCGTTCAGGGCCACGCGCAGCGTGCGGGAGATCTGCTCCGCCGTGATACCGCTGCGGATGGCCTTCTCGCGGTCGATCACCAGCTCGTCTCGCGGCGCGGCCTCCTCCACCAGCCAGTCCACGTCGACGATTCCCTCACTCTCGTCGAAGATCTCACGAACCTGCCGCGCGACCTCGATGCGCTCGCCGTCGCCGGGGCCGTAGATCTCGGCCACCATGGTGCTCAGCACCGGGGGACCGGGCGGCACTTCGGCCACCTTGAGGGCCACGCCGTGGCGCTCGGCCAGGGGCAGCAGCAGTTCCCGCGCGCGCTTGGCGAAGTCGTGGCTCTGCTCATCCCGCAGGTGCTTGTCCACCAGGTTGACCTGGACGTCGGCTACGTTGGATCCGCTCCGCAGGAAATAATGACGCACCAGCCCGTTGAAATTGAAGGGCGCCGAGGTGCCCACGTAGACCTGGTAGTCCGTCACCTCGGGGAGTGATACAAAGACCTGTGCCAGGTCGCGGGCGACCGCGTTGGTGCGTTCGAGGGTGTATCCTTCGGGCGCATCGATCACCACCTGCAGCTCGCTCTTGTTGTCGTAGGGCATCATTTTCACCAGCACCGCACGCAGCGGGACCAGCGCCATGGACAGCAACAGCAGGCCCGCCACTCCCGCGAGGGCGCCCCAGCGCAGCCAGGGCTTCCGCAGCAGCGGCTTCAGCAGGGCGCCGTAGATCCTGTGCATCCGTGTTTCTTCGCTGGTCTCGTCGTAGTGCTCGTGCTCGCTCGCGGCCGCCGTTTGCTCGTTCCTGCGGTTGAACAGCCGGAGGGTCAACCAGGGGGAGACCACGAAGGCCACCACCAGCGAGAAGAACATGGCCGCCGAGGCGTTGACCGGGATCGGCCGCATGTAGGGTCCCATCAGGCCGGAAACGAAGGCCAGGGGCAGCAGGGCCCCGATCACCGTGAACGTGGCCAGGATGGTCGGATTGCCCACCTCGTCGACGCCGAAAACAGTGGCGTGCTCCGCCCCGGTCCACTTGAGCTGGTAGTGCCGGTGGATGTTCTCCACCACCACGATGGCGTCGTCCACCAGGATGCCGATCGAGAAGATCAGCGCGAACAGAGTCACACGGTTCAGCGTGTAGCCGAAGAAGTAGCTGGCTGCCAGCGTCAGGGCCAGGGTCACGGGCACCGCCACCAGAACCACCAGCGCTTCCTTGCGTCCGAGCATCAGGCCCATCAAGATCACCACCGAGATCGTCGCCAGCAGGACGTGGAAGATCAGCTCGTTGGACTTCTCCTCGGCGGTGAAGCCGTAGTCGCGCGTCTTCGTCACCCGCACGTCGCCGGGTATCACGGTTCCCAGGAGGCCGCCGATCCGGGCGTCCAGGTCGGCCACCAGATCCACCGCGTTGGTTCCGGGTTTCTTGGAAACGGCCAGGGTTACCGCGGGAGTATCCAGTCCTGCGCGCTCGATCCCCTTTTCCGCAGCGGCGGGACCTGTGCCCATCCAGACGTACTGCGCGGGTTCCTCGGGCCCGTCGCGCACCTCGGCCACGTCCCTCAGATAGACCGGTCTGCCCCGGTAAACGCCGATCACGGTGCCGGCCACGTCCTCCGCGCTGCGCAGGAAACCGCCCACCTGGACGTCGATTTCTCCGTCCAGCGAGGACATGCTGCCGGCGGGCAGGCGCCAGTTGGCTCCCTGCAGGGCCTGGTAAGCCTGCAGGATAGAGGAGTTGTAGGCGCTCAGCAGCCGCTTGTCGAAGGCAACGCGTAACACGCGGCGCTGTCCGCCGATCACCTCCGCGCGGGCCACCCGGTCGTGCCGGGTCAACTCGTACTTCAACTCGTCGGCCACCCGGCGCAAGTCGCCCGGAGACTTGTCATCGCCCCAGAGAGTGTAGGCGACCGCGGGCACGTCGTCGATGGTCACCGGCTTCACCAGCGGCTGCAGGGCCCCCTCGGGCAGGCGGTCCGTGGCGCTCATCAACTTGGCGTGCACCCGCAGTACCGCCTGGTCGGGGTCGGTGCCCACCTTGAAGCGGGCGATCACCATGCCGCCGCCGGGCATGGACGTGGAGTACACGTACTCCACGTTCTCGATCTCGTAGATCAGCTTCTCGGCCGGGGTGATCACGCGCTGTTCCACTTCCTTGGCCGTGGCGCCGGGGAAACCGAGCATCACGTCCACCATGGGGACCTTGATCTGGGGTTCCTCCTCGCGCGGTGTGACCAGCACCGCGAAAGCTCCCAGCAGCAGGGCCGCCAGCACGAGCAGCGGCGTCAGCTTGGAATGCAGGAAGGCCGCGGCAACCCTTCCGGAGAGGCCGATCCTGCGGCGGCTCATCTTCTCGCGCTGCGCCTCCCGGCGCGAAGCTTCGAGTTCCTTCCTGACGCTGGGTTCGTTCATCGGACCACTCCCCTGACGGGCGTGCCGTCGGCGATGGGTCGATCCAGGTCGGCCACCAGCCGGTCGCCTTCCGATGTGCCGCTGAGGATCTCCACGAACCCGGCGTTCCCGTCGCCCAGGGTTACGGCCCGGGTGCGCGCCGCGCCCCCCGCATCCACAACCGTAACCAGGCACAGCCCGCCCGGTACACCGCGTCCACGGGAACGAGCATGCGACTGCGCGTCTCGCCGGGTACCGTGGCGCGTCCCGTGATACCCGGGGCGAGATCGTCGATATCAAGTTCCACCTTGACCGCGAAGGTGTGCGTGGCCATGTCCGCCGCGGGAGCGATTTCCGCCACCCGCCCCTCGATCGTCCCCAGGTCGGGCCGGGAATCGATGCTCACCGGCAGAACCATCCCGGTGCGCAAGTGGACGATGTCCGCCTCGCGCACCGTGAGCCACAGCCGGCGGCCGGTGAGCGACTGCAGGCGGACCAGCGGTCTGCCCGGCGCAGCCAGGTCGCCCGGGTTGACCAGCTTTTCCACCACCAGCGCCTCGAACGGAGCGCGCAGCCGACTCTCCTCCGCGACGGAGGAGGCCGCTTCCACCGCGCCCTCGGCCTGCTCGACCGCTCCCCGGGCCTGTTCGAACTGCATGCGGGCCATGTCCAGCTCCAGCTCGGAACAGGCTTCCTTTTCGTAGAGGCGCTTGAAACGCTCGTAGTTTCGCCTGGCGAGAGATATTGCGGCCTCGGCCTGGGCGCGGGCGCCGCGGGCCTGGGCAAGCTGACCGTGGCTCATGTCCTGCTGAATCTCGAGCAGCACCTCGCCCTCTGTCACGCGGTCGCCGGCGTTCACGCGCACCTGGACCACGGGGCCCATGGCGCGACTGGACAGGAAGCTCTCCTGCGCGGCCTGGACCACGCCCTGCACCTCGATCGGCCGGGCTTCTTCCAGCAGGCGGACCTCCGTCAGCTCAGCCTCGATCGGTTCGTGCTCCGCGACATCGCCGGCGGCCCGCTCGTGCCCGCAACCCGTCAACAGCAGTGCCGCCGAGAGCGCGGCAAGGATCTGCATGAGTCTCATCTATCCTTCTCCTCGCATGTCTTACGTGATTTCCAGTCCCGCGGCGTGTCTCAGGCGGTAGGCCGCCAGGTAGCTGTCGAAGCGGGCCGTCAGCTCGCGCACCTCGAGTTCGCGCAGGGCCGTCTCGGCGTCCAGCAGCTCGATCATACCGGCCACGCCCTGGCGGAAGCGCTCCTCCAGGACGCGCAGGTTTTCGGAGCCCGCGCCCAAGGCCCGCGAAGCGGCCTCATGTCTCAGCAGGGCGGCGTCATAGTCCCCGTAGGCCTGCTGCACTTCGAACTTGACGCCTTCCTCGAATCGCGCCAGGTCCTTTCGCCAGGCGCGGGCTTCGTGCCTGGCCCGGCTCAACCGCGCGCGGTCGCTCCCGCCGCTGAAGACGTTGAGCCGGAGCACGCCGCTCAGGGAATAGCTGCCCTCCCCGGTACCGAAGATCTCGTCGTCGAAGAAATCGTAGCGGCCTTGCACTCCCACAGTGGGCAGAAAGGCGGACAGGGCGACCCGCTGCTCAAGGTCGCCGGCTTTCAGTTTGAGCCGCGCGGCGGCCAGGTCGGCGCGCGCGGACAAGGCGCGGGCCGTCCAGGATCCGAGGTCCCCGTCCCGCTCCGGCAGGGCCGGCATGGATCCCAATTCGTGATGCGTATCTCGGTCGATGCCCAGGTGGAAGTTCAGCGCCGCCTCCGCCAGCCGGGCCCCGTTTTCGGCGCGTGTCACGAGTTCGTCCATCTCGGCCAGGTAGACTTCGGCGCGCAGGACTTCGCTGGCCACCAGCAGGCCCTCGCCGGCATAATCGCGGGCCAGTCTCACGTGGGCGCGGGTCGTCTCGCGGGCGCGCCTGAGCAGGTCCTGGGCTTCGCGGGCCTTGGCCAGGTCCGTCCAGGAACGGATCACGTCGAAGTCGACCTGCCGGGTATCACGTTCCGCCTGCAGCTCCCCTGCCTCCGCCATCAGTCCGGCCTGCCGCAGGCGGCTCCAGATCATGCCGCCGGCGAACAGGGGCATCTCGCCCTGGATGCGCGTGATGTACGTATTGAGCGGATCCGGATTCACCAGGTCGGCCACGTAGGGCTGGCCGTTGGCGAACATCATGCTGTTGGCGGCGATCATGTCCATCACCGCCTCGCGGCGGTTCATCAGCATGCCGAAGACCTCGCCCGGTTGCTCCGTGCGAACCGCCACCTCCATCAGGTCCACCTTGGGCAGGAGGTAACCCAGGGCTTCGCGCCGCTGCTCAGCAGCGGCCTCCGCCCGCTCGCTCGCCGCCGCGGCCGCCAGGCTGTTCTCACTTGCGATCTGGAGCGCCTGCGCCAGGCTCAGCTCCCCGGCCCGAGCGCCGACGACGAACAGCAGTATTAGCAGTCCGCCCAGCAGGATCCCCCGGGCGGGCAGGTTCCAACCGACCAAGCTTTGTCATGCTGCAGTCTCAGCCTCCAGCTCCGCATTTGCCGGAAGACCAAACCTGCCCGGCATGTCCTCTGCGGCAGCATCCTTTTCCATTAGTAAGGACATCAATCGCCACTCCTATCACGTTTCAGCGATATAACCGTATAACCAATTAGTAATATAAAATGATATTTTGATACTATCAAGCAATTATGTTGTTAATGATTTGGTGGATCTGTTCTCCGCTTCGGTGTGCTTCAGTTCTAGTGCGAGGGGACTGTGCTAATCGACAACCATCGCCAGGCCCTGGTCCAACTGCGAGATCGCCTGTCCCTTCCATCCCTAGGTGTAGGAGCGCCGTCTCATCCAGCGCCGAGTAGCATCAAATCAGGAGGAACCAATCATGCAGAATGCCAGGAAGCGCGGCGGGAATTGGACTTCACCAAGCAATGAACGGAGGGATCCATGGATCATCGGAACCGGCCTGGTCTCGCTGGTGCTGTTTCTTTTCGCACTCTTCACCATGGCCTTATCCTCGAAGGCCGGCCGCTCGACGTTTCAGGTGCCCGGCGATTACGACACCATCCAGTCCGCTCTTGATGCAGCTGCGCCAGGCGACACGGTCGCGGTAGCCGCCGGTGTGTATCACGAGAACGTGTACATGCGCGACGGCGTGATCCTGCTTGGAACGCGAGGCCACAGCAGCACGCCGGCCGATTCCACCGACGACACGATCATCGACTCCCAGGAAAGCGGTCGACCGGTGACCTTCTACAGCACCGCGTACGCAGCGCTGATCGGCTGCACGATCATCAACGGCCGCGGTTCGATCAGCGGGGGAAACATCTACTGCAGCGGATTCGAAAACGTGATCCGCGACAACCTGATCGCCGCTGGTGAGACCTCCGGAGCCTGGGGCGGCTACGGAGGGGGCATCTTCGATGACGGCGAGCGTACGACGATCGCGGGCAACACCATCAGGGACTGCTGGGCCTGGCACGGAGGGGGAGGGATCCGTATCACGAGCGATGCTCACGGCTGCCTGGTCGAAGACAACGTGATTCGGAATTGTCAAGCGGATTGGGGTGGTGGGATCTATTCCGAAGGCCCCTTGTCGGCCACCATTCGCGGCAACGTCATCGATGACTGCTACGCCGACCATCGCCACGGTGGCGGCATTCGAGCCGCCTCGGGCGGAGAGCTGATTATCGAGGCAAATACGCTTGTCTTCAACCGTGCAAAGGAATGGGGCTACGGTGGGGCGTTTTATCTGACGGGCGCCGAGGATACGCACATCCGTGTCCGCAGCAACATCGCGGCCTGGAACTGGAACAGCAATCGGACCGGGGGCATCTACTTCACGGGAGCGGGCACGATCGAGCTGTGCTGCAACGATGTCTTCGAGAACACGGGATATCAGTATCACGGCTGCTCGCCGGATTCGTGCTCCTTCGAGCTCGACCCGCTGTTCGTCGACACGGATGCGGGCGACTACCGCCTGCAGGAAGACTCACCTTGTATCGACGCCACCTCCACGGACTGCGGGGGTTCGTGCGATCCCGACCTGACCCTGGCCGACCTGGGTGCGTACCACTTCCCGCAAGCAGGCGCCGTGCCGCCCGAACCGTTCGACCTGTCGATCGCAGTGTCGGACTTGACGATCCAACTGTCCTGGGAGTACGAGGAGTGGGACTGTGTTCCCCCCTTCGTCGTGCAATCGTCCTCTTCGCCGTGGAGCGGTTTCAGTGAAGAGGAAGGCGGAACCTTCAACGGGTCCACCTGGATCGGCGATCGAGTTCAGGGCAAGCATTTCTACCGTGTCGTCACCGTGGCTGAATGAACGGCTGATGCGTGCTGCGGTATGTCCGGCTCCAGTCCTGCGGGACCGGAGCCGGTCCCCGACAGGTATCTTGGACGGGAACACGCCGCAGAAAGAAAGGAATACCATGATGTCCAGCGGAATCACGCGCACACCGTCGCTGATGATTTGCCTGGGGCTGTTGCTGAGTCATCCGGTTCGCGCAGAAACTCGGGTCGATTTCGACGATTTCAACGACCAGGATATCTTCAACAACTTCTCCGGCAACACGGGGACGCTGACGGACCACAACGGTTACGGCGCCATCAGTCTGTCATTCGACACGGTCGATTTTCACGGGGACGACGGGTCCGCGCTTAGATTGGACTATTCGTTTACAGGCAACGGCTTCTGCGGAACGTGGAGTTCCCTGCTGAATCACGTCGACCACCCTGACTACTCGCTTGATTTCGGTGACATCTACGGCCACTTGACAAACAGTGCGGGAAACGGCTGCGATGTCGAGGGCGTCGAGGTGCTTTCCTTCGACTTCTGGGCTAAGGGAAACGCCGCGGGCCGCTTCGATCACGTGATACAATTGGAGTTCAAGGACATACACGGAGCCTCGGCGGTCAAATCGATCTACGTCCCGAACACAGGAGGTTGGGAACAGTACTCGTTTCCAGCAGGTGAAATGAACGGAGTCGATCTGTCGGCGATGAAGATCTTGTCGCTGGTCATCCCGGGCGGCCAGAACGACGAACGCGACAGTCATTTCTATATCGACGACCTGCAATTCACGCTCTCCGAAGATGAATGCGACCCGCACTCCTGGAGTGCTGACGCGTTTCTGGATCTAGTGGCCCAGCGGGCCGCCAACTACTTCCTCGTCTTCACCGATTCGCTGGGTTTCGCCCTCGATCGCTCCACGTACCACGATTTGGTCAGCACCGGTGCGACGGGCTTTCAATTGGCGGCGCTGTGCACCGGAGACAGCCGCGGGTACATCTCAGACGGTGAACAGCGCGTAGAGCGGATCCTGGATAACCTGGCCGGGCTGCCCATGTCCGGCGACGATTCATCCGCCGGGTTCCATGGCTTCTTCTACCATTTTCTGGAGGCCGGTACCGGGATGCGCAAGGACGCCTCCGAGCTTTCGCTGTACGACACGATGCTGCTGATGTACGGTGTACTGACGGTAAAGGAGTATTTCCCGGACAACAACTCCATCCAAGCGAACGCGCAGGCCCTGTTCGACGCAGTGGAGTGGGACTGGATGGTGGACACCCTTTCCCAGGAACACATGAATCAATTCCACCTGGCGTGGACCCCCGAGAACGGATTCCTCGGCCATGTGGATGCCTATACGGACGAGGCGCTGCTGGTGGACATCCTGGCCCTCGGCTCTGTGACACACCCCGTATCCATGGACACCTACAATGCAAGACAGCGGCCGCTTGGTGAGTATCCCCCGGATTCTCCGGACAGCATCGCCGTAAGTTGGACCGGCTCCATGTTCACTTACTTCTTCTCGAGCTGCTGGCTGGATCTCGAGAGCGCGGGGACGGACATGCACTCCAGCGCACCGCTGGACATCTGGGAGAACAACCGCAAAGCGGTTCTGGCCAACCGCCGGTTCTGCCTGGATCACGCGGACGACCAGGTAGGCGACGGCGACGATCACTATGCGACCTACGGAGACTCCTGCTGGGGTCTGACCGCCTGCGGCAATCTCGTCGATCCGGCCACCGGAATGCTCAGCGAGTATTATGCCTTCGGCGCCCTGCCGACGCACCAGCATCTGAACAATCCTGCGACCCTGGCGCCCCACCTCGGAACTCTGGCCGTCTACGGGGCCGGATGCGCCCTGGCCTACACAGAGCACGCCGTATCAGCGCTTCGCCGATACTACGATGTCGATGGTTTATGGAATCCGCTCTTCGGCTTCGGTGATGCATTCAGCAGGGATCCGCACACTTTCGCGGTTGATCAGTCTACATACCAACCCATTTTCGACGAGAACTCGAATCTGATCGTCTATCCCGCGGACTGGCTGAACGGCGGATGGGTCAATCACATGAACATGGGCATCGACGTGGGACCCCTGATCCTGGCGATAGACAACCACCGCGGCGGTATGGTCCATGATCTTCTGAATTCATGTGTCGTGATACAGACGGGATGCGAGCGCATCTTCGGCGTTCACGTCACCGACCTGCTGATCGAGCGGGATTCCGACAATACTATCCTGTCCTGGACGGCGAAGCCGTGGTCCTGCGTCTATCACGTCTATCGATCGGGCGACGCCTATGCAGGCGACCGGGATTGGACACTTGTAGCATCCACTTCCGTTCCGACACTCACGATCGAAGAGCCTGCGGAAATTCATTCAGCGTTCTACCGTGTTACGTGGGAATAGCTCGCTGTGAGACAAACCTTGCGATCAACGAAGCCCTTCAGGGAGTGAAATTGCGATCGTGACACACCACAGACTGTCGGTGAGTCCTCGTACTACGACTGCCAAGAGAACACCCATGGTCGAATGATGAACGAACTCACACCGCTGCGCGTGCTGATCCTCGAGGATACGGCCGAACGGCAGAAGATTCTGACCGGGCTGTTCAAGGACCAGGCCTGGGTACTCGTGCATACCGCAGCACGGGCATTGCGATTGCTGGATGCCTTCGAGTTCGACGTCATCTCGCTCGATTACGACCTGGCCTGCGAGGAGAAAGGCGACCGGGTGGCCAGGCATATTCGTGATGGTGCGAATCGACAAGCGCGTGTCATCGTCCACTCCATGAACCCGCGCGGACGCGACCGGATTGCCGTGATTCTGCCGCAGGCCATCGTGTTACCCGTGGCCTCCATGATCAACACGAACCGAACCTTCCTGCGCCTGCGCGAGGAACTGAAGAAGGGAAAGGATTTCGATTGGTCAACCATGATTTGATTCCAGCGTCGATCGCTGCACCCAGACCTTCCAGTCCGGTTCATGCTGTACGGACCAGGCAATGGCGTGTAACACGCCGGATCCACGGCGGATGTGCCGACCCGGTAAAGTCGACCGGTTTTCTGGGCTCGATTTCTGACACGCCACGTTTTCCCTTGAAGAACTCTGTATTCGAACGGTACTTTGTGTCCCTATTCCGTCCAACGGTTACTCGGGGCTCTTGTACAACGATGAAGCGCGATTCTGAATTGCTGTTTAGTACCTGCCGAGAATTCCTTGGAACAGTCCGCAATCGGGACCTGATCATTCAAGTTCAGCGGGTCCTGGAGTGGATTGAGCCTGAAACCAGGAGTGCCGGTTTAAACTTTCGTGATCTGTACATAGTACGTAAAATTTATAAAAATAAGGGCTTGCTTCCTCCTTGTTTGCTAGAGGACATCGAATGTCATACAGATATCGCGCAGGATGAGCGGCTACCCTTCGCAGCGGTTTTTTCTGCCTGTCTGTTCCCTCAGCGCTACTACATGCTGTGCGAGACGGAGCGAAGGGCGCGATTGCACGGTTTTTCGAAGTACTATCCCCTCGCTAACACTGCTGACACAAACATCTTCGAATTCGTGCGTTCTTGCCTTCCGGACGGCATCTATTCATGTGAAACCAGATTCACAGACTTTCTGGATTCCCTAAGCACGGACGATCCGTTCAACGCAAAGCTGCTGGAAGAGAAGGCGCAAACCAGGGCTGGTGCAGGTGAATATCTGCTTACATGCACAGATGCAGCCATTCGGACAATGGTCAAGAATCACGAGGACGACCGTGACTTGCTGCGGCTCCTTCGCCGATACTTCCCCTCCCCGCCCAGTCAACTGGCTGCAGGACGAAGCAAACCAGACACTCCACCTGCCGCCTATGCTGACCGAACTCCATGGAAAGACCGCCTCTGTGAGCGGCTGCAGCTGCAAATCGGACATCCCGAATTCACGAATTTTCTTAGCAAAGCCATTGATCTGGAATTCCTGATATGGAAGAAGGCTCAGGGTTTCCTGGATTCCGCGACAACTCCGGAATGGGTGCAGAGTTGCTGGGAACACATCTGGCAGAAACTGAGCAGCGGATTTCCATATTACTCTTTCCAAGCACACCTCATACGATGGTGGCAGCAGACAGTGAATTACTGTTCACCTGATCAATCTGAAACAGTCCCGATCGACGATGAGGAGAAAAAGGGACAGCTGCAGGTTCCGGTTTACGCAACAGGCCTGGATACCGAGCTGCTCGCAATGTACCGCGAGGGTTACAGGCTGGTTCGCAGCTCGATTTACTCGCAGGAGGGGGGGGCGCTTTGTCTCGTCTCTGGGAAAGCAGCCCGGCAGAGTCCTCTGGGGTACAGCGCCAGCCGGGACCGTGTGATACTGGATAGTCTTTGGAGACTTCGCCTTGAACACCAATTGACCGATGATGAGTTGCCGGCGATTGTTCAGCAGGAAGTCAGGACGGATTTGCGCTACTTCATTCACCGATGTTCCGATGAAAACGCATACATTCCACCGGTCGAGAAACTGGCTCCCAACGACAATGCGGTATACAATCTCAATGCCAGACTGAAGCATCGCTTCATGGCATACTGTCTCGCCCGCACACATTGCCCCAGATTGAGCAACGAGGAAATCCGCACCTTCCGACCGGCACACTACCGGATAGCGCCGTTGAGCAAGACCGAAGCGGAGTGGTTCATCGCGTTCAGCATTGCTTGTGCCAGTCGCGGCTTCGACCGGGAACAGTCCATGCTTGGAAGTGTTCTGCTCTATATCACGCTTCAGCACCTGTGCCGGCCCCAGAAGGTGCCGAAATGGACGACACCGGAGTTGTTGATCGAGATCTGGTTTTGGATAGATGATCTCATCTTGGCGGAACGGATCAGACAGGGAGCTGGGCGTGCCGAGAAAGAGCTGCGGCACTCTGAGGATGGAGATCCCTCAACTCTGAAAGAGTTGGAGGACTGGAAGAGTTGTTTCGAATCGTCTGCCGAACTGTACTCGCGCCTCGCTCAGGAGGGTGCTGAGTCCATCACCGGGCATCTGTTTTCCTTTCTCCTGCGGCTAATACGAGATCAAGATCTTGCCCTGCTTTGCGAAGCCAATTTTAAACACTGGAGGAAAACGAATCGGGCGGACTGGGTGCACCCAGTTTGGTACTTCAAACGTATAGAGAGATATTCGCGAAGCGAGTGCTATCGCTCGCTCGTTCCGGATCCACCGGAAGAGAAGCTGTTTCACGAATTATATCGCGACCTGTAACCTGTCACCGGCAAAATGGATCTCAAGGAAGCAAAATCAATCATCATCGCTTACCTGACAGGCAAGCGCGGAGCGCAACGGCAGGTATTAGAAGAGGCCTGTGAAGCCGCATGGAAAGATCCGGAATTCAGACGCTTCATCCAGGAGGAATTCCATCAGGAAAGTGATCGTGACCTGCATTGCCAGGGTTTCCGAGTGCAACTGGCCGAGTTCAGCGAACTCAGCCCGGAGGAACGCGAGGAACGAATGCCGGAACGGGTCGCCCACGTCAAGGCGTGCCCGGAATGCCGGAAAGCCTACCGCGAAATGGTACCACTGTGGAGCAGGAAAACCGTGGAAGAACGGATCGGTCAGGCAGCCGAAACGGTCAGTATCCTCAACGAGAAGATTCGCCTGGTGATTCGCAAGACTGGTCGACTGATCGATGAGGGACTGTTGTCCGTCAGCGAAATGATCGACAGGGGCCCCGCAGAGGAAGACCAGGAGGAGCCGGATGACAGAAGTCCTTCCATGCTGGATTCTCTTGGCGATATGTTCTCTGGGGCGCTTCCAGTTTTAGGTGGGTTTGGAATTGCCGTTGATATATCGGATGAATCAAGCGAGGGCCTGGCGTACACCTTCGAGGACGCTGAGCTGGAATCAGTCTTTCAGTTGAACCTGGACCGTACTTCCAGTGGAACCGTTCGGGTGCGCCTGAAAATGGATCCTCTTCCGAAAGGAGTGGAGTCCGGATCTGCCGTTCTGGCGGAAGTTGAAAGCGAAAGTGGTGAGCGTTGTTCGCCGGGCAGCCTTGACGAAATCGCCGCCGAGGGCGTCGAGCTGGTGCCGGGAAACTGGCGGATCGTTTTACATCTTCAAATCGAAAGCAGAGACTACAAGTGGATTCTTCCTGTGAACCTCACGACGGAAGGCGAAAATACTACAAGCGGTTCCCAAAATCAGTAACACACCGGAACCCGAACCAGGCATCCATTTGAACCGATCGCGCAAAGGAAGGAATGTTGGCCACCAACGGCCTCGTGTGGCCAAATCCCATCACCCAGGCCTCTTCCATTTTCGCTAGGTCACCGGTCCATTCCGCAGCATTGCCGATCATGTCCGCTACGAAACTGGAACCCCATCGAGTACGACCGCCGCTGGTTTCGAAAACCGAGACGAGCGGCTTCGGCATTCCATACAACACGTTGCACTTCAGAGTATGATCCTTATCCATGGGATTTGCCAGAAGCCCAGCCTTGGTATCTTCGGTCCAAGGCAGAATCGTGTACACAGTGCCCCGGGCGGCTCGTTCCCATTCGCTACGGGTCGGCAACCGACCGCCCATCCTTTCGCAATAGCGTTCCGCGGCTTCGTATGTCACTCGGGCTGGATGGTCAGAGCGATCATTTTCGGAGCTCTCTCTTGGAGGCGCCTCCGGATCCACGTTTTCCCTGAACCAGTCATAGAGATGATTCGTCACCGGATAGATATCGATCAGGAATGGATCGATGCTCACCTCCTCCCGGTACGGTAAGCCGTGATCGTCTGATCCGAACGATCCCCTCAGGGTGACTACTCCCTCGAACTGCGCATCGATCGAATCGAGTACGATCGAACGTTGCTCGCGGTTCAGACCGATGGGGCCCACCGTCGGTCCCGGTCCGCAGCCTTCTCCCCTGGAGGATCCAATGAGTGCCTGGGTGCCGACAAGGGCATCCGCTTTTCGCAGAACCTCTGGAGACGGATCCACCCCGCAGGGTGCAAATACGGTTGGGATTCCCCATGCAGGATGGTCGCGCGGAGTCTCGGTCACGGCCACATCTTCCTGGTTCCGCCACCTGGCAACCGCGCCGGAGATGGTCTCATCCGCACGAAAGATCAGGCGCGGCATGACATGGCGCTGGAAATCGAAGGCGTAGCAGATGGGCACATCCAGTTGCATGGCGATGATCGTCGGAGTCAGGGGATGCCCTTCCGAAGCGGCCATGCGATGATAGATCTCCGTCGCCACCTGGGAAGAACGACAGGCATTGATGATCAACACTTTGGTTCTACACTCTTCCGAAAGCAGCCGGTTTGCCACTTCTGCAGCTTTCACCCTGGTGCTTCTTAAAATCCGACTTCCTTCCACCACATCTGTCAGAATCAGATCCGTTTCCTCATTATGTCCCACGAAGTAAACCACTTCATACTTGGAGAACGAATCCAGGAACTGCTGCCTGGATGGTGCTATTCCTTCCACGTCTATTCTCGCGTACGGTCCGAACAGCCGCTCCTGCCACTCCTCTTCCGCTTGCTTCGTACACCACAAGGTGTTGAACCCCACCCTGTCGGCGGGGCAGGAAAAACAAACCCACATGCGCAGTGGAGGAAGCAGTGGCGACCGCGAGCCGAGTCCCTCAATGGAGCGGATCAGTCCGAGACGGCAATCATAGAGCAGAAAGCGCTTGGTTGCCGGTTCGCATAGGTATTCCCAGGGAAGGGATAGAACTCGACTATCGTCGGAGATGAGAAGAGTCAATCCCAAAGTCAGTTGAAATTCAGAGTGGCCCCCATTGTATCACGCCA